>JAUSAZ010000004.1 GCA_030652255.1 Myxococcales bacterium | reverse complement strand
TGGCTGCCGCGGGTTGAAACCCACGGCAGCCAAGGGAAAGCCCGCGGCGGGCTGGTCACTGTGCCTGGACATCGGACAGGCCGCTTGCGGCCTTCACCTTCGGCTGCCGTGGGTTTCAACCCGCGGCAGCCAAGGCGCGCGAAGGTGTGCTGATGGCTGCGGGTTCCGCGCGATGGCTCGTCACCCGCAGCCTGCAAGCGCTTCGCGCACGAAGAGGGCAGCGATGAGCACCGCCGGAGGGCTTCAGCGGACGATGCTGTTCTCCGTCGCGGACGGAGACGCGCGGCGCACTTCGAGCCGGTACCGGCTGTTGGTGGTCTGGAGGTAGTAGACCTCTTCGCCCGCCACACGAAGGATGCGGCGCACCGGCGTGGTCACGTACTCGTGCAGCCCATCGGGGAACTCGATGACCACCACGGCACCACGGCGGGGCGCTCGCACGAGGCGGCCAACCACCGGGCGTCCAGGCTTCGGACCAAGCTTGCGGAGCACGACCTCCACGACCGCGAAGCTAGCATGGCCTCCCCGACGGCCGCACGACACTCGTGGGCAAATCAGCGACGGCCCCATCCGGCGACCGCGCCCTCCCCTCGTCGCGCCGGTTGCGCTACTGCTCTCTCCCCGCGCGCCCGATCGCCACCGTTGATGCCCCCCACCACCCGACGCCTGCCGCGCACCGAAGCACCGCCCGAGCGCGCCCGACGCCCCCGGGTGCGCCGCTCGAAGCTCGGCGACCTCGGGCCTACGGTCGAGGCGCTCGTGGCCCGGTGGTTCGACGCCCGCGGCGATGAACCCACGGCGGTGCAGCGCGCGGTCTTCGCGGCCTTCCCCCGCGGCCGGGCCCTGCTGGTGACCGCGCCCACCGGCAGCGGCAAGACCGCCGCCGTGATGCTCCCCCTCCTCGCCGACCTCATCGCCCGCCCCCCCGCCGCGGCGAACGGCGTGCGCGTGCTCTACCTCGCCCCGGTGCGCGCCCTCTCGGCCACGCAGACCGACGCCGTCGCCGCGATGATCACCTCGCTCGGCGGCTCGCTCCGCGTGGCCCAGCGCACCGGCGACACCAGCCCCCGGCAGCGCGCCGCCCAGCGCGAGCGCCCGCCGGAGGTGCTGCTCACCACCCCGGAGTCCCTCGCGGTGCTGCTCGCCGGGCCGGGCCGCGAGATGCTCACCCACGTCGCCGCCGTCGTGCTCGACGAGCTGCACCTGCTCGCCGCGGGCAAGCGGGGCGCGCTGCTCTCCACCACCCTCGCGCACCTCGACACCTGGGTCGCCATGCACGCCGCCCCGCCGCCACGCCGGCTCGCGCTGAGCGCCACGGTGCGCCCGCTCGACGCCCTCGCCGCGTGGGTGCACGCCGACGCCGAGGTGATCGCCGTCGCCAACGACACGCCCGCCGAGCTGCGCATCACCGACCCTCCCATGGAGCACGCCTTCCCCGACGGCGCGTGGGCCTGGCGCACGGTGCTCCCGATGATCGCCCGGCAGGTCGCCGCGACCGACGGCACCACGCTGCTCTTCGTCGGCGCCCGCGCCCGCGCCGAGCTGTGGTCCGTGGCGCTGCGCGACGTGCTGCCCGCTCGCTACGGCGTGGCGTGCTTCCACGGGTCGCTCTCGCAGGAGGAGCGCGCCCGCGTGGCCGACGAGCTGCGCGCCGGGGCCCTGCGCGTGGTGGTGGCCACCAGCGCCCTGGAGGTGGGCGTCGACCTGCCCGCGGTGCGCCGGGTGCTCGTGCTCGGCGCCCCCAACGCCACGTCTCGTCTGCTCCAGGCCGCGGGCCGCGCCGACCACCGTCCGGGCATCCCCGCGCGGGCCGAGCTCATCCCCACGAGCGCCCTCGACGTGGTGCGGTGCGCGGCGGTGATCCGCGCGGCGCGGGGCGGCGAGGTCGAGGCCCTGGCGCTGCGCGAGGGCGACCTCGACGTGGCGGTGCAGGCCGCGCTGGGTCGCCTCCAGCTCTGCGGCGCGACGGCGCGCGAGGTGGGCGACGGGCTCCGGGCGTCGCGCTCGCTGCGCGGGCTCACCAGCGCCGACCTCGAGCAGGTGATGGGCTACCTCGCGCACGGCGGCGACGCCCTCGCGGCGTACCCCGAGATGGCCCGCGCGGTGACCGACGGCGAGCGCTGGGCCATCAGCGGCAAGCGCTCCGAGCGGCGCTACCGCCAGGGCATCGGGACCATCGTGGGCGAGGTCACCGTGGAGGTGCGCCACGGTCGACGGGTGGTGGGGCAGCTCGAGGGCCGCTTCGCGGTCTCGCTGGAGGTGGGCGACCGCTTCGTCCTGGGCGGGCAGAAATGGAAGGTGGTCGCGCGGGCCAGCGACGCCGTGTGCGTGCGCCCCGACCGCGGGCCCGAGCGTGCGCTGCCGGCGTGGCACGGCCAGCGCGCCGCGCAGAGCGCGCAGGTGGCCGACGCCGTCGAGGCCCTCTGGTCGGAGCTCGGGTCGCTCGCCCACCTCGACGCGGCGGAGCTCACCGCGCGGGTGGCGGCGCTGCTGGGGGTGCACGAGGTGACGGCGCGCGCGGTGGGCGCCCTGCTCCGGGCGCAGGCGCAGCGGGCGTCGCTGCCCGGCGTCGACCGCTTCGTGGTGGAGCTGCACCGCGACGGCGAGCGCGCCCACCTCGTGGCCTTCACCTTCGCGGGCGCGATGGCCAACGAGCTCATCGCCCGCGCGGTGGCCGCCCGCTACCGCGACGACACCGGCGAGGCCGCGAGCGTGTGCGCGCTCGACGAGGCCGTGTGCGTGACCGCGGGCGCGTCGCTGGCGGAGGCCTCGCCGGACACCCTGGCCCGATGGCTGTCGCCCGAGGGGCTGCGCGCCGACGCCATGGGCGCCCTCGCCGAAGGGGTGCTGAGCGGCGCGTACTTCCGCGAGGTGGCGCGCGTGGCCCAGCTCTGGCTGCCGGACGCCCGGCCCGGCGCGGCGACGCCAGGTTTACTCCATGACGTATTGCGCAAGCACGACCCGGGGCACGTGCTGCTGCGCGCGCTCGACCACACGCTCTGGACCTCCCTGGAGGGCGACCGCGCCGTCGAGGCCCTCGCCGAGCGCACCCGGCGGCGCTGGCACCTGCACCGGCTCGATGGCCCGTCGCCGCTGAGCATCCCCGCGCGCACCTGGGTGGACCGCGACGCCGTGCGCGGCGACGACCCCGAGCGAGCCCTGCTCGACGCGGCCAAGCGCCTCTTCGAGGCGACGCTGGCGGCGGGGAGCTGAGGGCCCTCCGGTGCTGACCCTCGACGACGGCCTCTGCTGCGTGGCCCCCGGCGGGCTCTTCGACCCGGTCACCCGCACGCTGGTGATCGCCGACGTGCACGCGGGCTATGTGCGCGCGCTCCAGGGACGCGGGTACCTGCTCCCGGGCGTCGACGACGGCGAGCTGCTCGCGCGCATCGCCGGGCTGCGCGCGCGCCTCGACCCGGCCACGGTGGTGATCGCGGGCGACGTGGTGCACGGCCCCGCGTCGATGCGCCCCGCGGCGGACGGCGAGAGCGCCCTCGACCGGCTGCTGGCCGCGCTCGACGGCTGCGCCGCGGTGCTCATCCCGGGCAACCACGACCGCGGCCTCGACGCGGCCCTCTCCGGCCGCGACGTGACGGTGTGCGCGCGGTGGACCTTCGGCCGCCACGCGGCGGTGCACGGCGACGAGCTCGACGCGCTGCGCTCGGAGCGGGCGCTCGCGCGGGGCCGCGGCGGCCGCGTGGTGATCGGGCACCACCACCCGGCGCTGGTGCTGCGCGACGCCGCCGGGGGAAGCACGAAGGTGATGGCCTTCGCGTGGGCGCCGGGCGTCGTGTGCCTGCCGGCGCTCACGCCCTTCGCGCGCGGCGGCGACCTCGTGCTCGACGACGACACCACCGGGCTCACGGCGGCGGTCGACCCGGGCGAGCTGGAGACGGCGGTCATCGTGGGCGAGCGGGTGGTGCCCACCGGGCGCCTCGACCGGGTGCGCGCGGTGCAACGTCGCGGCCCGGCGCGGCGGCAGCGGCAGCGGGCGGGGTGACCGCGCGGCGGCGGTCGGGTATCACCCGGCGATGCGCTCCCGGCTGCACCTCGCGCTCGGACTCTTCGGTGTGCTCAACGTCGTGCTGGGGCTGCTGCTCTGGTGGCGCGTCATGACGAGCCCCGGCGACGACAACCCGATGGGCCTCGTGGGGCTGGTGGCCGCGGCGCTGGGCACGGTGCCCGCGTGGGGCCTGATGCTGTGGCTCGAACGACGGCCGCTGCGCGACCACCCGATCTGGCTGGCCTGCGCGCTGGTCGCGGCCTTCCCGCTGGGGGTGTTCTGCCTCCTGTTCGCGTCGATGTGGCTGCGGTGAAGGGGTAAGGGCTCACTCGTCGCCAGCCACCCCAGAGCCCCCCCCCGGGCGCTCGGGCCTGGCGCCGCTACTCGCCTTCGCGCTCGGCCTGCGCCGCGAGCTCGTCGAAGCGCGCGAGCAGCGCCGGGGCGTTGGCCGTCAGCCAGTCGCGGCAGGCGGTGCGGTCGATGCCCGCCTTCAGGAGTTCGACGACGTCGCTTGCGTCCTTCATGCGCGGCGACTTCAGCTTCAGGTGGACGAGCGCCGCGACCGGGGCGACCGGAACCTCGGTCCCGGTCGGCGCCACCGGGACGTCGCGCAGCGCGCCCTCGTCGGGTTGCACGGAGAGCAGGTCGACGAGCACGCCGTGGATCTGGATGGGCACCCCCGACTTCATCGTCACGATGCCGCCCTCGTGGTGCTCGAAGGCCTCGTCACCCACCAGGAAGTCGACGTCCTTCGTGGCGCGCACCACGCCGTAGGCGCCGACCGCGAGTCCGCCGACGAGGGCGTGACGGATGCCGAGCGCGCCCAGCCGCTTCGATGCGGCGCGCAGGGCGTCGAGCACCACGGGAGCGACCACCCCTTCGAGCGCTGACAGGTTCGGTTGCGACCGTTGCATCGGGCGGCTCCGCAGCATCGAGAGGTGGGGAGTCGTCAGCACGACGACCCCGACAAGACGGCACTCACCGTTCTCTGCTAGCACTCTTTCGCAAGCGCCGCGGGCTGAGCGATACGCTCGCCCCCTGTCCGCCGCTCACCACATCGCCTCGAAGCGCCGCAGCGCGCCCTCCAGACGCCACTGCTCGCGCGCCCGCTCGCTCGTCGCCAGCCACGCCGCGCACGCCGCACCCGGCCGCTCGGCCCCCGGCGCCTCGGCCCGGCACGCCGCGTTGATCGCCCCGCGCTCCCACAGAGACGGGCCCGGTAGAAACGAGTGGCTCAACGCATTGCGGGCCAGGGCCTTCAGGCCGGTCCAGCCTGGCGCGAAGTCCTGCACCGCGCGCAGGTACTCGCGCGAGAGGTCCGAGCGCGCCACGCCCTCGTCGTCGGCGCAGATCACCTGAGGCACTCCCGCGTCGTGGTACAGCGCCCACGGGTGCGCCGCCCCGCGCACCCCGAGGATCACGTCGGCGCTCGTGAGGCAGTGCTCCACCGCCACGCCGCGCGCGGCCATCATCGCCAGCGTCCCGCGGGCGTCGCGCTCCCACGCGATGTCGGTGCCGTGCCCGATGCGCCGCGCCCCGGCGACCTCCACCGCCAGCCGGATGTGGTCGTCGGTCACCTCCGGCGCCACCAGCGAGGGCGTGAGCTCTCCCGCGTGCAGCGCCACGTTCACCCGCGCGCCGTGCCGCGTGACGTGATCGATGATGCGCATGTGGTCGCGGTAGTCGCGCACCGCCACCGGGTCGTCCTCCGGCGCCACGAGGTTGAGCCCCACGGCCCGCGGGTCGGCCTCGATGATCGCCGCCGCCGCCACCGCCTGCGCGAACACCTCCTCGCGCGGCACCGTCCGGATCATCTGCACCAGGTAGCGCAGGGTCACCCCGCAGCCAGGGTCCTCGCCCGGCTGCCCGCAGCGCAGCACCTCGCGCATCCGGGCCTCCTGTGCGTCCATGCGCCCCCGCGCGTCGGCCACCACCGCCGCCACCGCGCTCTCCGGGACGCGCACGCTCATCGCGGCGAGGTCGTCGCTCCAGCCCGCCGCGTGCCCGACGCGGTTGGCGCCGCCCACGCCGAGCGACTGCATCACCTCGACGTAGCGGGTGTTCTGCCGGGCCAGCCGCGACACCACCTCGGCGAGCATGTCGCCGTAGCGCACGCGGGTCACCTCGAAGCGCCCGAAGGTGTCGAAGAAGCGGTCGTGCCCGATGCCCATGGCGGGCGAGTGGTTGCGCATCGACAGCCCGTCGACGAGCGCGCGGTAGAGCGGGACGTCGAGCGCGATGGCGGGCCCGGTCACATCGCGGGCGGCGTCGCAGGGGGGCTGGACGATCGACGGCGGGCTGCGGCGCGCGCAGAGCCCGTCCTCGGCGGCCCAGCGCAGGTAGCTCTCGGCGTACACGGCGCCGCTCAGGTGGGTGTGCAGCTCACCGCCCTTGGGCATCTCGCGAACGAACACCTCCTCGAAGGCGGTGCGCCCGCGGATGGAGGCGAGGTAGCGCGCCGTCCTCGCCTCGGGGCTCGCGGCGATGGGACCGGCGCACGCAGACGAGAGCAACGCGACCAGACCGAGCGTGGCTGCCTTCATGGCCAGCGACCTTCGCACGGCCCGCGAAGAAAATATTCACCCCAGCGTAGGAGGGACCGACCGTCGCGCGTCGATGTCCACGCACCCGCCTCGATCACCAGGAGCGAAACACCATGAAGCAGCCCACCACGTCCCGCCTCGTCCTCGTCTGCGCGCTCTTCGCGGCGCTGTTCAGCGTCGGGCTGATGACCAGTGCGTCCGAGGCCGAGGCGCAGCGCCGCCCTGGCTACGGGCGCCAGGGCACGGTGCAGCGCGATGGGTACAACCGCGGCAACCTGCGCCGGGAGGTCATGCGCCGGGAGGTCATGCGCCGCGAGGTGTTGCGCCGCGCCGCCGTGCGCCCCGCGCCCGCGCGGTGGGGCCGCAACGACAGCTACCGGCGCCAGCCCGCGCCCCGCTGGCAGTCGCCCCGCGGCCGCCACTCGCGCGGCCGCTGGTAGGGCCCTCCGTCAGTTCGGCGACCTCTTCGTCGGCTTCTTCCTCCCGGAGCCCGACTTCTTCCCCCCACCATCCTGCTTGTTGACCGTCGCCCAGGCGCGCGCCGCGGCGGTCTCCTCCGGAACCCCCTGGGCCTTGTAGCTCTCCTCGATGTGCTCGGCCTGGCGCTTCTGCTTGTCGGTGTAGGCGCTCTTGTCTCCACGCGGCATGGCGTACCTCCTCGCGGTTGCTGTCCTGCACGCTCATGGGCAGCAACGATCACGCCGACCTCACCCTCCGCTGTCGCGATGCCCCTCTACGGCAGCGCGGGTGAGGTCACCCGCCTCACCCGTCGCACAAAGGCGCCACCGTCTTTCAGTACACGACGCGGGTGCAGATGCTGGTGCCGAGGCCGCCGATGGCGTCGGCCAGGGCCGCGGAGACGTCCTGGTCGATGTCCATGATGAGGTAGCCGAGCGTCGCGTCGGTGGCGAGCATCTGCGCGCGGATGTTGGCGCCGAGGTCGCTGGCGATGCGGTTGACGTCGCGCAGCACGCCCGGGACGTTGCGGTGCGCGTTGAGCAGGCGGTGCGAGCCCGCGGTGGGCGCCATCTCCAGGTTGGGGAAGTTCACCGCGCCGACGGTGCTGCCGACATCGAGGTAGCGCACCAGGCTCGTGGCCACCTCGCGGCCGATGTTGGCCTGCGCCTCGAGCGTCGAGCCGCCGATGTGCGGCGTCAGGATCACGTTGGGCGCCCCCTGGAGCACCGACGCGAAGCCCTCGCCGTTCTCCTCGGGCTCCTCGGGGTACACGTCGATCGCCGCGCCCCCGAGACGACCGTCGCGCAGGGCGCGGGAGAGCGCGTCGAGGTCGACCACGGTGCCGCGGCTGGCGTTGAGCAGCATCGCGCCCTTCTTCATGCGCGCGATGGCCTCGCCGTTGATCATCATCTCGGTCTGCGGCGTCGCGGGGACGTGCAGGGTGACGAAGTCCGACACCGCGAGCAGCTCTTCGAGCGTGCCGAGGGTCTGCGTGTTGCCCATCGGGAGCTTCGTCGCGACGTCGAAGGACACCACCCGCATGCCCATCGCCTCGGCGAGCACGCCGACCTGGGATCCGATGTGGCCGTACCCGACGATGCCCAGGGTCTTGCCGCGCACCTCGACGCAGCCCGCGGACACCTTGCGCCAGCGGCCCGCGTGCACCTCGCGCACCCGGTCGCCGAGCTGCCGGGCGAGCATCACCACCTCGGCGATGATCATCTCCGCGACGCTGCGGGTGTTGCTGAAGGGCGCGTTGAACACCGGCACGCCGATGTCGTGCGCGTCGCGCAGCGCCACCTGGTTGGTGCCGATGCAGAAGCACCCGACGGACATCAGCGACGGGGCGGCGGCGAGCACCCTGGCGGTCACCTGGGTCTTGCTGCGGATGCCCAGCACGTGCACGCCGCGGAGGCGCTCGATGAGGGCGTCTTCGCCGAGGGCGCTCGGCACCGCGTCGACCTTGCAGCCGGCGTCTAGCAGGAGCTCGTGCGCGCTGGTGTGGACGTTCTCGAGCAGCAGGACCTTGAGCCCCGCCGCGCTCCGGGAAGGCGGATTGGATCGTGACATGGCGGTGGTGTAGCGCTCAGGGGATCGCGGTGCAGTTGGTGAAGTTGAACTCGCCGTACTCGTCGCTCACCGTCTGCGGCTGGTAGCCGTCGACGAAGCGCGAGCGCGGCGGCGACAGGTCATCCTGCACGTTGCTGCACTTGATCTTGCCGTTGAAGTTCTGGCCGTTGAGGCGGTCGATGAAGACGTGGCAGACGCCAGCCACGCCGATGGTGCCGCTGGCCGGGGGGATGCTCCAGCCCGAGCCGCGGATCTGCACGAAGCCGCCGTCGTCGCCGGGGCGCAGCTCGGCGCCCACGGAGGGCAGCAGGCCCGTCGCGAAGAGGCCCTCCAGCGACTCGGAGAAGTTCTGCCCGGGCTCGATGGCCGCGATGCGGAAGGTGATGGCGTGGCCGCCCGCGACGGGCACCACGTTGCAGAGCACGTCGACGGTGGGCGACCCGTTGCTGCCGCGCACCGAGTGCCGGTTGGTGGTGCAGTTGGCCCCCGACATGTTCGCGGGGCACCCGTCGCGCCAGAAGGCCTGCCCCGTCATCGGCACCGGGTCGTCGCCGCAGCCGAGCCCGAGCACCACCAGCGAACCGACCGCCAACCCACGCCAGGATTGCATCACCACAGGACCTCCAAGGAACGTCGTTACGAGAATTGCCGGGAATCTACCGCAGTCCGTCAGTGCGACGCGGAAAACGCATGTTCGAGGTCAGCGACGAGGTCGTCCACCGCCTCGAGCCCCACGGAGATGCGGATGAGCCCGTCGTCGATGCCGAGCGCCGCGCGGGTCTCCGCGGGCACCGAGGCGTGGGTCATGACCGCGGGCAGCTCGATGAGCGACTCCACCCCGCCGAGGCTCTCGGCGCAGGTGAACACCTTCAGCGCCGCGAGGAACTTCTGCGAGCGCTCGGCCACGGAGCCCCCGGCGGCCTTGATGACGAAGGAGATCATCCCCCCCGGGGTCTTCATCTGCCGGCGGATGAGCTCGCGCTGCGGGTGATCGTCGTTGCCGGGGTAGTACACCCGCGCCACGTCGTGGTGCCGGCGCAGCCACGCCGCGATGGTCTGGGCGTTGGCGGCGTGGCGGTCCATGCGCACGGGCAGGGTCTTCAGGCCGCGCAGCACGAGGAAGCAGTCGAAGGGCGACGGCACCGCCCCCATGGCGTTCTGGAGGAAGCGGAGCTTCTGCACGAGCTCGTCGTCGCTGGTCATCACCAGGCCGCCGACGACGTCGGAGTGGCCGTTGAGGTACTTGGTGCTGGAGTGCACCACCGCCGTGGCGCCGAGCCCGAGCGGCTGCTGGATCATCGGCGTCGCGAAGGTGTTGTCGACGATGACCGGCACGCCCTTGCGGCTGGCGATGGCGCACACCCGCTCGATGTCGAAGACCTTGAGCATCGGGTTGGAGGGCGTCTCCAGCCAGACCATCTTCGTCTCCGGGCGGAAGGCCGCTTCGGTGAGCGCGAGGTCGGTCATGTCGACGAAGGTCGCGCTGATGCCCATGGGCTGCATCACCTTGTCGATGATGCGGAAGGTGCCGCCGTAGACGTCGTCGCCGCAGATGATGTGGTCGCCCGGGCGGAGCGTGTGGAGGATGGTCGTGGTGGCCGCGCAGCCGCTGGCGAAGGCGAGCCCGTGGCGGGCGCCCTCCAGCGCCGCAGCGCAGGCTTCGAGGGTGCCCCGGGTGGGGTTGCCGCTGCGGGAGTAGTCGTAGCCCTTGTGGTTGCCAGGGCCATCCTGCGCGAAGGTGCTCGACAGGACGATCGGCGTCATCACGGCCCCGGAGGTCGGGTCGGGGTGCTGACCGGCGTGTATCGCGAGCGTCTCGATCTTCATGGGGCGGGTGATCCCACACCCCGCACGGGGGTGGCAAGGATCGGGGAGGCGGGAGGTCTCAGCGGCGGGAGACGCGCAGCACCGGGGCGGCGGGGGCGGGGCGGCGGGCGGCGCCCGGGGCGGCGCCGAGGATCACCTCCAGGGTGTTGCCGCGGGCGTGGGCGAAGAAGGGCGGCGCGGCGTCGCGGAAGCGCAGCGTGAGCTCGGCCCCGGCGGCGCGGTTCATCACGCCCGCGTTGAGGATGCGGGCGTCCATGCGCACGAGGCTCGCCGCGAGGTCGAGCGAGCGGCGCCCGGGGATCACCATCGAGATGGTGTTGCCGCGGGTTCCGGCGCCGGTGATCGAGGCGATGGGGCCGTCCATGCGCAGCGCGAGGCGGGTGCCCACGCGCACGCTGGGGTTGCCCATCGCCGCGCCGCGGCCCGGGGTGGCGGTGACGGCCATCGCCCGGGCGGGCGTGACCGCGGGCACGAAGCCCGCCGGGCGCACCCGGCGCTGCATCACCACGGCGCGGGCGCCCTCGACCTGGCCCGCGGGGGAAATCGCAGCGCCCTGAAGGTCGGCCGGGAGGTTGCTGTTGCCGGCCGCGATGACGCGGGCTTCGGCGCCCATGGGCACCGGGTCTTCGGCGGGCAGGTCGGTGACGGCCACCGGCGCGGGGGCGACGACCTCGGCCGCGGGCGCCGGGTCGGTGGTCACCGCGACCTGCGGGTGCGGCGTGGTGGCGCTGGGCCCGCCGCTGATCGCCATCGCGATGATGAGCACGGTGAGCACCGCGGCGGCCCCGGCGTACATCACCACGCGGCGGTTGCGCTTGCGGGCGAGCATCCCGTCGGGGTCGCTCGTGGTCGCGAGGGCGGGCGAGTGCTGCGGCCGCAGACCGCTGCGCGGCGCGTCGAGGTCGTCCATGTCCGCGGGTCGCTGGAAGCGCGCCCGCAGCGCGGCCACGCCGCCGACGACGCCCGCGGCGACGGGGGTCACGATGCGGCGGGTGCCCTCCCAGGCGCCCCGGGCGGCGCTGACGCCGCGCTCCATCAGCGACGGACCGGCGGGCGCGTCGTCGTCGAAGTCGTCCTCGCTGGAGTCGATGGCCGACGGGGGCGCGACCACGGGCTGCACCACCGTGGTGGGCTTCGCGCGTGCGGGCTCCGGCTCGCTGCGGGCGGTGTCCACGGCGCGCTCGGGCTCGCGCACGGGCGCGGCGACGGGCTCGGCCTTCGCGGCGACGGGCTCGGCGGGGGCCTCCACCGGGGGAAGGGACACCCGCGCGGCGTCGATGAGGGCCGCCGTGACGGGGGCCTTGGCGACGGAGGTGACCCGCAGCGCGCGGGCCGAGGCGCCGTTGTCGAGGTCGATGGTCAGGATGAGCCGCGGGTTCTGGGTGACCGGGTCGATCTCGACGTCGACGGCGCTGATGACGCCGGGCTCGTTGTCCTTGGCGCCCTCGACGGTGACCTTGCCGCCCAGCTTCAGGAAGGACAGCTCGTGCCCGACCACCACGGAGCCCGGCTGGCGCTCGCGGAGCTTCGCGCGGAAGGGCGCGTCCATGCTCTCGAGGTGCAGCCGGACCTTCGAGTCGCCGACCGCCGCCGGGGACTTGCTGACGGGCTCGAGCGAGCGGCGCAGCGAGGCCCGCGCGTCGCCCGGCATCGCCAGGAACTTCACCCCGAAGGCGCCCGCGCGGGAGCCCTCGTCGTGGGTCCAGACGACCTCGCCGCGGGCGTCGATGGGCTTGCCGTCTTCGAGCATGAACCGGAACTCCATCTGCACCCCGACGTCCGGGAGCATGTCGGTCCGGACGCTCATGCCGCTGACCGACAGGTCGATGGCGTCGGCGTTGATGGCGTCGCTGGCGTCCAGGGCGCCGAGCCCGATGGTGGCGTGAAACGGTCGACGGAGTGCGATCGGGTCGCGCCGATCCGCGTTGGCGATGGAACCCATTGGAGTCTCTCCTCTTCCTCGCGAATCCATTGTGGGCAGAGAGCTCCCGACGCGACGGAGACGTGACGTCCCCATCGCCCCGGGATGACCGTGGTGTGGTCCCCGCAAAGCTCGCTCGGCGCTTGAGCGGCCTATGCGACGGGGCTTTCCATCGCGTCCAATTTTCGTCGCGCACGCTCCGCCGATTGCAGCGGAATTGACGGACTTCGCGCCGATGCGCTAACGGCCGCGGCGTGGCGCTGACGTTCCTGGTCACGGTGCCGGGGAGCGATCCCCAGACCATCACCCTCGATCAGCCGCGCGTCGTCATCGGCCGCGGCGCCCACGTCGACGTGCGCCTGCCGTCGCGCACGGTGAGCGAGCAGCACGCGCTCATCCGCGTCGACGGCCCGGACGTCTCCATCGTCGACGAGGGCAGCACCAACGGCACCCGGGTCAACGGCGCGCCCATCGCCCGCGGCCGGCGGAAGTTCCTGCACGACGGCGACGAGGTGGGCGTCGGCGACTTCGCCATCAAGGTGTCCTTCGTCATCGCGCTGGCCGACCCGCCCGAGCGCACGGCCACCCTCGCCCGGCGCCTCCTCAAGGACTCCCTGCGCTCCCTCGGCGGCGACAGCGCCCCGCCCTACATCGAGCTGCGCTCGGGCAAGACCGCGGGCCGACGATGGGAGATCCCTCCTGCGGGGTCGCGGCTCACGCTCGGGCGCGCCGAGGGCTGCGAGGTGCTGCTCGACGACCGCGACTGCTCCCGGCAGCACGCCGAGGTCGAGCGCGACGCCGAGGGCTTCGCGCTGCGCGACCTCGGGAGCCGCAACGGCATCGTCGTCGGCGGCCGCTCGCTCACCGAGAAGCGCCTGAAGAACGGCGACGAGTTCACCATCGGCAAGAGCACCCTGCGCTTCGTCGAGCCCAGCGAGGAGCTGCTGCGGAGCTTCGACTCGGGCGCCGACGAGACCGCGCCGCCGCGCCCCTCGCTGCCCCCGGCGCCGACGCCGTCGATCCCGCCCCCTCCGGCCGCGGTGGCGGCGGAGGTCGCCGTCGCCGCAGCGCCCGCTGCACCGGCGATCGACCCGAAGGCGCTCAAGGAGCGCAAGGGCGACGCCGACTGGATCGTGCTGGCGCTGGCGGTGGTGATCCTGGTGGTGAGCGTCGCGGCGCTGGTGATCGTGCTGAAGGGCTGATCGGGCGACCGCGGGGGTTCTGACGGGTCGGGTCGTGGGCCCGGCCGACCCGCGGTCTACCGCTCGCGCACGCAGTGCCGCGCCAGCACGTCGGCCACGGTGGCCGTGAGGCGCTTGCAGGTCGGGATGTGCAGGTACTCGTTGGGGCCGTGGGCGTTGCTGCCCGGGCCCAGCACCCCGGTGATCAGGAACTGCGCCTGCGGAAACTTCTCCCCCAGCATCCCCATGAAGGGGATGGTGCCGCCCTCGCCCATGGACATCGCCGGGCGCCCGAAGAAGGTCTCGCTCGCCGCGTGCAGCGACGACTCCAGCCACGGCGCGAAGGGCGGCGCGTCCCAGCCCGGACCGCCCTTCTCGGCCTCGAAGCTCACCCGCGCCCCGTACGGCGGATCGCGCTCCAGCGCCTCCTTCACCGCCGCCGTGGCGCGCGCCGGGTCGACGCCCGGCGGCAGCCGCACCGACAGCTTGAAGCTCGTGTACGGCCGCAGCACGTTCCCAGCGTTCTGGAGCGAGGGCATGCCCTCCACGCCGGTCACCGAGAGCGTCGGGCGCCACGTGCGGCCGAGCACCCGCTCGGCCCCGGTCGACCCCATCGGGACCATCCCCTCCACGAAGGGAAACTTCCCCCAGATCACCTCGCCCAGCGCCGCCGCCGCGGCCTCGGCCTGCGCCTGCCGCGCGGGGGGCACCGGCACGTGCAGCGCGTCCAGCTTGATGCGCCCGGTGGCCTCGTCCTCGATGCGCGAGAGCAGCTGCCGCGCCACCCGGAAGCTCGACGCCACCACCCCGCTCGCGTCGCCCGAGTGCACGCCCTCGCGCAGCACGTCGACCCGCAGCGTGCCGCCCAGCAGGCCGCGCAGCGAGGTGGTGATCCAGAGCTGGTCGTAGTTGGCGCAGCCCGAGTCGAGGCACACCACCAGCGAGGGCTGCCCGATGCGCGCCGCGAGGTGGTCGATGTACGCCGGCAGGTCGGTGCTGCCGCTCTCCTCGTCGGCCTCGATGAGCACCACGCAGCGCGCGTGCGCGAGCCCCTGCTCGTGCAGCAGCCGCAGCGCCGCCAGCGACGCGAAGGTGGCGTACCCGTCGTCCGCGCCGCCGCGCCCGTAGAGCCGGTCGCCCTCGCGCACCGGCGTCCAGGGGGAGAGCCCCTCGCGCCAGCCGGTCATCTCGGGCTGCTTGTCGAGGTGACCGTAGAGCAGCACCGTGTCGCCCTCCGCGCCGCCCGTCGCGGGGATCTCCATGAAGATCACCGGCGTGCGCTCCTGGCCCTGCTCGTTGGTGAGGCGCACCACCTCCACGCTGAGCCCGGGGATCTTCTGCGCGCGGCACCAGCCCTCGAGGAGGGCGACCGCGCGGTCCATGTGACCGTTGGCCTTCCAGTCGGCGTCGTAGGCGGGCGACTTGTTGGGGATGAGGATGTAGTCGTGGATGACCGGGAGGATCTCGGCCTCCCAGGTCTGCTCGGAGAACGCGACGGCGGCGTCAGGCTTCAACATCGATTCGGACCTCCAGCGAAGACGGGGCGGCGACGCTACCACGGGGCGACACCCGCGATTCCGTGGGACGATGCGCCACCATGACTCCCGGCCAGGTCGTGCTCCTCGTGCTCGGCATCCTCGCGTTCAACATCGCGCTGTGGATCCCCATCGTGCTCTGGCTACGGTCGCGCACCCGGGCGATCATCGCCGCGCTCGCGCGGGACATCGACGCGAGCGGCGAGCGCACCCTCGTCGCCCCGGAGTCGGCCCTGTACGGCGGCGCGACCGGGACCCACCCCTGGGCGCGCGGCAACGCCGTGGTGGCCCTCACCGACCGCCGCGTCGTCGTGCGCCGCCTGGCCGGCGAAGCCTTCGAGATCGCCCGCGCCGACATCACCGCGGTGCGCGAGGCGAAGTCCTTCCTCGGCCGCTCCCGGGGCACCCCCTTCGTGGTGCTCACCGCCCGCGACGGCAGCGAGGTGGGCCTGCTCGTGCGCGAGCACCGCGCGTGGCTCGCCGCCCTCGGCCGCAGCTGACCCGCCGCGCCGCGCCCGGTCGTTGCCCCTTGCGCAACGATCGACCCGTGTAGGAGCATCCGTTGCATGAGCGCAACGTTGCCCTCCCTCGACCTGCTGGTGGTGTTCGTCGACGTGGTGGAGGCGGGCTCGCTCACCGCCGCGGCGCTGCGCCGGGGGGTGCCGAAGTCGACGGTGAGCCGCTCGCTCACGCGCCTCGAAGACGCCCTCGGGGCGCGGCTGCTCGAGCGGGGCGCCCGCCGGGTGGCGCTCACCGCCGAGGGGCACTCGCTGTACACGCAGGCCTCGCCGCACCTCGCGGGGCTGCGCGAGGCGGCGTGCACCATCGGCGACCGCCCGGGTGAGCTCAAGGGCCTGCTGCGCTTCACGGCCCCGGGGGACTTCGCCGAGGCCTCGCTGGGCGAGCTGATGATCCGCTTCACGGCGCGGCACCCGGGGCTGCGGGTGGAGGTCGACCTCTCGGCGCGCATGGTCGACCTCGTGACCGAGGGCTTCGACCTCGCGCTGCGTGCGACGCCGCGGGTCACCGACCCGTCGATGGTGGCGCGCGAGCTCACCAACGGAAACGTGCAGCTCTTCGCGTCGCCGGGGTACCTCGCCCGGCGCCCGGCGCCCCGCGCGCCCGCCGAGCTCGCGGGGCACGCGATGGTGCTGTTTCGCCCGAAGGACGGGCGCTCGGAGTGGGTGCTCGTCGGGCCCGGCAGGGAGGTCGTGCGGGTCGAGGCCGAGGGGCGCATCGGCGGCAACGAGTTCGCGTTCATCCGCTCGGCGCTGCGGGCGGGGGCGGGCGTCGGTCCGCTGCCCGGCTTCAGCGGCGCGGTCGACGTCGACGAGGGGCGCCTCGTGCGGGTGCTCCCGGAGTGGGAGATGCCCATGTCCCCCATCTGGCTGGTGTACCCCGCGGCGAAGCACATCCCGCGGCGCGTGAAGGCCTTCCGTGACTTCCTGCTGGAGTCGTTTCGCCCGACCCGGGCGCGCTGACGGCGACCGGCGTAGTCTCACGCGATGGGCGACTATCGCGACGAACGGGAGGCCGCGCTCCAGCGCGCCGAGGTGCTCTCTCAGCAGAACGCGCAGCTCCAGGCCGAGCTCGCCGCGATGCGCCGGGGACGGACGTCGCCCGCCACCACGAGGCTCCCGCTGGCGGTGGGCCTGGCGGTGGGGGCGATGGTGCTGGTGGGCGCGGGGGCGGGCTTCCTCACGATGGCGCAGCGACCGCAGGTGGCGACCCGGGCGTCGTCGCTGGAGCTGCGCGGCGAGTGGTCGCCGCCGGCCTCCATCGCCCGGGTGGGGCTTCGGGCGGCGGCGCGCGCGGGCGGCGGCACCTGGGTCGTGGGCGACCGCGGGGCGATCTTCTTCCGCGGCGAGTCGGCGAGCTCGTGGGCCGCCGTCCCCAGCGGCACCGACGCCGACCTCCGCGCCATCACCTCCGGCGACCCGCTCGTGGTGGTGGGCGCCCGCGGCACCGCGCTGCGCTTCGACCCGGCCGAGCGCCGCTGGGTCCCCGAGGCCACGGGCACCACCGCCGGCCTCAACGCCGTCACCACCCGGCGCTTCGGCTCGGCGGGGCCGACGGTCACGGCGGTCGGCGACGGCGGCGTGATGCTCGTCCGGCAGCCCGACGGCACCTGGTCGCCCGTGGTGAGCCCCACCGGCGCCAACCTCTACGGCATCACCAGCTCGGCCAGCGACTTCACCCTCGTCGCCGTCGGGGCCGGCGGCGTCATCGTGGGCCTCCCCTCCTCGGGCGGCTCGCTGAGCGTCCAGGCCTCGCCGGTCACCACCACCCTCCGCGCCATCGCCTCCTGGAACAACACCCTCCTCGCCGTCGGCGACGGCGGCGTGATGGTCTCCACCTCCGCGATGGCGCCGTGGACGGTAGTGCGCAGCGGCTCCACCGGCGACCTCTTCACCGTGGCCGCGACGGAGATCCCCTACGAGCAGCGCAGCCCCGACTCCGTGGGCAGCGGCTCCATCTTCGGCTTCGTCGCGGCGGGCGCCGGCGGCTCGGTGCTGGTCGACCGCCTGGGCTCCGTCGAGGGCTGGCGCCCGGTGCGCGCGGGCGGCGGGGCCATCCGCGCGATGACCTCCGAGCCCTGGAGCTTCTTCGCCGACGACGGCACCACCTTCGGCTTCGCGCCGCGGTGACGTCGGGCGTTGCAACCGCAGCCCAGGTCTGACAACCATCGACGCCATCGCATGGGCCTGGAGGTTGCGGTCGGATCATCCCCGTCGGCGGTGCGCGCGACCTCCCTCGCGAAGGACATCGCGTGGGCCTCGCCGAAGCACCCGGTGTTCGCCGTCATCAGCCCGGTCGCCCCGGCGCGGCTCTGGAGCCAGGTGGCCGAGACCGTGCGGGTCACCCTGGAGGAGAGCCTCGGCGACGGGCAGAAGGGCCTCACCGCCCTCGAGCGCGCGGTCGGCGCGGGCGCGTCCGCCCTCGGCCGGCTTCGCTCGGTGCTCATCGAGCCGCACCTCGCGCTCGACGCCCAGCTCGTGGCCATGGTCATCGTCGGCGACCAGGCGCACATCGCCATCTCCGCGGGCATGCGGGTGTACCGCGCCCGCAACGGCGAGCCGCAGCGCCTGCTCAACCACGCGCACCGCACGCCCGGCATCACCCACGGCGGCATGCTCGTCACCACCGAGCGCCTCAGCCGCGGCGACCTCTTCGTGCTCGGCAGCCGCGACGGCTTCGGCATGCGCTCCATCGGCGCCATGGCCGCCGTGCTCGCCCAGCGCCCCGGGGCGCCCGCGCGCGAGCTCTGCGACGCCGTGCTGAGGCCCTGCCGCGCGTCGGGCCTGTCCACGGGCATGGTCGTGCTGCGGGTGCGCTGACCCGATGGACACGCCAGCGCCCGTACCCCCGCTGACGGTGCCGGGCACGCGCGTCTCGGTGCGCCGGGTGCAGCTCGCGAAGGGGGTCGGCGCGACGGCGGTGTTCGCCGCGGCCATCGCCATCGCCGGGGTCGCCCAGGTGGTGCTCGTCCCCGTCGTGGCGATGCTGCTCGGGCTCGCGTCGTGGCTCTGGGCGGGGCGCGTGCTCGACGGCCCGATGTCCGTCGACGACCGCGGCGTCACCATCGGCGAGGGGGCGCGCGCGATGCGCTTCGAGCGCGGCGACATCGCCGAGATGATGGCCATCCCGGGCGACCCCCCGCGGGTGCAGTTCACGCTGCGCGGCGGCACGGTGCTCGACGCCGCGGTCGACTCCATGGAAGAGGCCGACGCCCTGCTCGACCGGGTGGGCCTCGACGCCGGGCGCCGTGCCCTTCGCTTCCCCGCGCGGGCGCTGCTCAAGCAGGCCCTCGGGGGCCTCGGCGGCGTGGCCCTCGGGAGCTACATCGGCTTCTACCTGGGGCTGCTGCTGGTCGCGACGGGCCTGCCCATCGCCATGATCCTGGCGGGGCCGCTGGCGTTGATCTTCGGATCGATGGGGGTGGTGAGCACCCGCCCCATCGAGCTTCGCGTGGGCACCGACGGCATCACCCTGCGCGGCGCCTTCAAGACCCGCTTCGTGCCCTTCGCCGAGCTCAGCGGCGTCGGGGAGAACGGCGGCGACCCGATGCTCTACTACCGCGACGGCCACACCGAGGTCATCTGGAACAGCGCCGTCTCCAAGCGCCCGGAGCTCCTCGCGGCGCTGCAGCACCGGGTCAACGGCGCCCTCGCGGCCAACGCCGAGCACGAGGCGCTGATGGCGCGGGCGGTGATCCTGGAGCGGCGCGGGCGCCCGGTGGCGCAGTGGCAGGCGGAGGTGGCGCGGGTGGTCGACCCGACGAAGGGCTACCGCGACGTGGGGCTCTCTCGGCGCGAGGCCGAGGCGCTGCTCGACGACGTGCGCTCGCCCTTCGAGCACCGCATCGCGGCGGCGATGGCCCTGCGCTCGCTCGACGGCGACGAGGGCGCGACGCGCATCCGCGTGGCGGCGGAGGGCTGCGCGAGCCCGGAGATGCGCGCGGCGCTCGAGCGGGCGGGCGACGGCACCCTCGACGAGGCCACCATCGAGCGCGCCGCGGCCGCCGTCGAGCGCGGCCGGGGCTGGACCTGACCGCTACCGCCGCTTCGGCGCCCGGGGCTGCGCGGGGCCGACGCGCAGCACCACGATGCGCCCGGTGGGGGTCTCGACGGTGCGCTCGTGGGTGCAGTTGGCCTCGGCCAGCACCAGCGTGGCCTCCTCGAGCTCCTCGTCGGCGCGCTGTCCCTTGATCATCAGCACCCGGCCGTTGGGCTTCACCAGCGGCGCCATCAGCGGCGCGAGCATGGCGATGCGGCCCACCGCGCGCGCCGTCGCCACGTCGAAGACCCCGCGCAGCTCGGCCATGCCCACGAGCTCGGCACGCTGCGCGCGCACGGTCACGTTCGACATCCCCAGCGCCTTCGCCACCGCCGTGAGGAAGGCGGCCTTCTTCTGGGTGGCGTCGATGAGCGTCAGCCGCAGGTCGGGCCGCGCGAGGCCCAGCGGGATCGCCGGCACCCCGCCCCCGGAGCCCACGTCGACCACCCGCGCGCCGGACTTCAGGTCCGCGAGCAGGGGCACCAGGGTGAGGGCGTCGAGGGCGTGGCGCGTCCAGGCCTCCGCCGGGTCCTTGATGGCCGTCAGGTTCATGTGCTCGTTCATCGCGAGCAGGCGGGCGAGGTAGTCGCCGAGGCGCGCGACCGCGGCCGGCTCGAGCGTGACCCCGAGGGCCGCGAGGCGCTCGGCGAGGTCGTCCGGCGGAACGAGTGGCGTCGGGTCGGGCAGGGGGATCGCTTCGCGTGGCTTGTGGGTCATGACGGGGCGCGCACCATACCCGAAGGGAGCGCCCGCGAGCGCCAGCACGACGGTGGTCGTTGCGGCGAATCTTCCACACGGGGCGTCGTCACGGCGCGAAAGATTTCCGCGATCGCCCGTGCATACTCGCGGTCCATGAAGCGTGACGCGACGAGATCCCTGCTGGCGGCCTGCGCACTCCTGACCATGGCCGCGGGCTGCGGCGACGCGACGCCCGCGGCGCCCGACGCCGGCCCGGTGTGCGTGCCCGACCGCGCGCAGTGGGACTCCGAGGTGCGCGGCACCGTCGAGCGCGCGTGCGGCGCCTGCCACGGCGCGACGCCCTCTTACGGGGCTCCGTATTCGCTCCTCGACTACGACTTCCTCACCCGCGCGCGCTCCGGCGGACGCCCGCTCGACCGCACGCACATCCGCATCGCCGACGGCTCGATGCCCCCCGCGGGCACCCCCGCCCCGACCTTCGCCGACTCGCAGCGCATCGCCTCGTGGGCCTCCTGCGGCGCCGTCACCCTCACCGAGGACACCCGCCTGCGCTCCACCGCGCCGCTCTTCCGCCCGCCCGCGGAGCGTCCGACGGGGACGACCGCCATCGAGCTGCGCGCCGACAACTTCGCCGTGCCGATGGTGAGCGACCGCTACCAGTGCTTCACCTTCACCAACGTCGTCGCCGCCGACCAGTTCGTGCGCCGCTTCGACGTGCTGCTCGACCACCCGGAGGTGCTGCACCACGCGGTGCTCTTCCGCTCGACCGGCGACGCCGCCCTCGCGCCCAGCTACGAGTGCGCGGGCTCGCCGCCGGAGACCCTCTACACGTACACCTGGGCGCCCGGGGAGGACGCGCTGCAGTTCCCCGACGGCGGCCTGCGCCTCCGCCCGGCGGACCGCTACATCCTCCAGCTGCACTACAACAACTCGCGCAACCTCCCGAACATCCGCGATCGCTCGGGCGTGCGCCTCTCGGTCGGCCCGGTCGCGGGCACCGAGTACGGCATGGTGGCCATCGGCCCGGTGGGCTTCTCCATCCCCGCGCGCAGCGAGCAGCGCGTCGCCAGCGCCTGCACCCTCGCGCCGGGCACGCGCATCCTCGCGTCGATGCCCCACATGCACGAGATCGGTCGCGGGTACGAGCAGGTGCTGCTCCGCGGCGGACAGCGCATGCCCATCATCACGCTCACCAACTGGCAGTTCGAGTCGCAGTACTTCTACGACCTGCCCATGACCCTCCAGGCGGGCGACCGCATCGAGACGGCGTGCACGTTCAACAACACCACCAGCCGCACGGTGACCAACGGCTCGTCGACCAGCGATGAGATGTGCTTCGGCTTCACCTACGTGACCCCGCCGCCGACCGCGGAGTACTGCAACGAGCCGCTCAGCACCGCGACCCCGGGTGACCTCGTGTACCGCCCGGGGATGTGCTCGCCCGCCGACGCGCCCACCACCCTGCCGCTCGCCGCGGGTACGGTGCGCGTGGGCGCGGCGCCCGCGCTCATGGGCGGAGAGATCCCCGACGCCCGCTGGGAGCTCGCCAGCATCGAGTACATCATCAACATGGCGATGACCCCCATCGGCACCGTCGACGCCGCGGCCTCGACGGTCGGCGGCCGCGGCCAGGCGTGGACCTCCGCGGGGCGCCTCCGCGCCGACTTCCTGGGCTCGCTCTCGCTGGCCTTCACCACGGGCAACCGCTTCGCGCGCGACATCCCGCAGGTGAACTTCAGCAGCACCTACGTCGCCAGCGGCAGCTCGCTCGCGCTGACCACCGAGTGCACCGCGGGCACCGCGACCACGACGCCCACGATGCTCGACTACGAGGTGCGCGGCGACGACCTCATCGTGGGGCTGCGCACGCAGTCCCTCGCGACGGTCACCATCGCGCCGCGGTACACCTTCCGCCGCGCGCGCTAGGCCCCTCCCCCTCCCCTCTGCGGGGCCGATTCCCCATCCACTCCGCGGGAACCTCCGACGCCTCGCCGTTGTCACGACGGGAGCCGCACACCCCCACCGGAGGGCTCCATCCCCATGACCACCGCCATCATGAGCGCGTCGCAGCGTCTCCAGATCGCCCGCGCCGTGCGCGCCAACGAGCGCCGCGCGGCGCGCGAGCACGTCGGCGAGCTCAACGTCGTCCCCTTCCTCGACATCGTGATGAACGTCCTGCTCTTCGTGCTGGCCACCACCGCGACGCTGTTCACCGCGAGCATCACCCCCGCGGTGCCCATGTGCTGCGGGCACGCCCGCGGCGTCGAGCTCGCCACGGTGCACGTCACCCCCGGCGGCTACGTGGTCGCGACCCCATCGGGCTTCGTCGACCCCGGCTGCCGCGGAATGAACCCCCGCGGCGCCCTCACGGTCCCGCTGCGCGACGGGCGCCACGACCCCGCGGCGCTCTCCCGCTGCCTCGGCACCCTGCGCGCCGACAATGCGTCCAGCAGCGCCTTCCACGGCCCGCGCACCCTCCAGGTGAGCGCCGTCGGGGCGGTGCCCTACGGCGAGCTGGTGCGCGCCATCGACGCCGTGCGCGAGACCCGCCCCGGCGCCGGCGACCTCTTCCCCGACGTCACCCTCGGCGCCATGCGCTGACCCGCCGCGCGAAACAGTGGCGAGACCTACGGCCGGGCTCGATCATCTCACGGTCATGATGAAGCCGCATGCCCTCCCCCTCGCCCTGTCGCTCGCCCTCTCGGGGTCCCTCGCCGCGGCCCAGGCGCCGCCGCCGGTCGCCCCCGCGGAGCCGGTGTTCGGGCTGCGCGCCCAGGCCGAGCTCGGCTTCCTCGCCGTGGCGTCGCACTTCATCCAGTTCGGTCGCGACGGCAGCCGCATCGACTACCGCGACGACGGGGGGCAGACCAACCTCTACACCTTCGCGCGCGCCTCCATCGAGCTCGACGTGCGCCGCCGGCACATCATCACCTTCCTCTACCAGCCCCTGCAGATCGACTCGTCGGCCACGCTCGGGCGCGACCTGCGCATCGACGGCGCCGCCTTCGCCGCGGGTACCCCCGTGCGCTTCCGCTATGGGTTCCCGTTCTTCCGCGGGGCGTGGGCCTACGACGTGCTGCCCGAGGCCGACCGCGAGCTGGCCTTCGGCGTCGGGCTCCAGCTCCGCAACGCCAGCATCGAGTTCGAGTCCGTCGACGGGCGCAGCTACCGCCAGCGCAACGACGTGGGCCCGGTGCCGCTGCTCCGGGCGCGCGGGCGCTTCCCGATCTCCACCCGCGGGTTCTTCGGCTTCGAGGTCGACGGCCTCTACGCCCCCATCTCCGTGCTCAACGGCAGCGACAACGAGGTCACCGGGGCCATCCTCGACGCCAGCGTGCGCGTCGGGTGGCGGGTGATCCCGCACGTCGAGGCCTTCATCAACGTGCGCTACCTCGGCGGCGGCGCCGTCGGCCAGGGCGACCCGACCAACACCAGCGACGGCTACCAGAGCAACTGGCTGCACTTCACGACGGTTTCGCTCGGCACCACGCTCGACTCGCGCATCTGATCAGCGCACCGCCGGGTCAACGGCGCGGCGCCCATCTTCCCTGCGGCGATTGACCCCCCCGGGGGCGCCCACTACGGTTCGCCCCGACATGGACCATCCTTCGTATGACGCGGGCATCCCGGCCTTTGGCACGGGGGTGCTCTACGCGTTCCTGGTGACCGCGGCGGTCTCGCTCTGCCTCGCCGTGCTCGCTGGCACCGACCGCGGCGGCGCCGCCCCGCGCCTGCTCCGCGCGGCCCGGCTGTCGGCCCTCGGCACCTGCGCCCTCATCGGCCTCGACGTGATGCTGCTGCTCTACGGCTTCCTGTCGCACGACTTCCGCATCCGGTACGTCGCCCACTACTCCGACCGCTCGATGCCGCTGCACTACCTGGTCACCGCGCTCTGGGGCGGCCAGGACGGCTCGCTCCTCTGGTGGACCTTCCTGCTCTCGCTCTACACCAGCGTGTGCGTGGTGACGCTGCGCGCGCGCCACAAGGAGCTCGCGCCCTGGGTCATCGCCACCCTCATGGGCGTGGTGGTCTTCTTCGGGGTGATCATGGCCTGGGCGGCCAACCCCTTCTCCGCCAGCTTCGTGGGCGCGCCGGTCGAGGGCGAGGGGCTCAACCCCTCGCTCCAGAACTTCTACATGGTCATCCACCCGCCCTCCCTCTACGTGGGCTTCGTCGGGTGCGCGGTGCCCTTCGCCTGGGCCGTCGCCGCACTCGTCACCGGGCGCCTCGGCGAGGAGTGGACCCTCGCCGCGCGCCGCTGGGTGCTCTTCGCGTGGATGTTCCTGAGCATCGGCAACGTGCTCGGGATGCTCTGGGCCTACGAGGAGCTCGGCTGGGGCGGCTTCTGGGCGTGGGACCCGGTCGAGAACGCCGCCTGCCTCCCGTGGTGGACCCTCACCGCCTACCTCCACTCCGTGATGATCCAGGAGCGCCGCGGCATCCTGAAGGTCTGGAACGTCGGGCTGCTGCTCTTCACCTTCTTCCTCACGATCTTCGGCACCTTCCTCACGCGCTCGGGGCTCATCTCCAGCGTGCACTCCTTCGCCCAGAGCGGCATCGGCATCTACTTCGTGTGGTTCATGGGCTTCCTCGTGCTGCTCTGCACGGGGCTCGTCATCTGGCGCCTGCCGCTGCTGCGCAAGGCCGCCGAGATCGACGCGCTGCTCTCCCGCGAGGCGATGTTCGTCGCCAACAACTGGATGCTCCTGGGCATCTGCGTGTTCATCGCCCTGGCCACCACCTGGCCCAAGATCGCCGAGTGGCTCTGGGACGAGCGCCTCACCGTCGGCGCCACCTTCTACAACGCCTGGCTCGCCCCGGTGGCCGTGCTCCTGCTCCTGGTGATGGCCGTCGGCGTGCTCACCCCGTGGCGCAAGGGATCGCCCGACCTGCTGCTCAAGGCCTTCCGCGGGCCCCTCGTGGCGGGCGTCGGCGCGGGCCTCGCGCACGCCGTCTTCGGCCGCGCGGTGGGCTTCCCCGCGGTGGTGAACATCCCCCCCATCTACGACGTGGTCACCCCGATCAAGGTGTTCGGCGCCACGCTCGGGCACGTCAACGTCGGGCGCAGCATCGCCTGGCTCGACGGCCACCTGCCCGCCGTCGCCACGGGCCTCGTGGCCCTCAACGTCGCCGCCCTCGCCCAGGAGTACTGGCGCGGCACCCGCGCGCGCATGGCCGCCAAGGGCGAGTCGGCCCCGGTCGCCCTCACCCGCCTCGTGGGCAAGAACCGCCGACGCTACGGCGGCTACCTCGCGCACCTGGGCTTCGTGGTGATGATGGCCGGCTGGGTGGGCGCGGCCTACCGCCAGGAGGCCGAGGCCGTGGTGCACCCGGGCGAGAGCTTCCGGCTCGGGGATTACACCCTGCGGTATGACGGCATCGAGTTCATCCGCGACATCACGATGCGCCAGACGCGGGCGAACATCACCGTGACCCGCGGCGGAACCTTCTTCGCGCGGATGCGCCCGGCGCGCTTCAACTACACCGCGCGCCCCGAGCAGCCCACCAGCGAGGTGAGCATCGTGTCGCGCCTCAGCGAGGACCTCTACGTCACCATGAACAGCGTCGACCCCACGACGCGCGTGGCGCACCTCAAGGCCTTCGTGAACCCGCTCACCCTCTGGATCTGGCTGGGCGCGATGATCCTCATCGCGGGCGTGATCGTGGCGATGTGGCCCGAGGCCTCGAAGGCCGCGGCCCGCGCCGCGCGCCCCAGCGCCCCGCGGCGGGTGCCCCCCGCCGGAAAGGCCGCCCTCCTCGTGGTGACCCTGGCCGCGGGCGGCGCGGTAACCCTCGCGGCCCTCCCGGCGAGCGCGCAGAACAACCACCAGGCCACCGCCTCGACCAACGCCCGGCAGGCCTCCCCCGCCGAGCGCCGGGTGTTCGAGCAGCTGCGGTGCATGTGCGGCGACTGCCCCCGGGAGTCGCTCTCCACCTGCGCGTGCGGCTTCGCCGACGGGCAGCGAGAGCGCATCCGCGAGCGGCTCCAGCGCGGCGACGAGGTCCGCACCATCATCGACGACTACGTGGCCCGCTACGGCAGCGAGTCGCTGGAGGTGCCGCCCGACCGCGGGGCCAACAAGGCCCTGTACATCGTCCCCGTGGCGGCGATGCTGGCGGGGGGTGTGGTGGGGGTGCGCCTGGTGCGCCGCTGGGCGCGAAAGCCGGTGCCCGTGACGCCGCCCGCGAAGCCCGCGGAGCGGCCCGAAGCGACGACCGCGGGCGAGTACGACGCCCGCATCAACGAAGAACTGAAGGGCCTCGATGAGTGACGCGCAGGAGATGGCGGCCCGGCACGTGGCGCTGATCGCGCTGGCGACCGTGGTGGTGGTGGCGGTGCCCATCGGGCTGGTGAAGGGCGCCCCGGCGGTGGTGCTGTGGTTCGCCTTCGCGCTGCTCTCCGGGGCGGTGCTGCTCTTCTGGGAGACCCTGCGGCTGGTGCTCGACCCGGCGCAGCCCGGCGACGCGGACGACGGCGACGACGACGGCGCGGCGCTCGCGGCCCTCGACGCGCGCAAGCGGGCGGCGCTGCAGGCGCTGCGCGACCTGGAGTTCGAGCGCTCCATCGGGCGCATCGGCGAGGACGACCACAAGGCCCTCGAGGCGCGATACCGCGAGGAGGCCCGCGCCGCGATGCGAGCCATCGACGAGGGCATCGGGCCGTGGCGCGCGCGCGCCGAGGCGATGCTCACGGCGGCCGCCGAAGGGGCTGAGGAGACCGAGACGGCGACCGCGGTCGATGTGCCCGCGGAGGGCTCGACCGGGCCGGTCACCGCCGCCGCCGCCCCGGCCACCGTAGGCGTCGACTGCCCGAAGTGCGCGACGGCCAACGACGACGACGCGGTGTTCTGCAAGCGCTGCGGCGAGCGCCTGAAGCCGGAGGCCGCCGATGCGACGACCTGATCGCCTCGCCCTCCTCGCGGTGCTGCTCGCGGCCGCGCCCGCCGGGGCGCAGGACGCCGCCGTCGCGGGCGACGCCGCGGTGCGCGCCGCGCCGGGTCCGGTCGACCCCACGCAGCCGCTGCCGCCGGGGCACCCCCCCACGGGGAGCGGCGATCCCCACATGGGCGGCGGTGCGGACCCCGCGGTGCGCCGCGCGTCGCTGCCGCAGTCCTTCGCCGAGGAGTCCGCGGGTGTCCCCGAGGGCACCATCGTGGTGCGGGTGGTCGACACCCAGGGCGCGCCCGTCGAGGGGGCGCCGGTGCGCCTCGGGGCGATGCGCGAGGGCGAGCGCGACGCGCCGCGGGAGGGCCGCACCGACCGCGACGGGGTGGCGATGTTCCAGGGGCTGACCCGGGGCGGAAACATCGCGTACCGGGCGAGCACCGAGCTCGACGGGGCGAAGTTCGGCGCGCTGCCCTTCCAGCTCGGGAGCAGCGCGGGCTACCGGGTTCAGCTCGTGCGCTACGACGTCGAGCACGAGGGCCGCGGGGTGCTGCTCTGGGACTCGCGCACGGAGATGCGCTTCCGCGACGACCGGCTGATGGTGGTGCAGCGCCTGCGGCTGGCCAACCTGTCGGCGCTCGCGCTCGGCGACCAGCAGCCCGTGCCGCGGGCCTACGTGCCGCGCGACGGGATGCGCTTCGAGCTGCCGCACGGGTACACGGCCTTCACCTCGCAGCCCTCGATGAACGACCTCCGGCTCACCACCGAGGGCGACGTGGCGGTGCTGCGCGGGAGCATCCCCCCGACGCTGAGCGAGCCCATCGAGGTGGTGTTCCAGTTTCAGATGAAGCTGAGCGGCGGGGACGTGACCTTGCGGCTGGGCATGCCCATCCCGGTGGTCAACGCCCTCATCGCCGTCGAGGCCCCGCGGGGCTTGACCCTCAACGTCGACGGCATGCCCGCGGCGGAGGCGCGCGAGTCCAACGGGGAGAAGATCCTGCTGACGGGCCTGTCGCGGCAGCCCAGCGACGCGCCCCTGCGCGCGATCGCCATCCACCTCAACGGCATCCCCTCCCCGGCGGGTCCGGCGCGGCCGATCGCGACCGGGGCGACGGCGCTGCTGGTGCTCGGTGGCCTGTTCACGGCGCTGCGGCGGGGGAATACCACGACGGGTAAGCGCACCCGCGCGGACATCGAGGCCGAGCGCGACCGGGCGCTCGCCGAGGGCGCCGAGCTGGCGCGCCGGCACGCGACGGGGGACGTGGGGCCGGAGACCTACGCGAGGCGCCGGCGGGAGTTGACGGTGTGGCTGTCGACGCTGCTCAAGGAGCTCGACGAGCTGGGGGGTTGAGTCGGGCGGGCGGTCACTTCACCGCGAGGAGTTCGACCTCGAAGACGAGGGTGGCGTCGGGGGGGATGACCGCCCCGGCGCCGCGCGCGCCGTAGCCGAGCTCCGGGGGGATGGTGAGCTTGCGCTTGCCGCCGACCTTCATGCCCGCGACGCCCTGATCCCACCCCTTGATGACGCGCCCGGCGCCGAGGGGGAAGGAGAAGGGCCGGCCGCGGTCGACGGACGAGTCGAACTTCGTCCCGTTGGTCAGCCAGCCTGTGTAGTGCACGTCGACGGTCTTGCCGGTGGTGGCCTCGTCGCCAGTGCCTGCCTTGAGCTCCTCGATCTGTAGGTCTGCCATGATGGCCGGGACGCTCGCACGACCGGCCGGGTGGGGGGAAGGGCTCCCCGGCGCGCTCAGCTGTTCAGCGCGCTCAGGAACTCCTCCATGATGGCCTTCGCCTTGGGGAGCTCGCCCGGCGGCAGCGAGATGGCGCCCACCACCGGGTGACCCCCTCCGCCGTAGCGCTCGCACAGCCGCGCGATGTCGTGCCGCCGCGGGTGCTTCGACCAGGGGTTGTAGCCCACGGAGATCTTCACCCGCTTGGGGGTGCGTGACAGAACGATGGAGTACATCGCCGTCGGGAAGAGCTTGTAGCCGACGAACTTCGCCACCGTGTCGAGCGGCGCGTCGCTCAGGTCGAACCACGCCACCGCGCCACGCTGCTCGCCCGACTGCTCCATGCGCTTGGAGAGCGCCTCGTGCCGGGCCTTGATGGGCTCCAGCCGGCGCAGCACGTCGGGGTGCTTCGCGAGGTCGTCGAGGGAGGTGGTCGCCAGCTGCGGGATCATCCACGCCAGCATCGAGTCGTCGCCCTGCTCCTGCACCACCGCCGCGAGCTTCATCGCCGACGGCTCGAAGGAGCCCGCCTGGTCGGCGTCGGTGAAGCGCGCGGCGTCGATGATGTCGCTCCACGCCACCAGCTCGTCGAGGTCCGGCGCCGTCCAGCCCCAGCGCTCGCGCGCCACGTCGATGATGAACTTCGTGCACGACCCGTAGGCCCCGTCGTGAAACTTCCGGCCGCTCGTGTCGGACTGGAAATGCAGCTCCGAGCCGGGCTCCTGGAAGGCGCTCACGTGGTGGTCGAAATACCAGTCCAGGTAAGGCGACTGCGTGTAGCGGTAGTCGAGGATGGCGTTGATCGCCCCCACCATCAGCTTGTCGCCCGGCGGCGGCGCGTTGGGCTCGTACAGCAGCCCCCGGAAGTGGAACTTCGCCTCGCTCAGCGCCGGCTGCGTCTCGCGCAGGAAGCGCGAGAAGATCGCCGCGCTCGCGGCCCCGTCGAAGCAGTATCCGTGGTGGGCGACGAGTACGTCCATGTGGGCAGTGCCTCGGACGATCGCACCGCCGCGGCCCTCGCAGCAATGCTCTTCTGTGCGTTGACCGCCGTGCCCCACCGGGGGTAACCCCCTCAGCCCACGATGCGCACCCGACCCCTTGGCTGCAGCGGCATTTCTGTCGGGGAGGTGGGCCTCGGCACCTGGGGCATCTCCGGCGAGGGCTACGGGTCGTCCTTCGAGCTCACCGCCCGCGCCACGCTGCGCGCCGCCGTCGAAGCGGGCGGGTCCTTCATCGAGGTCGCCGACAGCTACCGCGAGGGCGAGGTGCTCGGCTGGATCGCCGACCTCAAGCGCGACGTCGGCGCCGACAAGGTCTTCGCCTCGGTGCGCGTGGGCGTCGACCGCGACCCGAAGCACCCCGTCCCTCGCAAGGACTTCTCCCGGCCTTACCTCACCGCGGCCTGCGAGCGCGCCCTGAAGAAGCTCGGCGTCGACTGCCTCGACGCCCTCGTGCTGCACAACCCCGCGCTGAGCACCCTCACCGGCGACGAGGCGTGGTCCACCCTCAGCGACCTCAAGGCCGCCGGCAAGGCCCGGCTCATCGGCGTGAGCGTGGGCTCCGAAGGCGTCGGCCGCGCCGCCCTCGCCCATCGCCCCGACCTCGTCGTGCTGCCGTACAACCTCTACCTCCCGATGCTGCTGCACCGCCTCTCCGGCGAAATCAGCCGCGGGGGGGCCGCCGTCGTCGCCCGCTCGCCGCTCGCGTACGGCCTGCTCGCGGATGGGTGGTCCGGCGCGCGGCGCTTCTCCGACGACGACCACCGGCTCTACCGCTGGACCCCGCAGGACCTCACCCGCCGCATGAAGCAGCGCGACGCCCTGCGCGACGCCCTCGTGCACCCTCCCATCGCCTCGCTCCGCGAGGCCGCCCTGCGCTACGTGCTCGCCAACGGGCTCGTCAGCGTGGTCGTGCCCGGCGCGCGCACCCCCGACCAGGCCACCGAGAACGCACGCGCCGTCGAGCGCGAGCCCATGCTCTCCGAGGCCTCCCTCGCCGACATCGCGCGCATCATCGACCCCGAGCACTGACCGCCGCCCGGCGCGTATGATCGCGCCATGGGCACCCCGCACCGACCGCTGCTCCTCCTGCTCGGCGCCCTCGCCGGGTGCGCCTCGACCGCGAGCGCCCAGCCCCGCCCGCAGCCCCCGGCGCCCGCGGTGGTGCTCCTGCGCGGCGCCCCGGACGCCCCGCGCACGGCCGTCGTGCTCCAGCGCCCCGACGCCCAGACCCCCGCCGCCGTGCTCGGCAGCTTCGCGCACCTCCCCTCCTCCGCCCGCCACGCCGCGCTGCTGCCCGGCGCCGCCACGGCGCTGCCCGTGGTGCTCGCCGTCGCCGCCGACCGCGAGGCCCCGCGGGGCGGCAGCTACCACAGCGCCCTCTTCCGCATCGACCCCGCCGCGGGCGCCACCACCCGGCTCTGCGGCGAGCTCACCGACGGCTCCCGGCCGCTGATCACCGCCCGCGGCACGGTGCTGGTGCAGCGCGGCGACGACGGCCCCGACGCTGTCCCCGACGCCGTCTCCCGGCGCCTCGTGGAGCGCACCGACGCGCTCCGCCTCGACGCCGTCGACCCCGCCACCGGGGCCGCGCGCACGGTCTGGTCGGGCCGCGGCCAGCTGGCCTTCCTCGCGGCGGCGCTGCGCGACGACGAGGTGCTCGTCTACCACCTCCACGACGGCGGATCGTCGCTGCTGCGCCTCGACGCGCGCTCCGGCGCCGTCGCCGTGGTGCACCCCGACCTCCCCCTCGCGCGGGACTTCTCCTACGACGCCGCGCGCGACGAGGTGGTCTTCGCCCGCGCGCTCTCGGGCACCGTGTACGAGGTCGCCGCGCTGCGCGCCCACGGCCCCGCGTCCCAGGCGATCACCCCGCGCTGGCGGGCGTCGAGCGACCACCTGATGCCCCGGGTGCTGCGAGACGGCGCCATCGGGGTCTCGCTCCCCGGCGACCGCGGCCTCGGGTGGATCGCCCGCGGCGCCTCCGAGCAGACCTCGCCGACGGCCTCCGCGCCCCGCGGCGACGGCAGCGACGCGCTGCTCGCGGAGTCCGCCGACGGCCGCTGGATCGCCCTGCGCCACACCACCGAGCGCGACGAGTCGGTGGTCATCGCCGCGCGCCGCAACGCCGCGGCGCACGCCATCGGGTCGCCCGACGAGGTGGTCGAGTTCGTCGGCTTCGCCGGGGGTGCGCGGTGAGGGCGGCGCTGCTGGGCGCGGCGATCGCGCTGGCGGGCGTCGAGGCGTGGGCGCAGTGCTCGGGGGGGGCGGCGTGCCCGCCGTGCCGCTCGTGCCGGGTGGCCCCTTCGAGCGGGAGCAACCCCTCGGTGACGGAGATGTCGGGCCTCTTCGATCGCATCGCCGCGGGCCCGATGGCCTACGGCTCGCTGGGCTGGGACTTCGGCGGCCGCAACACCCTCGGGTCGGGCGGCGGCTGGTGCACCGGCTCCGGGCGGCGAGACACGGTCCCGGCGAGCTTCCCCTGCGTGCTGCTCAAGGCGATCTACCTCACCGAGTCGTCGTGGCGGCAGTTCTGCACCACCAGCGAGACGGTGATCAGCTTCGACTGCGGCTACGGCATCGCGCAGGTCACGAGCGGGATGCGCCGCGGCGAGACCAGCGCCTACGACGCCAACCGCGTCGCCTCGTCGGCGGCCTACAACGTCAGCGTCGGGGCGGCCATCCTCGCGGACAAATGGCGGGCCTCGCCGTGCATCGGCGACAACGACCCCACCGTCGTCGAGGACTGGTACTTCGCCACCTGGGGCTACAACGGCTTCGTCGTGCGCAACAACCCCAACAACCCGATGTTCGCGGCCGACCGGCGGGAGTTTCGCACCCCCGGCCTCGCGAGCGCCCAGGTGCGCGGCAACTACCCCTACCAGGAGCTCGTCTGGGGCTACGCCCACTACCCCCTCACCGCCGCCCACTACACCGGCGTCGCGCTCTCGTACCCCGCGCGCGGCGAGATCTGCGCCAGCTGCGGGCGCCCCACGGCGACCATCTCCCGCCCCGCCGGGTCGCACCGGGGCACCTGCCCCACCGCCGGTCCGATGGACGCCGGAACCCCGATGGACGTCCCCACGGTGCCCCGCGACACGGGCGTCGCCCCCGACAACGGGCTCCGACCCGACACCGGCGTCGCCCCCGACAACGGACTCCGACCCGACACCGGCGTCGCCCTCGACAGCGGACTGCGACCCGACACGGGCAGCGCGCTCGACACGGGCGGCCCCGCCGACACGGGCAGCGCCCGCGACGTGGCGGTGGCCGTCGACCGGCCGACGGACGGCGGCGCGGCGGGCGACCTCGGCGACGAGCTGCGCGAGCTCGACGGCGGCTGCGGCTGCGGCGTGGCGGGCGCTCGGGGCGGGGGGCTCGGACCCCTCGCGGCGCTGCTGACGCTGGCTACGGCGTCATCATGGCGGCGAGGGCGACGCCCTGCGCCTCGTGGCGCTGGACGCAGATTGCGCGGGTGAGCGCCCGTCGCGCGTCGACGCTGAAGGGCCCCGCGACGGCGTCGTCGAGGCGCGACCCGAGCAGCGCGTCGCGGAGGGTGTGGGGGTCGAGCTGGGGCACGCGCAGGGCGGCGGCGATGACCCAGCGCGCGGCGTCGTAGCCGACCGCGGCGAAGGCCCCGGGGTGCGCGCGGTGGCGGGCCTCGAAGGCGGCGACGAAGGCCTCCACCTCGGGCCGCGGAGAGGTCGGGCTGAAGAGGTCGGCGAAGAGCACCCCCACCATCGCGTCGCGGGCGAAGCGCCGCGCCTCGGGGGAGGCCCAGCCGTCGGCCCCCATGATCTGCGCGGTCACCCGCGCCTGCCGCAGGGCGACGGCGATGCGCCCGGCGTCCTCGCTGGTGGCGGGCGCGTACACCACGTCGGCGCCGGACGAGCGCACCCGGCCGAGGAGGCGCACGAGGTCGGCGTCGTCCTGGTAGGACTCGCGCAGCACCATCTCGCCGCCGTTGCCGCGGAAGCCCGAGGCGAAGGCGTCGGCCATCCCGACGTGCAGCAGCGAGCTGCGGCGGTACACGATGGCCCCCTTGCGGCGCTGCATCGACTGCCGGGCGTAGCGGGCCATCGCCTGCGCCTGCTCGCCGTCGGTGAGCACCGTGCGGAAGACGAAATCGCCCGCCCGGGAGACGTCCCGCGCCGTGGAGGCCGTCGCGACGAAGACCACCCCGCGGCGCTGGGCCGCCGCGGCGGCGCGCTCGTTGGCCACCGACGACAGCTCGCCCAGCACGGCCGTGGCGCCCTCGCGCTCGATGAGGCGCGTGGTGAGGGTGGTCACGTGCTCCTCGCGGCTCTCGTCGTCGAGGGCCACGAGGCGCAGCCGGCGGCCGTTGAGCCCGCCGCGGAGGTTCTGCTGCTCCACCGCGAGCTCGTACCCGCGCAGGAGGTCGACGCCCCAGGGCGCGCGGTCGCCGGTGCGCGGCACCACCGCCCCGAGCGTGACCTCGTTGCCGCGACGCCAGCGGCACCCGCCGGACGCGGCGGCGAGGGACACGGCGGCGAGGAAGCGGCGGCGGTTCACGGGGCGCGCACCCTACACAGTCCGCCGGGCGCTTGTCATCGCGGAGCCGAGCGTCTATCCCCCGGCGCATGCTGCTGACGATCCTCCTCGCGACGCACGTGCTCTCCCTGCTGCTCTGGATCGGCAGCCTCGTGAGCATCACCCGGGTGATCACCGCCGGCGCGGGCGAGGAGCCCGCCGTCCAGGCGAAGCTCGCCGCGCTGGCCCGGCGCATCTACCGCGGCGTCGCGTCGCCGTGGATGGGCATCGCCACCCTCGCGGGCTTCGGCATGATCGCCGCCGCGAAGGGGGCGTACTTCCGCTTCGGGTGGTTCCACGGGAAGTTCACGCTGGCGCTGGTGATGCTCGCGCTGCACTTCGTGCTCGGCGCCCGGGTGCGCGCCGCCGCGGCCGCCGGGCGCACCGACGGCGTCGCCCCGCAGATGCGGGTGCTCCAGCTCGGCGTGCTGGTCACCGCGGCGCTCGCCGTGCTGTGCGTCATCGTCCTCAAGGCCCTGCGCGGCGCCTGACGGGCGCCCGCGCGGGTCACCACACGTCCGCGCGCGACCGGGCCGCCTTCAGCCCCGGCGCCTCGGCCGCCATCGCGCGAAACGCGTCGGCCCGCACCCGCGCCGCCAGCGTCGTGCGCCGCGCCCGAACGCTCGCCCCGCTCGGCGTGTCGTCCCAGGCCGAGGCCACCCCCACCGCGGCGCCCGCGCCCGCGCGCTGCACCCGCGCCCCGAGCGCGCCGCCGTAGCGCTCGACGCTCCCGGCGGCGATGAGCCACACCCACCCCGCGGCCTCGCCCTCGCTGAGCAGCGCCTCGCCGGGCCCGAGCTGCACCGGCTCGAAGCGCGCGTAGAGGGCGGCCCGCAGCGCCGGGTCGATGCCCGCCAGCAGCGACGACGCGTGCCCGAGCGCCGCGAACGACCGCTCCCAGCCGCACTCCTCCAGGGCCGCGCGCAGGCCCTCGTACTGCCGCGCGAGGGCCTGCGCCACCGTCGGTGCGACGCAGAGCGCCCGGCCCTCGCCGCGCACCTCGGCCCGGTAGAGGCACCCGCTCTCGAAGTACGCCGACAGCTCGCCGACGAAGTCGCCGGGGCCGAGGAGCCCGCCCACGGGAATACCCGCCACGGTAAGCTGCGCGTGGCCCTCGGTGAGGACCCACAGCGGCCCCGGGGCGGACGCGTCGCCCGGGGGCGGCAGCGGGAGGTCGCTGCCCGCGTGCAGGGGCACCACGACGCTCTCCCGGGCGAGCGAGCGCACCCGCTCGGGGGAGAGGTCGGCGAAGAGCGGCAGCGCGACGAGCAGCGCGGCGACGGCCTCCGCGGCGGCCGCCCGGGCGGGGTCGAAGGCGACGTGGACCTGCACCACCGGGAGCGTGAGGGCCGCAGCGGGAGACGCGCCCGACGGCGCCGAGGAGTAGACCCGCGTGGAGGGCGGCGGAGGGGGCACCACGAAGGGCGCGGGGGCCTCTGGCGCCGGGACGACGGCCGCAGCGGGAGGCGACGGCGGCGGCGCGGGAGGAGACGGCGGCGCGGGGACCGGCGGCGGGGCGGTGGGGACCGGCGGCGGGGCGGCGGTCACGGGCGGCGGCGGGGTCGTCGGCGCGGGGGGCAGCTCGGAGAGCGCGGCGACCTGCTTGGCGACCACGAGGGCGCGGTCATCGAGGCCGGCGTCCATCAGGTGCTCGGCCGCGCGGCGGAACCACGTGCGCGCCCCGTCGAGGTCGCCCCGCGCCTGGAGCTTCTCGGCGGTGGCGAGCGCCCAGTCGGCCTCCTCGGCGGCTTCCGACTCCGGGGTGGACTCGCCCTGCTGATCCGTTCCCATCGTAGCGGTGTAGCTACACCCCCGCGGCCGGGGACCACAACATCACGACCGGTCGACCACCCGCAGCGCCGACACGTAGCGCTCCCACGCGCCCGTCGCCGCGAGCAGCTTGGCCGCCTCGTCGAGGGCCGCGTACACGGGCGAGAGCGCCTCGCTCACGACGAAGCGCGCGCGGATGGTGTCGACCTCCGAGCGCCGCACCTCCAGCGCCGACTGCGCCGCGCGCCGCGTCGCCCACGCGCTCACCCCGAGCACCACCAGCAGGTCGTGCCGCGTGGCCGCCTCCACCAGCGCCCGCAGCCGGGTGCGCTCGGGCCCCGGCGGCACCTGCGCGTCGGCCAGCGCGTGCGCCAGGCCCTCCACCCGCAGCAGCTGTAGCCAGTGCAGCGCCACCATCGCCGGGAGCGCCGCGTCGCCGTGGGCCCGCACCAGGGCGGCCAGGTCGGTCTTGCGGGCCGCGAGCGCCGCCACGCGCTCGTTGGGCTGGAGCGGCAGCGTCGAGAGCGCCGCGCCGTCGCCCCGGAGCGAGAGCTCGGTGCCGTCGCCGCCGAGGAGCTGGTACGCCACCGCCGGCTCGATGCGCGCGCGCGCCGCGTTGACCAGCAGCGCGTCGAGGGCGCGCGTCGGGAAGGGGATGCTCAGCGCCGTGCTGCGCGGCCGGATCTCCCAGGTGAAGGGGTCGAGGCACAGCAGGTCGAAGGCCACCTCCTGCGCGGCCCGCCCGAGCATCGCGACCAGGGCGTCGGCGGCCACGTAGCCCTGCGCCGCGAGCAGCGCCGCGCCCCGCGGGCCCACGTCGAGCGGCACCGCGGCGAAGCGCGCCGCCTCCTGCGGGACGAACCCGAGGCGCGCGAAGAGGGGCCCCACCTGCTCGTCGGCCTGGCTGCTGTGCAGCGACAGCAGGTGACCGTTGGCCACCGCGAGCTGCCACTCCCGCGCGCCCTCGCGCAGCACGATGTCGCCGGTGGCCCGCACCCGCCACGCCGCGCTGAGCAGCGGACCCAGGCCGAAGCGATCGAGCCGCCCCGCGAGGCGCGCGTCGCCGTCCACCGGCAGCGGCACCACCGGCGCCGCCTCGACGCCCTCGCGCGGCGCCCGGCGCTCGGCCGCCCCGCGGGCGCCGGGGCCAGCGCCCGCCGTGACCGACACGCCCTCGCGCCGCGCGTCGTCGTCGTCGTCGAGGGCGCCCTCGAGGGGCTCGAGCAGCTCCGGGGGCACCAGCTCGTCGAGCGAGTCGTCGCCCGCCGCGGTGAGCTCGAGCGAGGCCGGGTCGCCGCCCACCACGCTCAGCGCGCGCCGCAGGGTCTCTTCGACCTCCTGGGTGACGTCCGGCGGGGCCCACGAGGTGGCGTCGTCGAGGCCCGACGGGGTCTCCGCGAGCCACGCCTGGACCGTCGACAGCGCCCCGTCGCCGGGCACGCCCAGGGGCGGGATCGTCGACGTGGTCATGGTCACCACGGGCATGCTCGACAGCGCGGCGCTGGGCGGCGGGGTGAGCGGCGGCGGCCGGCGCGGCACCGGGGTCTCGATCTTCGCGAAGCTCGGGGGCGCGAGCGCGCGGAGCTTCGGGTCGGTGATCGACGAGCGACGGCGGGCCGGCGGCGGCGGCGGGGCGCTCGGAAAGGCCGTGGTCACCATCGACCCGAGGAGCTCGACCAGCGACTCGGGCGACACCGGCCGCGGGAGGATGACGTCCGCGCCGGACTTGAGCGCCCGCGCCCCGACCTCCGCGCCGACCCCGAGCAGCACCACCGGCACCGGGCCCCGGCGCCGCAGCCGCACGACGGCCTCCAGCACCCCGGGGACCGCCTCGTCGACCACCACCAGCCGGGCCCGCTCGGCGAGCGCCACCTCGTCGAGCCGCTCGGCCGTGGCCGAGACCACGAGGTAGCGCGCCGCGCGCAGGGCGTCGATGAGCGCGCCGTCCTCCGGGGACAGCACCACCACCACGCGCTGCACGGTGCGGATCTCGGTGCTGTCGCTCGTCTCGGTCAACGCAACTCCAGGCTCGCATGGTAGCCGAGTTCGTCGCCGGTCCGCAGCATCGCAATCGCCCATCGCGCGGTCGGGGAGATGGTCTATCTTCCGCGTCGCCCACGTGACCGAACCGCTGCTCTCCATCCGTCACCTCTGCACGGAATTCGCGACCGACGAGGGCAGGCTCCGCGCCGTCGACGACGTGTCCTTCGACCTCGCGCCGGGCGGCGCCCTCGGACTCGTCGGCGAGTCGGGCTGCGGCAAGAGCGTGACCTCACTTTCCATCCTCCGGCTCATCCAGTCGCCCGGGCGCATCGCGGGTGGGGAGATCCGCTTCGAGGGCAGCGACCTCCTCGGGCTCTCCGAGCGCGAGATGCGCAAGGTGCGCGGCGCCCGCATCGGGATGATCTTCCAGGAGCCCATGAGCTCGCTCAACCCCGTGTACACGGTGGGCGACCAGATCGCGGAGGTGCTCATCCTGCACCGCGCCCTCTCGCGCCGCGCCGCGTGGGAGCGCGCGGTCGATCTCCTTACCCAGGTGGGTATTCCCTCCCCCGGCGAGCGCGCCGGGGCCTACCCCCACCAGCTCTCCGGCGGCATGCGGCAGCGGGTGATGATCGCCATGGCCCTCGCGTGCGAGCCCCGGCTGCTCATCGCCGACGAGCCCACGACGGCCCTCGACGTGACCATCCAGGCGCAGATCATCGAGCTGCTGCGCGACCTGCGCGCGCGGCTCAACATGGCGGTGCTGCTCATCACGCACGACCTCGGGCTGGTGGCGGAGTTCGCCGAGGACGTGGTGGTGATGTACGCGGGCCGGGTGGTGGAGCGCGCCCCGGTCGCGGAGCTCTTCGCCGACCCGCGGCACCCGTACACCCAGGGGCTGCTGCGCTCGGTGCCGAGCTACGGCGACAACCTCGGGGCGCGGCGGCTGCCGACCATCCCGGGCATGGTGCCCGACCTGAGGCGGCTGCCGACGGGGTGCCGCTTCCGCGACCGCTGCGACCAGGCCTTCGCGCTCTGCGCCGAGCAGGAGCCGCCGCTCTACCGCGTGGCCGCCGCGCAGGAGGTGCGGGGAGAGCGCGCCGACCTCGACGCCCGGCGCCAGTCGCGCTGCCACCTGGAGGGCACGTGAGCGCCGAGGTGCTACTGGAGACCCGCGGGCTGTGCACCAGCTTCGAGGTGCGCCGCGGGATGTTCGGGCCGAAGGGCGTGGTGAAGGCCGTCGATGGCGTGTCGCTCTCCGTGCGCGCGGGCGAGACCCTCGGGCTCGTGGGCGAGTCGGGCTGCGGCAAGAGCACCCTCGGGCGCACGGTGCTCCGGCTCATCGACCCGAGCGGGGGGAGCATCCACTTCGAGGGGCGCGACATCACCCGGCTGTCGCAGTCGGCCCTTCGCCCGCTGCGCCGGCGGATGCAGATGATCTTCCAGGACCCCTACGCCTCGCTCAACCCGCGGATGCGCGTGCGGGAGATCGTGGGCGAGGCGCTCGACATCCACCACCTCGGCGCCGCGGGCAGCGAGCGCGAGGCCCGCGTGGAGGCGCTGCTCAAGCGCGTGGGGCTGCGGCCCGACCAGGGCGCGCGCTACCCGCACGAGTTCTCCGGGGGCCAGCGGCAGCGGGTGGGCATCGCCCGGGCGCTCGCGGTCGAGCCGCGCTTCATCGTCGCCGACGAGCCCATCTCGGCGCTCGACGTGTCGATCCAGGCGCAGATCGTCAACCTCCTCAAGGACCTCCAGGAGGAGCTCGGGCTCACGTACCTCTTCGTCGCCCACGACCTGAAGATCGTGGAGTACCTCTCCCACCGCGTGGCGGTGATGTACCTCGGCCGCGTGGTGGAGGAGAGCCCCGCCGCGGACCTCTACGCCGAGCCGCTGCACCCGTACACCCGCGCCCTGCTGAGCGCCGTGCCCGTGCCCGACCCCACGCGCCCGCGCCGCCGCCTGGTGCTCACCGGCGACGTGCCGTCGCCCATCAATCCCCCGTCGGGCTGCACCTTCCACCCGCGCTGCCCCATCGCGAAGAAGGGCCTCTGCGACGTCGAGTCGCCCGCGCTGCGCCCGCTGCGCGACGGTCACCACGTGGCCTGCCACCTCGCCGTGTAGCAATTCTCCCCGCTGCAGAATCCGGTGAACATCCACCCCGGGTGCGCACGTCGGTTATGCTCGGCTGCTCCCCGCAGTAGTGAATCGAACCCGGAGTCCAACCATGCGTAGCGTCCCCCGCGTCCTCCTCGTCCTGTCCTTCGCGGTACCCGTCGGCTGCACCGTCCACACGGTCCCGGCGCAGTCCACGGTCTACGCGCAGCCCGCCCAGGGTGCCGTGTACGCCCAGCCCGCGCAGGCCACCGCGGTCGCGCAGCCGTCGTACGGCGCGGGCGTCGGCGTCGGCGTCGGTGGCGGGGCGTGGGGCGGGTCGGGCGGCGTCGCGGTCGGCGTCCAGCAGCCCGGCTACGGCGTCGGGGTCGCCCACCCGGCGCACCCCGGCGTCGGGGTCAACGTCGGCGTCGCCCAGCCCACGCAGCCCGGCTACGCGGTCGGCGTCAACACCGGCGGCGGCGTCGGCGTCGCGCAGCCCGCGGTGGGCGTCAACGTCGGCCCCACGATGGGCGTCGGCGTCGCCCAGCCCGCGCGGCCCGGCTACGCGGTCGGTCCCACGATGGGCGTCGGCGTCGCGCAGCCCGCGGTGGGCGTCAACGTCGGCCCCACGATGGGCGTCGGCGTCGCGCGGCCCGCGCAGACCGCCGTCGGGGTCAACGTCGGCGCCAACCCCGTCGGCATGAACGTCTCGCCCACCATGCCCGTCGCCGGCCGCCCTGGCTCCGCGGTGGTCGTCGGCGTGCAGCCCGGCATGGCCGCCCCGGCCCCCGGCGCTGGGATGAACCCCACCTACCGCGCGCCCAACGGCACCATGGGGGTCGCCGTCCCGGCGGGGGGACGGGTCACCGCCAACCCGGGCGGAACGATCATGGCGCCCACCCTCGCGCCCAACGCCCCCCGCCCGCAGGCCGTCGGCGTCGGTGTCACCACCACCCCCCAGGGCCCGATGCCGCCGATCTACCGCCGCCCCATCGACCCCGCGCAGATCACCGCGCAGCCCGTCCCGATGCCCCGCTGAGCTTCCCTCGCGGGACGCCCCCGCTACGGGACCGCTCGCCCTCCGCCCCCGCCCATCCACCGCGCCGACCCTAACCCCCTGCTCCGCCGCGCCCCCATGCTGTCGGCCATGCGAAGACCCTGGCTCGCCGGCGCGTGGTCGCTCACGCTGATCACCGCGGCCCTGGCGCTCGAGCGCTTCCCGCCGAGGCCCGAAGGGGTCTTCGGGCGGCTCATCCAGACCGAGCCGGCGCACCTCGTGGCGCACGCCCTGCTCTACGGCACCCTCGCGGCGCTGCTCGCGTGGCGGTGGTTTCCCGCCGACGCCCTCGACGCGCCGCGCGACGGGATGCGACGCCGGGCCCTCGCGGCGGGCGCGACCTTCCTGCTGGTGGCGGGCGCCCAGGAGCTCGCCCAGGCCCTGGCGCGCGGGCGCGGACCGGGCCCCGAGGAGTACTTCGACCTCGCCGTCGACGTGGCGGGCGCCTGCCTCGGCATGGTCGCCTGGGCCGCCGCCGACCGCCGCCGGAGGTACCCCGTGGCGCGCGCGCTCGGGGTGGTCCTGCACCCGGCGGCGCTCGGGCCCATCGGGCTCTACGCCGTGCTGCGCAGCGCCCTCGGCGACGGCGCCGCGGCCCTCGGCTGGACGGCCCTGGGCATCGTGGCGGCCGCCCCCGTCGCGGCGGTCTGGGCGCTCGGGCTGCGCCGCGGATGGTTCGGCGACCGCGACGTGTCCGTGCGCGCCGAGCGGCCGCGCTTCCTCCTGGCAGCCCTGCTCTGCGCGACGGCGCTCTACGGGGTGGTGGTCGCGCTCGACGCCCCCGCGGCGGTGCGCCTCGTGGCCGCGGCGGGGGCCCTGGCCTCGGCGCTGGTCGCAGCCTCCACCGTCGCGGGGCTCAAGGTGAGCGGGCACGTCGCGGTGCCCGTCGGGGTCGTGGCGCTGCTGCAGGCGACGTCGTTCCGCGGGCCGTGGCCCTTCCTGCTGGCCGCGGTGGCGCTGAGCTGGGCGCGCGTGCGGGAGGGGCGGCACACGGCCCCGGAGGTGCTGGGCGCGTGGGGCATCGCGGGCGCGTCGGGGATGCTCACCCGCTGGGTGGGGTGATTCCGCGCCGGCCGCATTGACGCCGCGCCGCGGACGGCGTTCAACGGCGCCGCGTCCGGGTGCGTCCGGGCGGTGCGCCACCGACGGGGCGCCGAAGGCCTCCCACTCCTCCGATGCCGCCCCTCGAGACTCCCCCCCGCGCGGCCCCGCGCGCCGTCGACCCGCTGCCCCCGCGCGCCGAGCGGGTCGCGGCGGTGCGCGCGCTCATGGGCGAGCCCGACCGCTCGGTGCGCCACCTCGCGGCGGGCATCCGGGCGACCGCGCGGCGGCACTTCGACCTCCACGTCGAGCCCCTCATCGACGCCACCTGGCCCGCCCTGCGCGGCACCGCCTTCGAGGAGAAGCTCCGCATCGGGGCCTGCGACCTCTACGCCTCCGCGCCGTACACCGCCCTGCTGTGCGCGCCCCGCCGGCCGCCGCTGGTGCGCGTGGTCACCGGCGCCGGCAACCTGCTCCCGCTGCCGCCGACCGCGCTAGGCCTCCTCGGCCGCGGCGCGATGGAGCTCCTCGGGCGCTTCGCCTACCCCGCGCAGCAGCGCAGCATCGCCCTGGTCGCGGCCTTCATCGTGGTGGTCGACCACGCGCTCGACCACTGCATGGACGACCCGCCCGCCCTGCGCGGCCCGCGCCTCGAGGCCGTCATCGCCGGGCGCTCGCCCGCGGACAGCCCCGCGCTCGCGCTCACCCGCGCGCTCGCCGTCGCCATGGCCGAGGGCCTCGACCCGGCCGACCGCGGGGCCTTCGACGCGGCGATGGAGCGCGTGACGGGGTGGATACGCGCGGAGGTGCGCGCGATGCTCGGCGAGCCCGACCCGTCGGGCCTCGGGCACCGCCTCGCCGGGGTCGAGGGCACCATCGACGGGCTGCTCTTCCCGGTGGTGCGCTACGCGGGAGAGGGCGCCCGCGCCTGGATGTACGACGTCTCCCTCTTCGTGCAGGTGATGGACGACTGGTTCGACGCCGAGGCCGACGCGCGCGACCGCCGCGACACGCCCGTCACCACCGGCCGCTGGACCCTGGTCGACGTCGCGGCCGCCTGGCACCGCAGCGCCGACGGCATCGAGGCGCTGGTGCGCGCCTCGGGCCTCGACTCGCCCCGCTACGTGCGCTTCGTGCGCGCGGCCTACGTGCTGATGATGCACGAGGTGATGGAGGCCATGGCCGAGAGGCCCGACGCGTGACCCCGCCGCCGCGCACGCCGCCGCGCAGCCTCGCGCCCGCGGTGCTGGTGATGGGCAAAGGGGGGGTGGGGAAGACCACCGTCGCCGCCGCGCTCGCCACCCTCGAGGCCGAGACCCGGGGGCGCGCGGTGCTGGTGGAGTTCGGCGACGGGGAGTCCGGGCGGCGCGCGCTCGGGGCCGGGCACCGGGGCGTCGAGCACCTGGTGATCACCCCCGCGGAGGCCATCCAGCGGGGCGCGACGCCGCTCTTCGGGTCGGCCACGCTCGCGAAGCTCGCGCTGGGCAACTTCGCCATGCGCCCGCTGCTGCGCGCGGCGCCCGCGGTGCGGGAGCTCGCGATGCTGGAGTCGGTGCGGCAGGTGGTGGCCGCGCGGCCGGGCGTGCGCGTCGTGGTCGACATGCCCGCGACGGGTCACGCCGTGGCGTGGCTGCGCACGGCGAAGCAGGGGCGGGAGTTCCTGGCGTCGGGGCCGATGTTCGAGCTGTGCGACCGGGTGGCGCGCGAGCTCGTGGCGCCCGGCTGCGCGTCCATCGTGGTGGTCACGCTCCCCGAGCGGCTCGTGCTCGAAGAGACCCTGGAGCTGTGCGAGTCGGTCGCGCGCGACCCGGGCCTGGAGGTCGCCCGCGTGGTGGTCAACCGCGTCCCGCTGCCGCTCTCGCGCGAGGGCCTCGCCGACGCCCGCGCCCTCGCGGCTTCGGGCGGCGCGCTCGCCGGGGCCGCCGCCGCCCTGGTGTCCGTGCTGGAGGCGCGCGAGGCCGCGAGCGAGGGCGCGGCCGCGGCGATGGAGGTCTTCGCGCGGGGCCCGCACGCCGTGTGGCGGGTGCCGCTGGCGCCGGTCGACCCCACCTCGCGGGACGTCGCGCGCTGGCTGCGCGCCGAGGGGGCGGCGTGAGCGACCCCCTGGTGATCGTCTGCGCGGGCGGCGGCGGCGTGGGCAAGACCACCACCTCCGCGGCGCTCGCCCTCGCCCTCGCGGCGCGCGGTCAGCGCACGCTCATCGTCACCATCGACCCGGCCCGCCGGCTCGCGGGCGCCATGGGGGTGCCCATCACCGACGTGGTGACCCGCGTGCCGCTGCCCGCGGTCGGCGACCGGCTCTGGGCCCTCATGCCCGACCCGCGGCGCTCGATGGGCACCTTCATCGACCACCTCTTCGCCGACGAGCCCGAGGCCAGGGCGCGCGTGCTCGCCAACAAGCTCTACATCGGCCTCGCCGACGCCGCCGCGGGGGTGCACGAGCTCGTCGCCATGAACCTCGTCGCCCGCGCCGCGACCGACGGCGGCTTCGACGTCATCGTCATCGACACCGCGCCCTCGCGCCACGCGATCGACTTCGTCACCTACCCCGGGCGCCTCGCGGACCTCCTCGGCGGCCGCACCGTGTCGTGGATCGCGGGCCTCGCGCAGCGCGCCAGCGGCGAGGCGCCCGCGCCGAAGGGGCTGCTGTCGTGGGGCACCGGGCGCGTCGAGCACCTGCTCGCGCGGGTCACCGGCCCCAACCTCGTGCGCGACACGGCCGACCTCTTCGGCGACCTCGCCCTCGTGCGCGAGCGCTTCGTGGCCCTCACCCGCCGCGCCTCCGAGCTGCTGCTGGGCGAGCGCGTGGCCTACGCCCTGGTGGCCGCGCCCACGGCGGCCGCGCGCGACGACGTGCTCTTCCTCGCCACGCGCCTGGAGGAGCTCGGCCTGCGCCCCCGGGCGGTGGTGCTCAACCGCGCCGACACCCACCCCGCCCCCTGGGCGCGCGCGCTGCGGGAGGGCCCCGCGCTCGGGCCCGCGATCACCGAGGTGCTCGACGCCCTCGAGCAGGAGCGGGTCGCCCGCGCGACGGCGGCCGACGGGCTCTCCGGCGAGCTCGGGCGCCGGCTCCCGTGGGCCCCCATCGTGCGGCTGCCCTACGTCGAGGTGAGCGCGCCGGAGGCCATCGTCGCCGCGCTCTCGGGCGAGCTCGCCCCGCACCTCGACACGCTGCTCCCCGACGCGCGGTAGGCGCAGGGAGCCCCCCGGAGGGGGTTTAGGGCGCGGACCTTCTCAGCTCACGGAGGAATGGGCTGGCACGACCCGGCGGTGCACATCTGCCCGAGCGGGCAGCACACGCAGCTGCACGGCGGCTGCCCGTTGGGGCAGGTGGCGGGCTCGCAGCGGTTGTTGCGGCACACCTGGTCGCAGGCGCAGCCGCCCGCGCAGGCGGGAGCCGAGCAGGTGTAGCGCAGGGGGTTGTCGGGGTCGCGCGCGCAGGCCTGGCCGGCGGCGCAGGTGCCGATGCAGGTGCCGCCGCAGCCGTCGCTCACCCCGCAGGCCACCCCCGGGGGGCAGGCCGGGACGCACACGCACCGCCGCTCGGCGGCGCTGCACATCGACCCGAGCGGGCAGCGGAGGCCGAGCCCGCAGCTGGGACCGCCGGGGCACACGTTGGGCACGTCGGTGTAGCAGTCGACGAGGCGCCGGTCGGTGACGCACGCCGGCACGCAGGAGCACACGCCGGCCACGCAGGCGCCGTCGAGGGGGCACGCGTTGCCGCACGCGCCGCAGTTGCCGTTGTCCCCCTGCGTGTTGACGCAGCGGGTGCCGCAGTAGGTCTGCGAGCCCGGGCACACGCACATGCCCGCCGCGCAGGTCGACCCGGCCGGGCAGACGGTGTCGCAGGCGCCGCAGTGGTTGACGTCGGTCTGGAGGTTGAAGCAGCTCTCGCCGCAGGCCGTGCGACCCGCGGGGCAGGTGCTGCCGTCCTCCGACGAGCCGTCCTCCATGGGGGCATCTTCCGGGGGCCCGCCGTCTTCGGGCGGCGGCGGCTCTTCGCACATCCCGGCCATGTTGCAGGTGCGGCCCGGCGGGCAGCGGGTGCCGGTGCCGCAGCTCGGCCCGCCGGGGCAGAGGTTGGGCACGTTGGCCCCGCAGGCCGTGTTGGCGAACTCCTCGACCGGGGGACAGTACGGGATGCAGTCGCAGGTGCGCGTCATCACGTTGCACTGGAAGCCGTTTTCGCAGCCGCTGGCGCACTGCCCGCCGCAGCCGTCGCTCGACCCGCACGGCGCGGTGGCCACGCAGCGCGGCATGCAGACGCAGGCCAGCGTGTCGGGGTCGCAGGTGGCAGCCGGGCTCGCGCAGGCGCCCATGCAGCGCCCGCCGCAGCCGTCGTCGGCGCCGCACATCCCGTCGGCCGTGCAGGTGGGCGTGCACTGGCACTGACCCGACACGCAGCGGTCACGCGGCGATCGGTCGCACGGCGGGTCGCACGCGCAGGAGTCGATGCAGCGGCCGGCGACGCAGATCGAGCTGCCGGTGCAGGTCACCCCGGCGCAGGGGTTGGGGACGCACATCCCGTCGGCGCAGATCTCGCCGGTGGGGCAGGTGACGCCGTCGCAGTTGGAGCGCGGGAGGCACGCCACGTGGCAGGTGTAGTCCTCGGCGCACGCGCCGCTGCACGGCACGATCGCGGCGCATCCGCCGGTGCGGTCGTCACAGAACTGCCCCGCGGGGCACTCGACGCCCGAGCACGTCGCCGGGAAGCAGCCCGGCACGCAGCGCCCGAAGAAGCAGGTCTCGCGGTTGCCGCAGAGCACGCCCGCGCAGAGGTCGCGCGTCGGCACGCAGCGCATGTCGCAGCGGCGATCGCCGCAGGGGTTGTCGGTGGTGCGGCACATGTCGACGGCGCAGCGGCCCTGGAGGCAGCGCGCGCCGAAGGCGCACCCGTCGTCCGCGGAGCAGTTGGCCCCGACCTGGATCGGCACGTCGGCCGGCGGAACGTCCGGCGTGACGACGTCGATGGGGATGATGTCGAAGGTCTGAAGCCCGAGGTCGTTGCCGTCGCGGGCGGCGTCGCGCGGCACGAAGCCGTCGAGCTCGAAGATGCCCAGCGGCGGCGGTCGATCGGTGCTGCACCCGACCAGCGCGGCGAGCCACGAGGCCATGAGGACGCGGAAGAAAGCTCGCATGGTCGGCACCGTGCTTCGGACACTAGCCCACGACCCGCCAGCGCCGGAAGTGTGGAACATTCCCCCGACCGGCGCGGATCACGTCGGCGGCGAGCGAGTTCATTGCCACGGTGCACGATCGACGGCACGATCGCGGCCTATGGTGAAGCGTCGCGGGTGGGCCGTCGGGTGTGTGGTGCTGCTGCTCGGCGCGGCGTGCACGGAGACCCCGAGCAGCCCGCCCGGCGACGCCGGGCCCGGCACCGACGCCCCCGGCGCCGACGCACCCGGCACCGACGGGGCATCCACCGACGCGCCCGGCACCGACGGGTCGCCCGCGGACGGCGGCGCGGGCTGCGCGCTCGAGCCCCGCGTCGACCTCGACCGGGACGGCGTCACCACCGCCGAGGGCACCGCCGCGTGGCTGGATTTCTCCCGCGCGCCGGAGGCCCAGCTCGTGACGGCGATCCCGACCTGCGGCGGCCCGGTCTACAACTCCGCGCTGGTGCAGTACACCGCGCCGCGGGCGGGCGTCCTGCGGCTGCGCGTCGACCGCGACCAGTCCGACTGGGCCCAGGAGCAGCTCGCGGGCGCCTTCCTCTCGGCCCGCCGCGTCGAGCGCTGCGCCTGGGACGCGCCGGCCCGCGACTGCTCCGTCGCCACCTTCGACACCGACCCCGAGCACACCCGCTCGGACTTCGAGTTCCCCGTCGAGGCGGGGGTGCAGTACATCGCCCTCGCGTGGAGCTTCAACTACGCCGGCGCGGGCGTCCGCTCCACCGCCGTCCCAGCGCTCCGCGTCACCGCCCGCATGCTCGACGCGGGCGGGTACGGCCGCGCGTGCACCCCGCCCACCACCGACCGCGAGCAGCTCTGCCCCGCCCGCTCGGACTGCATCACCGCGGGCGCCTCGGCCACCTGCGTGGCGCGCGGCGCGCAGGGCGGCGTGTGCCGCGGCCCCCTCCGCGACTGCGACACCGGCCTCCTCTGCGGCGCCCTCAACAACACCTGCGCACCGCCCGCGGCCCTCGGCGAGTCGTGCCAGAGCCGCGGCTGCGCCGAGGGGTCGAGCTGCCTCGTGCGCACCCCCGTCTCCGACAGCCGCTGCGTGGCGCTGGGCACCGCGGGCGCCGAGTGCCGCGCGGCCTCTGCCCCGGGCGGCGCCTGCGACGCGCCCCTCGCCTGCCGCCCCGTCGCCGGGCGCTCGCTCTGCGTGGCGGAGACCGCCGTGGGCGCGCCCTGCGACGACACCTCCTACTGCGCGGGCGCCGCGGTCTGCGCCCCGGACGCGATGGGCCGCTCGGTGTGCACCCCGCCGGGCACCGAGGGCACCCGCTGCGGGTCGACCACCCCGCAGGCGCGCCCCTGCGCGACCGGCCTCCGGTGCATCGACCAGTTCTGCCGGCGCACCGCCGCGGCCGCCGAGCCCTGCGACGACGACCGCGCCTGCGACGCGGGCCTCGCGTGCGTGTCGGGCCGATGCGCCGCCCCCCCGGAGGGCCGGTGCACCACCCGCGGCGACCGCTGCCCCGACGGCCAGCGATGCGTCAACCGCGCCTGCGTCGCCGCGGTGCCCCTCGGGGGCATGTGCGCGGGCCTCACCTGCGCCGCGGGCCTCACCTGCGCGTCGGACACCCGCACCTGCGAGGTCGCCCCGCCGAGCCTCGGGTGCGTCGACGACGCCGACTGCCCCCGCAACACCGCGTGCCGCGAGCACGTCTGCGTCGTGGCGGGGCAGTGCCCCCAGCGCAACACCGTGGGCAACCTGATCTGCGACGCCGACGCGCGCTGCGTCCCCACCGCGGCGGGCGGGTACGCCTGCCACCCCATCGGCCGCGACGGCGGCCTCTGCCGCGCGGGCGCGCCGGGCCCCTGCGACGCGGGCTTCCGCTGCGTCGGCGGCGTGTGCCTCGCGGCCGCGAGCGCCACCGCGGGCGTCTGCGGCGACCGGCTGCGCTGCCCCCCGGGCACCCGCTGCGAGGCCGGCTGCCAGCCCACCGCCGCCGCGGGCGCCGCGGGCGCCCGGTGCCGCCGCGGGGCGACCGGCGCGGCGGAGTGCGACGCCCCCCTGCGCTGCGAGCCCGCCACCCTCACCTGCGTGCCTTGATCCTCCCGCGCGGGAGGGTTCGCGTCAGGCGTCGAGCAGGCGCCCCGCGAAGGTGCGCGCGAGCGCCATGATCGTGTGCTGGGGGTTGACCCCGAGCGTGGTCGGGATGACCGACGCGTCGGCCACGACGAGCCCCTCGTAGCCGTGCACGCGGCCGTACTCGTCGCACACGCCGCGGGCGGGGTCGCGGTCCATGGTGGCGCCGCCGAAGAGGTGCGACGAGATGAGGATGTACGCGCGCGGGTCGAGCGGGCCCTCCTCGATGAGCCCCACCTGGTCGGGGCCGAGGTCGTAGGGCAGCCCGTAGATGCCCGGGATCACCCGCCGCGCGCCCGCCGCGAAGTGGGTGCGCGCGAGCAGCGCGAGGCCCTTCCGCAGGCGCCGCATGTCGGCGTCGGCGAAGCCGTAGTCGACGCTCACCTCGCCGAAGACGCCCCGCTTCACGCGCCCGACGGCCTCGGCGCGCACGGCCACCACCCACATCGCCATGCGGCGGTAGTCGCCCATGCGCGCGACGAGCTCGGCGCCCGCGCCGGCGAGCCGCGACGCGATCATCTCCGGCGGGATGGAGAGCGTCTCCAGCTTCATGCCGGGCTCGACGCGGTACTGCACCGAGGCCCAGCCCTGCGTGGCCCCGACGTTCATGTCGACGTCCTCGTCGTACACGCCGATCACCCCGGTGCCGGGGTGCGCCCGGAAGCCCGCGCCCAGCAGCGGGTGCTTCACGCCGCTCGCCGCGAGCAGCGGGGCCGTGCGGGTGACGCTCGCCGCCACCACCACGGCCTTGCGGGCGCGCACGGTGAAGCGCCCGCCCTTGCGGCGCGTCACGGGCTCGCGGAAGCGCCCGGTCACGCCCACCGCGCGGCGGCCCTCGAGCAGCACGCGCTCGGCGGGCGCGCAGGAGAGCACCGTGCCCCCGAGGGCCATCACCTCGGGCACGAACTGCAGGTTGAGGCTCTGCTTCTTGAGCTGCTTGCACCCCTGGAGGCACTGGCCCGAGCCGGCGCAGCCCTTCACATAGCGGGTCATCGGGTGCCCGTCGTAGGGGACCGCCGCCGCGCCCTTCGCGGCCAGGAGGTTGGAGCGCCCCGCCGACGCCGCCGGCACCACCTCCGCGCAGAGCTCGACCTCCAGGGCCTCCTGGTGCTTCCAGAGGCCCTCGCGCCAGGCCTTGGCGCCGACGCCGAGGTCGCGCTCCCACCCGAGCAGCACGTCCTCCGGGGTGCGCACGCAGATGGCGCAGTTGATCACCGTGGTGCCGCCCACGCAGGAGGCCTGCACGATGGGCCAGAGGGCGCGGCCCTTCGCGATGCCGACGCCCCACCCGTCGAAGAGGTCGCGCATCGCGCCGTAGGTCGACGAGGGGTAGTCGGCCGGGTCGCGCCACGGACCGGCCTCGATGAGCGCCACCGTCGCGCCGCCGCGGGCGAGCGCGTTGGCCGCGGTGGCCCCGCCCGCCCCGGAGCCCACCACCACGTAGTCGACCTCGAGGGCGAGGTCGTCTTCGCGAAACGCGATGTGGGTCATGACGTCCTCCAGGTGCCGGGGTCGGCGGGGTAGGGCGCGAGGCCGAGGCGCGCGCGCACCGCGGGATCAGCGCCCCACAGCAGCCCCGCCACCATCTTCAACAGGAACACCGGCTGGCGCACGTAGTAGATCGGGTGCGACACGAGGCGCTGCGCGTGGCGCTCGCGGTCCTCGTCGGACAGCGCGTAGGCCGGCAGCGGCAGGTACACCGTGAACAGCGGCGTGAGGTGGAAGAACACCGTGCCCAGCACGAAGCCCGCCCACATGAGCGGCGCGCACTCGCGGCGGTACTGCGCGATGTACGCGTCGAGGTCCATGTCCTCGATGCCCGGAAACTGCTCCGAGCGGGGATAGAAGGTCACCATCGCCGAGCGAGCGAGCCAGTTGATCACGCGCGCGAAGGTACCGCAGTCCCGGCCCTCGCACCGCGCCCGAATGCGGCCGCCGGGAGGCTTCAGCCGGCGTCGTTGAGCGCGCGCAGGTCGACGACCTCGAAGCCCGGGCGGAAGGCCGCCGGGTCGAAGTCGGGGTCGACGTTCTCCGCGCGGAAGAGCTGGAGCATGCGCTCGGCCTCGGCGCGCTCGCGGCTCGCCCGCTCGCCGGGCGGGAGGGCCGCGCGGGCGAGGGCGCGGGCCTCGGCCGTGGGGCGGTCGGCGGCGGGCGCCCCGACGCCCCAGACGGCCCCGGTGGCGGGGTCGTGGAAGGTGCCGATGTGACGGAAGGTGAGCGAGATGCGCGGGCCGTCGTCGGGCGCGGCGCCCTCGCGGCGGATCTCGTGGTAGCGCGCGCGGTTGGTGGCGAGGCCCATCACGAGCATCGACCCGTGGGGCAGCGGCACGCGCTCGGGCGCCCCGTCGCCGCGCTTGGGCCGGAGCACCATCGTGCGGGTGCGGCCGAGCGAGACGTTGACGATGGGCGACGGCCGCACGAGGTCGAGGGTCTTGTCGGAGTGCTCGCTGATCCAGTCGCGCCCGTCGCGGTAGAGCTGGAGCAGGCAGTGGTTGAAGGCCGAGCCCGTGCGCGCCTCGACGCCCCGGCGGATGGCGTCGACGACCGGGGTCCATCCGCCGACCGGGGGCTGACCGTCGACGGGGTGGCGGTAGAGGGCCTCGACCCCGTCGGGCCCGCGGGTGGCCTGCACCGCCACGCGCCGCGGCACCTCGCCCCCGCGGTGCATCATCGCCGCCCAGCCCACCTCGCGCGCGAGCGCCTCGTAGGTGCCGGCGCCCTCCTCGATGCAGCCGCGCAGGGCGCCGCACCAGAGCGTGGTGTCCCCCTCGCCGAGGCCCGGCACGGCCACCGACCGGTCGCCCTCGGAGAGCAGCTCGGCCCACGAGCGTCGGCGGCACCCGAGGGCTTCGATCTCGCGGCGCGCCCGCTGCGCCCTGCCCGGCGGGCCCTCCGCGATGGCGTCGGCGAGCACGTCGACCGCGTAGCCCAGGGCGCGTGCCCCGCGCGCGGCCGCCAGCACGCCGGCGAGCGACGCCGGGCCGCAGAGGGCGACGCGCCGCACGCCCGCCGCCGCGAGGGCCTCGTGGGCCCCGAAGCCGCCCGCCGCGGAGGCCAGCGGGATCACCACGCGCCCCTGCGCCCGGGCCGCCGCGGCGACGCGCTCCACCGTGCGCGCGAGCGCGGTCGCGGGTTCAGGCGACGGGTCGACGACGATGAGCGCGGCGAGGGGTGGGTGCATGATGGGGTCGCCCGGGGCGACGCACTATCGCACCGACCAGGAGCGGGGGGGGCCCGGCGGAGGTCAGTGCCGCTGCGAGGCAGCGGTGGCGGCCCGGGGGGGCGTGTTATGGTCGCCGACGGGTCGGAAGCGCGCATGCAACGTTACTCCCCAGTACACGCCGCGGAGACGATGGAAGACACCGGGGCCGAGGCCACCGACGAGCTTGGGACGGGCACCCGCTTCGGCCGCTACCAGATCCGCAAGCTGCTCGGGCGCGGGGCCTTCGGGGCGGTCTACGAGGCGATGCAGGTCGAGCCGCTCCAGCGCACGGTCGCGCTCAAGGTGCTGCACGACGTGGCCCGCGCCAACCCGCAGCTCGTCGGGCGCTTCGTGCGCGAGGCCCAGATCGCCGCGAGCATCACGCACCCGCACATCTGCACCGTCTTCGACATCGGCAGCGAAGGGGGGGTGCCCTTCATCGCGATGGAGCGCCTCCAGGGCGAAGGGCTCGATGACCGCCTCGAGCGCCAGCGGGTGCTCTCCCCGACGGTCACCGCCGACGTGCTCATCCCCGTGCTCTCGGCCGTCGCGGCGGTGCACGACGCCGGCATCGTGCACCGCGACCTCAAGCCCGCCAACATCTTCCTCGCCACGCCGAGGCCCGGCGCGGTGGTGCCCAAGCTCCTCGATTTCGGGATCGTGAAGGTGCTCGACCGCGACGCCAGCGTCGCCCGCACCGAGACGCGCACCTTCCTCGGCACGCCCCACTACACCTCCCCCGAGCAGGCCATGGACGCGAGCGCCATCGACGTGCGCAGCGATCAGTGGTCCCTCGGGGTGATCCTGTACGAGTGCCTCACGGGCGCCCGCCCGTGGCGCGAGGGTCCGGTGCTACAGATCCTCTTCGAGATCACCACCGCGGAGATCGCCCCGCCCTCGTCCCGCCGCGGCGGCATTCCCCCCGGGCTCGACGCCGTCGTGATGCGCGCCCTCTCCCGCGACCCGGCGCAGCGCTTCGCCTCGGTGCGCGCGCTCGGGGGCGCCCTCCTGCCCTTCGCTTCGGAGGGGGTGCAGGCCGCGTGGCGCGAGGAGTTTCTCCCGCACGCCGCCACGGCCGTCCACGTCACGCGCGCGAGCGCCGGCGCCCTCCTGCGCACCGAGCCGCAGCTCGAGCCCGACCCCGAGTCCGTGCCCCGGCCGGTGACCGCCCCGTCGCGAGCCGGCGCCCCCCGCCCGCGCTACTCCGACCTCCAGCCCGCGCCCTCGCCCGCGGCGGTGCCGCGCCGCCTCGCCGGGCCCGCCGTCGCGGTCGTCATCGCCGCGGCGCTGCTCGCGGCCGTCGCCGCGCTCGCGCTACGGTGGGGCCCGACGCCGCTCGACGCCGCGCCGCCGGTGACCCCCGTCGTCGCCCCGGAGCCCGGCCCGCCCGACCCGGCACCGATCCCCGACCCCGCCCCCACCCCGGGGCCCGAGGCCCTCGCCCCAACCGCCGCCCCCTCCCCCCCGGTGGTCACGGCCCCGCCGCCTCCGCCGCCCCCGGCCCCGGAGCCCGCGCGGGTGCATCCGCGCTCGCGGCACCGCTCGACGCACCCGACCGGCGGCGCCGCACATCCGCCCGCCGCCCCCGCGGGAGGCATCCCCAATGTGTAGGCGCGCCGTCCTGGCGGGACTGGTGACCCTCGGGCTCGCGGGCGCCGCGCGCGCGCAGACCGTCGACCCCGAGGCCGAGCACCAGCGCGGCATCGCGCTCCGCAACGAGCACCGCGACGCCGAAGCGCTGGTGGTGTTCCGCGGGCTGTACGAGCGCAGCGGGGAGGTGCGGGCCCTCGCGCGCATGGCCCTCGCCGAGGCGGCCCTCTCGCGCTGGGCCGACTCCGAGGCCCACCTCCAGCGGGCGCTCAGCACCGACGACGCCTGGGTGACGCAGAACCGCGCGAGCCTCGACGTGGCCCTCGCCACGGTGCGACAGCACCTCGGCAGCCTCACGGTGCACGCCAACGTCCCCGGCGCGGAGGTCTTCGTGGGCGGGCAGCGCGCGGCGACGGTCCCCTTCGAGCGCCCGCTGCGCGTCCCCGACGGGACGATGGACATCGAGGTGCGAGCCGCGGGGCACGTGACGGCGCGGCGAACGGTCACGGTGCGCCCGGGCGTCGAGGTGACGGCCCTCGACGTCGAGCTCGCCGCGGCGCCCCCGGAGGCCCCGGCGGCGGCGGTGGTGCCCGAGCCGGCGCCCAGCCTCCAGGCGCCCATCCCGGAGGTGCTCCCCCCGGTCGTCGACCCGCAGGAGCGCCGGGCGCGCGAGCAGCGCCGGGCCACCTGGGAGACGCTCGCGTCCACGGGCCTGGTCCTCGGCGGTGTTGGGTTCCTCACCAGCGCGATCGCGCTCGGTGTGCGCGAGAGCGCCGTCACGACCTTCAACGACAACCTCTGCGGTCTCGTCTCGGAGTCCCCGCCCACCTTCGCCGGCGGCCGCGACTGCTCGGCTCAGTACAACCGGGCCGAGGCGGCGACGGCGATCTCGCTGACCGGGCTCGTCGCCGGGGCGGTGTTCACCGCCGCGGGCGCCGCGGCCTGGTACGTCGCCACGCGCTCCGCGCCGTCGCACGCGGTGGCCTGCGCGCCAACACTCCACCAGGCCGGCGTCGTCTGCGGCGGGAGCTTCTGACATGGTGATCTCGCGCCGCACCCTCGCCCTGGCCGCCGCCCTCGGCACTGCCGCGTGCAGCTCCTACAACCGCGCGACCATCAGCGGCGACGCCGGGGCGACCCCAGAGCTCCCGGTCATCACCCTCGACGCGCCCGCCGTCGACGCGCCCTCGCCCCCGGTCGACAGCGGCGCCACCACGGACTTCTCCTGCCAGCGCCTCTGCGGTCGGCTCCAGGGCATCTCCGGCTGCACGATGGTCTACAACGGCTGCCTCTCGATGTGCGCCACCGAGACGCGGGGCTTCCCGGCGTCGTGCAGAAGTCGCTTCGAGGCGCTGTTCCAGTGTGTCGAGACCACGCCGGCCGCGCGCATCTCCTGCGGGTCGATGGCGTACCCGTACACGGACTGCATGATGCTCAACGGCGACGCCCTGAGCTGCGCTCGCACGGCCCCCTGACGGAGGGAGCCGCGCGACCGCGGGCGCGGGGTTACGGGTGGTTGGAGTCGAGCTCGGTGACGTGCAGCACCGCCGGGTTGTGCGACGAGGCGTCGTAGGTGCCCACCCAGATGTCGTAGCGACCGGCCGGGGGGTTCGCGAAGTCGATGGTGGGCATGAGGTTGTTGCCCCAGCCCTCGCGGTGGTGGTCGTCGTTGCAGCGCCAGCGGCCGCCGGGCTCGTTGATCACGAGCGTGGCGTCGGAGTTGTTCTGCGTGAGCACGTAGAAGCGCAGCAGGGGAAAGGTCGTGCCCGCGGTGAAGTTGAAGTGGAAGTCCGGGCGGCGCGTGACGAACGACCGGCCGCAGGCCTCGCCGCTCACGCTGTCACGGATGCCGAGGTCGGCGACGTTGACGGGGTTGCGGCCGCCGCCCGCGGTCAGCGGGAAGGTCCACGGGTCGGGCGTGAAGCCGGTGGTGAGCCGGCCGCCGCCGAAGTTGGCGCGCGCGTTGAAATCGAGCACCGTGCGCGCGTGGTTCCACGCGGTGGTGTCCTCGGCCGACGGCGAGAACACCGTCACGGCGGGCGGGGGCGGGGGCTCCGGAGCGGCCTCCGGCGCGGGCTCCGGGGCCGGCGCGGGCTCGGGCGAAGGCGCCGGGGCGGGAGGCGGCGGCGGGGTCTGAGGTGCGGGCGCGGGCGTCGAGGCACAACCAGCCAGGAGCGCGAGGCCAACCAGGGAGAGTGAGGTCTGCATCCCTCAAGTGTCGCCCAATGCACCACCCCGGCGCGAGCATTTCTGTCACACCCCCTTTCGCTCTTCTGGTTCGCGCGACGATCGTCGGGGTGCGCCCGGGCGCGCGCGGGCCATGATGTCTCCGTGGACTGCCCCGAGGCCGACGGACCCGACGCCCGCTCTCCGGAGGTCATCGCCGCGTCGATGCCCCTGGCCCGCGCGCTGTGCCGGCGCTACTTCCGCCTCCGCGTCGAAGGGCTCGACCACCTCCCCGAGGGGCCGGTGCTCCTGGTCGGCAACCACAACAACGGCCTCGCCGGCCCGGACATCCTCTGCACCCTCTCGACCCTGTGGGACGCGCGCGGCCCCGAGGCCCCGCTCTACGCGCTCGCCCACGACTTCGCGATGCGCCAGCTCACCGCCTTCGGAGCGGTGATCTCCCGCTTCGGCGCGCTGCGCGCCACGCGCCACAACGCCCGGCGCGCGCTGGGCGCCGGGGCCAGCGTGCTGGTCTACCCCGGCGGCGACCTCGAGGCGTACCGGCACTTCCGCCGGCGCGACGAGGTGATCCTCGGGCCGCGCACGGGCTTCGTGACCCTCGCGCGCGAGGCGGGCGTGCCCATCGTCCCCGTGGTCGCGCAGGGCGCCCACCGCAGCGCCATCGTGCTGCACGAGGGCGAGGGCATCGCCCGGCGCCTCGGGCTGAAGCGCTGGGCGCGCGTCGAGCGCTTCCCCGTCGCGCTCGCCCTCCCCTGGGGCCTCGCGGCGGGACCATGGCTCCCGTGGCTCCCGCTGCCCTTCTCCATCCGGCTGCGCTTCCTCGCCCCGCGGCGGGTCGACGCGGCGGAAGACCCCGCGGCGGTGCGCGAGTCCCTTCGCGCGTCGATGCAGTCCGCCCTCCACGACCTGGCCCGGTCCCGACCATGACCGACGAAGCCCCCATCGCCTCCGCGGCCGACCGCACCGGCACGATCCCCCTCCCCGACGGCGGGCGCCTCGCCTACGAGGTGCACGGCGCCCGACACGACGGCCCCGCGGTGCTCCTGCTACGGCCCATCGTCGGCGGGGTCGCCCTCTGGGGCCCCTTCGTCGACGCCCTCGCCGCGCGACTCCGGGTCATCACCTACGACCCGCGCGGCACCGGCGGCTCCAGCGACGCCCCGGCCAGCGCCACCACGCGCGACCTCGCCCGCGACGCCGTCGCCCTCCTCGACGCCCTCGACGAGCCCGTCGCCCACGTCTTCGGGCTCTCCTTCGGCGCCATGGTCGCCACCTGGCTGGCCATCGACGCGCCCAACCGGGTCGCGCGGCTCTGCCTCGCGAGCGCCGGTCCGACGGGCCTCGCGCTCTCCGCAGAGGGCGTCAGGCGCGGCGTGGAGATGGCCGCGACGGCGCTCGTCCCGGGCGACGCGCCCGCCGCACGCCTGGCCGGCGAGGTGCTCTCCCGCGACGTGCGCGAGCACGACCCGGCCCTCGTCGCCGAGGTCGAGGCCGTCGCCGCCGAGGCGCCCACCGACCGCCTGGAGCTGCTCAAGCGCACCCTCGCCGCCGCCCGCCACGACGCTCGCGACGAGCTGCACCGCATCGCCGCGCCCACCCTCGTCCTCACCGGCGACCACGACGAGCTCTTCGGGCCGGAGCCCTCCGCCGAGCTCGCCGCGGGCATCGCCGGGGCCCGCCGCGAGGTCATCCCCGACGCCGGCCACGACCTCTCCCTGGAGCAGCCCGCGGCGACCGCCGCGCGCGTCCTCGACTTCCTCCTCGCGGCGACATAGCGCACACAGCGCACGCCGGCTTCGTGGCGAAACGCCACAACACCGCGCACAGCCGCGACCGTCTCCGTGCGCGCCCGATCGGCGCAAGGCGCACGCGCTACGGTGTCCTGCGCCCGGCCTGCTTCCTGCTCAGGGTTCACTTCGCACGCGCTGATCGCGCGCAGCCAAACCACAGGAGCCTCACCATGCTGCACTACGCCGTCGTCTTCTTCGTCATCGCGATCGTGGCCGCGGTCTTCGGCTTCGGCGGCATCGCCGCGGGCGCCGCGGGCGCCGCGAAGATCCTCTTCTTCGTCGCCCTCGCCCTCGCCGTGGTGTCCTTCTTCGCCCGCGGCCGCGCGTCGACCTGACCCTCCGCCCCGGCGCCGCGGCCTACTTCCGCTTCTTGAGGTGGTTGTTGGCCGCGGTGCGCACCGCCGCCGCGACGTTCTTGCTCGCCGCGACGCGCTTCATGTCGCTCTCGCGCAGGTGCACGATGAGCTTCATCGCCTCGCCGATGGGCGTCTTCGGGTTGCTCACCAGGTTGAGCTTCACCTCGTAGAGCCGCAGCCACGCGCCCCGGTTGGAGATGCGCCGCAGGATGTCGTCGCTCACGTTGCGGCTCGCGGCGATCTTGATCACCTCGTCGTCGCCGATCTTCGGCGAGTCGAGCACCGCCGCGGCCACCAGGCGGTTGGTCGAGCGGATGAGCAGCGAGCGCTGCAGCGCGTTGCCCAGCATCGCCGTGCGGATCTTCTCCGTCACGTTCATGTCCTCGAGCTTCTTCTCGGCCTTGCGGGCGCCCTCCTTCACCCGGATGCCGCCGTCATCGTCCTCCTCGATGTCGTCGAGGCTGAGCTCCCGGGCCTCCTCCAGCGCCACGACGAAGGCCGCGTCGCGCTCGATCGGCGCCTCGCTCGGCGGCGGGATCACCTGGTTCTGGAGCGCGGCGACGATCTGCTCGAAGCCCGGGATGTTCACCTTGAGCCCGTTGCGCGCGGCGAACTCCACGATGCGATCGGAGGTCGACATGCGGGTCGCGGCGTTGAGGTAGAGCGCCTCGATGATCTCCGGCGACGCCAGCATCCGCTGCTCGTTCTGCGAGATGATCTCCGAGAGCGCCTCGTCGCAGCCGCGCGCGAGCCGGGCGATGGTCTCCCCGGCCGTGTTGGGGTGCCGCACGACCCGCTCGACGTACGCGCGGTTGCCCGCCGCCCGGGTGACGAAGTCGTCGAGCACCGCCGCGGGGAAGTCCGGCGCCGCGAGCGCCGAGCCCACCACCGCCTCCGGGAGCCCGAACAGGGTCTTGGCGGCCGCGTCGCGCAGGCCGGGCTCGTCGCTCCACGCGAGCCCGTAGAGGGCGCACACCATCGCGACCGGCGGCAGCGGCGCCATCCCCCGCGCGGCCATCATCTTCAGCGGTGCGGGGCCGGCGAGCACCTTGCGCGCGCCTTCGGGGAGCTGGGACGGATCAACCGGATGCTGCATACCGCGCAGGGTATCGCAGAGCCCCGGCGCCACGGCGATCGATCGTCGGCCGACGCCGCGCTCGCTACGGGCAGCCGGGGCCGACGGGCTGCGCGGCCGTGGGCGGGAGGCAGAACCGCGCCGACCCGGGCTGCGGCCTCCCCGCGCCGTCCTCGGGGAAGATGCACGCCGCCCCTCCCCCGCAGGCGCAGCCGTCGACGCACGCCCGGTACACACACAGCCCGAGGTTGTCGGCCCCCACGGGCCCCGCGGGGCTCATCGTCGCGGGGTCGTCGTAGCAGCGCTGCCGCGTCGCGCGGTCGAAGAGGCTCGCGCACAGCCCCCGCCCGGCCGCCCCGACGCGCGCGCAGAACCCCCGGCACACGGCGCTGCGCCCCGCCTCGTCGAGGGCCTCCGGGTCGCAGAGCGTGCCGTCCGCCGCAAGGCGCCCGTCGTCCGCGCGCGCGCCGCACTCCCCCGTGCGCAGGCTGCACCGCCCGCCCCGCGGGTCGCCCTGGCAGTCGAGGTCGCTCTGGCAGAAGCCCACGCAGGCCGGCTCGTCGAGCCGCGCGAGGTCGTTGCTGAGCCACAGCGCCGTGCACACCTGGCCCGACGCGCAGGCCCCGCGGTCGATGGTGCGCTCGCGCGGGTCGCAGGCCCGCAGGCAGCGGCCCATGCCGTCGCCGAGCGAGAGGCAGGTCGCGCCCACACCGCAGGCCCTCGCCTCGTCGGCCGCGTCGCCCGGCGCGCAGGGCAGCGCGCACACCCCGCCGAGGTCGAGGTCGCAGGCGTAGGGCTCGGCGCAGTCGCCCGCCCGCCGGCACCGCGCGCTCGCCCCGCGCGCCCTCGGAACGCACGCCCCGCGGTCGCACACGTCCCCCGCCCGGCACCGCACGCCGCACGCCCCGCAGTCGACGGTGGAGGCCCCGAGGTCGACGCACGCCACGCCGCCGTCGGCCTCGCAGGGCGATCCCCCGTCGCGGCACCGCGGGTCGACGCAGCCCCCGCGCGCCGGGTCGCACACCGTCCCGTCGCCGCAGCGCGAGGGCACCACGGCGCGCACGCAGCGCCCCGCCGTACATCGGTCGGCGGTGCACACGACGGCGTCGTCGCACTCGAGGTCGTCGGCGCACTCCGGGGCCTCGGTCACATCTCCACCGCCCCCGTCCGCCGCGGGCCCGAGGGTCACGGTGCGCCCGCAGCCGAGGCAGAGCGCCAGCGCGAGCGCGGCGAGCCTCACGGGGCCCGCTCGAAGGCCGCGCCGGTCCAGCGGTAGGTGACCTGCCGCTGCGCCGCGTCCCAGGGCAGCAGCAGCGGGAAGAAGCCCTGCGGGGGAGCGTCGCGGAAGGGGTAGGTCGCGGCGGTCCAGCCCCGGGCCGCGCCGCTGCGGAGGGTCACACCCCCGGGGCCCACCGCGCCGACCTCGTTGACCACCGCGTCGTTGCCCACGCGCCGCGCCACCTCCGCGCCGAAGACCCGCCCCCGCCGCGGCCCGGTCACCGCGTACGCCAGGAGCATCTCGCGCTGCGACGGCACCGCGGCGCCCTGTAGCTGCGTCGTCACGGCCCGCCGCACGCGCACCACCGCCTCGCGCTTACCGTCCCCCGTAATATCGGCGAGGCGCAGGTCGAGCACGGCGTCGCCCTCGGAGAGCGGCAGCGCGACGGAGTAGTACGACCGGCCCCCGTAGAACCGCTGCCCCACCACCACGAGGGTGCGCCCGAAGACCAGCACCTCCTCGGCGAAGGCATCCTCCGCCACGTCGCCGCTCGCACGGTGCGTCGGCGCCGCCCCCTCGGGCACCCCCTCGCGCTGACGGAACAGCCGCAGCACGCCGTCGAGGTCCGCCGCGAGGGCCGCGGGGGCCGACGGATGACCCGCCGGGGTATTCCCCGCCGCTGCCACCGCAGGCGCCGTGGGGTTGCGCTCGCTGCGCGCCACGGTGAATCCCCGCGCCGCCGGGCTCCACGCGAACACCCGCGCCCGGTCGGCGCTCCACGGCGTGAGCGGCGCCTCGACGCCCGCCTCCGTCGCCGCGGGCCAGGTCGCCGCGGTGAAGCCCACCGGGGCGCCGGCCTCGATGCGCAGCCCCGTGGGCTCCCAGGTCACGCGGTCGCTCAGGCGGCTGGCGCCCATCGCGCGCCCCACCTCGTGCACGAACACCTGCTGGAAGTTCCCCGCCTCGTCGAGGCGGTAGATCGTGAGCAGCTCGCGGGTGAAGCCCCCTTCGGTGCCCGCGCGCTGCCGCAGGGCCACCTCGCTCTTGCCGTCGCCGGTGAGGTCGCGCACGGTCACGTCGAGCAGGTCGTCGCCGTTGCGCGCGGGCAGCTGGATGAACGCGTAGCCCGCGCCCTGCGCCACGCCCGGCCCCATCGCCACGACGTAGCCCGGGAAGACCACCACCCGCTCCGGGCGCGCGTCGCCCGCGAGGTCGGCGGCGCGGTCGATGCGGGCGGGCGCGGTCACCCCGCGCTCGGCGCGGAAGCGGTCGAGCAGGGCGCTCGGGGCAGGCGGCGCCGCGGCGCCCACGGCGAGGGGCATCGCGTCGGGGTGCGCGCCGTCGCCGGGACCCGTGGCGATCACCGTGTCGGCGGTGGCGCGGCGCGGGGCGTCCACGTCGTGCCACGCCACCCTCGCGCGCAGGCTCTCGGGGTGGGCGCGGAGCTCGGGCACGGCGCTCCACGGCACGCGGGCTTCGAGGGTCACGCCCATGCGATCGGGCAGCGCGGCCTCGACGAGCTGCGCCCCCGCCACGGCGCCGCGAGCGCCCCCGCGGAGGCGCACGAGGCCCGCGAAGGCCCCAGGCTCGCCGGGGTAGAGCGCGAGCTCGTAGGCCACGGTGCGCCCGCCGACGGTGACGGCGAGCGCGACGCTCAGGTGGTCGTCGCCCTCGGGGTGCGCGGCGGAGCGCACGAGCACGTCGTCGCGCACCTCCGCGGCGATCCAGAGGCCGTCGTCGTCGCGGGCGAGGGCGTAGCCGAAGGAGGCGTCGTCGCTGCCGCGCCACGCGGGCAGGCCGGCGGTGACGCTGGCGCGGTCGTCGACGGCGCGGAGCTGGCCGAAGCCCGACCACTCGCGCAGGAGCCCGTCGAGGGAGAGGCGCGCGGCGCCGCGCTCGAAGACCTCCACCGCGGTCTGCGCGGAGGCCGTGGAGGAGGCGGCGAGGAGGGCGAGGAGGAGGGCGGCGGTGCGGGCGGTGCGGTGGCTCATCGGTGGTGTCCTGCGTTGACACCCGGTCGGGGCAGAAGGTTCAGTCGACGACCTCGACCTCTTCGGGGGCGCGCACGCGGTAGCTGCGGTCGATGTACTGGTACAGGTCGAGGAAGTACGTCTCCATCTGGGCGTTTCCGACGGGGGAGTCGGTATAGAACGTCCCCCGCAGGCAGTTGTCCGCCGGCCGGCAGCGCCCGTCCGGGAACACCATGATGAACTTCTGCGGCCGCCGCCAGGAGGGGATGCTGCTGAGGGCCATGAAGTTGCCCACGATGAGCCCCGTGGCGACGAGGTCGGAGGGCTGCTGTCCGTAGCCGTGGAGGAAATACACCACCGGGTAACGCACGCCGGCGTTCTCGGGGTCGTGGTAGCCCGGCGGGAGGTACACGCTCACCGGCCCGTTGCGCCCCGAGCGGTCGGAGCGGAAGTCGAAGGTGCAGAAGTAGCCCGTCGAGCAGCGGCCCGCGTTGTCGAACTCCGTGGAGTAGCGCGCCGCGCGGCGGTCGCCGCCGGGCCAGCGGGCGGCCATCCAGAAGAGCGACGTGTAGAGCCGGCTGGTGATCTGGGGGATGGTGCCGACGTGGGCGCCGTCGCCGTTGACCAGCTCGGTCATGGTGGCGTCGGGGTTGCCGTAGCGGAGCATCACGTGGCTCGGCATGTGGGCGTAGTCGACGAGGTCGTGCGGGAAGGGCACCTCGGGCACGCGGTCGGCGCCGAGCGACGCGAAGTTGTTGTAGTAGTGCATCGGCAGCCCGCGCTGCGCGAAGGCGCCCGCGAAGTGGTTGGACACCGTCGCGAAGTTGAAGAGGTCGTGCACGCCGCCGTCGGTCCACACGCCCACGCGGGCGAGCTGCGCGGCGGTGGTGGTGGCGCTGGCGACGATGTTGCGCGGGCTCCGCTGGCTGAAGCGCTCCCAGCCGGGGGTCTGGTCCCAGCGGCCGTTGCCCTCGCCGGTGTCGAAGGGGCAGGTCTCGCCCGCGGGGCACGCGACGCCGTCGATGCCGAGGTCGTCGAAGGCTTCGCCCTCGTCGCGCTGGAAGTTGCCCTCGAGGCCGCTCGGGTTGAACTGCCGGTCGTAGTCGTCCTGCGCGGGGTCGGGGTTGGTGCGGGCGTCGTAGCCGGGCTCGTCGACGGACGCGCGCCCGTCGGCGCCCACGTCGCGGAAGTCCTCGTAGAAGCGCCGCAGCACGGGCTCGCCCGCGTCGCGGCGGCCGTTGCGGTTGACGTCCACGGCGAGCGTCACCTCCATCGGGAAGTTGCCGCGGGTGCCGTCCCACTGGCCCGAGCGCCCGCGCACGTGGGTGCCGTCGCAGAAGGTCACCACCGGGAGCGACCCGTCGGGGTTGTACTCCCGGTCGTAGTAGTTGGTGAGCGTGACGGGCATCGAGCAGCGGTCGCCGTCCGAGCGCATGAGCTCCGTGTCGGGCACGCCGCGCGGCAGCACGCCGGTCATCCCCGGCGGCGTCACGGCGTTGCCGAACATGCGCGTGAGGTCGCGGAAGATCTGGATGTACGACTGCCGATCGAAGGTCCCCCCCTGGCCCTCCCAGCCGTCGGGGAAGAACCAGTCCTCGAAGTGCTGCCGGCGCTCGTAGAGGTCGCCCGACGGCGGCGTGCGGGTGAGGCTCGCGCCCGCGGCGCAGCCCGTCGGGTCCATGGCGCGCTGCGCCGCCGTGCAGAACCCGCCGACGTGCCAGTCGTGGATGTAGTGCCCGAGGTAGTTCCAGTCGACGGGCCCGCCCATCGGGGCGATGAAGTCGAAGAGGTCGAGGTTGCGCATGCCGATCATGCCGGCGCCCGCGGAGCCCATGGAGACCCCGAGAATACTGTGGAAGGTAAAGCGCTTCCGGGTGCGCCGGGTGCCCAGCCCCGTGCGGATCACCGGCTGCCAGGTGCCCAGCCGCGGCGCCTCGAAGGTCACCGCGCGGCCGTCGTTGGTGAGGTGGATGTCCGCCGCCGGCACGATGCGCGTCTCGCGAAACCCGGGCGCCGTGTACGCGAGCTGGATCTGCAGCTCGAGCCCCGGCGGCACCCGCGCGGCGTTGACCGGGAGCGTGAAGGGGATCTCCCGCATCAGCTTCGTGTTGACGGGGCCGAAGCGCACCGCCGGCCCGATGGCCGAGAAGCCCTCCGGCACCTGGTCGGCCGCGCACGCGAGCTCGACCTCCAGCGGCGCGACCTCCGTCGCCGCGGCCGGGAGCCCCACGGTCACCTGCTCCAGCGGGCCGCCCGCGGTGCCGCGCACCGTCTGCCCCGCGCGCAGCATCCCGCGGGCTGTCGGCGTGGTGGTGGGGCACGCGGGCAGCTCCGCGGGGAGCACCGTCACCGTCACCATCGCCGCGCCCACGCGCACCACCGAGGTGCCCGGCGCGACGCCCGTCACCTCGAGGGTCACGGTGGACTCTCCCCGCGCGACGGTGACCATCGCCGACGCCACCGTGGCGACCGACGGGGTGCCCGAGCTCGCCGGGAGCCCGACCGGCGCGCAGCGGTCGCGGCCGATGCGCACGGTGAGCGGCGCGCGCGTCCCGGGCGTGAGGTACAGCGCCGTGGGGCTCAGGGTCTCGCGCGTCGGCGGCTCCTCCTCGCAGAGCGGCGCGCCGTCGACCGGCGCCGCGTCGCTGGCGTCGCTGGCGTCGACGGCCACGTCGCCGAGGGGCCCGGTGTCGGTCGACACCGCCGCGTCGGTCGGGGTCGACGCCGACGAGCACGCGACCATGGAGCCAGGCAGAAGCACCGCGAACACCCAGGCATGACGACGCATGCGCGGAGTCTCCACGCGAGGTCGCCGTCGTGACAAGGGGATTGGTTGTCGCAGCTGACCCCGCGCGGCGAGAGGCCGCGGGAGTAGAGGTCGGCTCAGCGGTAGGTGAAGACGATCTCGTGATCGCAGATGCGGAAGAGGTCGCCCTCGGCGATGGGCCGACGGTCGACGCGGCCGCCCTGGTACTCGATGCCGTTGGTGCTGCCCATGTCGACCATCCAGAACTGCCCCTGGTGGCGGACGATGCGGGCGTGCTGCCGGGAGACGTTGGGGTCCTTCACGATGAGGTCGCAGCTCTTGTTGGAGCGGCCGATGAAGAACTCGTCCTTGGTGATGGGGTAGCGCTGGCCCTCGAAGACGGCCATGAGCACACCCCCGCTCGGGGCGGCCATCGGGGCCGGCGGGCGCTGCTGCGCCATCGGCGGCATGCGCTGCTGCGGCGGAGCGCCGGGGGGATTGGGGTACGGGGCCATCGGGCGGCCGTTCATCGACGGGGCGCCGACGGGCGACGGCATCGGCTGCCGCATGCCGTTCATGCCCGGCAGCGGCGCGCCGGTGCCCATGCCCGGGCGACCCATCGGCGGAGCGCTCGTCTGCGGGCGCCCCATGGGCTGCGGCGCGGCCCCGGCCGGCTGCGCCTTGCCCTGGGTGCGCGCGTAGTGGCGCATCGCTTCATTGATGAGGTAGTCGACCGAGCACTCGAGCTCGCGCGACATCTGCTCGTAGGTATCCCAGAGGTAGTCCCTGCACTGGAACTGCCGGTAGGTCTTTCGGTTTGGATCTTCGGTCATGTCCCATCCACCGCGGCGACGCACGACGGCCCGCCCGGAGACGTTACACCGAACGGTCGGCGCCGGTCCATTGCCTGGCGCAGCGGAGCGCCGCGATCAGCGGTAGACGAACTGGATCTCGTGGTCGCAGATGCGATACGAGTCGCCGTCTTCGATCACCTTCCGGTCGACCTTGCCGCCCTGGTAGTCGATGCCGTTGGTGCTCTGCTGGTCGACGATCCAGTACTGCCCGTTGTAGAGCACGACGCTGGCGTGACGCCGCGACACGTTGGAGTCGCGGATGGTCAGGTCGGTGGTCTTCTGCCCCCGGCCGATCACGAACTCCTCCTTCGTCACGGGGTACTGCTGCCCCTCGAAGAGCGCGATGAGCGTGCGCCCCTGCGACGACGGGCGCGCCTGCGGCGGCGGCGGTCGCTGGGGAGCCGGCGGCTGCATGGGCTGCTGCTGTTGCGGCGGCGGCGCGCCCATCCCGGGCATCCCGGGCCGCTGCGGCGGCGGCGCGCCCATGCCGGGCATCCCCGGGCGCCCCTGCGGCTGCATGGGCTGGTTGGTGGGCATCCCCGGGCGCGGGGCCATCTGCCCCGGCGACATCGACGGGAGCCGCTGCGCGGACTGCCCCGGCATCCCCTGCGCCGGGCCCATGCCGGGCATCCCCGGTCGCTGCTGCGGGCCCTGACCCATGCCGGGCATCCCCGGACGCTGGGGCGGCGGCTGCTGCTGCGGCGGCTGACCCATGCCGGGCATCTGCGGCCGGTAGCCGCCCATGTTGGCGTTGAGCCGCTCGGGCTGCTCGGGCTGCTCGACCATCGGGCCGCCGCGCTCGCGACCGCGCGCGTACTGCCTCATCGACTCGTTGATGAGGTAGTCGAGCGTGACGTCGAGCTCCTGCGACATCTGCTCGAAGGTTTCCCAGAGGTACTCCCGGCAGTTGAATTGCCTGGGGTTCTTGCTTTGCGGATCGCCGCCCATTGGTGAGCCCTTACGGTTGCGCTGCCGCGCCGTTGGCCGGCGCCTGCTGGGCCGCGCGCAGCGCTTGCTGGAGGTTGTCCTTCGAGCGGGCGGCCACCGCGCCCACGGTGGTGAGCTGCGCGGCGCTCCAGCCCTCGCCGGTGACCGGCGTCGCGTCGGCCGCGAAGGACTGAAGCAGCGCGAGGTCTTGCGTCTCGCCCTTGATGCCCAGGAACATCATCGCCAGCAGCCGCACCGGCTGCGCGTAGGTGGCGGCGGTGAAGCCCCGCAGCGCGTCGCGCGGCGGGGGTGAGATGTCCCCGATGGCCTGCGCCTCGCCGCTGATCTCCGCGAAGGTGAAGCCCGCGAAGGGCGCCGAGCGCGGCGCCGCGAGGTGGGTCATGAACTCCGGCAGCACGCTCGCGCCGCCGAGGCGCAGGATGGCCTCGCCGAGCTTCCAGCGGATGGTGAAGCTCATGTCGGCCGCGACGCCGTTGGCCTGGTCGAAGAGGGCGAAGAGCGTCGGGATGACCTCGCGGCTGCGGGTCTCCCCGATGCGGTCGACCGCGAGGCCGCGGAGGTCGACGTCGCACTGCGCGCCGCCCACCGGGGCGCCCGCCGGGCAGGCGTTGATGATCGCGAGGAGCGCGGCGTTGTTGGCCGCCGACACGCTGCCGGACATCGCGGTGAGGGCCGCGCGGCGGCGCTCGATGGTCACCGCCGGGTCGCGCGCGACGGAGAGCAGGTACTCCGTGCCGTTGGGCTGCCCGAGGGTCTTGATGGCCTCGAAGAGCACCGTCAGGTACTGCCCGCGGAGCTGCTCGGCGGCGGTGTTGACCCGCGCGTCGTCGACGGTGCGGCCGCCGGTGGTGAGCAGCGCGCGCGCCTTGGCCCGCATGCGCTCGGTGGCGCCGGCGCCGCCCACCTCGGTGGCGTTGCGCACCAGCTGCGCGACCGCGGCCTGCTTGCCCGCCGGGGCGCCGACGGCGTTGATGAGCCGCGCGATCTCCACCGACACCGGGATGGCGTTGTCGTCGCTGGTGAGGGCGCGGGTGAGGCGATCGGCGGCGGTGGGCCCGACGGCGTTGACGATCTGCTCGGCGGTGTACGAGCCCGCGAGGGCGCGCTGGTTGAAGTCGGCGAGCACCCAGTCGAGGATGAGGTTGGCGAGCGCGGCGCGGTCGTCGGCGCTGGCGAAGGAGCTGCGGCCGTCGCCCCGGAGCAGCACGTACGCCGCGTCCTTCGCCTTGATCTGCGGCTCGGTGGGCGCGGCGGCGGGGGCGCCCGGCGCCGGGGCGGCGGCGGGGGCCATCATGCGCTGAAGCTCCGGGAGCAGCGCGTGCACGATGGCCTCGCGCTCGCTCACGGGCATCTGCTGCATCGCGAGCGCGAGCACGTCGAGGCCGTTGGCGTTGGGGTGCTTCATCTCCACGAGCGCCCGCGCGGCGTGCACACGCAGCGGCTGCGGGTAGTTTGTCCCCACGAGCACGGTCATGATCTTCCGTGGACCGCGCTGGGTGTGCTTCCAGTGCTCGATGTTGTCGTCGTTGACGCCGCACCCCGCCGCGACAAACATCAGACCCGCCAGTGCCGCGGCACGTCGTCGATTCAGCATCGTCTCCTCACGCCGCGGTTTGAAAACCAAAACCCCGCGGCTGCGAACTGCGGGGCGACTCTAACCGACCGCGCGGGAGAATCAACAGCGCAGCATCGCGGAGCGTCGTGCAGGATTCTCCCGCTCCGGGGACGAATGTGCTTGATGGCGCGCATGGCCTCTCCGCCCATGAACCTCCGCCGCGATGCGGCGCCGATGGCACAGCCCAAGCGGCACGAGGTCGCGGGCCTCGTGCTCTCGGCGCTCGCAGCGCTCACGGCGATGGCCCTGCTCAGCTACGACGCGCGCGGCGGGGCCGACTGGGCGGGTCCCCTCGGGCGGCGCGTCTCGGAGGTGCTCGCCACCGCGCTCGGCACCGCGGCGCTGCTCGTCCCCTGGTCGCTCGCGGTCAACGCCGTCCGGATGTTTCGCCGCACCACGCGCCCCGTCGAGGTGAGCCGGGTGCTCGGCACGCTGTCCATCATCGCCACCGCGGCCACCGCCCTGCACCTCTGGTGGGGCGAGCGCCCGGCCCTCGGGGGCCTCCCCGCGGGCGGCCTGCTCGGCGCGGCCTTCGGCGACTCGCTGCGCGCCTCGGTGGGCAACGCCGGCGCCCACACCCTGGTGCTCACGGCCATGCTGGTCGCCCTGGTCGCCCGCACCCGGCTGAGCGTGGTGTCCGTCGCCGTCGGGGCGCGCTCGGCCAGCGCCCGGGGCGGCCTCTGGCTGCGCGACGGGGTCGGCTCCGTCGCCCGCGCCTGGCGCGAGTCGCGGCACGCCTCGAGGGGCCCCGCCCCGACGCCCCGAGAGCGCCCCGAGGAGCTGGCCGAGCGCGCCGTGCGCCCGGTCATCGAGGACGCCGACGCCCCCGAGGAGGGCGACGAGGCCGAGCGCGACGGACGCTCGCTCGCGGAGATCATGCTCGACGAGGAGGACCGCGCGGCCAGCGAGGCGAAGCCCGTCCGCCGCCCGCGCTCGACCCGCCGCAAGGCCGCCGAGGTCGAGGTGGAGATGGGCGCCGAGACCGAGGGTGAGCCCGAGGCCGACGAGGAGCCCGCGCCGCCGCCGCCGGTGAAGGTGGTCGCCCCCCCGCGCGCGAACGCCAAGGCCAGCGCTGCCCCGAAGGAGCCTCCCCCGGCGAAGGTCCACGCGCCGGTGAAGGTCACCGTGGCCGCCGTCGAGGAGGCGCCCGCGCCCGCGCCGCGCCCCTCGACGCCCCCTCCCCCGGCGCCCCGCCGCGCCTCCAGCCCGCCGCCCCCGCGCGCTACGGCGGCAGCGGCGGCGGCGATGGACCCCTTCGTCGACGACGACACCCTCGCGACCGACGACGAGGTCGACCCCGCCGCGCCGCTCACCATCGTCTCGCACGAGCACGAGATCGAGCAGGCGATGAAGTCCGCCGCGGTGCCGGTGGAGAAGACCCCGCCGCGGCACGTTGATGTCGTCGCGAAGCCCATGGCGATGCCCGAGGTGGGGCTGCTCGCGCCGCCGCCGCCCAACCGCGTGACCTTCGACGAGGCCCACCTGCGCGCCACCGCCGACCGGCTGGTGCGCACCCTCGCGGACTACACCATCGAGGGGCGCGTGATGGAGATCCACCCCGGCCCCGTGGTGACCACCTACGAGGTGGTTCCGGCGGCGGGCACCAAGCTCACGAAGATCTCGCGGCTGAGCGACGACATCGCGATGAGCCTGGAGGCCAGCAAGGTGCGCATCGTGGCGCCGATCCCGGGCAAGGGGCGCGTGGGCTTCGAGATCCCCAACACCAACCGCCAGATGGTGTACCTGCGCGAGCTGCTGGAGACCGATGCGTTCCGCTCGCTGGGCGGCGCGCTGCCGGTCGCCATCGGCAAGGACGTCGTGGGCGCGCCCTTCTACGCCGACCTCGCCACCATGCCGCACCTCATCGTCGCGGGCGCCACGGGGCAGGGCAAGAGCGTCGGGCTCAACGTGATGCTCACCTCGCTGCTCTACAAGCGCGGCCCCGAGGACGTGAAGATGCTGATGATCGACCCGAAGATGGTCGAGCTCAACGTCTACGACGGCATCCCCCACATGCTGCTGCCGGTGGTCACGGACATGAAGAAGGCCACCCTGGCGCTGCGCTGGGTGGTCGACGAGATGGAGCGGCGCTACACGCTCTTCGCGCAGACCGGGTCGCGCAACATCGGCACCTACAACGAGAAGGTCGTGAAGGCCGTCGCCGAGGGCAAGCCCCTGCGCGGCAGCGACGGCCCGGTGCGCCCCAAGGACACCGGCACCACCAAGGCGCTGGCCGAGGGCGAGACCGCCGACCTGCCGCCGCCGCGCAAGCTGCCGTACATCCTGTGCGTGGTCGACGAGTTCGCCGACCTCATCATGGTGGCCGGCAAGGACATCGAGGCCGCCGTGGCGCGCCTCGCGCAGAAGGCCCGCGCGGCGGGCATCCACGTCATCCTGGCCACGCAGCGCCCCAGCGTCGACGTGATCACCGGGATCATCAAGGCCAACTTCCCCGCGCGCATCGCCTTCATGGTGCGGCAGAAGCTCGACTCGCGGGTCATCCTCGACCAGCAGGGCGCCGAGAACCTCCTGGGCAAGGGCGACATGCTCATCCTGCCGCCCGGGTCGAGCGACCTGAAGCGCGTGCACTGCGCGTTCGTACACGAGGACGAGGTGCAGGCCGTGACCGACCACTGGAGAGCGCAGGGCAAGCCCAACTACGACGAGGACATCCTCAAGCCGAGGGACGAGGAGGGCGAGGTCGACGAGGCGCACGAGTCGGACATCCGCGTGCCGCCGGAGAAGTACGAGAAGGCCGTGCAGCTGGTGCTCTCGCACCGCAAGTGCAGCGTGTCCTTCGTGCAGCGCTACCTGGGCATCGGCTACAACGTGGCCGCGCGCATCGTCGACAAGATGGAGCGCGAGGGCATCGTCGGCGCCCCGAAGGGCCCCGGCAAGGAGCGGGAGGTGCTCGGATGACGCGGTGGTATACCCGCAGCCAGAGGGCGATGAGCACCAGGCGACCACAGGCGGGGCGGGCGGGCGTGGCGCTGGCGCTCGCGGGATTACTCGGCGGTGTATGGCTGGCGCCCGGGACGGCGGAGGCGCAGCCGGCGGCGCCCGCGGCGCAGCGGGTGGTGGTGCTCCTCCCCATCGAGGGCTCCGCCACGCAGGAGCTGGTGGGCGACGCGGAGTCCACCCTGCGCGGCTCGCTGCTGGCCCGCGGCGCCCGGCTGCCCGACCGCGCGGCGATCAACCTGGGCCTCGGGCTCTCGCCCCCCAGCGACCCCGCGGCCCTCGCGCGGGCGGCGCAGGGGATGGGCGCCACGCAGGTGATCCGGGCGACGCTGCGGCCCTTCGCGGGGCAGTACAACCTCTCGCTCACCCTCGTCGACGCGGCCTCCGGGCGCACCGTGACCCGGGAGGAGAGCATCCACCACGAGGACGCCGGCGAGGTCGTCGGGCGCATGCTCGACACGCTGCTCGACCCGGCCAGCTGGTCGGCGCCGCCGGTCGACCCGGCCCTCGCGCGCGAGGCCGAGGCGCGGCGTCTGGCCGAAGAAGAGGCCGCGCGGCAGCGGGCGACGACGGAGGCCGAGGCGGCGCGGCGGCGGGCGGAGGAGGAGGCGCGGCGCCAGCGGGAGGCCGACGCGCTCGCGCACCCGGTGCGGGGCTACGCCGACGGCGGGCCGTGGGCGGTGGGGATCTCCCTGGTCGCGGGCGGGCGCCTCTCGGGGGTGCGCGCCCCGAGCGGGATGGTGCTCTCGGGCAACGCCCCGGCGGAGGCCTCGAGCGCCGCGGTCGCCCTGCGCGCGGAGGGGGCCTACGCCCTCGGCGCGCTGCGGGGCCTCGAGGTCGCCGCGGCGGTGATGGTGCTCACCACCCCGACCAGCGCGGTGGGCTTCGGCGCGGGGGCGCAGTACACCTTCCCCTCGTCGGGGCGGCTGCCGCTGCGGGGCACCGCGGGGGTGCTCGTGGGCCTGTGGCAGGGCGTCTCCGGGGCGCGCGCCACGACGCTGTGGCTCAACCCCTACGTGCGCGCCGAGTGGGGCTTCACGCCGACGGTGCAGGCCTTCCTCGGGCTCTCGCTCGACGTCGCGCCGGCCGACAACGGCGGGGTCACGGCGCTCGGGGTGATGGCGGGCGTGCGCTTCCGCCTCGGGGCGACGGCGCCCGCAGCCCCCGCGGCGCCCCCCCCCTGAGACGCTGCCTGGACAGCCGCGGCAGAGTGTGGTGATCCACCGCGCCGTGGCGACCTACCGCGAGACCGAACCCGACGAGACCGAGGCGAGCGCGAAGGCCGAGGCGACCGCGCGCGAGTCGACCCGCGGCGTGGCGGTCATCGCCGCGGCCAAGGCGTGGTTCATGGTGACGGGCTTCGCGCAGCCCATCGTGCTGACGCGGCTGCTGCTGGGCGAGGGCTACGGGCTCTACGGGGTGGTGCTCAACGTCATCTCGATCCTCAACAACGTGGTGGTGGCGGGCAGCATCCAGGCGATGTCGCACGCGGTCACCGACGGCGGGGTCACCGCGCTCCGCAAGGGCCTGCTCATCCACGCCGCGCTCGGGCTCTCCCTCGCGGGCACGCTGTTCGCCGGGGCCGACCTCCTGGGCGCGGGCGTGCTGCACGACACCCGCCTCCCTCCCCTCCTGCGCATCGGCGCCGTCGTCGTCGCGGACTACAGCGTGTACGCGGCCCTGGTGGGCGCCCTCAACGGGCGGCGCCGCTTCCGCGCGCAGGCCGGGCTCGACATCACCTTCGCCACGCTGCGCACCGGGCTCATCCTCGGGCTCGCGGCGACGCCGCTGCGGGTCACCGGGGCCATCACGGGCTTCGCCATCGCGAGCGTGCTCATCCTGCTGGCGGCCCTCGCCCTCCACCGCGACGACCTGCGCGCGCCCGCCGCCGGCGGCGTCTCCACGGGGGTCTTCGCCCGCAGCTACGCCCGCTTCTTCGCCCCGGTGCTGGTCTACCAGCTCGCGCTCAACCTGGTGCTCCAGGCCGACCTGCTGGTGATGAAGGCCCTGCTCTCGCGCCGCGAGGGCGTCGACGAGGCGGCCATCAACACCCTCGCGGGCGTCTACAAGGCCGTCCAGAACTTCGCCTTCCTGCCGTACCAGCTGCTGCTCGCGGTGACCTTCGTGGTCTTCCCGGTGGTGTCGAAGAGCACGCTGGAGGGCGACCGCGAGGCCACCGCGGGCTTCGTGCGCGGCGCCCTGCGCTTCAGCGCGCTCGCCCTCGGCGCCATGCTCGCCGTGCTCGGGGCCATGCCCGGCGGCGTGCTGCGCCTCGCGTACCGCCCCCCCTTCGACCTCGGCGCCCCGGTGCTGCGCTGGCTCTCCCTGGCGCAGGGCGCCTTCGCCCTGTCGGTCATCGGCACCACCATCGTGCTCGCCGCCGGGCGCACGGGCGCCGCCACCACCCTCATGGCGGCGATGCTGGCCGCGGTGTTCGCGGGCAACCTCGTGGGCCTCGCCCTCTCGCCCGCCGACCTCAGCGCCCTCACCCACACCGCCCTCGGCACCCTCTTCGGCTGCCTCGTCGGGCTCGTGCTGGTGGGAACCTACGTGCGCCGCACCTTCGGGGCCTTCCTCTCGATCACGACCGCGGCCCGCGTCGTGGCGTGCGGCGTCGGCGCCGCCGCGGTGGGCGCGTGGGTGCCGTGGCCCGGCAAGGTGGGCACCCTCGTGGGCGCCGCGGCGGTGGCGCTCCTCTACGTCGCGCTGCTGGTGGTGACCCGGGAGGTGACGCCCGCGGAGTTCGCCCGCATCCGGCGCGTGCTGCGGCGCAGGTAGCGGAGAGGGAGAGGGCGCCGGGCCTACGCCTCGGAGGCCTCGGCGGGCGCCTCGTGCGCCGCGGCGTGCACGAGGCCCGCGGCGATCTCCATGGCCTGGCGCGCCCGGTCGAGCAGCGCCTCGGCCGCGGACTGGCGGCGCTCCATCGCGCCGAGGCGGTCGCGCAGCGAGGCGAGCTCGCGGGCGGCCTCGTCGGCCCTCGCGTTGGCGGCGGCGAGGTCGGACGCGAGCGCGGCGGCCTGCGAGCGGGCCACGGAGAGCTCCCCATCGAGGCCGGCGATGCGGTCGGTGAGCTCGCGCCGGGTGGAGGCCTCCTCGGCCACCGCCGCCGCGGTGAGCGCCGCCGCCGCCGCGAGGGCCGTGGCGTGCTCTTCGACGAGGGCGCCGAGGCCCTGCTCCCGCTCGGCGCGCGCCGCCTCGAGGGCCGCGGCGTGCTCCGAGCGCAGCGCCTCGGTGGCCGCGGCGTGCTCGGCGAGCTTCGCCTCGAGGGCGCGGCCGTGCTCGGCCTTCACCGCCTCGACCGCGCCGGTGTAGTCCGCGCGCAGCGAGTCGACCACCGCGGCGTGCTCCGACCGCAGCGACGCGAGCGCCGCCGAGTGCTCGGAGCGCGCGGCCTCGAGGGCGGCCTCCAGCTCCGACCGCGCGGACGCCTCGCCCTGCTCCGCGAGCGCGCGCGACTCCGAGCGCGCGGCCTCGAGGGCCCGGGCGTGCTCCTCCCGCAGCGCCGCCTCGGCGGCCGCGCTCGCGGCGAGCTGCGCGGCCTGCGCAGCGCTCGCAGTGACGCCGGCCTCGACCTCGGCCCGCAGCGACGCGAGCTCCCGCTGGTGCGCCTCGGCGGCGGCGCCCTGCCGGGCCTCGGCCTCCGCGAGCTGCTGCCGGAGCGTGGCCTCGCCCTGGCTGGTGGCCTCGCGCGCCTCGGTGAGCGCCCGCTCGAAGCCTGACCGCCGCGCGACCTCGGACTCGAGCTCGGCCCGCACGGCCTCGACGGCCTGTCGCGCGGCGATGACCTCCTGGTCGCGCTCGGCGAGGCGGTCGTCGATGTCGGCCGTGGACATCTCCGCCTGGAGCAGCTTGTCGCGCAGCTCGATGAGCTCCCGGTCGCGCGCGAGGATCTCCTTGTCCTTGCGGTTGAGCGACTCGCGCAGCTCCAGGAACTCCCGGGTCGAGACCCCGCCCGGCCGCGACGGCGAGGTGCCCCCGGCGAGCGCCGGCGGGGCCGACGCCCGGAGCTTCTCCTCCAGCTCCCTGGTGACCCGCGCGAGCTCGTCGCCCTGGGCCCTCAGCCGCTGGTTGTCCTCGGTGAGGTCGACCACGCGCTGGGTCGCCGCCTGCGCCGCCGACAGCTCTCGCTCCAGCTCCTCGACGCGGCGCTGGAGGCGCTCGGCCTCGAGCTGCGCCGCGGAGGTCTGCGGGGGGAGCGGGGCGGGCGCCAGCGAGGGCGCCGCCGCCGCGGGGGGCGGCGAGAAGGACGGCAGGCTCGGGGGCGGCAGCGGGGGCGCGACGCGCGCGAGCGACGGCGGGGTGACCCGCGGCGGCGGGGCCGACGCGCCGAGGGGCGGGGGCTGCGGGCTGGCCTGCACCGCGCGCGCGATGTCGGCGAGGTTGAGCGGGAGCTCCGCGCTCGACGACACCATGGTGTAGTCCTCGAAGTCGTCGGAGCTGGCGGCCGGCGCCGCGGGGCGGCCCGACGTCGGCCTGGGGTCGGGCAGCGGCTCGAGCAGCGACGCGGCGCTCATCGGCGCCGTCGGCGGCACGCTGTCGAGCACGATGCTGTCGAAGGCCGCGTCGGAGAGGCCGCTCATGTCGTCGTCGAGGTTGATCGGCGCGTCGTCGGCGGCCTCCTCGATGGCCTCCTCGTCGACCATGATCTCGCTGTCGCGGGCCGCGGGGATCTCCACGAAGGCCGCCGCGCGGGCGATGAGGGCCTCCGGGTCGATGGGCTTGTGGGCGTAGTCTTCGGCGCGCGTGCGCAGCTTGCTGTGCTGCTCGAAGGTCTCCGGCGGCGAGTCCGACGAGACGATCACCAGCGGGATGTCCTTGAGGTCGGGGTGCTTCTTGATGCGGTTGCACACCGCGAAGCCGTTCATGCGCGGCAGCTCGATCGCCAGGATGATGAGCCCGGGGCGGTCGTCGAGCGCGACGTCGAGGCCCACCTGGCCGTCATCGACCACCCGCACCGAGCACCCGCGGCGGGCGAAGGCCCGCTCCAGCGCGTCGGCGAAGGGTCGGTCGTACTCGAAGATCAGGACCTTCAGCGCGCTCATTGATCTCTACGCTCCATCGCCGCCGAGGGCAGCGCGTTTCAGCGTAGGGCGGCGGCGCTCGAAAGGTCAACGACGATGCAAGTCCGCCGCGCGCACCGCCGCGTCGAGCGCGTCGACGCTGAGCTCCCGGACGTGCGCGGCCACCGCGTGGGCGCCCGCCGCGCGCAGGGTCGCCGGGTCGTAGGTGTGCGCCACGGCCACCACGCAGAGCCCCGCCGCGCGCGCCGACTCCACCCCCGCGACGCTGTCCTCCACGGCCACGCAGCAGCCCGGGTCGAGCGCGCCCGCCGGGGCCCCGAGGAGCTCGATGCCCCGGAGGTAGCCCTCCGGGTCGGGCTTGCACGCGGCCACGTCCTCGGCGGCGACGATCACCCGCGCGACCCCTTCGGCCCCCATCAGCCGCAGGGCGACGTCGATCTCGCCGCGCAGGGCGCCGCTCACGATGGCCACCGGCACCCTCGCCCCGGTCGCCCGCAGAAGCTCCGCGGCGCCCTCGAAGACCTTCAGCGAGCGGGCGGCGAGCTCGGCGTACACCACGCTCTTGGCGGCGATGAGGGCGGCCAACCGCTCGGGGCCGTGCTCCAGCCCGTGGTCGCGGAGCATCGCCACGAAGGCCCCCCGGTCGTCGAAGCCCAGGTACCGGTCGTTGTAGTCCGCCGGAGAGACGGTCACCCCCGCCGGGCGCAGCGCGGCGTTGAAGCCATCGAGGTGTAGCTGCTCGTCGTCCACGAGCACGCCGTTGAAGTCGAAGAGTGCGGCCTGCAGCATCGGGGTTGCGCCGCACGATGCCACGGATGCCCTTAGGAGGCGGTGTAGGTTCGACGTCGGGGGTTGCTCCGCGCGTTGTGGCTCTGGTATGCCCGGTGCGAAACCCTAGCGTCGTCGCGCCGAGATCGCGGCTACCACTCTCCACGACGCGGGGGCTCCGGAGCCGACGATCATGAACGTGGTGATGTACGAGGACGAGCTGAACCAGATCCAGGTGGTGGTGGACAAGCTCGTGCGCGATGCCAACGCCCGGGTGGTGTGCATCGTCGACAAGAACGGCCAGCTCATCGCCGCGAGCGGGGAGACGGAGAACCTCGACACCACCTCCCTCGCGTCGCTCATCGCGGGCACCATCGCGGCCATGGGCGGCATGGCGAAGCTGCTGAAGGAGAACGAGTTCCCCACGCAGTTTCACGAGGGCGTGAAGGCCAACATCCACATCCAGCTGGTGGGCAACCGGGTCATCCTCGCGGTGATCTTCGACTCCCGCGCCACGCTCGGCCTGGTGCGCCTGCGGGTGAAGCGCGCGAGCGACGAGCTCAACACCATCTTCGAGGCCCTCGCGAAGCGCATCCCCCACGGCAGCGACGGGGCGCCCTTCGCCGAGATCACCGACGAGGACATCGACAACCTCTTCAACGACTGACCCCCCTCACCGAGGCGATCGATGTCCTTCATCAACTACGGTCAGCGCGAGATCAACTGCAAGATCGTCTATTACGGCCCCGGGCTGTGCGGCAAGACCACCAACCTCCAGTGGATCTACCAGCGCACCGCCCCCGAGGCGAAGGGCAAGATGATCTCCCTCGCCACGGAGCAGGACCGCACGCTCTTCTTCGACTTCCTGCCGCTCTCGCTCGGTGAGATCCGCGGATTCAAGACCCGCTTCCACCTGTACACGGTGCCCGGCCAGGTCTTCTACGACGCCTCGCGCAAGCTCATCCTGAAGGGCGTCGACGGCGTGGTCTTCGTCGCCGACTCGCAGATCGGCCGCGTCGAGGCCAACATGGAGTCGCTCGAAAACCTCCAAGGCAACCTCGCCGAGCAGGGCTACGCGCTCGAGAAGCTCCCCTTCGTGGTGCAGTACAACAAGCGCGACCTCCCGGAGATCGCCCCGGTCGAAGAACTCCGCGAGCTCCTCAACCCGACGCACCACCCCGACTACGAGGCCGTCGCCAGCAAGGGCATCGGCGTCTTCGACACCCTCAAGGCCGTCGCCAAGTCCGTGCTCACCGAGCTCAAGCGCGGCGCCGGCGCCTGACGCCTCTCTCCTCCCTCCCCGGCCCTGTGTTACTCATCCCGATTGAGTGACACGCCCGCTTCGCCCCGCCCTCCTCTGCGCTGCCGCGCTCACGTCTTCGCTGCCAGCCCTCGCCCACGACGAGCCCGGGGCGACGGTGCGCGGCGAGACCCCGCGGCGCGCGGCCAGCGACCTCACCTTCGACGTGGGCGCGCTACGGCTCGTGCCCCGCGGTAGCGCGGCGGAGCTGCTCTCGCTCGCCCCGGGCTTCTACCTCGCGCAGCACGGCGGCGAGGGCAAGGCGCAGCAGCTCTTCCTCCGCGGCTTCGACGCGCAGCACGGCCAGGACGTGGAGTTCTCCGTCGGGGGTCTGCCCGTCAACGAGGTGTCCAACGTCCACGGCCACGGGTACGCCGACCTGAACTTCGTGATCCCCGAGGTGGTCGACCGGCTGCGGGTGCAGGAGGGGCCCTTCGACCCGCGCCAGGGTGACTTCGCGGTCGCCGGGAGCGCGCGCTTCGACCTCGGCGTGAGCGAGCGCGGCGCCCTCGCGCGGGCGAGCTACGGGATGTTCAACACCGCCCGCGCCGTGGTGGTGGTGGCCCCCCGCGGCGAGCGCCGGGAGACCTTCCTCGCGGGCGAGCTCTACCGCACCGACGGCTACGGGATCCAGCGGGCGGCGAGCCGGGCGTCGGCGCTCGGGCAGTACCAGCGCCAGCTCTCGGGCGGCGGCTCGCTGCGGGCGCTGGCCACGGTGTACAGCGCCCGCTTCGACAGCCCCGGGGTGATACGCGAGGACGACTACCAGCGCGGCGCACAAGGGTTCTTCGGCAGCTACGACCTGCGCCAGGGGGGCTTCTCCTCGCGCGCGGCGCTGCTCACCGAGCTGGTGGTGCCCACGCGGCATGGGCGCTTCACGGTGCTCGCCCACGCCGGGGTGCGCGCGCTGCGCATCCAGGAGAACTTCACCGGCTTCGCCCTCGACCCCCGCGGCGACCGCTACGAGCAGCGCTACGACGCCGTCACCGTCGGCCTGCGCGCCACGCACCGCAGCACCTTCGCGCTGCTCGGGCACACGCACGCGGTGGAGTTCGGGCTCTCGGCGCGGCACGACCGCACCACGCAGGCCATGGGGCGGCAGCGCGCCGCCGACGAGGTGACCCACACCACGGAGATCGACGCCGACGTCGACGCGACCGACATCGGGATGTTCGCCGACGTCGACCTGCACGTGCACTCCCGGGTGCACCTGCGCGGCGGGTTGCGCGCCGATGCGCTCGCCTACCAGATCGACGACCGCTCCACGATGCTGGTCGACCGCACGGTGCGGGTGCCCCGCGGGCGCCGCGACGCGCAGGGCTTCCAGGTGGGTCCGAGGGTCACCGCGGAGGTCGACCTCGGGGCGGGCTTCACCCTCATCGGCGCCTACGGCCGTGGCTTTCGCTCGCCGCAGGCGCTCTCCCTCGGCGACGGCGAGAGCGCGCCCTTCGCCGTCGTGAACGCCGGCGAGCTCGGCGCCCGCTGGCGGCGCCCGCGCGTCCAGGTCACCGCCGCGGTCTTCGGCACCCACGTCGACCGCGACCTCATCTTCGACCCCGCCTCCGGGCAGAACGTGCTCATCCCCGAGAGCGCCGCCACCACCCGCCTCGGGGCCTCGGCGATGGTGCGCTTCACCCCGCTGCGCGGCCTCCAGGTGATCGCCTCGGGCACCTTCGCGCGGGCCACCTTCGACGCCACGGGTTACCTGGTCCCGTATGTTCCGCCGTGGGTGGGGCGCCTCGATGCGGTGTACGTGCGCGAGGTGGGCCGCCCCTTCGGCCACGCCCTCACCCTCTCCTTCGCCCTCGGCGCCACCGCCCTCGGCGACCGACCGCTCCCCTTCAGCGAGCGCTCGCCCGCCATCTTCCTCCTCGACGCCGCGGCCAGCGCCCGCCTCGGCCCCGTCGAGCTCGGCGTGGCCGCGCGCAACCTCACCGACGCCCGCTGGCGCGACGGCGCCTTCTCCTACGCCTCCAACTTCACCGCCGACGCCGACGCCAGCCGGGTGCCCGTGCAGCACTTCACCGCCGGCCGCCCCCTCAGCGTGCTCGGAACCCTCAGCGTCTATCTCTAGCGCCCCGGGTTGGTCCGGAGGGAGACCTCACCCCCCAGCCCCCTCTCCATGGATGGAGAGGGGGAGCAGGATCGAGAATTCAAGCGATTTCATCTCTCTCCGACCCCCCTCTCCATGAATGGTTCACGTCGGGACACATCTCCCGGAACGGCTTGTTTTCAGGCACTTTGCGCCGGTGCAAGCCATGGCGCGTCGCCGGGGTTCGGGCGTTGGCCCTCACCCCGGGCAATAACAAGGGGCGCCCCGGACAATGTCCGGGGCTGTCGAACAGGGACGCCGATCCCCTGCAATCTGTTGCTCGTCGCCTGCACCTTCCGG
>JAUSAZ010000097.1 GCA_030652255.1 Myxococcales bacterium | reverse complement strand
CCTGAGACGCGCCGGAGGCGCCGCGTCCACGACCGGAGATGACCCTCCGTTCGCTCGACAGCGGCCCCGGCGACCTGCGCACAGAGACGGCCGTTCGGAGCCCCGGACAACGTCCGGGGCGGCCCTCCTGTTATTGCCTGGGGTGACGCGCCATCGCGCGGAACCCCAGCCTGCAAGCAGATTGCGCTCGAAGAGAGCAACGATGAGCCGTCTGAGAGGGTGCTCGGACAACCAACGTCCCGGCCGCCGATGCAAGGCGTTGCGGATTCCCCGAGCGGGCGCATAGGTTCCGCGCCCCGCCCGGCAGTAGGGGGGGTCTTGAGGAGGTCGTAGGAGAGATGGCGCTCGATCCGGTCACGGTCATCGCAGAGGAGTTGGGGGTCGCCGCGCGCGGCGTGCACGCCGTGGTCGAGCTGCTCGTGGGCGGGGCGACGGTGCCCTTCATCGCGCGCTACCGGAAGGAGGCCACCAACGGTCTCGACGAGGTGCAGATCCGCACCATCGAGGAGCGCCACGCCTACCTGAAGGAGCTCGAAGAGCGCCGCGCCGCCGTACTCGAGGAGATCGCGAAGCAGGGCAAGCTCGACGACGCGCTGCGCGACCGCATCAACGCGTGCCGCACGAAGGCCGAGCTCGAAGACCTCTACCTGCCCTTCAAGCCCAAGCGCCGCACCCGCGCGATGATCGCCCGGGAGAAGGGCCTCGACCCGCTGGCCCAGCGCATCGCGGCGCAGCCCGACGAGGGTGACCCCCTCGCCGAGGCCGAGCGCTTCGTCGACGCCAGCAAAGGGGTCAACACGGTGAAGGAGGCGCTGCAGGGCGCGCGGGACATCGTCGCGGAGTCCGTGGCAGAGACGCCCGCGGTGCGCAGCTGGGCGCGCGAGCTCTACCTCGACGAGGCGACGCTGGTGGTCATCAAGGCGCCGGAGGTCGACGGGCCGACGAAGTTCGAGGCCTATTACGACTTCCGCGAGGCGGTGCGCACGCTGCCGTCGCATCGCTTCCTCGCGGTGCGGCGCGGCGAGACCGAGAACGTCCTGCGCTCGGAGCTGGAGGTCGACGCCGCGCGGTGCATCGCCCACCTCGGGGTGCTCGCCGGTCGGCGCCCCTCGTCGCCCTGGCGCGAGCAGCTCGAGCTCGCGGTGAGCGACGCGTGGAAGCGCCTCGTGGCGCCCTCCATCGAGAGCGAGGTGCGCGTCGAGCTCAAGCTGCGGGCCGACCGCGGGGCGGTCGACGTGTTCGCGCAAAACCTCCGGGCGCTGCTGCTCGCGGCGCCCTTCGGGGCGCGCACGGTCATCGGCATCGACCCGGGGCAGCGCACGGGCTGCAAGGTCGCGGTGGTCGACTCGACCGGCCGGCTGCTCGACCACACCGTGCTGATGCTGGTGCAGGGCGACGCCTCGGTGGCGCGGGCCGCGGAGACCCTGAAGGGCCTCGTGGCGAAGCACCGCCCCGCGGCGGTGGCGGTGGGCAACGGGACACACGGCCGCGAGACCGAGGCCTTCGTGCGCGAGGTGCTGGGCGCCGCCGGGGGTGTGTTCACGGTGATGGTGAGCGAGTCGGGCGCGAGCGTGTACTCGGCCTCGGACGTGGCCCGGGAGGAGTTTCCCGACCTCGACCTGACGGTGCGCGGGGCCATCTCCATCGCGCGGCGGCTGCAAGACCCGCTGGCCGAGCTGGTGAAGGTCGACCCGAAGTCCATCGGGGTGGGGCAGTACCAGCACGACGTCTTCCAGGCGCTGCTCGCGCGCAAGCTCGACGAGGTAGTGGAGAGCTGCGTGAACTCCGTCGGGGTCGAGCTCAACACCGCGAGCGCGCCGCTGCTCTCGCGGGTCGCGGGCATCGGCCCGACGCTGGCGCGGCGCATCGTGTCGCACCGCGAGACCGCCGGGGCCTTCCGCTCGCGGAAGGACCTCCTCGGCGTGACGGGCCTCGGGCCCAAGACCTTCGAGCAGTGCGCGGGCTTCCTCCGGGTGCGCGACGGCGCCTCCCCCCTGGACGCCTCGGCGGTGCACCCCGAGCGCTACGGCGTGGTCGAGAGCATGGCGAAGGACCTCGGCACCGACGTGGGCACGCTGGTCGGCAACGCGGCGCTCGCGGCGAAGGTGCAGTGGCAGCGCTACGTCTCCGGCGACCTCGGAGAGTTCACGCTGCGCGACATCCTCCAGGAGCTTCAGAAGCCCGGGCGCGACCCGCGCGCCGACTTCGAGGCGCCGAAGTTCCGCGACGACGTGCGCACCCTCAACGACCTGAAGCCGGGCATGGCCCTCGAGGGCATCGTCACCAACGTCACGGCCTTCGGCGCCTTCGTCGACATCGGCGTGCACCAGGACGGCCTCGTGCACGTCTCGCAGCTCTCCGACCGCTTCGTGCGCGACCCGGCGGAGGTCGTCCGGGCGGGCGACAAGCTGAAGGTGCGGGTCATCGAGGTCGACCTGGTGCGCAAGCGCATCGCGCTCACCGCGAAGTCCGGGCCCATCGCGGCGAAGCCCGCGGGCGGCACGCCGGGCGCACCGCAGGCGCCCCGCGGGGGGCAGGGCGGGCGGCCGCAGCAGAGCCCTCCCCCGCCGAAGCAGGAGTTCAAGAACAACCCCTTCGAGCGCCTGCTCAAGCGCTGACGGGGCGCAGGTCATCCTCCCACGGTCGAGGCTCTGGCCTCACGGCTACGGACGGGGTCACACTGGGGCGATCACCTCCACCGGCGGAAGGGGCCCAACCCGACCACCGCTCCAGGGGGAATCCTTCGGAGGACCATGAATCACTCCCGCACTCCCCACCTTGGACTGGCCGCGAGCCTCGCTGCGGCCGCATTGACCTTCGGCTGTGGCGCAACCCCGCTCGGCCCTGACGACAACGACGGGGGCGAAGACGCCAGCGTCGCGGTCGACACCGGCGGCCCCGCGGTCGACACCGGGACCGACCCCTTCTGTCCGCGGGCGCTCTGTGTCGTCGGCGAGACCTGCTGCGAGTCGCTCCAGCGGTGCCTGCCGCCGGGCGAGCGCTGCCCCGGCGACCCGCCGCCACCCCTCGACGCCGGGACGCCCCTCGACACCGGACCGTCGCTCGACGCCGGCAGCGTTGCCTGCCGCACGAACACCGACTGCACGGGCGCCCGCTACTGCGCGGGCACCGGGTGCAACACCGTGGGCACCTGCACGGCGCGCCCCGAGGCCTGCACCCTCGAATACAACCCCGTCTGCGGCTGCGACGGCCGCACCTACGGAAACCCCTGCGCGGCGGCCTCGGCGGGCGTGCGCGTGGCCTCGCGCGGAGAGTGCGGCGCCCCGATCGACGCGGGCGCGGTGGACGCCGGCGCGGTGGACGTCGGCGAGACCCGGCGCTGCGCCTCGGCGCGGGACTGCGGCCCGGGCCAGGAGTGCGTGTACCAGGGCGAGGCGTGCGTGCGTGACGGGTTCTGCGCCGCGGCGATCGCGTGCCTGCGGCCGGAGACCTTCTGCTCCTGCGCGGGCGAGACCTACCTCTCGTGCCGCCCCGACCGGCCCACGAGCGCGCGCGGCGCGTGCCCGTCCCGTGACGCCGGCGCCCCTGCGTGCCGCACCAACACCGACTGCGGTCGCGGCGCGTACTGCAACGGCGCGACCTGCGGCGGCGTCGGTTCCTGCGCGGTGATGCCCGACGGGTGCACCCGCGAGTACGCCCCCGTCTGCGGCTGCGACGGGCGCACCTACGGCAACGCCTGCACCGCCGCCGCCGCGGGCGTGCGGGTGGCCTCGCGCGGCGAGTGCGGGGGGGTGGCCGTCGACGCGGGCACCGTCGACGCAGGGTCCGGGCGCTGCAACTCCACGCGGGACTGCGGCGCGCGGCAGGAGTGCGTCTTCGCTGCGGACGCGTGCGTGCGCGACGGCTTCTGCACCGCGGCCATCGCGTGCCTGCGGCCGGAGACCTTCTGCTCCTGCGCGGGCGAGACCTACCTCTCGTGCCGCCCCGACCGGCCCACGAGCGGGCGCGGAGCCTGCGCGGCGACCTCGTGCCGCTCGAACGCCGACTGCGCGCGGGACGCGTACTGCGCGGGCGACGTGTGCGGAACCATCGGCGCCTGCGCGACGCGCCCCACGGCGTGCATCGAGGTGTACTCGCCGGTGTGCGGCTGCGACGGCCGCACGTACCCCAACTCCTGCTACGCCGCGTCCGCCGGGGCTCGCGTCCGCGCCCGCGGCGTCTGCCCCCGCGAGTTCTGAGCGTCCCTGCGCGTCGGGCCGCCCGTCAGTTGATGGGCGGCCAGATGGAGTTGGCCGACGGGTCGCTCGGCAGGAACACCACCCAGAGCGGCTCGCCCGGTCGACGCAGGGCGTTGACGACATCCCATGCCCTGGTCGACCCGCCCACCGGCTGCCCGTTCACCTGGAACACATACTCGATGCGATACGGGTGACGCCCATTGATGGTCTCGCTGGTGTCCTGCGACACCGCGATGATCTGGCCCTCGGAGGGGTATCCGTGGGTCAGCGCCGCGATCTGCCGCAGCGCCGATCGGCGCGACGCGCTGCGCAGCGCGAGCCCGATGCCACCGAAGAGCACCCCGAAGCCCACGAAGCCGAGGCCGAGCGGGAGGAGCACGAAGACCAGACCGAGTCCGAGGAAGCCGAAGAGCCCGCCGAAGGCCGCGAAGATGGTGCCCACCATGGCCCCGACGTTCTTCCAGAGCAGCACGTCGCGCGTGTACTTGTCGGGCAGGTGGCGCGGAGCCGGGGGCGGGCCGTGCCCCCGCGTGGGGCCCGGCGGCGGCGGCAGCGGACCGCCGCAGTTGCCGCACTCCGCCCCGAGCGCGCCAGCCTGCCAGTGCCGCTTACACCAGGGACAGGTCACGCCCGATGGGGCGTTCGCTGCGAACATTCCGTGCTGCATGCGCGGTCCTCCTAAGGCAGTGGCGTACACCGTATGCGCTCGCGCGGCCAACGACGCCCGGGGGTGGGACTCCACCCATCGGCCCCGCTGGATCATGCGACGCGACAGCCGCGGCTACCCTCGACCCGCTCCTTCGGATACGGTCCGCGGAACATCCCCCATGATCCATCACGAAGACTCCACCCGTCCCACCGCACCCGCGGCCAGCAACGCGCTCCTCACCGCCGCCATCAGCGGCCTGCTCTGCTTCGCGACCTCGTGCACCCCTACCGCGGAGGCCCCCGCCGACGCAGCCACTGGCAGCGACAGCGGCGTGCAGGTCGACACCGGCGCCGACGCCGGATCCAGGCCGGACACGGGCCCGGCCACCGACGTCCCCGCGGCCACCGACGTCCCCGCGGCTACCGACGTCCCCGCGGCCACGGACGTCCCCGCGGCTACCGACGTCCCTGCGGCCACCGACGTCCCCGTGGTCACCGACGCCACCACCACCAGCGACGCGGGCGCGACGCTCGATGCCTCCGCTCCGGACGCGACCGCCACCCTGGACGCCCAGATCGACGCGGGCGTCACCGTCCGCGACGTCCAGTGCGACGTCCAGGCCGACCGGGTGGTCACCCGCCGCGACGCGGTCGCCGAGTACCCCCTCGATGCCTTCACCGTGATGTGCAACGGGCTCGGCGGCTTCGTCGAGATCCACCCCCACTGCGGCGGCGCCAACTCCTGCGCGGGCATCTCCTACGACTCCGACATCGACGTGCTCACCGAGCACAACTGCGCCGGGCTCAACACCTGCACCGGCTACACCTGCGTGCTCCCCTGACCATCGCCTGACGGCGGCTCCGTCGCGAGCCCCGTCCAGAATCCCCGCTCGACGCTCCTCGCCAGCCAGCGCTGCGCCTGCCCCGGTAGCGCCGCCCGCTCGGGCGCCGGTACGGCCTCCTCCAGGGCCGCGAGCGCGTCGCGCACGGTGCATCGCCGTAGCAGCGCGAGCAGCTCGCCCTCGCGCGCCTCGAGCGGGAGGTGCCGGATGCCCGCCGACTCGCGCACGAGCGCCCACCAGCGGGCCTGCGGCAGTGGCGCGGGCAGCGGGACGGGGGCCTCGCCGCGGGCGCTCGCGAGGGCGCTCTTGAGTTCGAGCAGGGGCCAGCGCTCGAGCACGAAGGCGCACGCAGGCGACGGGACGAGGCGGGCGTCGAGGAGGCGGGCCGCGTCCGCCGCGGTGGGCCGAAACGGCGCTGCGGCGGGTGCGCGGAAGAGCGCCCGCCACGCGGCGTCGATGCGCGCGGCCTCGAGCAGCGCGTCGCGGGCGGTGTCGTCGCCGAGCGTCTCGCCGAGGAAGGCCTCGAAGCCGTCGGGCGCGTGGTCGATGTCCCAGCTGTGGGGCGGGTGCGCGAGGAGGAAGCGCCCCGCGTGATCGTTGAAGCGCCAGTGGCCCAGCAGGCGCGCCGTGAGCGGAAACGCCGTCTGGAGCACGCCGAACAGCCGGAACCAGTACTGCCGGTTGTAGACCGCGAGGCGCTCCGGGGCGCGGGCGCGCGGCCCGTCGAGCACGGCGCCGACCGCGTCGGCGTCATACGCGGCCGGGGTCGCGCGCAGGGTGCCCGTGCTGCGATCGAGGGGCGAGCGCAGCACCGCGCCGAAGTGCGCCTGTAGCTCGCCGAGCCAATGGGGGGGCACGCGATCGCTCACGCCCGGGCCTCGCGCGCCTTCGCGAGCTCGGCGAGCACCTCGGGCATCGGCGGGATGCGGTCGTCCCACTCGAGGAGCGTCGGGAAGGGGCCTCCCTGACGCCAGGCCCGCGCGTAGAGGGACCACACCGCGTCCGGGACGGGGTGGTCGTGGGTGTCGACGAGGGTGCCGTCGGGCTCGCGCGTGTGCCCGGCGATGTGCACCTGGAGCACGCGGGAGAAGTCCACGGCGTCGAGGTAGGCCCCGGGGTCGAAGCCGTGGTTCTGGCTGGAGACGTAGATGTTGTTCACGTCGAGCATGAACCAGCAGCCCGACTCGCGGACCACCGACGCGTAGAAGTCCCACTCGGTCATCGTCGAGCGGCCGAACTCCACGTAGCTCGAGAGGTTCTCGATGCCGAAGGGGCGGCCGAGCCGGCGCTGCACGGCGTGGGCGCGCTCGGCGGCGAGCTCGACGAGCTCGGGCACGTAGGGCGCCGGGAGGAGGTCGTGGTGCGAGACGCCGTGCGCGCCGGTCCAGCAGAGGTGGTCGGTGACGAAGGGCGCGTCGACGTGGTCGGCGAGGCGACAGAGCGCGTCGAGGTAGGCCTCGTCGAGCGGGGCGTGGCCGAGGAGGTTGAGTCCCACCCCGTGCAGCACCACGGGGTAGCGCGCCCGCACGGCGTCGAGGCGGGCGCGCGGCGGGAGCGCCGGGCCGAGGAAGTTCTCGCTGATGACCTCGAAGTACCCGACCTCGGGCCAGTGCTCGAAGAGCCATGGGTAGTGCGGAATCCGGAGGCCGAGCCCGAGGGCGTCGCGCGCGATCGATCGGGTGGACACCTCGCGACCTTAGCGCCGCGGCCCACCGGCGGGCGACCGCGCGGCGACGAACGCCACGTCGCGCTACACGCCCCGCGGCCTGCGGGTATATAAACCCCGCTGTGAGTCGCCCCCTCCCAACGACGCGATGGCCTGCGGCGCTGCTGCTCGGCCTCTGCTTCACGGGCTGCGCGGGCTCCCGCGACTCGCTCCGGCCGCCGCCCGACCACGACCCGATGAACGACGTCCAGGGGCGCCAGCTCTTCGACCAGGGCATCGCGCTCGCGCGCAGCGGCGACCTCGTGCGCGCCGAGCAGTACCTCGCGTCGAGCACCACCCGCGGCATGCCCGAAGAGCGCGTGCTCCCGCTGCTGCTGGAGGTGTGCGTGGCGGCGTCGCGATTCCGCGCGGCGGTCTCGTACGCCGAGCCGTACCTCCAGCGGCACCCGCAGGCCTGGCGGCTGCGCTTCCTCGTGGCGACCATCCGGGTGGGGCTCAACGACAGCCTCGCCGCGCGGCGCGACCTCGAGGAGGTGCTGCGCGCCAGGGAAGACCACGCCGAGGCGCACTTCGTCCTCGCGTCGATGCTCCGTGAACACTTCAACGACCCGGTGGGTGCCGACCCGCACTACCGGCGCTACCTCGCGATCGAGCCCACGGGCGCGCACGCAGACGAGGCCCGCGCGGGGCTCCTACAGCAGGTGAACAATGATCCCGAAAGAGGTGTACGAGGAGACGCTCCTGTCGTTCCTGGCGCCGGTGCGGCCCTTCCTGGACGACCCCAAGGTCTCGGAGATCATGATCAACGGGCCCAACCAGATCTTCATCGAGAAGGCGGGCAAGCTCACCCTGACCGACGCGCGGTTCCCCAGCCTTGAGGCGCTCAACGCCGCGCTGAGAAACATCGCGCAGTACGTCGGCAAGATGATCAACGAGGACAACCCGATCCTCGAGGCCCGGCTGCCCGACGGGTCGCGCATCGAGGCGGTGGTGCCCCCCGCGGCGCCCGACGGGCCCGACGTGTCCATCCGCCGCTTCTTCAAGGAGACGCTGACGGTGCAGCGCCTCGTGGACTTCGGCTCGCTCACCAGCGAGGCCGCGCAGCTCCTCGAGTGCCTCGTGGTGATGAAGCAGAACATCGTCGTCGCCGGCGGAACGGGCTCCGGCAAGACGTCCATGCTCAACGCCCTGAGCTCGTTCATCCCCGACGGCGAGCGCATCGTGATCATCGAGGACAGCCGCGAGGTGCAGCTCCAGCGGCAGCACGTGGTGCAGCTCGAGGCGCGCCCGGGCGACGCCAAGGGCAAGGGGAAGGTCACCATCCGCGACCTCTTCCGCGCCACGCTCCGCATGCGGCCCGACCGCATCGTGGTGGGCGAGATCCGCGGCGGCGAGGCGCTCGACCTCGTGCAGGCGATGACCTCGGGTCACGGCGGGTGCATCACCACCGTGCACGCGACCTATCCGCACGACACACTCACCCGACTGGAGACCATGTCCCTGATGAGCGACGTCGAGCTGCCGCTCTCCGCGCTGCGCGTGCAGCTCGGGAGCGCCATCAACCTCGTGGTGCAGACCTCCCGCCTGCAGGACGGCAGCCGCAAGGTCACGCACGTCTCCGAGGTGCGCGGCTACCACGCCGACAAGGGCTTCGAGATCGTCGACCTCTTCGTGCGCCGCTTCCACGGGCGCGACGAGGAGGGCAACCTCATCAGCACCTTCGAGCCCACCGGCGAGCTCCCGCTGTGCACCGACATGGTGCACTCCTACGGCATGGCGTTTCCCGAGGCCGTCTACGAGGCCGCCCGCGTGCGCGCCGAGCAGGGCCCCGACGCGCAGCCCGACTACGGCCAGGTCGGAGGCCACCACGGATGACCGCCCCGTCGAACAGCAACGTCGTCACCCTCTCGCTCTCGCAGGGCGACAGCCCCAACCCCACGGCGACGTTCACCAGCGCGATGGCCGCCCGCCAGGTGATCCTCGGCTCGGGCCCGGCGGCGCACTGGAAGGTGCGGGGCCACGGCGTCGAGGCCTCGCACATCGAGCTCTACTGGGACGGCAAGGTGCTCTGGGTTCGCGACGGCGGCAGCCTCTCGGGCGTGTACGTCGGCGTCGACCGCGCGGAAGACTGGCAGCAGGTCTTCGACGGTACGGAGGTGTACTTCGGCCAGGCGGTCCTCCGCGCGGTGGTGACGGGCCCCGACGCCCACGAGAAGAGCGCCACCGGGCCCATCAACCCCAAGGGCGCGGCCTTCATCGACGAGGAGGAGAGCACCATGGTGTTCTCCGCCGAGGGCTTCGCCGCCGCGCTCCAGTCCAACTACCCGCCGCCCAAGGCGCCCGCGCCCGCGCCGCAGCGATCGTCCATGAGCGCCACGGGGCAGCTCCCTTCGCTCCCCGGTCGGCCCGCGCCCGCGCCCGCGCCCGCGCCCGCGCCCGCGCCCGCACCCGCACCCGCACCGTCGCACGCCCGCGGCATGACCCCCGACCTCGGCCTCCCCCCGGCCAGCTCCGAGGCGACGGTCATCCGCGCGTCGCCGTACGCCGCGATGGAGGCCGCGGGCCTGCTCAACAACCCTTCCCCGCAGCTCACGCCGCTGGCGGGCATGTCGCCCGCGCGCATGTCCGCCCCCGCGCCCATGGTGCAGCAGCCGTCGGTCAACCTCCCGTCGGCGCCACGCCCCGGCACGATGGCCCCACCGATGGCGCCGGGCTTCGTCCCCGGGTCCTTCGGGCCGCTGGTGGGCCCCGGGCCGAGCTCGGCGCCTCCGCCGCAGATGATGATGAACGGCGGCGCCGCGGCCGCCACGGCGGGCTTCGACGACCCCTTCGGACCGATGGAGCTTCCTCCTCCGCCGCCAGTCGCGAAGGACGCTGGCACCCCGGGGCCGGGCGGCGTGCCGATGCGCACCTGGCTCCTCGCGGCGCTCACCCTGGGCGTCGCCGCCCTCGGCATGACCTTCAACAACGCCCCGCAGCCCGCGGGCACCCCGGGCGGCCAGCGCATCGTGCGCCAGATCGTTCGCACCACCGCGGCCCCGGCCCCGACGACCAACAACCTCCTCGCGCTGCCCATCGGGCCCAACCAGCTCCTGGGGGTCATCGTGCCCGCGCCCATCGTCGCGCCGCCCGCCCCCGACGGGCGCCCGCGCTTCCCGGCGGCCAACCCTCAAGACCCGATCAAGCTCGCCGCCGACATGGTCGCCTCGCACCGCTACGCCGAGGCCGCCGCCCTCTACGAGGGCCTCGCCGCGCAGCACCCCGAGGCGCCGCTCTTCCGCCATTTCGCGCTGGTGCTCCGCGCCCGCGCCGCCCAACCAACCTGCACCCCAGGAGCCGCCGGATGTACACCAGGCACCCCAGCGCCCCCCTCGCGCTGAGCCTCGTCGGGGTCGCCCTCGGCTGCGGCAACGCCGCGCCGCCGCCGCTCTACCCCATCACCCTCCGGGTCATGTCCGACAGCCGCCCGCTGCCCGGCGCGGCCATCGTCATCGGCGGGCGCGAGCTCGGCGCCACCGACCGCGAAGGGCGCTTCCGCATGGAGACCGTCGGCACCGAGGGCACCTCCGTCGAGGTGACCGTGCGCTGCCCGGCGGGGTTCCGCTCGCCCGCGCAGCCCGTCGCCGTGGTGCTGCGCTCGACCGTCCAGCTCGACCAGGCGCAGCGCGGCCAGGGGATCGAGACCACCGCCCAGTGCCCCCCCACGCAGCGCATCGCGGCGGTCGTGGTGCGCGTCCCGGGCCGGCCCAACCTCCCGATCCTCTACGACAACCGGGAGATCACCCGCACCGACCTCCAGGGCATCGCGCACATGATCTTCCGCGTCGGCGGCGGAGACACCCTGCGCCTGCGCATCGACACGCACGAGCAGCCCCTCCTGCGCCCCGCCAACCCCGAGCTCGTCGTGCACACCACCGACACCGACAACGTCTACGTGAGCACGCAGGGCTTCGAGGAGGCCGCCGCGCCCCGCGCCCCGCGCCCGCGCGCTGCGCCGGTCAACCGCGGCCCGCAGCGCATCCCCGCGCGCCGCCCGGGAGGCTTCTTCTAGACAGGCAATGTCCGCGGCATTCGCCGGGGACTGGTCACCGGTTCAGTGATCGGGTAGGTATGAATTCGTCGGTCGCGAGGGCGTCGACCCACCGGAGAAGCACCATGAACCGAAACACCGCGCGCAGTCAGTACCGTGGCCAGATGTCCGCCGAGGACATCGAGGGCAAGCTCGCCCGCCTCCGAGAGCGCCTCGGCCTCGAAGACGTGACCTTCACCGAGGGCACCGGTCTCGACGCCGGCAGCGTCAGCCTGCGCTTCATGGTGCTCGGCCGCCGCGTCGAGCGCACCTGCGCGACGCAGCCCACCCCGGCGGCCAACTCCGCCTGCCTCGCGCTCTGGCTCGAAGACCGGGCGCGCAACCTCGAGCGCGGCATCGAGTCCTTCGAGGAGGCCTTCGCCGACTGCCTCGTGCTGGCAGCCAACGACGACGCCGACGCCGTGAAGGGCGCCTGGCGGGTCAACCACTACGAGGGCCAGCGCAGCGTCGAGGAGTGCATCGAGGTGTTCCGCTCCAGCCTCGCGCGCCTGGCCGTCGCCGAGCGCGACGTGAAGGTCACCTGGGACACGGCCGCCAACTGGGCGCGCCTGCGCATGCGCCTTCCCTCCGGGGCCATCGTCGACAAGACCTCGCGCACCCAGAAGTCCTGCGAGGCCAACCTCGCGGCCCTCGCGCTCTGGCTCCAGTCCCGGGCCCGCAACTGGGAGCGCGGCATCGAGAGCCTCGACCTCGACCGGGTGTTCGCGGGCAACCTGCTGCCGGCGCCGGCCAAGGTCGCCTGAGAGGCATCGCGGTCTCCATGGTCAGGAAGGTCAGCTTCACAGTCCGTCCGACGCCGGCGCTCGGCGCGCTGCTGTCGTTCGCGCAGGCCACGCGCGCGCACCGCAGCGGGCTGGGCGAAAGGCTCGACCGCGAGGTGCGCCTCTCGCTGGAGGCCGCCGCCCGCACGCTCGACCCGGCGCTCGGGCCGATGCGCTGGCTCTCCCGCCGCGGCCTCGCGCGCGCGTCGGGCTACCTCGACGCCACCGGCCTCGCGGCCGAGAGCACCGTGACCGTCGACCTTCGGTCCGCGGTCGCCGCCGCCCTCGCCCAGGGTCCCCGGGTCGACGGCCGGGCATACACCGACCTGTATTCCCTCCGCGCCCTGGTGCGCGCCCTGCGCACGAGCGACCTCCTCTCCTTCGACGGGGTGCAGCTGGGTCGCCAAACCGACACCCCCCGCGCGCTGCTCCGCGCCGTCGAGGCCGCGTGCCGGGAGACGGCGCTCTGCGACGAGGCCCTGGTGCCCAAGGCCTTCGCGCGCGCGACCCCGGGCGCCTCGCCCGCCCCGGGGCCCGCGCCCGCTCCCGCTCCCGCGCCAGCGGCATCGCCCAGGGCCGAGCGGGTGGCCCGCGCTCCGTCCCCGAAGGCCCGTCCGACATCGACATCGACATCGAGCTCCTTCGGGGGACTGCCGGACGACGCCACGTCTCCTCCGGTAGCACCGGCGGTGGAGCTGAGCGCGCGGGGCCTCACCCTCGACGCGGAGTTCTTCCTGGAGTGCGGTCGGGTGAAGGTCTGGCCGTGCAGCGCGAAGGTGCTCACCCGCACCCGGCGCGCGGTGCTCATCGCCCTTCACCCCGACCGGGCCGGCGAGGGCAGCGAGGCGCGCTTCCGCAGCGCGTTGAAGGGCTTCGAAGACCTCGCGCGGGTGCTCTCGACCACGCCCGCTACCCCGGTCGTGAAGCCAGCGCCCCCGGCGCCGCCTGCCACCGCCGTCGCACCCGTTGTCCCCGCGTCGGGCATCGGGCAGTGGCCGCCCCCTCCGAGCGCTGCTCCGACGCTCGTCGTCGGGCCTGGTCCCCGCCGTCAGTCCTTCAAGAGGTCATCGAAGGCCTGATCGACCTCCTCGGCGCCCGGCGCGATCGAGACGCCGGCGCGCAGCGGGCCTGACGCCCCGTGCTGCTGGATGGACTGCACCCGGGCGCGGACGTTGCGAAACGACGGGTCGTGCTTCTCGACCTTCTGGAGGTAGTAGAGCGCCTCGCCGATGTCTCCGAGCAGCTCGTAGGCGTTGCCGATCTCGAAGTAGAGGCCGAGCTCCTCGTGCTCGGTGCGCTGCGACGCCTGGAGCCCCTCGCGGAAGTGCTCGATCGCCGTCGCGGGGTCGCCCTTCTCGATGTGGCAGATGCCCAGCATCAGCTCGCCGATGCAGCGCCGCGCGGGGCTGGCCGTGGCGACGCGAAACTCCGCGATGGCGTCGTCGAGCAGGCCCATCTCCTTGTAGGCGATGCCGAGGTCGTAGTGGGTGTCGCAGTCTTCGAGCGAGAGCGCCGAGGGGCCCGCGCCGTCCGCGGCGTCGAAGACCGCGTGCATCTCCGACACGCCCTCCGCGGGCATCATGTCGTTCCAGAGGGGATCGGCGCCGGTGCCGAGGTCGTCACCGAGGGGGATGGCCTCTTCGCCCTCCTGCCCCGGCTCGTCCTGGACCTGCAGGATCTGCTCGATCTCCGACCAGCGATCGATCACCAGGGGATGGTTGGGATAGATCTCCAGGAGCTGTAGCAGGATGTCCCGCGCGTCGTCGTAGAGGCCCTGCGTGACGAAGAACTCCGCCTCGTCGAGGCCGTCTTCGATCTCGCGGCGCGGCGGCGCGGGCTCGTCGGGCTCGAGCGCGGCCTCCTCCACCGGGCCGTCGGCGCCGTCATAGCCGCCGAGGTTGTCCGGGAGGTACTCGCGGAAGTGATCGGACGTCGCGTAGAGCTCGGTCTCGGGCGGGTCGACCAGCGCGGTGACGGAGTGCTCCTCGATCTCGGGCGACGAGGGCTCCTCGCCCCCGAACATCGCCAGCAGCTGCCGCGCGATGGCGTTGCCGGGGTCGATCTCCAGGGCGCGGCGCACCGCGGCCACCGCCGCCGGGGGGTCGACCTCCTGGAGAATTCCCGCGAGCACGAGCGACTCCTGGAGCACCCCCGCGGGGTCGTTCATCGCCGTGTAGAGGTCGCGGATGCGAAGGTGGAGGTCGGCCGCGACGGGGTCGAGCCGCGAGGCGCGCGCGAGGTGATCGGACACCTTCGAGCGCAGGCCGTACTTGAGGAAGATCTCCGCCTCGTTGACCAGCCGTAGCGCCTCGGCGCTGGGGCCACGGTCGATCGGCGCAGGCGCCGGCGGGCCCTGCGGGGCGGGGGCGGCGAAGGGTCGCGCGCCGTTGTTGGCCGGCGCGGTCTGGAAGCGCGGGCGGGCGCGGGCGGCGTCGTTGGCGTCCGGCGGGAGGTGCACCCCCGAGGCGGGCGGAACCGACTCGGGCGCGGGCGGAACCGTCGGCTGCAGGTCGAAGGTCGCGCTCTCCTCCTCGACCACGAGCAGCTCGGCGTCGACCTCGTCGGGCTCCTCGGACGGCATCGACGACCGGCGCGCCGAGGGCGCCCCGCTGTCGGGCTTCTTCGGCGGCGGCGGCGACGACGTGCGACGGCCCGCCGCTCGGCCCCCCACGCGCAGCGCGTCGCGGGCCTCCTGGTCGGTGGGGGCCAGCTCGAGCACCCGCTGGTACACCTCGTTGCGCTCGCGCGCCCGGCCGCCGTCGCCGTGCAGCCGCGCGACCTCCTTGAGCACCGAGAGCGTCTTCTGGATCTGCCCGAGGCCGCGGAATGCGCCCGCCAGCAGCTCGAGCGTCTGGACGTCCTTGGCGTTGGCCTTGTAGGCGATCTGGAGCTTCGGCAGGGCGCGGCGGGCGTCGTCGCGCTCCAGGTAGTAGGCCGCGAGGCGCAGCGCCAGCGGTACGTCGTCCGAGCGGTGGAAGAAGAGCCGCTCGGCGACCTTCGACCACTCATCGAGGCGACCGGCCTTCTCCAGGAGCGCCGCGCCGGCCTCGAACTCCCGCGCGGCGTCGTCGCCCCGACCGAGCCGGCTGAGCAGCTCGGCGAGGCGGATGCGCGTGCCCACCGACCCGGGGTCGACGCTCAGCATCTTGCGGTAGACGTCGCCGAGCGCGCCGTCGTCGCCGGCCTTCGCGTGGCGCTGGGCGAGGAGCTCGAGGCTCTGGAGCGCGTCGGAGGTGAGGCCCAGCTTCAGGTAGAGCTCGCTCAGCCGGCCGTAGAGGTCGATGCGCGCGGGGTCGATCTGGAGGATCTGCTTGTAGACCGCGACGCCCTTCAGGAAGAAGCCCTGCTGGTCGTAGCTCTGGGCGACCTTGGTGTAGGTCTCCACGGCGGCCGCGCGGGCGTTCATGCGCACCTGGAGGTCGCCGACCTTCAACAGGATGCGGACGTCCGACGGATCCTCCCGGAGCACGCGCTGGTACTCCGCGACGGCCTTGTCGAACTGGTTCTTGGCAGCGAACTTCTGCGCCGCGTCGATGACCTTCTGGCGGTCGATGCTCACTGCGGTTGCAAACCTCGGCGGAGACGGCAGGAAGGAGCGGTCAAGGCGCCTCAGCTAGCGTAGTGGCCGCGCGGCGGCAGCGTCAAGATTCACCCGCGGCGACGGGTCGCGGAGCACCGTCTCCTCCAGGAATCGTGTGCTCATCGGGCCGCTCGTGAACATCGGGTGCTCGATGATCCGGCGGTGCAGCGCGAGGTTGGTGCGCACCCCCTCGACGATGAACTCGTCGAGCGCCCGGCGCATGCGCGCGATGGCCTGCGGGCGCGTCGCGGCGTGCACGATCACCTTCGCCAGCAGCGAGTCGTAGTGCGGCGGCACCACGCAGCCGCCGTAGACCCCGCCGTCGACCCGCACGCCCGTCCCGCCGGGCGGGTGGTACTCCGTGATGCGCCCGGGCGACGGGGCGAAGGTCACCGGGTCTTCGGCGTTGACCCGGCACTCGATGGCGTGGCCCCGGGGCGCCATCGGTTTTACCGGGATGGTAAGCCTGCCCCCCGCGGCCACGAGGATCTGCTCGGCCACGAGGTCGAGCCCGGTCACCATCTCGGTCACCGGGTGCTCGACCTGCACCCGGGTGTTCATCTCGAGGAAGTACGCCGCGCCCTGCTCGTCGACGATGAACTCCAGCGTGCCGAGGGAGCGGTAGCCCGTCTCGCGCAGGGCCTCCACGGCCACCTCGATGAGCCGCCCGTGGGCCGCGCCGGAGAGCAGCCCCGGCGACGACTCCTCCAGGAGCTTCTGGTGCCGACGCTGGATGCTGCACTCCCGCTCGCCCACGCACGACACGTGGCCGTGGTGGTCGGCGATGACCTGCAGCTCGATGTGCCGCGGGCGCTCGATGAAGCGCTCGAGGAAGAGCTCGGGGTTGCCGAAGCCCGCCTGCGCCTCGGCGCGCGCGCTGTCGAAGGCGCGGACGAGCGCGGCCTCGTCGCGGACGATCTTGAGCCCCCGCCCGCCGCCCCCGCCGCTGGCCTTGAGCATCAACGGGAAGCCCAGCTCCCGCGCGGCGTCGAGGGCGTCGGAGAGGTGCGCGAGGGTGTCCGTGCCCGGGAGCAGCGGGATGCCGAAGCGCCTCGCCTGGGCGCGGGCGGACACCTTGTCGCCCCAGGCGCGCATCGCCTCCGGGGTGGGGCCGATGAAGGTGATCTGGCAGCGGCGGCACACCTCCGCGAAGGCCGCGCTCTCCGAGAGGAAGCCGTAGCCGGGGTGGATGGCGTCGGCGCCGGTGATCTCCGCGGCCGCGACCAGCGCGGGGATGTGCAGGTACGAGCGGCTGGCGGAGTTGGGGCCGATGCACACGGCCTCGTCGGCGAGGCGCACGTGGAGGGCGTCGACGTCGCACTGCGAGTGCACCGCGACGGTGCGCATGCCGAGCTCCTTGCACGCCCGGATGACCCGCACGGCGATCTCGCCGCGGTTCGCGATCAGTACCTTGCGGAACACGTCACCTCGACGGCCGGAGGCGGAAGAGCGCCTCGCCGAACTCCACCGCGCGCCCGTTCTCCACGAGCACCTCGACGACCGTGCCGGCCGCCTCGCACTCGATCTCGTTCATGAGCTTCATCGCCTCGATGATGCAGAGCACCGAGCCCGTCTGGACCACCGTGCCGACCTCGACGAAGGGCCGCGACTGCGGCGACGCCGCCCGGTAGAAGGTGCCGATGAGCGGGGCCGTCACGGTCACCAGGTCGGCGTCGACCGGGGCCGGCGCGGGCACCCCGGAGGCCGCCGCGCGCGCCCCGGTGTCCATGGGGAAATGGCTCGGCCGGACGGCGGCGGGCTCGACGGCGGAGACCACGTCCCCGCCGCGGGGCGAGCGCCGTAGCACCACCGAGGCGTCGCCCTCGCGGAGCTCCACCTCGTCGAGGTCGTAGCGTCGCATCGCGCGCATCAGGCGCTTCAACTGGAGCAGGTCGATGTTCATGGGGAGGTCTCGGGGTCGGTGCGTCGCTGGTCGAGGTGCGCGATCAGCCCGCGGAGGGCCAGGGTGTAGCTCATCACGCCGAAGCCCGAGACCGCGCCGACGCAGGCCGGGGCGACCCGCGAGCGCCGCCGGAAGGGCTCGCGCGCCGCGGGGTGGCTCAGGTGGCACTCCACCGTCGGCAGCGCGCACGCGCGCAGGGCGTCGAGCAGGGCGACGCTGGTGTGCGTGAGCCCGCCGGCGTTGAGCACCACGCCGTCGACGGTGCGCCGGGCGTCGTGCAGCCGGTCGATGAGCGCGCCCTCGTGGTTGGACTGGAAGCAGGTCACCGCGGCGCCGAGCGCGGCGCCCTCGCGCGCCAGGGCCGCGTCGACGTCGGCGAGCGTGGCGTCGCCGTAGATGGCGGGCTCGCGCTCGCCGAGCAGGTTGAGGTTGGGACCGTGCAGCACGAGCACGCTCCAGCGGGGCGCCGACACGGGGCCTCCGGGGCTCAGCTCAGCGCGGCGACGAACTTCGGCGCGGCGATGCGGAGCAGGAAGCGCCCCTTGCCCAGGTTGCCCTCGGGGGAGAGCGCAAGCGCCACGAAGTAGTCGGCGTTGAGCATCCGCACCACGGTGGTGAGCTTCTCGGCCTGGATGGCCACCTCGCGAGCGCCGCCCGCCTCGAGCTGCTCCGCCGCGCGCTGGATGTCCTTCAAGACCATTGAGAGCTCCATGCCCACGGTGGTGATGTCGAGCTCGCTGTCCTCTCGCGTCCAGCTGTCGACGGGGATACCGTCGAAGCCCATGAGCAGCCCGGCGACTCCGCCTTCCGTCCCCTCGACGATCTCCCGCAGGGTCTCATTGAACATCGCATCCGCCTCGCGTTTCCGGTGAACCGACCCGATCGTGCCAGCGCGGCCGACGACGCGTCAACCTCCGCGCACGCACGGCACGCCGCGCTCTGGTCCATCGCCGTCGCCGCGTCGCTCGCGATCGGCCCGCGCGCGCCGCTGTATTGGGACAGCCTCGGCTACGTCGAGCAGGCCCTCACGGGTCGCGTCGGCGGCCTCCTCCTCGGCCGACCGCTCTTCGTCCTTGCTTCGCACCTCGCGACGCGCCTCGCGCTGGCCCTCGGCGCCTCGCCCTGGTCCCTCGAGGCCGTCCTTCGCCACGGCTGGCTCGCCCTCGCCGCCCTCGCCGCGCCCCTCGCCGCCGCGCTCGCCGACCGCGTCGGCCTCGGCCGCCGCGCCGCCCTCGTCGCGGGCCTGCTCGTCGCGCTCTCGCCCGCCGGCGCCCACACCCGCGACGCCGTGCTCACCGACGGCCCCGCGACGGCGCTGGTGCTCGCCGCGCTCGTGGTGCGCGCGGGCAGCGCGCCCTCGCCCGCCCTCAACGCCCTGCTCACCGGCGCGCTCGTGGGCCTCGCCTTCGGCCTCCGCGAGCAGGCCGCGCTGCACCTGCTCACCGCCCTCGCCCTGCCCTCCGGGGTGACGCCGCGGCGGCGCGCGCGCGATGCGCTGCTCCTGGGCGCGGGCTTCACGCTGGTCGCAGGCGCGCTGCTGCTCGCCGCGTGGGCGAGCAACCCCGACTACCCCGCGTCGATCGCTCGCTGGGTGCGCGGCATGGACGCCGAGCGCCGGGAGCTTCGCCCCGCGGGCGAGTCCGCCGCCCGCTACGCCCTCTGGCTCGTCGCCCTCTCGCCCGTCGCCCTCGCCGCCGCGCTGGCCTGGTGGACCCGGCCGCGCGACCGCTGGTGGCCCCTCGTGGTGCCCGCCAGCCTCGGGCTGCTCGCCCTCTCCCGCTACCAGGACATCGCCTTCTCGCCGCGCTACCTGCTCACGGAGTTCGTCGTCGCGACCACGCTCCCGGCTGCCGCGTGGCTCGACCGCGCCCTCCCCCGCCGCGGCGCGCAGCTCGCGTGGGTGCTCCCCTCGCTGGCGCTGCTCCCCATCGCCGGCCTGTGGCTCGACGCCCGGCAGCGCCCGCTGCGCGAGCTCATCGCCGCGCTGCCCGCGCAGCTCCGCACGGTGCCCCCCGACGCGGTGATCGTGACGGCCCAGCCCTGCGCCGCCGTCCGCCTCACGGCCCGCATCGCCCGGCGCTGGCCCGCCGCCTGGGCCGCGCCTCCGCCCCGATGGACCACGCGCTGCCCAGGCTGGTCGTGGCCCGCCGACCCGGCCGCCGTCCTCGAAGACGACCTGCGCCGCGGCGCGACCGTCGTGCTCGACCTCCGCGACGCCGCGTGGCTCGACGGCCCGCAGCGCCGCCGCCGCGCCTCGCTCCATCCCTTCGCCGCCGCGCACGCCGCCGACCCGCGGGTGATTTCGTGGAGCGATCCGCCCCGCGGGGCGCGGTAGGCTCCCGCCGCCCATGCGACTGCTCGCCCTCGACACCAGCACCGCCACCGCCTCCGTCGCCGTCCTCGACGACGGCTGCGTGCTCGCGGAGGTCACCCGCCGGCTCCCCACCGGGCACACCACGCACCTCCTCGGGCTCATCGAGCAGGCGCTCTCGCTCTCGGGCCTCGGCCTCGACGCGCTCGACGCCCTCGGCATCGGGCGCGGCCCGGGCTCGTTCACGGGCCTCCGCGCGGGCTTCGCGACCATCCGCGGCCTGGAGCTCGCGACGGGGCTCCCGCTCTGGGGCGTCGGCTCGCTCCAGGCCCTCGGGGCGAGCGTCGTGGCGCCCGGGTCGCGCGCGCTCGCCTGCATCGACGGCCGACGGGACGAGCTCTTCGCGCAGGGCTTCGGCGACGACGACTGGCTCCCGCTGCTGCACCTCAGCCCGGAGGAGATCGGCGCGCGCGCCCTCGCCGCCGCGGGCGAGCACACCGTGGTGGTGCACGGCGACCTCACGGCCAGCGCGGTCACCCGGCTCACCGCGGCGCGGCCCGAGCGCTTCGTCGTGCGGCCCCGCGCCCTCGGCGCGCCCACCGGGCGGGCGGTGGCCCTGGAGGTGCTCGCGGGCCGGGCGACCCTCGACGACGGATCGATGGAGCCGAGCTACGTGCGGCCGCCCGACGCGAAGCTCCCGGCGGTGGCGCAAGGCAGCCGCGGGCGATGAGGGCGGTGGCGCAGCGCGTGGCCGAGGCGCGCGTGCGGGTCGACGGCCAGGTGGTGGGCGAGATCGCGCGCGGGCTGCTGGTGTACCTCGGCGTGGGCGCCGGGGACGACGAGGCGGCCGCGGGGTACATGGCCGACAAGCTCGTGGGCCTGCGGGTCTTCGAGGACGCGGCGGGCAAGATGAGCCTCGACCTGCCGACGGTGGGCGGCGCCGTGCTGCTGGTGTCGCAGTTCACCCTCTACGGCGACGTGCGCAAGGGGCGGCGGCCGTCCTTCGACAAGGCGATGGAGCCCGTCGCGGCGGAGGCGCTCTACCGCCAGGTGGCGGAGCTCATGCGGGCGCGCGGGGTCGTGGTAGAGACAGGGGTGTTTCGCGCGGAGATGCTGGTGGAGAGCGTCAACGAGGGGCCGGTGACCATCCTCGTCGACGGCGCGCGGGTGTTCTGAGAGGAGCGTTGCTGGGATGTACCGCTACGTGATCCGAGGGGCGACGCCGGACGACGCGACGCAGATGATGGTGCTGGCGCGGCACCTCGACACCGTCAACCTCCCCCACGACGCCGACGCGGTGGCGGACATCCTCGACGTGTCGCTGCGCTCGTTCTCCGGCGCCATCAAGGACCCGCGGCGCCGGGAGTACGTGTTCGTCCTCGAAGACCTCGAGGCGCACCGGATCATCGGCACCAGCAAGATCCTCGCGCAGCTCGGGCGCCGCGACGCGCCGTACATCTTCCTCGACGTCATCGTGGAGGAGAAATACAGCCAGACCCTCGACCGGCACTTCGTGCACACGGTGCTGCGCCTCGGGCACTCCTACGAGGGCCCGACGGAGATCGGCGGGCTCATCGTGCTGCCGGAGTTCCGCCTGGTGCCCGAGCGCGTCGGGATGATGATCTCGTACGTGCGCTTCCTGTTCATGGCGATGCACCGCGGGCTCTTCCGCAACGAGGTGGTCGCCGAGCTGCTGCCCCCGTTGCTGCCGGACGGCACCAGCCACCTGTGGGAGGCCCTCGGCCGGAAGTTCACCGACATGAGCTACTCCGAGGCCGACCGGCTCTCCAAGCGCAACAAGGAGTTCATCAAGTCGCTCTTCCCGAGCGGGGACGTGTACGTCTCGCTGCTCCCCGCCGACGCCCAGGACGTCATCGGCAAGGTCGGGCGCGAGACCCGCGGCGTGGAGAAGATGCTCCGGCGCATCGGATTCCAGTACTGCAACCGCATCGACCCCTTCGACGGCGGGCCGCACTTCCGCGCGGCCACCGACGAGATCCTCCTCGTGCGCCGCACCGCCCGGGGCCCGGCCCGCCCGGTCGACCCCTTCGAGGGGCAGCGGGCGCTCGTCGCCACCAACCTCCGCGAGGCGCCCTTCTTCCGCGCCACCACGTGCGCGGTGCGCTTCGACGACGACGGCGCGGCGCTGCTCCCGCGCGGAGCCTTCGACCTCCTGGGCATCGCCGAGGGCGCCGAGGTCTCGGTGCTCCCGCTCGACTGAGCGCGAGCCCGGATTGAGCGCCGGAAAGTTCTGCTCCGCGCGCGGCGCCGCCTACCCTGCCGTCCGATGCACGCCCTCCGCACGCGCCTCACCCTGGGGCTGCCGCTCCTGCTGTTGATCGTGACCGTGATCGGCGTGCCGACGATGATCTTCGGCGCCAACGGCCTCCCGCGGCACCGGCGGCTGCGAGCCCAGCTCGCGGCGCAGCTCGAGGAGAACCACCGCCTCGCGAGCGACCTGCTCCGCCTGCGGTCGGAGCTCGAGGCCTTCCAGCGCGACCCGCGCGCGAGGGAGCGCGCCGTCCGCGAGGAGCTCGGCTGGGTGCGCCGCGACGAGATCGTCGTGGAGATCCCCGCCCGCGCCGGCCGCGCCCTCTGACGGGGGTCCTGCGGGTTTCTTGCGGCCGCGCGCCCGCGGCTGCTATCGGCCCACCCGTAGGGAGGCTGCGACGCCGCTTGGACATGGTCGTGCTGTTCGGATCGATGCGACGCGTCGCGCGGGTCATCGCCGCCCCGGCGGTCACCCTCGCCGTGGCCGCGCGCATCGCGGGCGGGGCGATGCGTCCGCCCGCCTTCGCCGTGGTCGACGGCGTCATCGTCGGCGCCGGCCTCGTGGGCCTCGTCATCCGCCTCGTGCCCGGCTCGCGCGCCCCGGCGGAGGGCGAGAACCCGCCGCTCGACCTCGGCGCCGCCGCGCTCATCCTGGCGCTCGGCTACGCCCTCACCGCCGCGCTCGGCGGGCTCGCGGGCCCCCTCTCCGCGCTCCCGCTGCTGGTGCTCGCGGCCGCCGTCGCGCTCGGTCACCCGCGTCGCGCCTGGGTCGTGGCCCTCTCGGCGGTGCTGCTCGAGCTCGCGCTCCACCGCGCGGGCCACGCGACCCTCGACGTCCCCTCGCTCGCGATGCGCCTCGCGGTGGTGCTCGGCAGCGCGGCGCTGCACTTCACGCTCACCCGCGCGGAGGTCGCCCGGGTGCGCGCCCACGCCCGCAGCATGCTCCACGACGAGCGGCGGCGGCAGCGCGACTCGGCCCGCTCGCTGCGCCTCGGGGCCGCCGCGTCGCAGCCCGGCGCCCGCCCGCGCTCGAGCGACGACGCGCGCAACCGGGGCAGCCTGGAGGAGATCCACGCCTCGCTGGTGGGGCTGCTCAACCTCACGCGCCGCACGATGCACCTGCGCACCTGCGCGCTGCTCTGGGTCGACGCGAAGGCTCAGCACCTCCGGCTCGTCGAGGCCGCCACGGACGACGCGATCCAGACCGAGCTCATCCCCGCCGGGGCGGGCGCGCTCGGGGCCGTGATGCAGCTCGGCCGCCCCGTGGCGCTCGCGGCGCTGCGCCCGGACTACGCGGGCCTGCCGTACTACCCCACGCCCTCGGGCGTGCGCTGCTTCGCGGGCGTGCCGGTGATCGACGACGACGCCGTCCGCGGGGTGCTCGCGGCCGACCGCGACGACGACCGGCCCTTCACCCCGGAGGAGCAGGCGACGCTGGAGAGCGTGGCGCTCCAGGCCCGGCGGCTCATCAACAACGAGCGGGTCTTCGCGCGCCTCGAGCGCATCAAGAACGACATGACCGCGCTCTTCGAGGCGTCGCGCTCGCTCGGCGAGGCCCTCACCGAAGACCAGTGCCTCGCGGCGCTCACCAACGCCGCGCGGGCGATCGTGCCGCACGACCTGCTGGTGTTCACGGCCTACGACCCCAACGCCGAGCGGCACCGCGTGCGGCACGTCGCCGGGGAGGCGCCCGCGGGGCTCGCGGCGACGGAGTTCGCGGACAACGGCGGCCTCGTGGCGGCGGCGGTGCGCGCGCGCGTGGCGCTGCCGTACCGGGGGCAGCTCGACCCGAAGACCCAGTTCGTGTTCACCAAGGCGATCGCGCTGAAGACCATGGCCTCGGTGCTGGTGCTGCCGCTCGTCGCGCGCGACAAGGCCCTCGGCACCCTCACCCTCTGCGCCCAGCGGAAGAGCGCCTTCCCCGACGCCATACGCCAGCTGCTCGGGGTGCTCGCCTCGCACGCCTCGGTGACGCTCGCCAACGCCGCGTCGGTGCGGCGCCTCGAGGAGATGGCCACCACCGACCCGATGACCGGGCACCTCAACAAGCGCGCGCTCGAGACCGAGTTCGAGCAGCGGCTGCGCTCCGCCGCGCGCTTCGGGCGCACGCTCGGGCTGATCGTGCTCGACATCGACAAGTTCAAGACCGTCAACGACACCTACGGGCACGCCTTCGGGGACGTGGTCATCAAGGGCCTCGGCGCCGTGCTCACCCGCTGCCGCCGCGAGACCGACGTGATCGCCCGCTTCGGCGGCGAGGAGTTCGTCGTGGTGTGCGAGCAGACCGACGCCGCGGGCACCTTCCTGCTGGCCGAGCGCATCCGCGAGGAGCTGCAGCGGGAGGTGTTCCACAGCGAGCACGGGGCCGTGAAGGTGACCTGCTCGCTGGGCGTGTCGGCCTTCCCCGGCGACGGCGACACCCGCGGCGTGCTCTTCGAGCGCGCCGACCAGGCCCTCTACGCGGCCAAGCACAACGGGCGAAACCAGACCCGCTCGGCCTCCCCGATCGACCCCTCCTCGGACGCGGCCCGCCGCCCCGCCGCACGGCGCGCCCCGAAGCCCGCCCCCGCGAAGGTCGCCAAGAGCGCCTGAGCTGGCTCGCTGTCGCCTACACGGCACCACACGACCACCTCGTTGCTTCGGGCTTCGCGACTCCACTAACGTGCCCGTGCGCACTCGGAGTCTCCGCACCGACGACCGCGCGGCGCCCGACGCCAGCGCGACGAGGACATCAATGATGCAAGGTCAAGGAAGGTTCGGCCCGCTGGTCCTCGTGTGGATCACGGCGCTCGTGGGCGGCGGCTGTCTCGGGAGCTCGGTGGTGGGCGGGCCCGACGACGACGCAGGCCGCGCCGACGTGTCGTCCGACGTGTCGTCGGACGGTGGCTTCGACGCGCCGGAGGCCGCGCTCGACGCCGCCGACGCGGGCTCGCCCGACGACGCCGCGGACGGCGCGCTGCCCGCCGACGGCGGCGACGCGGGCGCGGACGTGCGCCCGACCTGCATCTCCAACGCGGAGTGCTCCGACAACGAGTTCGGCCAGAACGTCTGCGACCGCGGCTCCGGCCGCTGCGTGCGCTGCACCGCGGCGGACGACAGCTGCGCGGTGGGCGAGTACTGCAACCCCGCGTCGAACACCTGCGTGCGCGGCTGCCGCAGCGACGAGGCCTGCGGCGGCGCGGCGGACGGCGGGGTCGCGGACGGCGGCGTGGTCTCCGGCGGGCGCTGCAACCCCACGACCCGCACCTGCGTCGACTGCGTGAGCGACGACCAGTGCGCCACCGGCCAGCGCTGCGTGGGCAACGTGTGCGTGACGGGCTGCGCCGACTCCACCCGCTGCGGGCCCGGCCAGGCCTGCTGCGGCGGCGGCTGCGTCGACACGCAGGGCAACACCGCCAACTGCGGCGCCTGCGGCACCGTGTGCGCGACGCCCAACGGCGCGGCCCGCTGCGAGATGGGCATGTGCCGGGTGGGTGAGTGCACCGGCGCCTTCCGCGACTGCGACAGCGCCCCGGGCAACGGCTGCGAGACCAACACCCTCACCGACCTCGCCAACTGCGGCGGCTGCGCGCGGGTCTGCCCGACGCCGGCCAACGCGGCGCCCACGTGCACCGCGGGCGCCTGCGGGTTCACCTGCCTCGAGGGCTTCGCGGACTGCGACGGCGAGGCGGCCAACGGCTGCGAGGTGGACACCCGCACCGACCGCGTGAACTGCGGCCGGTGCATGAACGCCTGCTCGCCCGCGAGCGGCACCGGCGCCTGCGCCATGGGCGCGTGCACGGTCACCGCGTGCGACGAGGGCTACGGCGACTGCGACGGAGACGCGGCCAACGGCTGCGAGGTCGACGTGCGCGCCAGCACGATGAACTGCGGCACCTGCGGCACCATGTGCCCGGCGCCCGCCAACGGCTCGGCGACCTGCGCGATGGGCCGCTGCGGCGTCGCCTGCGCGGCGGGCTTCGCGGACTGCGACGGCGACGCGGCCAACGGCTGCGAGGTCGACACCCGCACCGACAACACCCACTGCGGCGGGTGCGGACGGCCGTGCGTGATCGCCAACGGCACCCCGGGCTGCGCCGAGGGCGCGTGCCGCGTGGGGACCTGCAACGAGGGCTTCGCGGACTGCGACGGCGACGCGGCCAACGGCTGCGAGACCGACGTGCGCTCCGCGTCGGCCAACTGCGGCCGCTGCGGCAACGCGTGCGCGGTCGCGGGCGGCACCGCGGCGTGCACGGCGGGCTCCTGCGTGGTGGGCGGCTGCGCCACCGGGCGCAGCGACTGCGACATGAACGCGGGCAACGGCTGCGAGGTCGACACGCAGACCAGCACCGCCAACTGCGGCGCCTGCGGCCGCGCGTGCGTGGTGCCCAACGCCACCCCGGCGTGCCGCGACGGGCGCTGCGGCGTCGGCACCTGCAACGACGGCTTCGGCGACTGCGACGGCGACCCCACCAACGGCTGCGAGACCGACCTGCGCACCGCGACCAACAACTGCGGGCGCTGCGGGAGCGCGTGCTTCGTCTCCAACGGCGTGGCCGCCTGCCGGGCCGGGGTGTGCGTCATCGACCGGTGCACCCCGGGCTTCTCCAACTGCAACAACTTCTACGGCGACGGCTGCGAGATCGTCACGCAGAGCGACGTCAACAACTGCGCGACCTGCGGCAACGTGTGCCCGACCCCGACCGCGGGGTCGCGGGTGTGCGTCGCTGGGGTCTGCGCCATCGGCGCCTGCGCGGCGGGCACCGGTGACTGCGACGGCGCGATCAGCAACGGCTGCGAGGTGAACACCAACACCAGCCTCCAGAACTGCGGCGGCTGCGGCCGGGTGTGCACCGCCCGGGCGAACGCCGCGGTGTTCTGCGCCGCGGGCGCGTGCGGGTTCACCTGCAACGTCGGCTTCGCGGACTGCGACGGCAACCCGGCCAACGGCTGCGAGGTCGACACGCGCTCCAACACCGGCAACTGCGGCCGCTGCGGCAACGCCTGCTCCAGCGCCAACGCCTCGTCGGTGTGCACGGCGGGCGTCTGCGGCATCGGGGCCTGCACCGCGGGCTTCGCCAACTGCGACGGCAACGCCGCCAACGGCTGCGAGGTCGACACCCGCTCCAGCACCGCCAACTGCGGCGGCTGCGGGGTGGCGTGCACCGCGCCGGTGGGCGGCAGCGCGACCTGCTCGGCGAGCGCCTGCGTGCGCTCCTGCCCGGCGGGCCAGACCAACTGCGGCGGCACCTGCCGGGCGACCGGCGCGAGCTGCACCTCCGCGGGCACCGGCGGCTGCGCCCAGAGCGGCACCGTCGTCTGCTCGGGGACGACCACCACCTGCTCCGCGGCGCCCCGCACCTCCGGCGCGTGCGCGTCGCCCGCGGGCGGCACCTGCGGGGCGGGCGGCGTGTGCGCCTGCCCGGCGGGTCAGACCAACTGCGGCGGCACCTGCCGCGCGCTCGCCAGCGACCTCAGCAACTGCGGCGGCTGCGGGGTGGTGTGCACCGCGCCGGTGGGCGGCAGCGTGGCCTGCTCGGCGGGCGCCTGCGTGCGCTCCTGCCCGGCGGGCCAGACCAACTGCGGCGGCACCTGCCGGGCGACCGGCGCGAGCTGCACCTCCACGGGCACCGGCGGCTGCGCCCAGAGCGGCACCGTCGTCTGCTCGGGGACGACCACCACCTGCTCCGCGGTGCCTCGCACCTCCGGGGCGTGCGCCTCGCCCTCGGGCGGCTCCTGCGACGCCGTGGGCAACTGCATCTGCCCGGCGGGCCAGTCCAACTGCTCGGGCACCTGCCGCGACCTCACCAGCGACAACGCGGCATGCGGCGCCTGCGGCCGCGCCTGCGGCGTCTCGCAGGCCTGCGTGAGCGGCGTCTGCGTGGGCCAGGGGTCGCTGCGCATCACGCTGACCTGGGACGTCAACGGCGACATGGACCTACACGTGCTGCCCCCGTGCGGCACCGAGATCCTCTGGAGCCGGCTCACGGCCTGCGGCGGATCGCTCGACCGCGACGACCGCGCGCTGCAGGGCCCGGAGAACATCTTCTGGGCGTCGACCTTCACCCCGGGCCGCTACTACATCTGCCCCCAGGCCTACACCCCCGCGGTGGCCAACGCGACCTGGACCCTCAACGTCGTCCGCGGCGGCGTGACCGTCGCGACCCGCACCGGCGTCCGCGGCCGCACCGACGGCAGCGTCGCTTGCAACGCGTCGTTTCCGGGCGTGATCGCGCTCGACCTCTGACGCCCCCCCGGCGCCCGCGACCGCACAGGTCGCCGGGCGCCCCGTCCCCTCCCCAGCGATGAAGGCGCTTCGACCCGGCCCGCGCGCGATCAGCGCGGCGTGAAGCGGATGCGCGTGCTGCCGCTGATGTTGCCCGTGTACACGGCGGCGCGGAGCGGGTTCCGGTAGTCCTGTAGCCCGACCGTCACGTTGGTGGGCGCGCTGATCTGCGTGGCGTCGGGCCCGTTGAAGGGCGTGTTGAACACCATGTCGAGCACGCCGCTCCCCTCGTACGCGATGAGCTCGTACGAGTACGCGCTCGGGCCCAGCGGCGGCGGCGCCCCGGGCGACGGCGGGGTGCTGAGGTAGAGCGTCGCCTCGGTGCCCTCGACCACGAAGCGCCGGTTGGGGGCCGCGCCGATGGTCGCGATGCAGAGCCCGCGCGTGCCCTGCACCAGGTCGACGCCGAAGACGTACGCGGCGGGAAAGGGCACCCCCGCGGAGGGGAGCGGGCCGAAGTGTCGCAGCGGCGGCGTGCTGGGGATCGCCCCCGCGTTGCCGTAGTAGTCCCCGAAGCCCACCCACCCGTTGCTGCTCACGAAGTAGGTGAAGTTCGTCGTCCCCCAGAACTCCACCGGGAACTCCAGCGGCCCGCGCGCGAGCTCGTCGTCCTCGCCCCCGAGCACCAGCACCGCCCCTGGCGCCGCGCACACGTCCACCCAGGTCACGCTCCCCGGCGGCGTCGTGACGTCGTACCCGTTGAACAACGGCACCGCGCAGCGCCCCGCCTCGCAGGAGCGCCCCGTCGCGCAGGCGTTTCCGCAGGCGCCGCAGTGGAGCCGGTTGTCCACCGGCGTGACCTCGCACCCGTTGGCGGCGCTGCCGTCGCAGTTGGCGAAGTTGAGATTGCACGAGAGCACCGAGCACACCCCCGCGCCGCACGCCCCGACCCCGTTGGCCGGCGCGCACCCGCGGTTGCAGGCCCCGCAGTGGGTGAGGCTGGTGCGGGTGTCGACCTCGCAGCCGTTGCCAGGGAGGCCGTCGCAGTCGGCGAAGCCCGGCAGGCAGCTCCCCACCGCGCAGGCGCCCGCGCGGCACGCCGCCACCGCGTTGGGCACCGAGCACACGGTGCCGCAGGCGCCGCACGCCGTCACGCTCGTGAGGGTGCTGGTCTCGCAGCCGTTGTTGGCGTTGCCGTCGCAGTTGCCGAAGCCGGCGTTGCAGGTGAAGCCGCACGTGCCGAGCCCGCAGGTCGCGACCGCGTTGGCCCGCGCCGGGCACGCGCCGCCGCAGCGCCCGCAGTGCGCGACGCTGCTGGTGAGGTCGACCTCGCAGCCGTTGAGCACCGAGCCGTCGCAGTTGCCCGCCCCGGCGTTGCAGGCCCCGAGCGCGCACACGCCCGCGGTGCAGGTCGCCGCCGCGCGCGGGAAGGCGCAGCTCCGGCCGCAGGCGCCGCAGTGGGCGAGCGAGGTGGTGATGTCCGCCTCGCAGCCGTTGCCCGCCGCGAGGTCGCAGTTGTCGAAGCCCGTGTCGCAGCGGCCGATGGCGCAGCCTCCCCCGACGCACACCGCCGTCGCGCGGGCGAAGGAGCAGGCCGCGCCGCACACCCGGCAGTTGGCGGGGTCGCCCTGGAGGTCGATCTCGCAGCCGTTGGCGGTGTTGCCGTCGCAGTCGCCGCGGCCGGTGGCGCAGGCCGTGCGGGTGCACATCCCGCCGACGCAGGCCCCCACGCCGCCGGTGAAGGTGCACGCGTTGCCGCAGCGACCGCAGTCCGAGAGGGTGCGCGCGAGGTCGGCCTCGCAGCCGTTGGCGGGGTCGCCGTCGCAGTCGCCGAAGCCCATCGCGCAGGCGTAGGTGCAGGCGCCCTCCGCGCACGCGGCGATGGCGTTGGGGCGCGCGGCGCAGGCCGTGCCGCAGGCGCCGCAGTGGGCCGCGGAGCTGCGGGTGCTGGTCTCGCAGCCCGTGGTGGCGTCGCCGTCGCAGTCGCCGAAGCCGTCGTTGCAGGCGCCGACGCCGCAGCGGCTGTCCGCGCACACGGCCGCGGCGTTGGCGACGGCGCAGGCCGCCCCGCAGGCGCCGCAGTGGGCCGGGTCCGCCGCCGTGTCGACGCAGCCGCCGGCGCAGCAGGCGCTCCCCGCGGGACACCCTCGGGCAGCGTCGCAGCCCGGCACGCAGGCCCGGTCGGCGCAGCGGGTGCCGATGGGACAGTGCTCGTCGGTCATGCACTGCACGCACGCGTGGGTGATCGGGTCGCAGCGCCCCGCGACGACGCCGCCGTCGACCGCGCCGCCGTCGACCGCGCTCGTCGCGCACGCCTGGTCGCTCGAGCACCCGGCCGCGCAGGTGAGGGTCGCCGCGGCGCAGTAACGGCCCGCGCCGCAGGTGTCGCGGTCGGGGCTGCACCCGACGCAGCGACCGGTGACGGCATCGCAGACGGGGCGGTCGGCCGACGCACGGGCGCACTCGTCGTCCGTGGCGCAGGCCGACGACACCTCGGGGGAGTCCATCGCGGGGACGTCTGTCGCAGCGCCGAGGTCGGTGCCCGCGTCGACGGCGTTGCCGGGCGCGAAGCGGTCCCACTCCCAGCTACAGCCCGCGGAGAGGAGGGACGCGATGGCGACGACGCGGTGGAGGGTTCGGGGCTTCATCAGAAGGTACCTCCCACGCCGAGACTGCGCGGGCCGACGGAGACGGTGACCGGCGGGGCCGCGGAGGGCCGCCCCAGGGCGAAGAGGGTGACGGCGGCCGCGGCGCCCGCGATGCCGACGCCCAGGGAGATGTTGGTGAGCAGCTGGAAGGTGCGCCCCTCGTCGACCTCCGAGGGCGCGATGGTGCCGCAGCCCCCCGCGCCGCAGCGCGCGCCGAGGTCGTCGTAGCGCCCGCTCGCGAGCGCGTAGAACGCCCCGAAGCCCGCGAAGCCCGCGACCCCGACGCCCACGCCGATCCAGGCGAGCGAGCGCCGCGGGCCCCGCCCGCTCGGCGTGTCGACGGCCGGGCGCACGACCACCGGCGGCTCCGGGGGCGCCTCCACCTGCGGCAGGGGGCGCAGCGCGACGACCACGGTCGCCTCGCGGCCCGCGGCGACCTCGGTCTGGCGCTGCTCGGGCTCGAAGCCCGGCGCCTCGATGGTGATGGCCAGCGGGCCGGGCATCACGGGCATCGCGATGCCCAGCGCCGCGACGGGAACGACCCGCTGGTTGACCCGGATGCTCGCCCCCTCGGGCGCGTCGGGGACGGTGAGCGTGAGCCGACCCACCCGGGGCGCGACCTGGGCGAGCTCGGCCTGCGCGGCGTCGCGGGTCTGGACGTAGCGCGGGTCGAGGTGCGCGCGGTCGGCGGCCTCACGCACGGCGCGCTCGAACTCGGGCACGGCCTCGTCGAGGCGACCGAGCTCTCGCAGGCACCGGGCGAGGTACAGCCGGGTGTTGGGCGACCCGTAGAGCTCGATCGACGCGCGGAACTCCTCCAGCGCCCGGGGGAACTCCCGCGCGTCGTAGAGGGCGGTGCCGCGCGTGAAGCGCTGCTGGGCGAAGGCGGTGTTGTCCTGCGCCGACGCGGCGGCGGGGGCGCAGACGCCGACGAGGGCTGCGAGTGCGAGGGTGGTGGTGCGCATGGGTCAGATGGATCCGGGCCGGAACTCGCCAGCGGGCTGCGGTGGGGTGCCAGCGCCCTCGGGTGCCGGCCTGGGGCGCGGCGCGGGGCGACCGGCCGGGCGGGGCTGCGGGCGAACGCTTCGCCGGGCGGGGGCGACCGGCGGAGGCGCGGGCTCGGGCGGCGGCACCACCAGGGTGGGCGCGGGCTCGGGCGGCACCAGCGCGGGCGCAGGCTCGGGGGGCGCCCCGACCGGCGGGGTCACGGGAGGCTCCGGCGCGGCAACGGCAGCGGGGGGCGGCGCCGCGGCGCGGGGGGGCTGCGGGCGCGCGTGCTCGGCGGGGCGCGACGGCCGGAGCGCGAGGCCCGCGGCGACGAGCAGCAGCAGGAGCACCGGGACGGCCACGAGGAGCGCCCTTCGGCGGGGGGGAGACGGCGCCGGGAGGTCAGCGTCGGCCTCGTCGTCGAGGCTCGCCGCGACGGGCGGCGGCAGCGGCGGCGGGAGCGACGAGGCGAGCGAGAGCGAGAGGTCGGTGCGGGCGAAGCGCACCGCCGATGGGCTGGTGAGCTCCTCGAGCACCAGGGCCTCGCCCTCGCCGATGCGCCGCACCAGGTCGCGCCGTGCGGTGAGCACCTCGCCCTGGAGCTCCTGCACCACCGCGCTCACCGCGCGGGCGTTGGCCAGCTTGAGCGGCAGCTCCTCGAGCGCCTCGGCGAACTCCGCGGCGGTGGCGAAGCGCAGCGCCGGGTCGCGCTCGATGGCCTTCATCACCACGGCGTCGAAGGCCGGGTCGAGGTCGGGGACGATCTCCGACGGTCGCCGCACGGCGCCCTTGAGCACCTGCTGCACGGTCTCGACGTCCGTCTCGCCGCGGAAGAGCCGCTTGCCGGCGAGGGTTTCCCAGAGCACCACGCCCGCGGCGTAGAGGTCGGTGCGGCGGTTGACCCCGACGCCCTCCAGCTGCTCCGGCGCCATGTAGGCCAGCTTGCCCTTGATCTGCTTCAGGCTGGTGACGGTGACCCGCGCCTCGGTCTTGGCGATGCCAAAGTCCGTGATGCGCGCGACGCCGTCGACGCCGACGAGCACGTTCTGCGGAGAGACGTCGCGGTGCACGACGGAGAGATCGGTGCCGTCGGTGTCGGCGAGCTCGTGCGCGGCGTGCAGGCCCGAGAGCAGGTCGATGAAGATCCGCGCGGCGACCGCCGGCGGGATGCGCCGCCCCTTCTTCCCGGCGGCCTTGATGAGCCCGGAGAGCCGGTCGCCCTCGATGTACTCCATCACGAGGTAGAGCCGCCCGTCGTCGTCGCCGACGTCGAGGGTGCTCACCACGTTGGGGTGGTGGATCTTCGCCGCGAGCCTCGCCTCGTCGAGGAACATCTCCGCGAACTCCTCGTCGACCCGCAGGTGGGGGTGGCACACCTTCACGGCGACCACCCGCTCGAAGCCCGCGACCCCCCTCGCCCGCCCGAGGAACACCGACGCCATGCCCCCGCTGGCGATCTCCGTGAGGAGCTCGTAGCGCCCGAGGACGCGCCCGCCCGTCGAGGCTTCGCCCTCCGGTGGCTCCTGGTTGTCGGCGCCTGTCGCCATTGGCCTGATCGATGATTGTGCGTTCAGCGAAAGCGCCGTCGCAAGCTCCCGTCTGCGCCTTCTACACGTCTCCGCCCTCGTCGCCCACCCCGAGGGTCTCCTCCACCTGATCGCCGAAGCGCTCGACGAGCCGCGCCCGGAAGCGCGCCCGCAGCCCGTTGGCGAGCTGCCCGAGGCGCTGTTTGGTCAGCCCGAAGCGCCCCGCGATCTCCGACAGCGGCCGCGGGTCGTCGCTGCGCAGGTGCTCCTCCCAGAGCGCCTTCTCCCGCGGGTCGGTGAGCCCGCGGCCGAAGTCGTCGGCCACGTCGCGCAGGGCCGCCAGCACCTCGTGGCCCGCCGCCGCGCGCTCCGGGTCGGAGCCCTCGAACCTCGGCTCGACGGCGTGGCCGCCGTCCCGGGACGGCGCGTCGAGGGACTGCTCCGCCCCGGCCAGCGAGGCGGACACCTCGCGCACGTCGGACTCCGCCACGCCGAGGTTGGCCGCGAGCTGCCGCGGGGTCGGGTCGATGCCCGCGGTGAGCAGCCGCTGCCGCTCGCGTTCGAGCTGGAAGAAGAGCTTGCGCCCCGCGCGGGTGTTGCCAGTGTGCACGAGCCGGAAGTTGGTGAGCAGGAAGCGCAGCACGAAGGCGCGGATCCAATAGCCCGCGTAGGTGCCGAAGCGGGCGCCCTGCGCGGGGTCCCACCGGCGCGAGGCCTCGACGAGCCCGGTGGAGCCCTCCTGGATGAGGTCGAGCGCGTTGGTCCACTGGCGGCGAAACTCGAAGGCGATGTGCACCACGAGGCGGAGGTTGTGCACCACGAGGCGGCGCATCGCGTCGCTGTCGCCCTCGTCGCGGGCGCGCCGGCCGAGCGCCCGCTCGTCCTCCTCGGTCAACAGCGGGTACCGTCGGATCTGCTCGAGGAAGCGGCCGATGGGGTCGCGCGGGCCCGCGGGCACGAGCGCCCGCTCGTCCGCGGACGGCGCGCGGACGATCTCGCCGCCGAGGGCGCCCGCGTCGAGCACCTCGCCGACGAGGGCCTCGTCGTCATCGGGGTCGGTGGGGAGGTCGTGCTCGTCGTCGTCCGGCGCGTTCACAGGGCGCCGTGGATAAGCACGACCGCGGAGGGAGGGAAGAGCCCGCCGTCCGGGGACGGTGGGACCCGGAGCCCTTAGTAGCGGTAGTGGTTGGGCTTGAAGGGCCCGGTCGTCGGGACGCCGAGGTACTCGGCCTGCGACCCGCTGAGGCTCGTGAGCTCGACGCCGAGCTTGGCGAGGTGCAGCGAGGCGACCTTCTCGTCGAGGTGCTTCGGGAGCACGTGCACGCCGAGGGGGTAGTTCTGCGGCTCGTTCCAGATGGCCAGCTGCGCGAGGCACTGGTTGGTGAATGAGGTCGACATCACGAAGGAGGGGTGGCCCTTGGCGCAGCCGAGGTTCATCAGTCGCCCGGAGGCGAGCACCGTGAGGCGCTTGCCGTTGGGGAAGATGTACTGGTCGAGCTGCGGCTTGATGTTGTCCTTCTTGATCTCGGGGTTCTTCTCCAGGTACGCGACCTGGATCTCCGAGTCGAAGTGCCCGATGTTGGCGAGGATGGCGCTGTCCTTCATCCGCACCATGTGCTCGCCGGTGATGACGTCGCTGCACCCGGTGGCGGTGATGAAGATGTCGGCGGTCTCGACGACGCTCTCCAGCCGGCGCACCTCGTAGCCCTCCATCGCGGCCTGCAGCGCGCAGATGGGGTCGATCTCGGTGATGATCACCCGCGCGCCCATGCCGCGGAGCGACTGCGCGCAGCCCTTGCCCACGTCGCCGTAGCCGCAGACCACGGCGACCTTGCCGGCCACCATGACGTCGGTGGAGCGCTTGAGGCCGTCGAGCAGCGACTCGCGGCAGCCGTAGAGGTTGTCGAACTTCGACTTGGTGACCGAGTCGTTGACGTTGATCGCCGGCACCTTGAGCGTGCCCTTGCGGAACATGTCGTAGAGGCGGTGCACGCCCGTGGTGGTCTCCTCGGTGATGCCGCGGATGGGGTCCGGGCCGTCGAAGAGCTGGTGGTACTTGTTGTGGATGAGGACGGTGAGGTCACCGCCGTCGTCCAGGATCATGTTGGGCCCCTTGCCGCCCTCGAAGGCGTAGATCTGCTGCTCGAGGCACCAGTCGTACTCGGCCTCGGTCTCGCCCTTCCACGCGAACACCGGCACGCCGGTGACGGCGATGGCCGCGGCGGCCTCGTCCTGCGTCGAGAAGATGTTGCAGCTGGTCCAGGTGACCTCGGCGCCGAGCGCGGTGAGCGTCTCGATGAGCACCGCGGTCTCGATGGTCATGTGCAGGCAGCCCGCGATGCGCGCGCCCTTGAGGGCCTGCGTCGGGCCGAACTCCGCCCGCACGGCCATGAGCCCGGGCATCTCCTTCTCCGCCATGCGGATGGCCTTGCGGCCGTGCTCCGCCATCGTGATGTCCTTGACCTTGAACTTGCCGGCCTTCTCGTTGTTGCTCATCGTCTCTTCTCCTTCTTCGCCGCAGCCGCGGCGCCCTTCGTCGATCGATCGTCCCCCGCCACCCTCGCGCTCAGCAGCGTCCACGGCACCGCCCGGTCGGGGCCGTTGCCCCGCCACGCCGCCGGCACCTCCACCACCGTCGCCTGCTCCAGCGCCGCCTCGCGGGCGAAGCGCCGCAGCTCGTCGGCCTCGAAGCCCAGCCACAGGTCGGCCTGCTGCGCGCGCAGCGCCTCGTCCTCGTGGGGGCCGTAGTCGAGCACCATCACCGCGCCGCCCGGCCGCGCCAGCGCCGCCATGCGACGGAGCGTGTCCGCCGGCCGCGGCGCGTGGTGCAGCACCCTCGACGCGAACACCACGTCCGCCCCCGCGCTCCCGAGGCGCTTCAGCGCGCGCTTCACCTCCGCCCCGTCGAGCTCCCCCTCGACGAGCTCGACGTTGCCGAAGCCCCGCTGCGCCACCCGCTCGGCGCACATCGCGAGCTGCGCGCCCGCCCGGTCGATGGCCAGCACCCGGGTGAACACCGGCGCCAGGATCTCCAGCAGCCGCCCGTCGCCGGTGCCCACGTCGACCGCCAGCGCCCGCCGCTCGATGAGCGGCGCCAGCGCGAGCAGGTACGCCGCGAGCTCGGGCGGCGGGCCCACCACCACGGCGCCCTTCGCCGAGCGAGCGAAGAACTCCCGCGTCGAGCGCTCGCGCGCGCCCACCACGTCGGCCACCCGCGCGAGGCTGCCGTCGCGGTCGCAGAGCGAGCGCCCGGTGCGCAGCGCGTCGTCGACCACCGGGTCGACCGGGCCCTCGGTGGCGACCTGCACCAGCGCCCAGGTGCCGTGCCGGCGAACCCGAACGAGGCCCGCCTGGCGCAGCGCCGCGACGTGCCGCGACACGTTGGGCTGTAGCTCTCCGAGGAGCTCCGCGAGCTCGCCCACCGCGAGCGCGTCGACCGAGGCCAGCGCCAGCAGCCGCAGGCGCACCGGCTCGGAGAGGAGCCGGTAAAGCTCCCACCGCGCGTGCGTCGCAGGGGCGTTCGGGGCCAGAAGCTCCATCCGACAATCCCTATATACGTCCATAGGAATGTTTGCAAGCGGGGGGGGATGATTCCGATCGCGGGGGCGAGACGCGTCGGCGCTGGCGATGCCCGAAGGTTTGCCCCTAGAGTCGCGCCCGTCCGGCGTTCGGGCCGGGCCACATAGGGAGAAAGCTCAGACCATGGCAGGTGCCGCACCGACCGCGAAGCCCGCGCCGTTTCTCCGACCTCTCGACCGCCTCGATCGGGGCGTGTTGCTGGCGGAGAGCGCGCTCAGCCTCGTCATCGTCGTCTTCATGTTGTTCGCCGCGGTCTCCGAGTCCGCCTTCCGGGTGATCCAGAACTGGCACCTGGTGGCGCGCATCGGCCTCTGCGCCGCGCTGTGGCTGATGCTCGTGGGGCTCAAGCTCTCGGGCGCGCCCACCGAGCCGGCGCCCGCGGAGGGGCTCGTCAAGCGCCTGCTCGGCAAGGACCTCCCGCGCCGCGCGGCGGTCAACCAGGCCATCGCGATGTTCGCGCCGGCGGCCATCGTGCTCGGCGCGGCCACCGAGTGGCTGATGCGCGCGGTGCTCCCCATCGCGTCGGACGTGCTGCTGCACGGCACCATCTGGGCGGCCTTCCTCGGCGCGAGCTTCGCCACCCGCGGCCGCAAGCACCTGGCCATCGACGCCCTCTCGCGCCTGCTGCCCGACCGCGGCCGCCGGATCGTGGTCGGCGTGTCGGCCACCATGGGGGCCTTCGTGGCCTTTGCGCTCGCCCAGGGCGTCTACGGCTCCCTCATGGAGGCCTCGCACCAGGTCATCCGCACGCTGGAGGAGAACCGTCGCAACGGGGTCTCCAGCCCGATCGACCAGTCCTTCGAGTACCAGTACGTCATCCCCGCGGGCTTCCTCTTCATCGGCCTGCGGCTCGCGCTGCACGGGTTCCACGAGTTCGTCGCGGGCCTGGCCAACTACAAGGCCCCGGAGAGGCGCGCCACGCCCATGGGCGACCCGGTCGCCGCCGCGCACGAGGGCGCCAGCGTCGAGGAGGCGAAGCTCCCGCCCGCGGTCGACCGCGCCGACGCCACGGAGATCGGCATCGCCCTGGCCGCGCTCGTCGGCCTCATCGCCGTCGTCGCGGGCTCGACCATCGTCAAGCCCGTGCTCGGGATGTGCCTGCTCGCGGCCGTCACGCTGGTGGTGCCGCTCATCAACCGCAAGCGCACCACGGGCTCCTACGAGCCGCCGTACTCCGACCCCTACGAGCCCGTGCAGGGCGCCCCGCAGCACTTCGCCATCGCCGCGGTGCTGGTGCTCTCCATCCTCGCGGTGATGCGCTACGGGCTCGTGCCCCACATCGCGACCATCCCCATCACGGCGGGCATCGCGTTCTTTGCGGTGATGGCCCTGCTCGGTGCGCCGCTCTTCAGCTTCCTCGGCGGCATGGGGCTCTTCCTCTTCGTGAAGTTCTTCCTGGTGGACCCCGACGTGAGCCGCCACGCCAACGCGTTCGGCAACTCCGTCGAGGACATCCTCGGCAACCACTTCGCCCGCATGAGCGTGCTGGCGACCATCCCCCTCTTCACCCTCGCGGGCTACATCATGTCCGAGTCGCGCATGCCCCAGCGGCTCGTGCGCGTCTCCCGCGCCCTCCTCGGCTGGATGCCCGGCGGCCTCGCCGTCGTGTGCGTCTTCGCCTCGGCCTTCTTCACCATCTTCTCGGGCGCGTCGGGCATCACCATCGTGGCCGTCGGCGGCCTGCTCGTGCCGGCGCTGCTGCGCGACAAGTACCCCGAGAAGTTCTCCCTCGGGCTCGTCACCGCGGGCGGCGCGCTGGGCATCACCGTGCCCCCGTGCCTGCCGCTCATCGTGTACGGCATCGTCGCCGGCCTCCAGGAGCCCGCGCCGGGCCAGGAGCGCCTGGAGCTGCAGAAGTTCCTGGTGGTGGGCCTCGTGCCGGGGCTCGTCGCCATCGGCATCGTGATCGTCTACTGCGTGATCGTCGGCGTCATCTCGAAGGTGCCGCGCTCGCGCTTCGACTGGGCCGAGGCCAAGGCCGCGCTCTGGGAGGCCAAGTGGGAGCTCATCCTCCCGGTGTTCCTCCTCACCGGCCTCGTGAAGGGCATCTTCAACCCCTCCCAGGCGGCGGCCTTCACGGCCTTCTACGTCGTCGTGATGGAGGTCTTCGTCTACCGCGACCTCACCATCAAGGACGACCTCCCCCGGATCATCCCGGAGTCCATGGTGCTCGTGGGCGCCATCTTCGTGAAGCTCTGCGCGGCGACCGTGCTCGTCGGCTACTTCGTGCAGGCGCAGATCGCCGACCGGCTCTTCGAGTGGCTCACCTGCGGGCCGCCCGCGCTCGCGTACATGCACGCCCACGCGGACTCCATCGGCACCTGCCGCGAGGCCGTCGACATCCTCGGGCAGAACCACCAGAGCGCCGGCGGGCTCATCGACTCCAAGCTGTCCTTCCTCATCGCGCTCAACTTCTTCCTGCTGTTGATCGGGATGTTGATGGACATCTTCTCGGCCATCGTCGTGGTCGTGCCGCTCATCGCGGGCATCGCGCTCCACTTCAACATCAACCCGTACCACCTGGGCATCGTCTTCCTGATGAACCTGGAGATCGGGTACCTGATGCCGCCGATGGGGCTCAACCTCTTCATCGCGGGCTTCCGCTTCAACCGCCCGGTGCCCGACCTCTACAAGATGGTCCTGCCCTTCATCGCGCTCTTCATCGGCGCGCTGATGATCGTGACCTACGTGCCCGCGCTCACGACCTTCACCATCCCGCGCTCGACGGTCGCCACGGCGCCCATCGCGGCGCCCAACGCGGGCACCACGCCGGGCGCGGCCGCCCCGGCGCCCGGGGAGCCCGCGCTGCCCCCGGCGGGCAACTGCGACACGCCCGGCGAGGACGAGTCCTTCGACGACTTCACCCGACGCTGCACGCCCGCCGAAGACACCGACGGCGGAGAGCCCGCCGCCGCGCCCGACCCGGCCGTGCCCGACCCGGCCGTGCCCGCAGGCGACGCCGCCGTCACGGCCGACGCCGCCCCCGCCGTCGACTGACCGCCCTCCCCCTCCGATCCCCTCCCCGACACCATCCGCAGCCCGTCGGCGCCCAGCGCGGCGCCGACGGCCTACTGCGCCACCACGGTGCCGCGGTACATGCCCATGCCGCAGGTGAACGCGAGCTCTCCCGACGCGGGCACCGTCACCGCGACCTCGACGGCCTGACCCACCGGCAGGTCGCGCTCGAGGTTGCCCATCGAAGGGAACTTCACCTTCTCCCCGCAGTTGAGCGCGTCGGCGCGGCGGAAGACCAGGGTGAGCGCGCGCCCCGCGGCCGCCCGGATGGTCGCCGGGTGATAGCCCTGATCGTCGACGCGGACCTCCACCCGACCGTCGGCCGGGGCGGTTACGGCGCTCGGCCCCGGCGACGGCGGTCGATGCGCGGCCTCGCGCTGGCACGCCGCGAGGACGGAGGTGAGGGCGACGACGGCGAGGCGATGCGACAACGACATGACGTGACTCCGTGAGGGGGGGGGAGGGCTTCAGGCTCCGCGATCGGACGCCTGCGCCGGGCCAACAGGTAGCAGAGAATCCGGCCTGCCACCCGCGGCCGCGCAGGGTCCGTGCGCTCAGCGGCCCAGGATGAAGGCGCGCACGACGCCCGCCTCGTCCTCCGCGGGGCTCAGCGAGATGACGTCCGCGCCGAGCTCCCAGTTGCGCTCGGTGCGCACCCGGAACTCCAGCCCTCCCGCGCCGCCCGGGTCTTCGATGGAGAAGTCCAGGGTCACGTCGCGCCACTCGCCGGTCGGAAACATCGACGGCACGAGCTCGCGCCGCGCGAGCGTCACGCCGGGCTGGTGGAAGACGTCGACCAGGCCGATCTCGTCGCGCGCCGCGCCCGCCCGCCGCGCGCGCAGGCGGAAGGTCACCTGGTAGCGCCCCGCGGGCAGGCGGATGAAGGGCCCGAAGACCATCCACCCCGCCGGCCGCGGGTCGTCGGGCGAGACCACCCTCGCCCGCCCGTCGCTGGCGCGCGCGTCGGCCACCGAGCAGTTGGTGAACTCCGTCTGCTCGGTGCCCTCGACCTCGTAGCGACGGTGCACGAAGAGCTGCCGCACCGCCTCGGGGTTGCCCTGCTGCGAGCGCCCGCGCTGGAGGGCGATCACCCCGTCGCTCACCGCCGCGGCGCCGAAGCCGGTGCGCATCAGGTGCAGCAGCGTGCTGTCGCGCTGCTCGACGGACGCGGGCCACGCCGGGCGCTGGAGGTCGACCACCACCCACTCGGCGCGGTCGAGCCCGTTGGGGAAGAGGGCGCCCCAGGGGCGGTTGGAGAAGCGCGGGCCGATCCAGGTGGAGGAGCTCACCGGCACGCCCGCGGGGACGAGCGCGGCGATGCGGTCGACGGTGCGGGTGTGCGGCGTGATGGCGCGGGTGTCGGTGGGGTGGGTGCGCGCGGCCATGCTCGACGGGTGCGTGGCGACCAGCATCATCGAGGCGACGAGCACGTACGCGGCGGCGGCCCCTTCGGTGCGGCGCGGGTCGCGCGCGCGGGCGACGAGGGCCGCGAGGCCGAAGGCGGCGGCGAGGTACACGCCGGGGTGCTGGATGGCGCTGTAGTGGTAGCGGAGCGCGACGATCTCGGGATTGTCCGAGAGCAGGATGATGCCGAGGGGCATCAGGAGGGTGATGCGCCAGCCGGCGAGCAGCGAGGCGAAGCCCACGGGCGTGAGGAGGGTGATGAAGGTCGTGAGGCGGGCGTCGGAGAAGGCCCAGAGGACGTAGCGCACGGGCTGCCCGAGGAGGTGCCCGAGCGGCCCGCCCGGCCCCGCGAGGTGCCTGAAGTTCCGAAGGAACTTGTACCCCTGCGGCTCGGCCCCGTCGCTCATGTAGACGGGCACGCCGGGCGGCGGGCCGAAGCGCTTGAGCAGCACGGCCATCGCGAGGAGGCACCACCCGACGGCGAGCGCGCCGAGCGCGGCGGACCACCTCCGGTCGCGCGCGGTGCCCGGCAGGGCGCACGCGAGGAGGGCGCCCACCGCGGGGATGAACATGTCCTCCTTGACGCTCACCAGGAGGGCGACGGCGACGAAGGCCTGGCCGAAGCGGCGGCGCGAGAGCGCGAGGACGAGCCACGCGAGCGCCGGGGCCGCGAGGAGGTCCATGTGGAAGTCGTAGAGGAGGGCGGTGTGCAGCGGCGGGCTCGCGAGCATGGCGCCCGCGAGCAGGGTGGCCGTGAGGCGGCGCAGGCCGAGGTCGCGCGCGACGAGGTACACGGGCCAGGCGGCGACGGACACGGCGACGGTCTGGATGACCAGCAGGCACTCGCTGGTGGGCGAGAGCGCGTAGAAGGGCACGAGCAGGAAGAGCACGGGGGAGAAGTGCTCGCCGAGGAAGCTGTAGCCCACGGTGGGCGAGAACATCACGCGCCCGTGGAGGGTGTTCCAGAGCGCCTCCTTGAAGATGCCGAGGTCGACGGAGGCCGACCACACCGCGCGGTCGCGGATGATGGCGAGGGCGGAGAAGAGCACCGCGTGCCCGGCGATGATCGCGAGCACCGGGGCGTGCTCCCGCCACCAGGGCCCCGGCGGCGCGTCGTCCCGGGTTGGGACGGGCGCGAGCCAGGCCGCAGCGGCGACCGCGGCGCCGAAGCAGAGGGCCAGCAGCGCGGGGCGCCGGAGGGTGTCGTCCTGCGTGAGGACGAAGGGTGAGAGCAGCAGCGGCCCGAGGGTGACGGCGAGTCGGCGCCACGGCGACGCGAAGGGGGATGGGCCCGCGGGCGCGGCGCGCAGCACCCGGAGCGAGAGCAGCAGCGCGAGGGCGAAGGGCGGCGCGCAGGAGGCGATGAAGCGCAGCGGCGGGTGCGCGAGGAAGGAGCCGCGGGAGAGGGCGTCCCAGAGGTGGAACGCGTCGAGGGGCAGCCCCGCGAGGGCGACGCCGACCGCGTAGCCGACCGCGACGGAGAGCGCGACCGCAGCGCCCAGGAGGGCGACGGAGGGTGACTGCGACGGCGCCGCGAGGGCGGCCGGATCGGACCCCTTCACGGATCGACGCGGACCAGCACGACCGAGATGTTGTCCGGGCCGCCGTGCTCGTTGGCGATCTGCACGAGCTCCTTGGCGCGCTCGATGAGGTCGGGGCCCTTGGCGATCACGCGCGCGATGTCTGCGTCCTTCACGACGCCGCAGAGGCCGTCGGAGCACAGCAGGTAGGTGTCGCCAACCTGCAGCTTCTCGCGCCGCACCTCGGGCTCGACCTCGGCGCCCGTGCCGATGGCCCGGGTGATCATGTTGGAGTAGTTGCCGAGCGCGGCGCGCGCGATGGGGTCGTCGCCCGCGTACTCCTCGATGAGCGAGTGGTCGCGGGTGAGGCGCTCGAGCACGCTGTGGCGGTAGCGGTAGCAGCGGGAGTCGCCCACGTGCACGACGCCCACGGCCTCGCCGTCGCGGATCAACGCCACGAAGGTGCTGCCCATGCCGCGGCGCTTGCGGTTGCGGGTGCCCTCCTCGATGACCCGGGTGTTGGCCAGCTTCGTGGCCTCGGCGAGGGCCGCCACCCGGTCGCCCCCGGTGTTCTGCTGGAGGTGCTCGATGACCGTCGAGATGGCCATGGCGCTCGCGACCTCGCCCGCGAGGTGCCCGCCCATCCCGTCGGCCACGATGAACAAGCCGAGCGGCTCCTCCACCGCGTAGGAGTCCTCGTTGTGGTCTCGTTCCTGTCCGACGTCGGACAGGCCTGCGGCGGCGAGCTTCATCCCGTATCCCTCGGCATCGTTCCGCGTACTCTCGCGGGAGTTTCAACCGTACGCGGGGCCCGCGCGACGGGTCAAGGCAACGTTGATCCCCCGCGCTCCGTGTCCGCGAAGCAGCGTAGCGCCGGGGGCGTCGCGGGAGGAAGCTGTCCGCATGACCGACCCCACCGACGCGCTCCGCCGCGATGTCACCTACCTCGGTCGCGTGCTGGGCGACACCCTCGTCGAGCAGGAGAGCCCCGAGCTGCTCGCGGTGGTGGAGGAGGTCCGGGCGCTGGCCAAGGCGCGGCGCTCGTCCCGGCGGCGCGCGGCGACGGAGGCCCTGCACGCGCGGCTCGCCGCCCTCGACCTGCCCGCGGCCGAAAACGTCGCACGCGCCTTCGCCCACTACTTCCAGCTCGTGAACCTCGCCGAGCAGCACCACCGCGTGCGCCGCCGGCGCGAGCACGCCCGCGCCTCGACCGCGCAGCCCGGCTCCCTCGCCGACACGCTCCGGGGCCTCTCGGCGACCACGCCGCGGCCCGCGCTCGAAGCGCTCCTGGCGCGCGCGAGCCTGGAGCTGGTGTTCACGGCGCACCCGACGGAGGCGCAGCGCCGCACCGTGCTCGAGAAGCACCGGCGCCTCGCGGCGGAGCTCACGCGGCGCGACCTCGGGGCGACGCTCACGCCCCGGGAGCTCGACGGCGTCGACGCGGCGATCCGCGAGGAGGTCACGACGCTCTGGCAGACCGACGAGATCCGCCACGAGCGCCCGCGCGTCGGCGACGAGGTGAAGAACACCCTCTTCTACCTGGAGGAGGTGCTGCACCCCCTGGTGCCGGGCTTCTACGCCGCGCTCGAGGAGGCCCTCGCGGCGGAGTACGGCGACGCGGTGCCCGTCCCGTCGTTTCTGCGCTTCGGCACGTGGGTGGGCGCGGACATGGACGGCAACCCCAACGTGACGCCCGACGTCGCCGTCGACACGGCGCTCGGCCAGGCGGCGCGCGCCCTCGCCCTGCACGCGCGAGAGCTCACCCACCTCGGCGACGCCCTCTCGCAGAGCACCCGCGAGGTGTCGGCCTCGGACGAGCTGCTCGCCTCCATCGCCGCCGACGAGGCCCGGCTGCCCGGGCTCGCGCAGGGGCTCGCCGCGCGCTCGGACCACGAGCCCTACCGGCGCAAGTTGTCGCTCATGGAGGCGCGGGTCACCGCCACCCGCGACGCCCTGGTGGGCGCCCGCCGCGAGGGGCGCACCCTCACGCCGCCCGACCTGGGCCACGGGTACGCGAGCCCCGCGGAGCTCGCGGGCGACCTGGCGGTCATCGAGCGCTCGCTCGCCGGCAACCGCGGGCGCCGGGCGGGTCTGCGCCGCGTCGCGGGCGTGCGGCGCCAGGTGGAGGTCTTCGGGTTCCACCTCGCGCGCATCGACGTGCGGGTGCCCGCCGCGTGGGTGCGCGACGCCGCGCGCTCGGCGCTCTGGCTCGACGAGGGGGCGGCGCTCGACAAGGCGCGGCTCGCGGGCGCGCTCGACGGGCCGCGGGTGCCCGCCCGGCCCGACCTCGACGGGATGCGCGCGATGGAGGCCGTCGGGCGCATCCGGGCCTTCACCGGCGACGGGGGCGCCGGGTCGTTCATCATGAGCATGGCCCGCGGGCGCGACGACATGCTGGCGGCGCTGGTGCTCGCGCGCATCGCGGGGCTCTACCGACCCGAGGACGGGGTCGCGGCGGTGTCCGTGGTGCCGCTCTTCGAGACCCTCGACGACCTCACGCGCAGCGCCGACGAGCTGCGGGCCGCCGTCACGCACCCGGCCTACGCGCGCTACCTCGCGCTGCGGGGCGGCGCGCAGGAGGTGATGATCGGCTACTCGGACTCCAACAAGGACGCCGGGATGCTGACCGCGTCGTTCGCGCTCTACCGCGCGCAGCAGCGGCTCACGGCGGTGGCGCGGGAGCACGGCGTCGGGCTGCAGATCTTCCACGGCCGCGGCGGGTCCATCGGCCGGGGCGGCGGGCCGGCGCAGCGCGCGGTGGAGAGCCTACCGCCGGGGTCCATCGATGGGCGCTTCAAGCTCACCGAGCAGGGCGAGGTCATCGGGTGGAAGTACCTCCTCCCGGACATCGCCGCGCGCAACCTTGAGGTCATCGCGGGCGGCGTGCTGCACGCTTCGCTCACCACCGCGTACCCCGACGGCGACGAGCTCGTCGGCTACGAGGAGCGCTTCTCCGTGGCCTCGGACGCGGCGCTCGACGCCTACCGCTCGCTGGTGCGCGACCCCGATTTCATCCCCTTCTTCGAGGCCGTCACGCCGCTCTCGGAGCTGAGCGCGATGCCCCTCGGGTCGCGCCCCGCGCGCCGCACCACCTCCACCCGCCTCGAGGACCTCCGCGCCATCCCGTGGGTGTTCGCGTGGACGCAGTGTCGACTCAACCTCCCCGGGTGGTACGGCGCGGGCGCCGGGCTCGGGGCGCTGCTCCGGCGCGTGGGGGTCGAGGAGGCGAGGCGCATGCGCGCGCGGTGGCCCTTCTTCGAGTCCACCCTCGACGCCGTCGCCGTGGCCCTCGCGGTCGCGGACATGGGCGTCGCGTCGCTGTACCTCTCGCTGCACCCGGAGCCCGACGCGGCCCGGCGGCTGTTCACCCGCATCGCCCTCGACCACGGCCGCGCCGCGCGGGCCATCCGCACCATCTACGGGCAGGACACCCTGCTCGCCCACAACCCGACGCTCGCCCGCTCGATCGAGCTGCGCAACCCCTACGTCGACCCGCTGAGCTTCCTCCAGGTCGACCTGCTCAAGCGCAAGCGGGACCTCGCCGCCCGCGGTGAGCCGGTGCCCCCCGACCTGGCACGCGCGATCCTCCTGACCATCAACGGCGTCGCGGCGGGGCTGCGCAACACCGGCTGAGCGGCCTCAGGGCACCAGCACGCAGTAGCGCCCGGCGCGGCGCTCGACCCGCCAGCGCGCGAAGCTCCGGGTCGCCCGCGACTCGCACGCGATGAGCGCGTGGGTGACCCCCCAGCGGCGCAGCGCGGCGTCGGCCGCCGCCGGGTCGAGCCGGCCCGCGTCGAGGTCGAAGCCCGCGCGCAGCACCTCGGCGGGGTAGCAGTCGTTGCGCGTGTCGAAGAACACCCTCACCCGCGGGTACGCCCGCTCGATCGCGTAGCCGGTGAAGAAGAGCGTCACGAACATCCGCGCGCCCGGGGCGGTGCCCGCGAGCAGCGACGCCACGTCCTCGTCGTCGGAGGTGGGGTCGACCCAGTCTCCGGCCGAGCGCCGCGCGCGGGCGACCGACCAGCTGGCCAGCGCCACGACGGCGAAGAGCGCGAGCAGCCAGCGCGTCCAGCGGGTGGAGCGAGGGGCGCTGGCGACGCCCGAGAGGCGGACGAGCTGCGCCTCCACCGGGGCCGCGAGCAGCGAGAGGGCGCAGAGCCCGAAGAGCTGGAGGTGGCGGTTGTGCCGCAGCGCCATCGCGAGGAGAACGCCCAGCAGCACCGCGCGCGGACGCCACCGGGGATTACCTAGGAGCGTAAGGGAGAGCGCCGCGAGGGGGGCGCCGACGAGGAGCTCGAAGGGGGTCGAGACGACGAGGAGCGGCGCACGCCACAGGGGCCACCACTCCCGGATGCGGTCGTGGACGAGGGCGACGCTGTCGTCCGGCGCGCCGAGGACGTAGCGCCGAACGAGGTCGTGGAGGGCGACGCCGTAGGGGTTCACGAAGGTGGCCGTGAGGGCGAGGGCGAGCGCGAGGCGGCGCGCGCGGCGGTCGCCGCCGGGCTCGAAGAGGGCCGCGGCGGCGAAGAGCAGCGCGAGGGGGTAGCTCCCGTGGAGGTTGGTCCAGGCGACGGTGAGGGCCGCGTAGGCGATGGCGTGGCGGGTGGAGAAGGCCGGGTCGAACGCGAGCGCGAGGGCCGCGAGCGCGGCGCCGAGGAGCATCCCCACCGGGCGGGGCGACTCCCACCGGGCGCCGAAGGCGATGAACGCGAGCGCGAGGGTGAGCGCGGCGACGCCGGGGCGGGCGTCGCGGGCGGTGCGACGAAGCAGGGCGGCGACCAGGACGAACACCGCGACGGCCCGACCGAGGGCGAGGCCGGCGACGCCGAGCGCCCGCACGAGGGCCGCGGCGACGGCGCCGAAGAGCCACTCGTGCATGACCCAGGGGTGCCCCGGGCGCGTGAAGGAGTAGCGGTTGGCGTGGGGCACGGCGCCCTCCCGGAGCAGGTCGTCCCCGGCGCGGAGGATCCACCAGATGTCGCCGTCCCAGACGGGCGCGCAGCCCGCCTGCCACGCCGCGAGCGCCACGAAGCAGCCCGCGAGCGCGAAGGCCAGCCGCGGGTCGTCGGCGCGCGCGGCGAGGCGGGACCACGGCGTGGGCGACGGCGACACCAGGCCCGCGAGGGTACCAGAGCCCCGGCGCCGGACTCACGAGCGGTTTGCGTTCGCGCCCGTCGGCCTCCACGTTGGAGCCCGCGCATGGCCTCGTCGATCGTCATCAGCCTCCTCACCACGGGCACCCTCACCCTCACCTTCCCCACGGCGGTGTGCGCGCTGCGTCCGCGCTGGGCCGACGCCCCGCACCGGGCCCGGGCGCTGCGCCGCGCGACGCTCGCGGTGGTCGCCCTCGCGCTCGCTGCGGAGGTGTACGCCCGCACCCGGGCGCCCTTCGGCGGCGGGCCGCTGCGCGGGCTCATCGGCACGGTGCGCGTCGCGGTGCTGCTGCTCTTCGCGTGCCTGTTGGTGGTGGTCGCGGCCGAGCTCGCCGGGCGCCTCTTCGAGGCGGGGGTCCACCTGTACGCGCGCGCCCGGCGGGTGCCGGTCGTCGAGGTGGCCCCGGCGCTGGAGTCTCGCCGCCGGCTGCTCACCCAGGGCACCGCGGCGACGGCGCTCGCGGTGGGGGCGCCGGCCTTCCTGCGCGGCGGCCTCTGGAGCCGCACGGACATCGAGGTGCGCACCATCGAGGTGGCCATCCCCGCGCTGCCGCCCGAGCTCGAGGGGCTCACCATCGTCCAGCTCACCGACCTGCACCTCGGGGTGTTCACGGGCCCGCGGGAGATCGGCGCCGTGCTCGACCGGGTCGCGCGACTGCGCGGCGACCTCGTGGTGATCACCGGCGACATCCTCGACCACAACCCCCGGCACATCCCCGAGGCGATGCGCGCGCTCGCCCGGATCCAGGCCCGCGGCGGCGTGCACGCCATCCTGGGCAACCACGACCACTACACGGGCCCGGCGCTGGTGACCCGCGGGCTGCGCGCTGCGGGCATCCGGGCCCACGTCAACGGCTCGACCGCCCTCGGGCCCGACGGAGCGCGCGGGCGCGGGCTCATCCTCGCGGGCGTCGACGACGTGATGGCCCCGCGCATCGGCACCGGCGCCGGTCCCGACCTCGCGGCGGCCCTGCGCGGGCGCGACCCCGACGACCCGGTGCTGCTGCTCGCCCACAACCCGGTGCTCTTCGACGACACCGCGCACCGGGTGGCGCTCCAGCTCTCGGGGCACACCCACGGGGGTCAGATCAACACCCTCGGCGTCGCCGGGTCGCTCCTCCCCTACGTGGCCGGCCGCTACGCCCACGGCGACGCGACCCTCTATGTCTCTCGCGGAATCGGCACCACGGGCCCGCCCGTCCGCCTCGACGCGAGGCCGGAGATCGTACGCATCGCCCTCACCCGGCGACGGAGCCGGGAGAGTTGAGGCCCGGGCGCACGTTGGCGATTTCTGTGCGCGGTCTCGGTGATATCCTCGACCCCTGTCAGAGCCCGTTGGGTCGTGAGTCGAGGTGAGTTGAGTGAGCAAGGCGAACGCAGCGCAGAAGTCCAGTGACACCTATCTCGGCCGGGTGGTGGCGGGCCGATACCGGCTGGAGGCCCGCATCGGCGAGGGCGGCATGGGCGTCGTCTACCGCGCCCGGCACGTGCTCATCGAGCGCGTGGTGGCGCTCAAGCTGATTCGACCCGACCTGCGCGGGGAGACCCACCTGCGGGCGTGGATGTTGCGCGAGGCCCGCGCGGCCAACCGGGTCGACCACGCGCACATCGTCGACATCCACGACATCGGCGAGACCGAGGAGGGCGAGCTCTACCTGGTGATGGAGTACCTCGTCGGTACGCCCCTCTCGGCGGAGATCGCCAAGGGGCAGTTTCCGCAGGTGCGCGCCATCGACGTGCTGGAGCAGATGTCCGCCGCGCTCGGCCGCGCCCACGATCTTGGCGTCGTGCACCGCGACCTCAAGAGCGACAACATCATGTGCACCAACCGCGGGGGCCGGAAGGACTTCGTGAAGATCCTCGACTTCGGGCTGGCGCACCTCGCGCGCGACCCGCGGCTCGCGCCCAAGGGCGCCGTCTTCGGCACGCCCGAGTACATGTCCCCGGAGCAGGCCAAGGGCGAGGAGGCCACCGCGCAGAGCGACCTGTACTCCCTCGGCGTGCTGCTCTTCGAGATGATGACGGGGCAGCTGCCCTTCCGCTCGCACGACCGCGACGCCCTGCTGGAGATGCAGCGCAGCGCCAACCCGGTGAACCCGAAGACGCTGCGGCCGGACCTCCACCCCGACGCCGAGAAGATCATCCTCAAGCTGCTCCAGAAGAGCGCCGACCGGCGCTACAAGGACTGCCACCACCTCCAGGAAGACCTGAAGGCCCTGCAGCGCGCGCTCCCGTCGTCCCCATGGGAGGCCCAGCCGGGCGGCGACGCGCAGCCCGCCCCGCCCCCGCCGCCTCCCCCGGCGCCCTCACCCGGCGTCGCCGAGTGGGCGACCCGCGCGGCGCACTTCGGGCGCATGGTGTCGCGCGCCTACCCGAGCGGCGACGCGCCGCAGGAGGTCAACCGCGCGCTCGAAGAGGCGTGGCTGCTGGCCAACCGGGCCTCGCGGCTGGAGGGCGAGGTGGCGTCGCACATGCGCAAGCTCGAGGCGCTCGAGCGCCGCGGTCGCGCGCTGCGCGCGGAGATCGGCCGCAAGGTCGAGGAGCTGGCGCAGGAGGAGAGCCGGGCGCTGCGCGAGGCGTCGGGCGAGAACGAGGTCGTGGCCCAGGTGCGCGAGCGCCTGCTGGCGGGCGAGCGGGCGGTGGTACAGAGCCGGGCGCAGGCCGACGCGGCGGAGCGGCAGGCGCTCCCGCTGGCGCAGCTGCGCGGGGTGTTCGAGCGGGCGGGGCAGGCGCAGGCGCACGTCGACGCGCGGCGCGAGCTGCTGGCCGAGCACGAGATGCGCGCGGCCCGCAAGGACGCCCAGGCCCGCGACCTCCGGCGGCAGATCGAGGAGCTGCGCGGGCAGCTCGCGCGCTACGCCGAGGCGATGGAGGAAGACCTCGCGCAGGGCCGCGAGCGCGTGGCGCAGCGCACCCGCGAGGGGCTGTCGTACGAGCGCTCGTTCGCGGAGTGCACCGACGTCCTGATGCGCCACCTCCGCGGCCGGCCCGAGTGCCGCGACCTGCTGGAGGAGCTCGCCCGCGACGGCGCGCGCGGGCCGCAGTCGAGCGTGGCCTCGTGAGCGCTGCGGTCGGCGCACGCAGCCCCCGGGGCGGCGACAAGCGGGACCGCATCCTCAAGGCCGCCGTGAAGGTGTTCGCCCGCAAGGGGTTCTACGCGTCGCGGGTGAGCGAGATCGCTCGCGCCGCGGGCGTGGCCGACGGCACCATCTACCTGTACTTCAAGAGCAAGGACGAGCTGCTCACCTCCCTCTTCGAGGACCGCATCGCGCGGCTGCTGGTGCTGCTGCGCGAGGAGTGCGCGCGCTACGACACCGCGCCGGACAAGGTGCGGCGGCTGGTGGAGTTCCAGCTGGGGCTGCTGGAGGGTGAGCGCGACCTGGCGGAGGTGATCACGGTCAACCTCCGGCAGTCGTCGCGGCTGCTGAAGCAGTACGCGACGAAGCGCTTCGGGGAGTACCTCGACCTCATGGCCGCGGTGATCGCCGACGGCCAGCGCAGCGGCGAGCTCCGCGGCGACGTGTCCCCGCGCATCATGGCCCGGGTGATCTTCGGCGGCCTCGACGGCGTGGCCATGACCTGGGCCCTGGGCAGCGCCGAGGCTGGAACCCTCCGGCGCGCGGCGTCACAGTTCGCCGATGTGCTCCTCGACGGCCTCCGCGCGCAGCCCGGCGCCCTCCAGCGCCCCGCCGCGGACCCCTGACCGCCCCCCGATGCGCGCCCCCCTCCTGGCCCCGCTGCTGGCGCTGCTCGTCGCTGCGCAGGGCTGCGCCACGGTGCGCGCCAGCGCCGTGCCCACCTCCGGCGAGGCGCTCCCGTACAACCGCGGCGCGGTGACGGTGCGCGCGCTCAGCGACCCGCCCAACGCGCGGGAGCTCGGCGCCGTCGAGGCCTCCGGCGAGGAGGGCCTCGACGCCCTCGTCGAGGCCTTCGTCGAGCAGGTCCGCAGCCTCGGCGGCAACGTCGCCCGCATCGACACCGTCACGCCGGTGGTCGAGACCCGCATGCGCCCCATGACGCAGAGCGTGCCGTGCTTCGGGATGCGCTTCCAGGCCGGGTGCGCGCAGTCGTACCTCACCCCCGAGGAGGTCGCCGTCGTCCGCCTCGTGGGCCGCGCGCTGCGGGTCGAGGCGCCGTGAAACCCGCCCTCCCCCTGCTCGTGCTCGCGGCGCTCTCTGCCGGCTGCGGGAGCACCTACGTCCAGCGCTTCGTGCTCGGCGCCCCGGGCGCGCCGCACTCGCGGCCCGTGCGCACCATCCTCGCGGGCGACCCGGTGCCGCCCTCGCGCCCCGTCGCGCTCGTGCAGGCCACCGGCCGGGGGCTCAACGCCGACCTCCCGCACATCATCGAGGGCCTCCGCGCGGAGGCCCAGCGCCTCGGCTGCGACGCCGTCGTACAGGTGCGCATCGCCCGCGCCCACAGCACCGCCACGGCCACGGGCTTCGCCGTCCGCTGGGGCGCCGCCCCGGACGCCGCCCCGCCCCCGGCGCCCGCCGCGACCGTCGCCGCCCCGTGGTCCCCGCCCCCGCCGCTCCCGGCCGCGCCCCCGGCCCCCGCGGGGGACGGCGCGCCGCCTCCCTGGTCAGCGCCCTGAGTCCGGCGCCGGGCACTCCGCCGCGCTCGCCACGCCGACGCTGACCAGGGCCCCGTCGCGGCGCAGCGCCGGCGCCGCGGCGATGGGTCGCAGGGCGCGCGCGGCCTCGATGACCGCGTCGTAGTAGAGCGCGGCGATCTCCGTCGGCGCCCGGTCGGAGCGGCTGCAGCTCAGCGCGACGTAGGCGCCGTGGCCCCCGGCGGGGGGCAGCCCCACCCAGTGCCCGGGCGTCCCCGCGATGGCCGCGCGCCCGTCGATGACCCACGGCGTAGGCGACCGCGCCGCCGCGGCGGCCCAGCGCCGCTGGCTCTCCTCGTCGAAGAACCCGGCGATCACGTGCCGCGCCGCGGCCTCCCCCCGCCGCGCCACCGCGACGCCCTGCCGGGCCATCGCCGCCCGCAGCGCGGCCTCGAGCGACGCGTCCGGCGGCAGCGTGGGCAGGTGCAGCGCGACGCGGGTCGCGCCCCCGCGCGCGGCGGCGGCGGCCATCGCGTCGGCCCGCTGCCGAAGCGTGGGGCCCACCGCGTGCGCCACGTCCCTCGCGGCGTCCGGGGGGGTCGGCACCCACAGCGGGACGCCCTGGGCGCTCGCCGCCGCCAGGGCGGCGGGCACGTTGGCGTCGAGCGCCGGGCCCACGATGACGACCGCCCCGCGCTCCCGCAGCGATCGCACCAGGGCCTCGATGGGCGTGACCGCGACCTGCCCCACCGCCGCGCGTAGCGGCAGCGCGCGGCTCTCGTCCTCCAGCATGAGCTCGACGCCCGACGAGCCCTCCACGGCCTGCTGGACCGACCGCACCACCTCGACCCCGACGTTGGCCACGGAGCCCGAGAGCGGCGCGAGCACCCCGATACGCAGCACCGCCTCGGCGTCGTCCCGCACCACCGGGCGCAGCGCCGCCTCGTCGTCGGGCAGGTCGGCGAGGTGGCTCATCCAGCGACGCACCTCCCCGCGGGCCTCGGCCACGGCGCGCAGGCGGCGGGCGAGCGGGGTGCGCCAGGGATGGCTCGCGGGCAGCGCGTCGAGCACCGCCGCGACCTCGCCGGGCTCTTCGACGGTCGGCAGCAGCGCCTCGAAGCGCTCCGTGCGCGTGGCCGACTCGTCGCACGCGAGCCCGGTGGGGATCCACCGCACGCCAAGCCCGACCGCGCCCTCGACCCGCGCGAGCGCCTCCAGGGCCGGGCCTGCGGTCGGCGCCACCGCCACCTGCGCGCAGTCCGCCGCCACCACCTCGGGCGCGTCGACGAAGCGCCCGCGCAGGGTGACGAGCGAGCGCGAGAGGGCGGCGTCGGGGCGCCCGGCGCGCGCGGTGACGAGCGCGGTGACGAGCGAGCGCCGCAGGGCCAGGGTGGCGTCGAGGGTCGACGGCAGCCCCTCGAGGCGAGCGCGCGCGGCGCCCACCCCCGCTTCGCCCGGCGCCGCGAGGTCGAGGCGCGCGAGCCGCAGCGCGGCGTGGCGACCGAGCGCGTCGCGGGGGTGCCGACGCTCCAGCGCCGCCCAGAGTTCGCGGGCGCGCGGGAGGTCGCCCTCGACCAGGGCGCGCTCGGCCGCGCGGAGGGCGGCGTCGTCGCCGACGGTGTCGCCGAGCGCGAGGGCCGCGCGGCCGGGGGGCGTCGCGCCCGCGCAGGCCGACAACACGACCATCAGGGCGGCGGAGCGCAGAGGGAGGGACGCTCGGGGTGGACGACTTCCGCGCACTGCGCGCGGAGTCATCGGGGATTCTCCGACGGACGGCAAGCGGGCTTGCGAACTCGGGCGACCCCGCCGGTCGATCAGCGGGTCACGACGACGTCCGCGATGAACGCGAGGGAGCCGTGGCGCGCCACGGGGACCATCTCGTCGGGGCGCAGGGTGCGCACGCCGACGCCCGGCCACGGGTCGAACACCGTCGCCTCGACCACGCGCACCGCCCCGTGGGACTCCTGGTACGACACGCCGATGAGCAGCATCGCGTGGCTGGTGGTGCCGAACACCAGCGGACGCCCGGCCCGCAGCGCGGCCACGATCTCCCGGCTGTGGAGGCTGGAGCGCCCGCCCTCGGCGTCGAAGACCCCGAGGAGGCGAGCGCGGAAGGGCGTGCCGGCATCGTCGGTCCACGCGCGGTCGAGCAGCGCCGAGACGTTGGCGGCCGGGCCGCTGCGCATGTTGACCACGTCGCCGTAGACCTCGCGCACGATGCGCGACTGCGACACCCGGTGCCCGGAGGCGCGAAACGCGTTGGCCACCGAAGCGGCCCAGCACCAGTGCGTCGCCTGCTGGTGGTCGAAGGGCGTCGACGGCGCCTCGGCGGCGGCGGTCCACACCGTGGGCGGCTCGGGGGGCGCGGCCGTCCCATCGGCCAGGCCCTCCGCCCGAGCGCTGCCGATCGGCGCCACGACGTAGTGAAGCAAGGCGGTGAGCACCAACACCACCAGGCCGGTCGGGCGACGCATCGAGTTCGCGAATACCGGACTTCGCGCCGCCGTGTCGAGGAGCCCCAGCGCCCCATCGGCGCGCTCCTGCGGCTGATCATGGGGAATGGTCGGAGGTGCTGCGCGAGCGTGCGCGCTGTGACACCTGCGCCCACCAGGGGCAGATCGCATCGCCCGCCAGGAGCCTCGCGACCATGTAACTCTTCGGAATCACATGATGTCTGTCGAGGCACGGCGCCTGCTCCGTAACTGCCCGCCCACCGCCTCGAGCGGTCGGGTGCTGTCCATTCGAGACCGATCGGAGAGCCCGTCATTCGGGCGCCAGGAGGCACGTCATGAACCATCGCACTCATCTGACTTCCGTTCTTCTCGTGGCTGGAGCCCTCGCGGGCACTGCGGCTTGCAGCCAGAGCGAGCCCTCGGCCGCCTATCCCCCGGCGAGCGCATCGTCTTCGTCGGGCGGCACCGGCATGGGCGGGTACACCAGCACCGGCGTGCGCAGCTCGCCGAGCGACCCCGCAGGCACGACGAGCCACGGGCAGCACTACATGCCCGGATCGAGCACCTACGTGGCGCCGGGCAACGGGGCTGCGGGCTTCGACAACGGGCTCAGCGGCACTGGCACTGCGCAGGGCGCGGGCGGCACGGGCATGGGCAGCCCGGCGATCCCCAACTCCACGGCCACGCCCGCTTCGACCGGCAGCTCGTCGACGCCCTGGACCTCCACGCCGGGCTCCTCGTGGACGCCCGACCAGAACAACCCGGCGAATCCGCCGGGGGTCACGACCACCCCGGACAGCGACCCGATGGGCACCAACGCCAGCAGCCCGGGCAATCCCACCGGGTCGAGCAACCGCCCGCGCACCGGCACCACCACCCGCGGCAGCACCAACCGCTGAGCGCGCACCGGTAGGGGAGACGCAGGGGGGACGACGGCTGTTCCCCTGCGTGGCGCTTGACGCCTCGCGCGCCGCGCCGCTAACACCCGTCGGGTCCGTCGACGGACCCCCATGCACGCACCCGAGCCCGCGCCCGGCGTCGCCGACCCGCGGCGCTTCCTGCTCCGACGCATCCACTCGCTCTGCGGCGTTTTACCCATCGGGGTATTCCTCGTGGTCCACCTCTGGACCAACCTCCAGGCCCTCCGCGGCCGCGACGCCTTCCGCCACGCCGTCGGGGAGATCCAAGGCGTCCCCGCCCTCGCGCTCATCGAGGTCGCGGCCATCTTCGCCCCGCTCGCCTTCCACGCCGGCTACGGCCTCGTGCTCGCCGCGCAGGCGCGCTTCAACGTCCAGCGCTACGGCTACACCCGCAACTGGCTCTTCCTGCTGCAGCGCGCCACCGGGCTCGTGGCCTTCGCCTTCCTGGTGGTGCACCTGGGGCAGCTCCGCGCCGCCAAGGCGCTCGGCACCGTGCGCTGGGAGGGCTTCTACGAACGCCTCGCGCTGCTGCTCGGCTCGCCCGGGATGTTCGCGCTCTACGTCGTCGGACTGACGGCGTCGGTCTTCCACTTCGCCAACGGGCTCTCCACCGCCACGCAGACCTGGGGCCTGGCGTCGTCCGACCGCGCCCGGCGCCGCGTCGCCGTGCTCTGTGCCGCGCTGGGCGTCGCGCTCTGGCTCGTGGGCATCGACACACTGCTGCACTTCTTCTACCGCTGCGGCGGCGTGCTCCCGTGGCCGGGCTTCGACCCCGACGCCGGGTGCCGCGACGCCGACATGCTGCGCGCCGTGGTCGACGTCGGCGGCGCGCGCCTATACCTTGTGGGCCTCAACACCTGAACCCAGCGGCGAGTCACGCAAGGCACCGGCGCGCCGGTCGCGCGGTGACGGCACCGCTCGCCCCCCTCTGAAGGGAAGCACCGGATGGCAGCGAAGTCCTCGATCCTCACGCAGTCCGGCCAGGTGCGCCGGGCGATCGTCGTCGGCGGCGGCCTCGGCGGGCTCATGACCGTGATCAAGCTCTGCGAGGCGGGCGTGCCGGTCGACCTGCTCTCGCTGGTGCCCGTGAAGCGCTCGCACTCGGTGTGCGCCCAAGGGGGCATCAACGCGTCGGTGAACGTGAAGGGCGAGGGCGACTCGCCCTACACGCACTTCTACGAGACCGTGAAGGGCGGGGATTTCCTCGCCAACCAGCCCCCGTGCAAGGGCATGGCAGACGCGGCGCCGGGGATCGTGTTCATGCTCGACCGGATGGGGGTGCCCTTCAACCGCACCCCGGAGGGCAACCTCGACTTCCGGCGCTTCGGCGGAACCCTCTTCCACCGCACGGCCTTCGCCGGCGCCACCACCGGGCAGCAGCTGCTCTACGCGCTCGACGAGCAGGTGCGGCGCTACGAGACCCTCGACGTCGAGGACGAGCGCGGGGTCACGGTCCCGGGCGAGAAGATGGTGCGGAAGTTCGAGTTCTGGGACCTCGCGGGCCTCGTGCTCGACGACGGCGGCGTGTGCCGCGGCGTGGTCGCGCAGGACCTCAAGAACGGCGAGATGCGCGCCTTCCGCGGCGACGCGGTGTGCCTCGCCACCGGCGGCCCCGGGCTGGTGTTCGGGCGCAGCACCAACTCCATCATCAACACCGGCGCTGCCGCCGCCATCGCCTACAAGCAGGGCGCGATCTACGCCAACGGCGAGTTCATCCAGGTGCACCCGACGGCCATCCCCGCGGCCGATAAATTGCGGCTCATCTCCGAGAGCGTGCGCGGCGAAGGCGGCCGCGTCTGGGTGCCGAGAGACCGCAACGACCGCCGCCATGGCCGGGACATCCCCGAGTCCGAGCGGTACTACTTCCTCGAAGAGCGCTATCCCAGGTACCGCAACCTGGTGCCGCGGGACATCGCGTCGCGCGAGATCTTCCGCACGGTCATCCACGAGGGCTACAGCGCCGAGGGGGAGCAGGCCGCCTACCTGGACGTGACGCACCTCTGCAAGACCGCGGCGGGCAAGAGCGCCGTGCGCAAGAAGCTCGAAGGCGTGCTGGAGATCTACGAGAAGTTCGCCGGGGCCGACCCCTACGAGAACCCGATGAAGATCTTCCCCGCGGTGCACTACTCGATGGGCGGCCTGTGGGTCGACTTCGAGAAGGGCGCCGACGGGTCGCTCAAGCCGGGCTCGGCGCGCAACCAGGCCACGAGCATCCCCGGGCTCTACGCCACCGGCGAGTCGGACTACCAGTACCACGGCGCAAACCGCCTCGGCGCCAACTCCCTGCTCTCGTGCATCTACGGCGGGATGGTCACCGGACCGGCCATGGCGACGTGGCGCGAGTCCCAGTCGAAGAGCGCCTTCGACCTCTCCTCGTCGCTCTTCGAGACGGAGCACAAGCGCCGCGTGGACGAGTACGCCGCGCTCGGGAAGCGTACCGGCGCGGACTTCCCCGTGAACCCCTACCAGCTGCACGAGAAGCTGGGCGAGATGATGCTCCAGAAGGTCACCGTCGAGCGCCACAACACCGAGCTCGACGGGGTGCTCGCGTCGCTTCAGGACATGAAGGCCGACTGGAAGAAGGCCGCCGCGCTCGACCCCGGCGCGAAGGGGACCATCAACCAGCCGACGGTCTTCCTGCGCCACCTCGACGGGATGCTCGCGCTGGCCGAGCTCATCACCAAGGGGGCGCGCGAGCGCGAGGAGTGCCGCGGGGCGCACTACAAGCCCGCGCTCGACCCGGAGCTGCACCCCGACGACCCCGCGGCCGTGGGTCGCGACGACGCGCGATGGCTCAAGACCACCCTAGCCACCTTCAACGGCGAGGGGCCCACGCTCAGCTACGAGGGCGTGGACGTGTCGCTCGAGCCGCTCGCCCGGCGTGACTACGGGAAGGTCGCCGCGGCGACGAAGCCCGCCGCCACCACGCACCCGTCGGACGTCGCGGGTGCGACCCCCTCCCCGAACACCCCCGATGGAGTGAGCTGATGGCCACCGACACCGTCACCCTGAAGATCAAGCGCGGCGAGGCGGGCGGCGCCTCGCGCTGGGAGGAGTTCAAGGTCGCGCGCAAGCCGATGATGAACGTGATCTCCTGCCTGATGGAGATCCAGAAGCACCCCACCACCGCCGACGGGCGGGGCACCACCCCCGTGAACTGGGAGGCCTCGTGCCTGGAGGAGGTCTGCGGCGCCTGCACGATGGTCATCAACGGCCGCGCGCGGCAGGCGTGCAGCGCGCTCGTGAAGGAGCTCTCGCCCAACGGCGAGACCATCACCCTCGAGCCGCTGACGAAGTTTCCCCGCGAGCGCGACCTGGTGGTCGACCGCCAGCGGATGTTCGACGCGCTGCGCACCGTGAAGGCGTGGATCGAGATCGACGGCTCGCACCAGCTCGGCGCGGGCCCGAAGGTCGCGCAGGAAGACCAGGAGGTGATGTACCCGCTCTCGCGCTGCATGACCTGCGGCTGCTGCGTCGAGGCGTGCCCCAACTACAACGACCGCTCGGACTTCATGGGCCCGCAGGTGATCTCGCTGGTGCGGCTCTACAACATGCACCCGTCGGGTCGGATGCAGGCCGGCGGGCGCCTCGACGCCCTCATGGGCGTCGGCGGCATCTCCGAGTGCGGCAAGGCGCAGAACTGCGTGCAGGTCTGCCCCAAGGGCATCCCCCTCACCGAGTCCATCTCCGTGATGGGCCGCGAGACCATCAAGCGCGCCCTCTTCGGCTGGCTGCTCAAGGCCTGAGAGCCTGCGCCGCACGCTCACACCCGCACCGATGCCCTGGCGCCTCGCCCTGATCGCCCTGCTGCTCCTCGCCGACCTCGGCTGCCGTCGGCACCGGCGCCGCTACGTCCGGCGCATCGACGCGGGCGTGACCCTCGACACCGGCCCCCGCGAGGTGGACGCCGGGCCGCCGCCGTCGTCGATCCCGATGCCGCCCAGCACGGACATCCTGTGCCTCACCGACGCCGAGTGCCCCGGCGGGTACTGCTTCACGTCGGGCATGGAGGCCCAGTACAGCCGGGTGTTTCGCGACTGCCCGGACGGGCAGGCGTGGCGCGCGACGCACCGGCTCAACACCTGCCTCCGCGCGGGCTGCCGCAACGACGGCGAGTGCCCCCCGGGGCACCGCTGCGCGGACACGCAGATGCTCCCGTTTCCGCAGCGCGCCTGCGTGCCGGCGACCTGCCGCACGCAGTGGGACTGCCGCCGGGGGCGCCTGGGTCGCTGCGTGGAGTACATCTCCGGCCGGCAGTGCACCCCCGGCGGATGGGCGTGCTCCTACCCCGGCGACGCCTGCGCCCCGCAGGACCACACCCGGCTCTGCCCCCCGCAGCCGGGGATGATCGCGCGCTGCGTGCCCCGCAACGGCCGCTTCGGCTGCGTGTACGAACCCCCTCCGACCTTCTGAGCGCCCGCTCGGGCCCTACACGCTGCGCAGCGTGGCGGCGAGGCGCCCCTTGCGGAACACCCAGAGGGTGCCCGGCTCGCCGTGGGTCCACACTTCGTCGACGGTGAGCGGCGCGGTGGCCACCACGGCGACCCGGTCGCGCGGCGTGGTGACGGCGCCGAAGTCGACGCTCACGTCGTGGTCCTTGAGCGTCGCCTTGCCGAAGGGGGCGCGGCGCTCGATGAAGCACAGCTTCGTGTCGCAGCGCGCGAAGAGGGCCTCGCCGTTGGCCAGGATGAAGTTGAAGGTCCCGCGCCGGCCGATCTCCCCGGCGACCCGGGCGATGTACGACCACAGCGTCGCGGGGTCGTCGGGCTCCGTCGGGAATCGCCGGGCCACGCGGTTCATGAGGGCGCAGAACGCCCGCTCGCTGTCGGTGTCGCCGATGGGCACGAAGCGCCCGGTCTTCACCCTCGGCTGCCCCCGCAGCGTGCCGTTGTGGGCGAACACCCAGGCGCGGCCCCAGAGCTCGCGCACGAAGGGGTGCGTGTTGGCGAGCTTCACCCTCCCGCGGGTCTTCTTCCGGATGTGCGACACCGCCGTCATCGTCTTGATGGCGTGGCTGCACACGAAGCTCGCGAGGGGGCTCTCGGCGCAGGGCGAGGCGTCGAGGAAGGCCCGCACCGCCTTGCCCTCGTAGAAGACCAGGCCCCACCCGTCGCCGTGCGGCCCCGTGCGCCCGCCGCGCTGCGAGAAGCCCGTAAACGAGAACAAGATGTCCGTGGGGGTGTTGCAGTCCATCCCGAGCAGCTCGCACACCGTCGTGTCTCTCCTCAGCCGGTGACGCCCGCGCGCTGGCGCACCGCCACCGCCTCGGCCCGCGCGTTCGCCCGCACCTCCGCCTCGTCCAGCGTGGTGAGCCGCCCGTCGTGCAGCAGCACCCGCCCGTCGACCACCACGTGGCGCACGTCCCGGGACTGCGCCGCGTACACGACCCGCGCCGGGGCCGCGCCCCAGGGCTCGATGTGCGTCGCCGACAGGTCGATCACCGTCACGTCGGCGCGCTTGCCGACCTCGAGGGAGCCCACCTCGTCGGCGATGCCGAGGGCCCTCGCGCCGTCGATGGTGGCCATGCGCAGCACCCGCGCCGCGGGCAGCGCCCCGGTGTCGCCGAAGCGCTTCGCCAGCAGCGACGCGAGCCGCATCTCGTGCAGCGCGTCGAGGTTGTTGTTGCACGGCGCGCCGTCCGCGCCGATGCCCACCACGATGCCCGCGCGGTGCATCCCCGCTACGCGCGCGATGCCGGAGCCCAGCTTCAGGTTGGCGCTCGGGCAGTGGGCGACGCGGGTGTGCTCGCGCCCCATCATCCGGCGCTGCCTCGGGGTGAGCTGCACCCCGTGGGCGACCACCACGTCGGGGCCCGCGAAGCCCCACGCGTGGAGGGCGTCGACGTCGTCCATGCCGAGCGCCGCGCGCACCGCGTCGCGCTCGCCCGGGTGCTCCGAGGCGTGGGTGTGCATCAGCGCCCCGCGCGCCCGCGCCCGCTCGACGCAGCCGCGGAAGAGCTGCTCGGTGCACGACAGGATGAAGCGCGGCGAGTAGGCGTAGCGCAGCCGCCCGTTGGCCGCGCCGTGCCAGCGGGCGCAGAGCCCGTCGCTCTCCGCGAGGCTCTCCGCGGTGGTCTCGCGCAGCCCCGGGGGAACGCCCTCCCCGGCGTCCATCATGGTCTTGCCCGAGACGGCGCGCAGCCCGGCGTCGCGCAGCGCCTCGAAGACGGCGTCGTGGTGGCGCACGGTGCCCATGTCCAGCACGGTGGTGGTGCCGCCCTTGATGAGCTCGGCGATGCCCAGGTCGGCGCTCGCGCGCAGCGACCGCGGGTCGTGGGCGGCCTCCAGCGGCCAGATGCGCTCCTGCAGCCAGGCGAGCAGCGGCAGGTCGTCGCCCATGCCGCGGAAGAGGGTCTGGCAGAGGTGCACGTGGGCCTGCACGAAGCCGGGCACCACGGCGCACCCGCCCACGTCGAGCACCCGCAGCGAGCGGCCCGAGGCGACCGCCTGCGCGGCGGCGTCGTCGCCCATCGCGGCGATGCGGCCGTCGGAGATCCACATGGCGCCGGGCGTGACGCGGTCGTCGGGGTCGCAGGTGACGAGGGTTCCGCCGCGGAGGAGCAGGTCCATGAGGTCGGGCCCGAGAATGCCCGTGGTGGCCGTCACAGGGCAACGCCCTCGCGTGGACGGGCGCGTTCGGGCTGCGGTAGAAGTCCCTCCCATGCGCGCGATGCTTTGCCTCCTTTCGCTCTCGGCCCTGGGCCTCACGGCCGCCTGCTCGGCCGACGACCAGCGCTTCACGCGCATCGTCCGCGACGGCGGCGGCGCCACCGGCGACGTGGGCCCCGTGGGCCCCTGCGACCAGGGGCGGGTCTATTGCAACGGCAACGAGCGCTACACCTGCGACGCCGCGGGGCAGATCGTCGACCGCCAGGCCTGCGTGGCCCCCGCGGGGTCGTGCGTGCCCAACGTCGGCTGCCGCACCTGCACGCCCGGCGCGTCGCGCTGCAACCCGGCCTCGCCCCAGCAGGTGCAGACCTGCAGCACCGACGGCGCCCGGTGGATCGACGGCGCCACCTGCAACGCCGCCAACGGCGAGAGCTGCAACAGCGGCGTGTGCGTCGACCGCTGCTCGGCGAGCTCCACCGGCCGCTCGTACCTGGGCTGCGACTACTGGCCCACGGTCACCTCCAACACCGCCCTCGACCCGCGCTTCTCCTTCGCGGTGGTGCTCTCCAACCCGCAGGGCTACGAGGTGCACGCCACCATCACCGGCGGCGCCCTCACGGCCCCCCGGGAGGTCGACCTCGCGCCGGGCGCCATCGAGACCATCAACCTCCCGTGGGTGTCCGAGCTGGTGCAGCTCAACCCCGCCAACCGCGGCTGCCGCGCCGACGGCAGCCCCTGCCCCGACGCGACGGCCAGCCCGGCGAGCTCGGTCATCCGGCGCGGCGGCGCGTACCACGTGCGCAGCAACGGCCCCATCGCGGCGTACCAGTTCAACCCCCTCACCTACGAGCGCACCGGGGGGTACTTCTCCTTCACCAACGACGCCTCGCTGCTGCTCCCGCAGGGCGTGCTCACCCGCCGCTACCTCGTCTCCACCTGGCCCAACGTGTACAGCGCGCTCAGCGGCGAGACCGTCGGCGGCTTCGTCTCCATCGTGGCCGTCACGGGCGAGACCACCGAGGTCACCGTGCGCCCCACGGGCAACACCTCCGCGGGCCCCGGCGTGCCGGCGATGCGCGCGGGCCAGGAGCGCACCTTCACCCTCAACGCCGGCGACGTGCTCCAGCTCTCCGGCGAAGGGGCCGGCGACCTCACCGGCACGGCCATCGAGTCCAACCAGCCCATCGCGGTCTTCGTGGGCCACGACTGCGCCACGGTGCCCGCCGGCCGCCCGGCCTGCGACCACCTCGAGGAGCAGCTCTTCCCCAACGAGACCTGGGGGCGCGACTACGTGGTCTCGGCCCTCCGCGACCGCGGCCCCGGCGTGCCCGCGCTGGTGCGCATCGTGTCGCAGGCCGACGGCAACCAGCTCACCTTCGACCCGCCGAGCGCCCGCGCTGCCGTCACGCTGCAGGCCGGTCAGATGATCGAGTTCCAGAGCAACGTGAACTTCCGCGTGACGGGCACCGGGGCGCTGCTGGTGTCGCAGTTCATGCTCGGCCAGGGGCCCGCGGGCAGCGGCCTCACCGCGGGCGACCCCGCGATGGTCTTCGAGGTCCCGGTGCAGCAGTACCGCACCAGCTACGACTTCTACGTGCCGCAGACCTACCCCCAGAACTTCATCAACGTCGTGGCCCCCGCGGGCACCGAGCTCATCATGGACGACATGCCCTTCCGCGGATCGATGTCCCCGGTGGGCACCATGAGCGTCTTCACCCTGCCCATCACCAGCGGGCCCCACCGGCTGCGCTCGTCCAACGGCCAGCCCATCGGCGTGAAGGTCTACGGCATCGCCCGGTACACCTCGTACATGTACCCCGGCGGCCTCGACCTGCAGCTCATCACCCCGGGCTGATCGCTCCCCATCGCCCGCACTCCTCCCCGTCGTCCCGACCGTGCGCCATCACCGATGAACACCGCCGCAGAAGACCCCCGCGCCCGCCGCCGCGAGCGCCTCCTCGCGTGGGGCCCCACCGGGCTCGCCGCGCTCGTGTCCCTCGCGGTGACCATCCGCGCGCACGTGCACTTCCTCTTCCCCTACGCGACGCCCGTCAGCAACGACGAGGGCTACATCGCCGCCCTCGCGCTGCGCATGATCCGCGGCCACTGGCTCCCCTACGTGGACGGCGTCTCGCAGCGCGGGCCCATCACCTACTGGCTCGCCGCCCTCGCCATGCGCATCGGCGGCATGTGGAGCTGGGTCCCGCTCCGGGTGCTCGCACTCGTCTGCGCGCTCGCCACGATGGGGCTGGTCTTCCTCCTGGCGCTGGAGCTCTTCACCCCCGCGGCCGCGGCCATCGCCGTGCTCGCGTCGACCTACTTCTTCACCTACGAGCTCAACCCCTGGGACGGCATCGGGTACAACGGCGAGGTCCCCGCGATGGTCTTCGCGCTGGCCTCGTGGCTGCTCGTCGCCCGCGCCATGCGCCACGTCGACGACCCCCGCGGCCCCGTGCGCCGCCGCGACGCCCACATCCTCCTGGCGGGCGTGCTCGCCTCCTGCGCGGCGCTCAGCAAGCAGATGGCCCTCATCCACGCCGTGCCCCTCGCCGCGTGGATCGTCCTCGGCACCACCGACCCGGCGTCCACCCGGCGCTCTCGCGCCCGCGACGTCATCCGCTTCGCCGCGGGCGGCGCGATCCCCTTCGCGCTGGTGGTCGCCCTCTACGCCGCCACCGGGCACATCCGGGAGTTCATCTATTACTTCCAGCAGTACGGCCGGGACATCTTCATGGCCCCGGTCACGCTCAACTCCTACCGCGACAAGCTGAAGGAGCAGCTCGACAAGTACCTGCTCGGCATCGTGGTGGTGGGCTCCATCGGGTGGATGCTCGCCGCCCGGGTGCTGCGCCGCGTCGCCGACCACGACGGCCCGCGATGGACGGGGCTCCGCGCCGAGGCGGGCGCGCTCGTGGCGTTCCTGCAGCTCGCCGCCAGCGTCGTGGGGGCGTCCTTCACGGGGCGCTTCTTCCCGCACTACCTCGTCGAGGTGTTCTCCGTCGCGGCGGTGGTGACCGGCGGCGCGCTCGCGGCCTCCGTCGCCCCGGCGCGGGCCTCGCTGCGGGGTCGCTTCATCGGCACCGTCACCGTCGTCCTCGGCGTCTCCGGCTTCCTCGCCGTCTGCTCGTGGAACCTCAGCCGCAACGTGCGCCTGCGCCGCGAGACCGACCGCTGGTACCAGGACCCGCACACCGACCCCATCGTGCGCTACGTGCTCGAGCGCACCGACCCCGGCGAGCGCATCTTCGTGTGGGGCTTCCGCGCCGAGACCTACCTCTCGTCGCAGCGCATGCCCGCCTCGCGCTTCGTCTACACGGTGTACCCGTCGGGGGTGGTGCCGTGGTTCCAGGCCACGCGCGAGGAGGAGGAGCGGCGGGTGGTGCCGGGCAGCCGCGCCCTGCTGCTCGCCGACCTCGAGCGCGAGAAGCCCGAGCTCATCATCGACGCCGGTCGAACGATGAGCGGGCGGTACATGTACAACTACCCCCAGCTGCGCGCGTACCTCGACCGCGGGTACTGCTTCATGCGCTACGTCGACGGCGAGCCGGTGTACCGCCGACGCCACGGCGACACCTGCCCCCCGGCCGACTACTGAGCCCCGAAACGCAAACTCCCGGCATGGTTTCAGCGGGTGACAGGCTATGTCACACCACTTGTTGACCCTCCCCGGGGGAGGCCATTACGGTGAACCGTGACGGGCGCCACGCCCGCCCTACCGGAGAAACGGGGCCCACAATGGCTGAAGGACTCAACAAGGCAATGCTCATCGGCAACCTCGGCGCCGACCCGGAGCTTCGCTTCACCACCAACAACCGCCCGGTGCTGAAGTTCCGCCTGGCGACGACCGAGTCGTACATGGACCAGAACCAGACCCGGCAGGAGGTCACCCACTGGCACCACGTCGTGCTGTGGGGCAAGCGCGGCGAGGCGCTGGCCAAGATCATCTCCAAGGGTTCGCGGGTGTACGTCGAGGGCCGCATCGAGACCCGCTCCTACGAAGACGCCAACGGCGTGAAGAAGAGCGCCACCGACATCGTGGCGACCAACCTCATCCTCCTGGGCAACCGCGGCGAAGGCCACGGCGGCGGGGGGGCTGCCGGTCCTGGCGGCGGCGGGGCACGCCCGGCGCCCGCGGCCGGAGCCGCTCGCCCGACGCCCGCAGGTGGTGGTACCAAGCCCGACGCCGATGATTTCCCCCCCGACGACTTCGGGGGCGGCGGCGCGGGTGGTGATGACGACATCCCGTTCTGATCGATCCCTCTTCTCCCTCCGCGCCCGGCGCGCCCTCATGGCCGCGGTCGCGGCGGTCGCGCTCGCCCCCCTCCTCGCCTCCGCCACCGGCGGCCCCGACGACACCGGCTACAAGATCAAGCCCGCGGACAGCAACCTCTGGTCGCAGCGCTTCCGCGGCGGCCGGCTCATCGGGGGCGGCGGCTGCGAGCGCCGCTGCATCGCGTTCACCTTCGACGACGGGCCGAACTGGGAGACCACACCCGCGCTGCTCGACACCCTCGACCGGCGGGGCATCCGCGCGACCTTCTTCGTGACCGGCCACCGGCTCGACGGCGACGGCGAGGTGGCCCGGCGCAACCGCGAGGTGCTCGCGACGGAGTGGCGCCACGGTCACCTCGTGGGCAACCACACCTATCACCACGACCTGCTCGACACGATGACCGAGGCGACGCTGCGCTTCGAGATCGACCGCACCGAGGCGCTCATCCAGGGCGTGCTGGGCGAGCGCGTGTGGCTCTTCCGCGCCCCTTACGGGGCGTTGCATCACCCGCGCGCGGTGGGGGCGGTGTTCTCCCGCGGGTACACCCCGGTGTTCTGGGCGATGGACTCCTCGGACTGGCGGGTGAACACCGCGGAGGGGGTGCTCGCCAACGTGCGCGCCGAGCTCGACCGGGCGCCCCGCGGCGGCGTGCTGCTGATGCACGACACGCTGCCGTGGAGCGTCGCGGCCTTCCCGCTCATCCTCGATGAGATCGCGGCGCGCAACGCGGCCTTCGTCGCCCGGGGCGAGGAGCCGTATGAGGTGGTGGGGCTGGAGAGGTTCTACGAGCCGCTCCGCGCCGCGCCCGCGAGGACGCGGCGGCGGCGCTGAGCTTCAGCGCGGGGGAGCGATCAGCGGCCCGGGGTGCCGCCGAAGTACCAGACGGCCGAGAGGCTGCCGGAGATGATCTCCGCGAGGCCGTAGTTCGGGCCGATGGTGGTGCCGATGCCGAAGCCCGACTGGGAGCCGGTCTCGGTGTCGTTGTTGCGGAGCTGCACCGAGGTGGTGCTCTCGTTGGCGTACGACAGACCGAAGCCGAACTGCGCCTGGAGGCCGAGCTGCGGCAGGCCGAGGAAGCCGAACTGGAGCTCGGCGACCGCGTTGGCGCCGAGGCCGAACTGGATCGCGTTGAGCGAGTTGTCCCGGGTGCTGTCGCCCGAGCCGGTGGTGATGCCGCTCGTGCCGTAGCGGAAGAAGAGGTACGGGTCGACGTGGATGGCGAGGTGCTTCGCCTCGGCGACCATGATGGGCAGGCCGACCTGCAGGCCGATGCCGAAGAAGTTCGGCTGGTCGGACTGGGTCTGGGTCTGCATCCCGCCGGTCTGCGAGGTGACGGTGGTGGAGCCGCTGGAGAAGCCGATGCCGAGGCCAGCCTCGATGCCGAGCGAGCCGTTGAGCCAGTAGCGCATGCCCACGGTGTGGATCGAGCGGCTGCCGCCACGGACGATCATGCCGTTGTTGAACCCGAGCGCGGCCACGTCGGCGGAGCCGAAGTAGCGGAGGCCCAGGTGGCCGACCACCACCGAGTGATCGGTCGGACCGGAGGTGTCCGTCACCGAGGCGCCGGTCGACGTCGTCGTCGAGGGCGCCACCTGGGTGGTGCTGATGTCCTGCGCGCTCGCGGCCGTCGCGCCCAGCACGATCGCCGTACCCATCACCGCTGAAATTAGTCCACGCATGTTGGTCTTCACCCTCTGCTCATTCCCTGATGGCCCACCGAGGTCCACCCAAGCGGCCGCTGTTTCCTTCGGATCCCCGGGGTTGTCAAGCTACCGACGACCCCGCCGGGGGATCAAGAAAACGGGTCGTAGCGACCCTCCGTGTCAGGGCGGCGGCGTGAGCGCGAACACCAGGTAGCGCGCCGTCGGACGGGCCGGCTCGACCCGCCACCCGTGCGCGCGCAGCCCGTCCACGATGCGGTAGATGGCGTCCCAGGAGTCGAGCACCACGAGGTGCGTGGGGCGGGTGGCCAGCGCCAGCCGGTGCACCGCCTCACCGCGCCCCGCGCCGCACGTCGCCCAGGTGAGCTGCCGGTGCAGGGCGACCGCGGCGGGGGTCTTGAGGCCCACGAGGTCGACCATCGCCCGCTCGCCCGCGAAGGCCATGTAGCCGACGTCGTGCACCATCACCCGCGCGCCCCGCGGGAGCGAGGTGCGCACGAAGGTCGCCGCGCCCGCGAGCTCGGCGCGCGTGAACGCGCATCGCTGGCGGTGCAGGGCCCAGCGGTCGGCCACGTCCCACGCGCTGACGTCGAGCGAGACGACCGCGAGGGCGAGGGCGACGCCCCGGACGAGGCGCGCCGGGTGGGCGCGCGCGGCGGCGAGGGCGGCCAGCGCGAAGGGCACCAGCACGTACTGGTAGCGGAACTCGTAGTGCCCGAGGGCGCCCGGAAACTGCGTGGTGTAGGCGAGCACCAGCGCGGCCGCGGTGAGCAGCCCGACGCGCCCCGCGGCGGCGAGCGGCCAGAGCACGAGCGCGCGGGAGAGGTAGCCCACGCTGACGAAGAAGCCCTTGAGGTTGTGCTTCGCCCAGTCCCAGCGCACCGCCAGCGGGATGCACCCCTCCGCGAAGAACACCCGCTTCGCGCCGATGGTCGAGGGCACCAGCGAGCCCAGCTGCGCCAGGTTGAGCAGCGCCCAGGGGGCCGCGCCGAGGGAGGCCAGCGCGAGGTCGGCGACCACCCGACGGGCGTCGAGCGCACCGCCCGCGCGCAGGCGCAGCCACCGGGTGCCGAGGAGCGCCGCGGAGGCCACCGAGAGCTCCGGGCGGATGTACGGCAGCAGCCCGCAGAGCACCGGCTGCACCGACGACGCCGCGCCCGTCGCGCCGGGCTCGGTGAGCGCGAGGCACCACGCGAGCGCGCCCATCGCGAGCCCGGTCTCCAGGCCGTTGGTGAGCTGGTGCGGCACCTCCGCGACGACCAGGCCCAGGGCGACGAGCAGCGCGCCGTCCCAGCGCGAGAGGCGGTGGCGCTCGGCCAGCGCGAGCGCGCCGGTGACGTACACCGCGATGCCCGCCCATGCGGCGAGCCAGCCGGCCGCCTCGCCATGCGCCGCCGCCCCGAGCAGCGCCACGAGCGCCGTGTGCACCGCGCTCGTGGCGCCCACCATCGCGGCCACGCCGAACTGCGGGTCGACCCCGCGGCGCAGCACCTCGGCGTTGTGCAGCGTGATGTACGCGTCGTCGACGGGCAGCGCAGTCCCCTCGGAGCGGAGGTGCACGACGGCGGCGACGGCCACCGCCCCCAGCGCGAGGCCGTACGCGACGCGGCGCGCGCGCGGTGACCACGGGGTCCTCACGGCGCGCCGCCCGCCGGGGAGAGCCGGGCGCGCACCCACGCATCCCATGGGGAGCGCGGGTCGGCGTCGGCGGCGCGCTCGAGGCCCGACGGGTCGCGCGCGAGCAGCGCCTGCGCGCGGAGCACCACCGGGGCCTCGTCGACCGCGGCGCGCACCATCCCCGCGGCCGCCTCGACGTCGGCGCCCGCGCAGCCCGCGGGCGTGCGCGCGCACACCAGCACCCGCCACGCGGCCGACCACACCGCCAGCGCCGGGTCGCCCGCGGCCGCCGTGAGGTCGTCCTGCGTTCGTGCCGTGGGGCGCGACCACGCCGCCATCGCCGCCCGCGCCAGCCCGCCCTCCGGGGTCTCGACCTCCTCCAACGCGGCGTCGGGCGACCGCCCGAGGCGATCGAGCCGTACTGCTGCCGCCGCGCGCAGGGCGTCCCTCGCGGCCGCGCCGTCGACCCGCAGCGCTCGCAGGCGTTGCATCGCGCGGGTGATCGCCAGGTCGCCGAGCGCAGGGTGCCCCGCCCGGTCGAGCGCTCCCGCGAGCGCGACCGTCACCGTCCCCAGGGAGCTCCCGGGCGTCGAGCCCTCGGCGCGGCCCATCAGCCCGGAGCGGGCGCAGCGCCCCGCCCACGGCGCGAGCGCGACCGGCGCCACGGCGGGCGCCCGCTCGGCGGCGTCGACCAGCGCGGCCGCCCGCAGCGCCTGCGTCGCCTCGTCGCTCGCCGCGAGCGCCTGCGCGCGCACCGCGGCGGCGCCGGTGACCCCCTCGGCCATCGCCAGCGCCGACTCCTCCCGGGCGCGGCCCCGCTCGCCCGCCCGGAGCCAGAGCCACGCGACGGTCGTGCGGTCCACCGGCCCGCGGCGTCGGGAGAGCGCATCGAGGGCCGCCCGGGCGCGCGGCGGATCGCCCGCGCAGACGTGCGCCACCGCCGCCCCGAGGCGGTCGCCCACGGCGGGCTGACGGCGCCGCGCGGCGTCGAGCATCGCGGCCGCGCGCGACCAGGCCCCCGCCTCCGCGAGGCGCTCCACGGCGACGCCCGACCCGGGCGCAGGACGCGGCGTCGCTGGGGCGGCGTCGGTCACGCGCTCTCGCGACGCGATGCGTACGGCGGAGGCGCGCACCTCGGGGTCCTCGGGGTCGAGGCCCACGGCGCGGGCCAGGGCGTCGTCGCGCTCGACGAGGGTGGCGGGGGTCTCACCGAGCGCCGCGGCGAGGGACAGCCAGGCGGCCGAGGCGGCGGGGTGCCGCCCGGTGGCGGCGCGGGCGAGCTCGACGGCGCGGTCCCGCTGCCCGGCGGCCAGAAGGTGGTGCACCCGGCGCGCGGCGATCCAGGGGTCTGCCGGGTCGGCGAAGGCGGCGAGACCGAGCTGGCGGTCGGCCTCGGCGAGGTCGCCGCGGGCGGCGGCGAGCTCGCCGCGGAGGTAGGCCTCGTAGGCCGTGGGCGACGCGAAGGGTCGCTCGCGCAGGCGGCCGCCGATGCGCTCGACGGTGGTCGTGCGGGACGAGGCGCAGGCCGGCAGGGCGGCGAGCGCGAGCAGGGCGAGTGCGGTGGATCGGCGCGTGCGCAAAGGGTGGGGCGACGGTCTAACACCGTCCCGCGGTCAACAGAACGGGAGCCTTGTGGGGAGGGCGGGGTCGCCGTTACGATCCGCCGCGCGAAGGGACGGCCTCGCGTGGGGAACAGGTGTCCCGACCCGAGCGCCCGATGTCCGCTGGAGCGGTTTCCCTTCCGCGCACCATTTCCCGAGGAGAGCCATGACATCCGAAGTCGACGCCCGCTGCCTGGAGACCTTCCCCAACTGGCTTCGCTCGCTCGGCAATGACGCCGAGGCCATGGTCGACGCGCTCAACGCCGACGGCACCCCCGAGGCCGCCCGCCGCTCGCTCGCCGCGGGGCTCAACTACGTCTTCAAGTCCGTCGACCTCATCCCCGACGGCATCGACGACATCGGCTACCTCGACGACGCCTTCGTGCTGCGCATCGCGTCGGCGCACGCCGGCGCCAACGGGGTCGACCTCGGCGCCAACGCCGCGCTCCAGGCGCTCGCTGGGGACACCGAGCTGGTGAAGGGCTTCCTCGGCGACGACTACCACCGGCTCGACGTGTACGTGCAGGGGCTCAAGCGCAGCGCCGCGCGCGGTCGCTCGGTCGACGACATCCTCACGGGCGCGGGCGTGCGCGCCGACTTCACCAGCGACGTGAAGGGCTTCGCCCGCAGCTACGCCGCCCCGAGCTTCGGCAAGGAGGAGAAGAACCTCATCAAGCTCCGGGCCTTCTTCGACGCCAAGCTCCCCCGCTGAATCGCCGTTCAGGCGGTGATTGACCCTGATTCCCGCGGAGCCTAAAAGACCCGGCACGTAGGCCGGGTGCGAGGTGCACGCGGATCCTCACGCTACGGTCGACGGACATGAACCCCATCGCGATGGCCCTCCTGGTCGGAGGTCTCAACGGGCTGTTTGCCATGAGCGCCTTCCGGCGCCTCGTCCTGCTGGCCCAGGGGCAGCCCGAGAACCGACTCGATCGCATCTGGGAGCGGCTCACCGTCGCCCCGGGCGAACGGGGTCCGAGCGCCTTCGGCAGCGCCCTGGTCTTCGTCGCGCTGGTCGGCCTCGCGGCGGCCCCCGCAGCGATGCTGGGCGCGCTGGCACCGGGCGAGGTCGGCCGTGGCTTCCTCCAGCTCGGCACGATGCTCGCGGCGGTGGGCGGCGGCGCGGCGCTCTTCTGGGCGCTGCGAGCGCAGCTCAAGATGCCCAAGTACGCGTCCGCCGGCTTCGCGCACTACCTCATCTTCACGGGCTTCGCGGTGCTGCTGCTCCGCACGATCATCCTCGTGGGGCGCGGCTTCGACGAGTCGTTCTACCTCTTCATCCTCGACCCGCAGGGCCCCGACCCCCTGCTCAGCAAGCTGGGCTACGGCTACAACCTCATCAAGGACGTCGTCGTCCTCGGGGTCATCGCGGGCGCCGGGGCCTTCATCTACTTCCGGCTCATCCCGAAGGTGCGCCGCCTCGCCTACGGCTGGCACGCCTGGGTCGTGCTCGGCGTCATCGTCACGATGATGGTGATGGACCTCGTGGCCGACGGCGGCCTCGTCCTGGCGCACGCCATCCGCGAGGGCGGCGACGTCGCGGGCAACATCAACCGCATCGGCAACGCCACCGGGGAGAACCTCGGCCGCGTGCTCGCGCTCGTCTTCCACACCCTCGGCGGGTCCACCTACGCGACCGCCCACGCCATCGGCGCGATGGGCCTCTGGGTGCACGTCTTCCTGGTGTTCGCCTTCCTCAACTACCTGCCCTACGGCAAGCACTTCCACGTCGTCACGTCGCTGCCCAACGTCTTCACCCGCGACCTCACTCCCCCGGGGCGCCTCAAGCCCATGGCCGAGAGCGCGGACAAGCTGCTGGAGTCCATGGCCGCCGCGATGGAGCAGCCCGACCCCACGGCCGCCATGGTCGGCGTCGGCCGGATGGATCACTTCACGTGGAAGGCGATGCTCGACTTCTACACGTGCACCGAGTGCGGGCGCTGCTCGGACAACTGCCCCGCGCACCGCACGGGCAAGCTGCTCTCGCCCAAGCACCTCGCCATCGACCTCCGCGACCACCTCTACCAGAAGCAGGAGGAGGTGTTCTCGCGCGACCCCTACGGCGAGGACGGCAACGCCCCGAAGCCCATCTTCGACCTCAACCTCGTGCCCGACGTCATCCACCCCGACGTCATCTGGGCCTGCACCACCTGCCGCGCCTGCGAGGAGCAGTGCCCGGTGATGATCACGTACGTCGACAAGATCGTCGACATGCGGCGCAACCTGGTGATGGTCCGCGGGGAGTTCCCGGTCGAGCTCCAGAAGACCTTCCAGGCGCTCGAGACCAACGGCAACCCGTGGAACCTCACGCGCATGGACCGGGCGGAGTGGTCCGACGGCCTCGACGTGAAGCTGATGAGCGAGAAGCCCGACGCGGCGGTGCTCTACTGGGTCGGCTGCGCGGCCAGCTACGACGACCGCGCGAAGAAGATCTCCCGCGCCATGGCCCGGCTGATGAAGCAGGCGAAGGTCGACTTCGCCATCCTCGGCAGCGAGGAGACCTGCACCGGCGACCCGGCGCGGCGCGCGGGCAACGAGCACCTCTACATGATGCTCGCCGAGCAGAACGTCGCGACGCTCAACACCTACAAGCCGAAGCGCATCGTCACGACCTGCCCGCACTGCTTCAACACGCTGCTCAACGAGTACCCCGACCTCGGCGGCCGCTACGAGGTGGTGCACCACTCCACCTACCTCCAGGAGCTGCTCGCCACCGGCAAGCTGCGCCCCACCCGCGGCGTGAAGGCCAAGGTGGTCTTCCACGACTCCTGCTACCTCGGGCGCCACAACGGCGTGTACGAGTCGCCCCGCGACGTGCTCGCGCGCATCGACGGCCTCGAGCTCGTCGAGGCCGAGTGGAGCCGCGAGAAGGGCCTCTGCTGCGGCGCCGGCGGCGCGCAGATGTGGATGGAGGAGCAGCACGGCACCGAGCGCGTCAACAAGCGCCGCACGCTGCAGCTGCTCGACACCGGCGCCGACATGGTCGCCTCGGGCTGCCCCTTCTGCCAGACGATGCTCACCGACGGCATCAAGTCGATGGAGGAGGAGCTCAAGCGCCCCGTCGAGCAGCTCGACATCGCCGAGGTGCTCGAGCGCGCCGTCGCCTTCGACGAGCCCACCGTCGCCCCCGCGGCTCCCGCGTCGACCGACGGCGAGACCGCCGCCGCCGCGAGCTGATCCCCTTCCCTTCGCAGCCAGCCTCCCGCAACATCGCGCGGGATGGACGCACCGCCGCCGCCGAGCCTCGGGGCCGCACTCGCGCAGACGCTGCTCACCCTCGCGGCGGTCTGCGCGCTCGCGTGGTGGGCGCTCCGCTGGGTCGCCCGCCGCGGCGTCGGCCGCAGCCCCGCCGGGGTCATCACCGTCGTCGACCGCGTGGCCCTCGACCCGCGGCGCTCGCTCTTCGTCGTTCGGGTCGCGGGCAAGGCCCTGCTGCTCGGCGGCAGCGACGGCGGCCTCGCGCTGCTGAGCGAGCTCGACCCAACCGCCCTCCCCCTGCCTGAGCCCTCCCCGAAGGACGCCGCGTCGTGAACCCCACCACGGGCACCTCACCGCTCGTCCTCGCGGTGGTCTTCGGGATGCTCTCGCTGCTGCCCGCCCTCCTGCTCGTGGGAACGAGCTTCGTGAAGTGCTCGGTGGTGCTCGGGCTCATCCGCAACGCGCTCGGCTCGGCCGAGACCCCGAGCGCGCTGGTGGTGCTCGGGCTGAGCGCGATCCTGTCGCTGCACGTGATGGCGCCCACCGCGCGGGCCATGGTCGACCGCGCCGGGCCGCAGCTCGCCGAGGCCCTCGCGGCCGACCCGCTCACCCCCGACGGGCTCGCGCGGCTCGGGCGCGCCTGGGACGCCGCGAAGGTGCCGTGGGTGCGCTTCCTGCGGGCCAACGCCCACGCCCGCGAGCGGCGCCTCTTCGCCGACCTCGCGCGGCAGGCGGCGCAGCGGCAGGGCGCGGCGGTCGCCACCGTGGGCGACGACGACGTCTCGGTGCTGCTCCCGGCCTTCGTCGTGACCGAGCTCACGCGGGCCTTCACCATCGGCTTCCTGGTCTTCCTCCCCTTCCTGGTCGTCGACCTGGTGATCGCCTCGCTGCTCGTGTCGCTGGGCCTCACGGCGCTGCCGCCGCCGCAGGTCGCGCTGCCCTTCAAGCTGCTGCTCTTCGTCGCCGCCGACGGCTGGCTGCTGCTCGCCCGCGCGCTGGTGCTCGGCTACCGCTGATCGACCGAGGCGGCTGCGTCGGGGGAGAAGAACCGCAAGGGGCGCAAGGGTCGCAAGGGGGTTTGGCCGGGCAGGCGCTCGAAGCACTCACCTCGTGTTGGAGACCGGCATCGCTCCAAAGACCCTCTCGGGAGACCGATACGTCGGCAGAACTCCTCCTTGCGACCCTTGTGACCCTTGCGGTTCTTCTCCCCCGACGCCCCAGCGACGCGTTGCTACGGCGTCGGGACGATGGCGGCGTGGGCGGTGGGGAGGTGGTGCGCGGTCCAGTACGACCAGCCCTCGTCGATGACGGCGGTGTGGGGGAAGTTGCGGCTGCGCAGCTCGTCGACGACGTGCCCCGACGCGGCGTGCGGACAGGCGCAGTACGCCAGGATCCAGGTGCCGTCGCGGGGCAGCTGACCGGCCATCTGGTCGATGTTGTAGAAGGGGAAGGGCAGCGCGCCCGCGATGTGGCCCGTCGACCAGTCGGAGGTCGCGCGGGCGTCGAGGATCACCATGCGCCGTCCCTGCGTAAGGGCCTGGGCCACCTGGTCGGCGGGCACGAAGCGCCCCTCTCGGAGCGTGAACTCCGGCGGTCGCCCGGCCGGGTTGATGACCAGCCGATCGAGGCCCGGCGGGGGCTCGTAGGTGGGCGGCGGGGGCGGGCCGGGGACGTGCTCGGCGCTGCGGATGAAGGCCACGAGGTCGTCGATGGCCCGCGGGCCGAGCTGCGCGAAGCCGACCATCGGCGTGCCCGCGCGGCCGTGGGTGATCGTGTGCCGCAGGTACCCGTCGCGCACCGCCCGCAAGAACTCCGGGCTCGTGACGCTGGTCGCCGTCGCGCTCCCCTGCCCCCGCGCGCCGTGGCAGGTGATGCAGCGCTCGGTCCACACGCGCTGTCCGGCCACGGGGTCGCCCGCGCTGCGGCGAGCGCTGACGGCGAGCAGCGGGCGCCGCGCGAGGCTGCGGAGGTACGCCACGATGCCGTTGATCTGCCGGTCGTCGAGGGGGCCGCCGCGGCGCTGGCTCCAGGCCGACATCGGCGTGCCCGGACGCCCGGACGCGATGGAGTCGCGCACGAAGGCGCTCGACGCGATGGCGAGGAAGTCCTGGTTGCCGAGGGCGTTGGCGTGGTCGGCGGCGTAGCCTTGCGCCTCGCGCCCGTGGCAGAGCGCGCAGTACCGCAGGTAGTCGGCGCGCCCGCGGTTGATGCGGGCGACGGCCACCGCGGCCTCGGCGCGACCGAGGGCGGTGCGGCGGTGCCACGACGCGCGGGCCCGGCGGCACGACGTGAGCGAGGCGGCGCCGAGCGCCAGCACGATCAGCATCAGGGCGCGGGCGAAGGTCTTGGCGGCGGGCGCCCGGGAGCGCCGCGGGTCGCTGGAGACGGCTGACATCGCGCGCAAGCTATCACCCGTTTGCGGCCGCGGCGCGAGCCCTTTGCGGGCGGCCGTGGCGTCGCGCAGGCTTGGCGGGCGATGGCCATCGACCCCACGGCCCGGCTCAGCCGGGACTTCTTCGCCCGCGACTCCCTCGCCGTCGCGCGCGACCTGCTGGGACGGGTGATCCGCACGCGCACGGCGGAGGGGGAGACCGCGGGGCGCATCGTCGAGACCGAGGCCTACCGCCCCACCGAGTCGTGCAGCCACTCGTCGCGCGGGCGCACCGCGCGCACGGCCTCGATGTTCGGCGCGCCCGCCACGGTCTACGTCTATTTCATCTACGGGATGCACCACTGCGTGAACCTCGTGACCGCGGGCGACGGCGCCGCGGTGCTGCTGCGCGCGCTCGTGCCCACGGAGGGCGTCGCGCTGATGCGGGCGAGGCGCGGACCCAAGGCGCCCGACGCGAGGCTCTGCGCAGGCCCCGGGAGCCTCTGCCGCGCCCTCGGCATCGACCGGACCTGGGACGGCCTCGACGCGGCGAGCGACGAGCGCATCGTGCTGCACGCGGGCGTGCCCATGGGCGATGACGACGTGCTGGTGGGGCCGCGCATCGGGGTGGTGGGCCGACCCGAGGACGTGGCCCTGCCGTGGCGCTGGCGCGAGCGGGTGGTGCCCGCCCGGCGGGGTGTCAGGTGAACTTGAGCTTGGTGGCGGCGACGGCGGACATCTGGAGCAGCAGCCAGCCGTGGCGGAAGCGGGAGATGTTGGTCTCGCCGTAGGTGCGGTCGCGGTAGCGGATGGGGATCTCGAGGATCTTCAGGTTGAGCTTGGAGGCCCCGAAGATGAGGTCGAAGTCGCCGAAGGGATCGAAGTCGCCGAAGTAGGCGCGGTTGGCGGCGAGGCGCGCGTAGTCCTGCGCCCAGAGCACCTTGGTGCCGCAGAGGGTGTCCTTCAGCGGCTGGTTGAGCAGGTACGTGAAGAGCTTGCTGAAGCCGATGTTGCCCAGCTTGTTGAGGAAGCGCATCGCCTCGGCTTCCATCGGGTACACGAGCCGCGTGCCCTGCACGTAGTCGCTCTGGCCGCGCACCATCACGTCGTAGAACTTCGGGAGGTCTTCGGGCGGCACGGTCATGTCGGCGTCGAGGATCATCAGGATGTCCCCGGTGGCCTCGCGGAAGCCCACGCGCACGGCGTCGCCCTTGCCCTTGCCGGTCTGCCCGTACACCGAGAGCTTGAGCGGCCCGCGGTACTCCGCGATGGCGCGCTCGATGGTGCCGCGGGTGTCGTCGGAGCTGCCGCCCTCGACGAAGATGAGCTCGGTCTCGGCGCCCATCACCGGGGTGCGCTCGATGATCTTGGGGATGTTGCCGGCCTCGTTGCGGGCGGGCACCACCACGCTGACGCGAGGCTCGGGGGTGGGCAGCACGGCCTCGCCGCGGCGGCGCAGGACGTAGAGCCGGTACATCGAGGTGCGGCGCACCAGCGGGAGCTTGGAGACGTACTTGTTGAGCAGCCCCGCGACGCCCGGGACGGGCGCCGGGAGGAGCATCCGGTCTTCGAGCTTCACGACCTCGAGGCCCGCGATGTCGAAGAGGTTCTGGAGGTCGGACTCGCCCAGCCAGTTGGCGGGCGGCGTCGGGAGCTTGAAGCCCGCGATCTCGCCCGCGCGCAGGGCGACCTCCCAGAGGTAGTTGTAACAGGTGAGGAAGACCCTGCCTCCGGGCGCGAGGTGGCGCGAGAGGTTCTCCAGCAGGCGCTGGATGTCCGGCACGCTGTGCACGAGGCGGTCGCAGATGATCGCGTCGTAGCGCTCGGGGAGGCGCATCGTGAGGGCGTCCTCCTCGCGGAGGTTGAGCCCCGGGTGCCGGCGGCGCGCGCCCTCGATGGCCGCGGCGATGGGGTCGACCCCGTCGCGCACGGCGTTGGGCAGGCGGGCGAGCGTGTCGCCCGGGCCCGACCCCACCTCCAGCACCCGCGCGTCCTTCGGGATCGCCCGGGCCATCGTCTCCGCCACGTCGTTGCGGAGGTAGTGCACGCCGAAGCCGAAGCGCGGCTCCTCGACGGCGCTGCGCTCGAAGTAGGCGCGCCACGCCTCGTCCTCGCGGGTCCCCACGATCCTGGGCTTCTCGCCCGTACCGACGCCGTTCTGCACCACGTTCAGGTTCTCCATGGAAGGGCGCGGAATAGACCATTCCCCCGCGGGAGTCATCAAGCGCCCGCGGTCAGGTCATCGACCATGCGGGTGACCACCGCGAGCCCGCGCGACCAGAAGGCCGGGTCGCGCACGTCGAGCCCGAGCTCGGCGAGCAGGGCCTCCGGGCGGTCCCTCCCCCCGCTCGACAGGAGCCGGAGGTACTTCGGCACGAAGGCCGCGCCCTCGCGCTCCCAGAGGTCGTAGAGGGCGAAGACCAGCAGCTGCCCGAAGGCATACGAGTAGCAGTAGAAGCGGTAGTGGACGAGGTGCGGAATCGCCCCCCAGCCGTAGCGGTCGCGCTCGGTGCGCAGCACGGAGTCGCCGTAGAGGCGGTCCATCTCCCCGGTCCAGATGGCGGAGATGTCCTCCACGGGCACCACGCCCGCCGCGCGGGCCTCGTGGGTGCGCAGCTCGTAGCGGGTGAAGGCCACCTGGCGGTGGATGGTTCCGAGCGCCTCCTCGACGCGCGCGGCGCGCATGGCCTTGCGGGCGGCCGGGTCGCTCTCGTGGGCCAGGAGGTTGCGCCCCAGCACCAGCTCGCCGAACACGCTCGCCGTCTCGGCCATCGGGCTCGTGGGCCAGTAGTTGAGCAGCGACTGCTCGCCCGCGAGGGCGAAGTGCACCCCGTGGCCGAGCTCGTGCGCCAGGGTGAAGACGTCGCGCATGCGGCCGTGGTGGTTCATGAGCACGCGCGGTGCGATGCCGGGGATCATCCCCGCGCAGAAGGCCCCATCGCGCTTGCCCGTGCGCGGCTCGGCGTCGATGCGCCCCTCGCTGAAGAACCTCCCGGCGACCTCGGCCACGCTCGGGTCGAGGTCGGCGAAGGCGCGCAGCACCTCGGCGCGCGCGGTCTCCCACGAGGCCTCGCGGTCGCCGTCGGGCTGCGGCGCGAGCACGTCGTGGCTCTCCAGCACCGGGAGCCCGAGGTTGCCGGCCTTCCAGCGGAAGTACCGTTGCGCGACCGGGTAGTGGGCCTCGACGGCGGTCATGAGGGCGTCGAGCACGGGGCGCGAGAGCTCGTCGTCGAGCATGGTGGGCGCCACGGGGTCGAGGTGCCCGCGGAGGCCGTTCTCCAGGCGGTGGTCCTGGTAGAGGGTGTTGACGATGAAGCCGAGGGTGGGGGCGCTCGCGGCGAGCTGGTCCTGGATGGCGGCGGTGGCGCGGCGGCGCACGTCGCGGTCGGGGTCTTCGCGCAGCGAGCGGGCGTCGGCGAGGGTGAGCGTGCGGTCCTCGCCGCCCACCTCGACCTGGAAGCGCCAGCCCGCGAGGAGCTCGTCGTAGAGCTGGGTCCAGGCGCGGCGGCCGGTGAGGTCCTTGGTGGAGAGGGCCTCCTCGACGGGGCCGGGGAGCGCGTAGGGGGCGGCGTCGCGGGCGCGTGCGAGGTGGTGCCGGTAGGTCGCGAGGGCGGGGTCGGCGAGCCAGCGGGCGTGCACCTCGGCGGGCGCGCGACCGAGCTCGAGGTCGACGAAGCGAAGCTGGTTGAAGGCCCCGTTGGAGCGCTCGCCGACCTTGGAGTGGAGCGCGCGGGTGGGCTCGTCGAGGGCGTCGGTGGCGATGGCGAGGCTGGCGAACATCTGCGGGCGGTAGAGCCCCGCGAGGGCGGTCTCGTAGGAGACCAGCATCGCGGCGAGCTCGGGGCCGTCGAGCGAGGCGACGCGGTCGCGGTAGCTCGCCCCGAGCCGGGAGGCGAGCTCCAGCGAGCGGTCGAGGTCGGCGTCGATCGCGGGGTCGGCGACCGAGGCGTAGAGGTCCGAGAGGTTCCAGCGCGGGGGCGATGCGGGAGGGGTGCTCACGGCGTTGGGTATACCCCAGGATGTATGTCCGTCGACGCGGCACGCAGTCCGCCGCGGCATCGTGTGGCACCATGGTCCGCGAGATGGCGGCCCCCGGCGACGAGTACGAACGCAAGGAACAGCAGCAGCGCGCCCAGGCCTGGTACGCCATCGTGGGCTTCGGGGTGCTGGTCGCGGGCGTGGCGGTGATCCTCCAGTGGATGCCCGAGAACCCCTTCTCGCGCCCCTCAGAGACGCCCCATACGACGCGCTTGAATGCCGGGGCGCTCACGGGCCGGGATGCTCCGATGCTGGCCGTGAGCCCGTCGCAGCAGGCTGCCATCGCGCCGGGGTGCCGGGTGAGCGACGTGGCCATCGTGCAGGAGTGGCGTGGGGCCTTCCGGCTGACCAACACCGAGGCGCTGCTGGCGTACTCGGGCCGCGGGCGCCGCGGGCGCTTCACGCCGGGCGGATGGACCGCCGAGGCGCCGGGCGACGGGGGGACGGGGTGCGAGGTGGTGTTCCGGGCGCGCGAGGGCGCACGGACGAGGGAGGCGCGGTGGACGGTGTCGGAAGACCGCACGGTGATCACGCCCGCCAGCGGCTTCGCGCGCGAGCTCGCGGCGATGTTGCCTTCGCGGCGCTGAGGGAGCGGCCCCTCGATCCTCCACGGGGCGATGCACTCGCGCGGGGCGCGATGCGTCGAGCGGAGCGTGGGCACGGTTGTGCGCCGACTCCGCCCGACGCTCGCCCCGGAGCGGTCAGCTGTTGACGGTGCCGATCTCTTCGGCCCGGAGCGAGACCTTCACCTTGCCGGCGTAGGTCCCGGCCCGGTTGTAGAGCTTGATCGCCTTGCCGACGACGATCGACACGCCGTCGCTCAGCTCGAGGGTGATGTGGCCGACGCCCTGGTCGTCCTGGCCGTTCGCGCCGGTGTCGTGCTCGATGATGTTGACGCCGAAGCGCTTGGTGAGGGAGTCGCCCTCCTCCACCGAGTAGACCCCGATCATGCCCTCGTGGCCCGTGAACACGCGCGGCTGGGACTTCGTGACGGACGAGAACGAGCCTGGCGCCGGCCACGTCGAGGTAACCGTCCCATCGCCCGCGGCGACGTTCAGCTCGAGTGTCTTCGTGTCCCCCAGGCCACGGCCCTCGACCACCTCGATCTTGTCGAAACTCACCCTGATCTTTGACTTCATGTACTTCCCCACAGCAATCGGAGGCCCAATCGCCCCCGGGCCGATGCTCAGCAGCGGGCGTGCCATGGCGCTGCCGTGCGCTCACAACCGCATGATCTCGCTTCGATCGCTGTCCTGAGCTCGCCGGTGCGAGCCTGCGCGTTGGCCGCGAACGACCGCGCACACGACGCCGGTGGACACCAACGTCCACCGCCGCGGCGCTGAGCGATTGACCCCAGGCCCGCGGGCGGTGCGAGACTCCGCGCCCGATGAGCGACCTGCCCTCCCCCAACCTGTCCGCCGCGCCCTACCGCGAGCCCGCGGGGCCCGCGCCCGATGAGGGATACCTCCGGCGCCTGCTGGTCTTCCTGAGCGTGGCGACCTTCTTCGAGGGCTACGACATGTTCGCGCTCGCGCAGATCCTCCCCAACCTGCGCCGCGACTTCCACATCTCCCCGGAGGCCGCGGGCGTGCTGCTCGCGTGCATCAACGCCGGCACCGTCATCGCGTACCTGCTCATCCGCGTGGCCGACCGCATCGGCCGGCGGCGCGTGCTCTCCATCACCATCGTCGGGTACACCCTGGCCTCGCTCGCCTCGGCCGCGTCGCCCAACGCCGTGGTCTTCGGCCTGCTCCAGTGCATCGCCCGCGTCTTCCTCATCGGCGAGTGGACCATCGCCATGGTCATCGCCGCCGAGGAGTACCCCGCCGCCCGACGCGGCACCGTCATCGGCATCCTCCAGGCGTGCTCGTCGCTCGGCGGCATCGCCTGCGCGGGCCTCGTGCCGCTCATGCTCAAGAGCCCCATCGGGTGGCGCCTGGTCTTCGTGGTGGGCGCGGTCCCGCTGGGCATCATGGCCTACGCGCGCCGCGGCCTGAAGGAGACGCGGCGCTTCGAGGAGGCCCACGCCGCGACCGCCACCACGCCCGCGCCGGTGCAGGGGGACATCTTCGCGGTGCTGCGCACGAAGCACCTCAAGCGCATCCTCCAGATGGCGGTGATCTGGTTCCTCTCGTACGTGTGCACGCAGAACGCGATCACGTTCTGGAAGGAGTTCGCCGTGTCCGAGCGCGCGTTCACGGACGCGCAGGTGGGCGGGTCGATCACCGTCGCGGCGGTGGTGTCGATGCCGCTGGTGTTCCTCGCGGGCAAGCTGCTCGACGTGGTGGGGCGCAAGCGCGGGGCGGTGATCATCTACGGGGTGCTCAGCGCCGGGGTGTTCGCGGCGTACACGCTACAGGGGCGCGGGGCGCTGACGGGGGCGCTGGTGCTGGCGGTGTTCGGGTGCAGCGCCTTCCTGCCGGTGCTCAACGCCTTTACGACGGAGCTGTTTCCGACGGAGCACCGGGCGGACGCCTTCGCGTGGTCGAACAACCTGCTCGGGCGCATCGGGTATGTGCTCTCGCCGCCGCTGGTGGGGTACTTCGCGGCCCGCTACGGGTGGGGTCCGACGGTGGGGGCGACGGCGGTGTTCCCGCTGCTGGCGCTGGGGTTGATATTGGCGCTGCTGCCGGAGACGGGCGGGCGGGAGCTGGAGGAGACCGCGGGGATGTGAGGCGGGTGCGCCCCGGACGCTTGTCGCATCGCTCGACCAGGCCGCGCTCGAAGCTTCGCGGCGGCCGATGATACCGTGCGCCACCCCATGAGCGCGTTCGCTGAGTCCCTGCCCCACGGCGACCTCGACGAGATCTTCCCCGACGTGTTCCTCGTGCGCGGGACCTTCCGCGCGGCCCCGGGGCTCTCCTTCGGGCGCAACATGATCGTGCTCCGCGAGGGCGACGCCCTGACCCTCGTGAACTCCGTCCGGCTCTCCCCCGAAGGCGAGCGTGCGCTCGACCGCCTGGGCACCGTTCGTCACCTCGTCCGCCTCGGCTTCTTCCACACCCGCGACGACCCCTATTACCGATCCCGGTACTCGCCCACCTGCTGGACCTCGCTCCCGCCCGACGCCGCCACTGAGCGCCTCGCCGACGGCGGCGCGAGCCCCCACCCCCGCGCGCGGGTGTTCTCATTCCAGAACGCGCAGAAGGGCGAGGCCGCGCTCCTGCTGACGCAACCCGCGGGCGACCTGCTCATCACCTGCGACAGCGTCCAGCACTGGCCCGACACCACCCGCTGCTCGCTGGGGGGCGCGCTCGCGTGCCGGGTGATGGGCTTCCTCCGCCGCCCGCTCACCCTCGGCCCCATCTGGCTGAAGGAGATGACCGGCGGACGACCGCAGGCGCTTCGCCCCGACTTCGAGCGGCTCCTCTCGCACGACTTCGCGCACCTCGTCTCTGCGCACGGCGAGGTCCTGCGCGACACCGCGCGCGCCGACCTCCGGCGCTCCTGCACGTCGACCCTCGGGATGGAGTGACGCCCGCTTGAGCATGCGACGCGAGGGGGGTGCCGGGGCGCGCGGCGACGAGGGCACGCTCTTCGCCGACCGCTTCGAGCTCGGCGCGCCGCTCGGGGCGGGCGGCATGGGCGAGGTCTTCCGCGCGACGGACCGTCGCTCCGGGCGCGTCGTCGCCGTCAAGCTGCTGCGCGCGAGCGACCCCGAGGCGCCCGCCGCCGCGCGCTTCGCCGCGGAGATCGACGTGCTCGCCGAGCTCGCGCACCCGGCCATCGTCGCGTACGTCGCGCACGGCGCGGCCGACGACGGGCGACCCTTCCTCGCGATGGAGTGTCTCGAGGGCGAGGTGCTCACGAAGCGCCTGGAGCGCGGCCCGCTCTCCGTGGCCGACACCCTCACCCTGGTGGGCCGCGTGGCCGACGCGCTGCACGCCGCCCACCGCCGCGGCCTGGTGCACCGGGACGTGAAGCCCTCCAACCTCTTCCTCAAGGGGGCCGAAGCGGCGGGGGTGACCGTGCTCGACTTCGGGCTCGTGCGCGCCGTCGGCGGCGAGCGCGCCCTCACCCAGAGCGGGATGCTCGTCGGGACGCCCGAGTACATGGCCCCCGAACAGGCCCAGGGGCTGCGCACCATCGGCCCGGCCGCGGACGTGTTCGCGCTCGGCTGCGTGTTCTACCAGTGCCTGACCGGGCGATCGCCCTTCGCGGCCAGTCACCTCGTCGCGACGCTGGGCAAGGTGCTCTTCGGCGAGCCCGTCTCGCTCGACGCCGCGCGCCCGGACCTCCCCGCGCCCCTGCGCGCGCTCGTCGCGCAGATGCTCTTGAAGGACCCGCTCCAGCGCCCGAGGGATGGCGGCGCCGTGGCGGAGGCCCTCGCCGGCCTCGCCCCGCTCCCCCCGACGATCAGCGTGACGGCGTCCGCCCCCCTCGGCCTCGGTGCGCGCGAGCTCGAGCTCGTGAGCGTCATCGTGGTCTCGCTGCCGGGCGGCGCCGACGACGCCACGCTCGTCGTCTCGGACGCCTCGACGCCGGACGCGGACGCCGCCGCGGTGGTGCGCGCCATCGCGGCCCGGGGCGTGCGCACCGAGCGCCTCGCGGACGGCTCCATCGTCGCAACGCTGGGACCGGGGGCCTCCGCGGTCGACCTGGCGCTCCAGGCCGTGAGCCTCGCGCAGCGGGCGCTGGTCGCCTGGCCCGCGGCGGTCGTCGCCGTCGCGACGGCGCGGGGCGTCGCCGGGGAGCGGCTGCCGCTCGGCGAGGCGCTGGAGCGCGCCGCGGCCCTGCTCACGACGGGCAGCCCGTCGGGCCAGGTGCGCCTCGACGACGTGACCGCGGCGCTCGTCGACGGGCGCGTCGTGACGGTCGAGAGCGCCGACGGGTGGCGCACGCTCGACGCGCTGCCGGTGTCCGTCGACGCCTCGCGCCCGCTGCTCGGCCGCGCCACACCCTGCGTGGGCCGCGAGCAGGAGCTCTCGCTGCTGGAGATGACCATGGCCGCGAGCTTCGACGAGGGCACCGCCCGGGCCGTGCTCGTGGTCGGCGGAGCGGGCCTCGGCAAGTCGCGGCTGCGGCACGAGCTCCTCCGGCGGGCGGCGCAGCGCGAGGGGGCGCTCCCGGTCCTGCGCCTCGAGGCGAAGGGAGAGCTGCTGCGCGCGGCGTCGCCCCTCGGGCTCGTCGCCCAGGCGCTCCGCCGGCACTTCGGTGTCACCGGCGACGAGGGCGCGGAGGTTGCTCGCTCGAAGCTCGTCGCGGGCGTGTCGGCGATGCTCCCGGCCGCCGCTGCGCAGGGCGTGGCCGAGCTCCTCGGAGAGCTCTGCGACCTGCCCTTCCCAGACGAGGAGAGCGTGCGGCTGCGCGCGGCCCGCCAGGATCCGCGGGTGATGCAGGCGCGGACGAGCGAGGCCTTCCTGGAGTACCTGCGGGCGGCGACCGAAGGCCACGGGGTGTGCTTCGTGCTCGAAGACCTCCACTGGGGCGACCGCGCCTCGATGGGCCTCATCGAGCTCGCCCTGCGGGAGTTCGCCGAGCGCCCGCTCTTCGTGGTCGCCTTCGCGCGCCCGGAGGTCCACGAGCTCGCGCCAGAGCTGTGGAAGGGCCGGGTCACGCTCCTCCCGCTGCGGCCGCTGGGGCGACGCGCGTGCGAGCGGCTCGCCACCGCCGTCGCGGGCGACGTGCTCGACCCGGCGGCCATCGCCCGCATCGCCGAGCAGTCCGACGGCAACGCGCTCTACCTCGAGGAGCTCGTACGCTCGGCCTGCCACGGCGACGGGGACACGCCGCCCGCGACCGTGCTCGCGATGCTGCAGGCCCGCATCGGCTGGCTGGAGACCGGGGTGCGCCGGGTGCTTCGCGCGGCGAGCGTCTTCGGTGAGAGCTTCGCGCTCGAAGGGGTGCGGGCGGTGCTCGGCGCCGACCCCGGCGGCGACGGCGAGCACGGCGTGTCCGACCTGGTGCGCGAGGAGATCGTCGAGGCGCAGCGCGACGCGCCCGGGTCGTACCGCATCCGCCACGCCCTGATGCGCGACGCCGCGTACGGCCTGCTCACCGAGGACGACCGCCGCCTCGGGCACCAGCTCGCCGCGGGTTGGCTCGCCGCGCGCGAGGCCGACCCCGCGCTCATCGCGGAGCATCACCTCCTCGCGGGCAGCGCCGACGACGCGGCCCCGTGGTTCGTGAGGGCCGCGCACCGGGCCTTCGACCGCGGGGAGTTTCGCGCCTGCGAGGCCCTCGCCCGCCGGGGCCGCGCCGCGGGCGCGCGGGGCGAGGCGCGCGGGGCGCTCGGGGCGCTGGAGAGCTTCTGCGCCGTCACCCGCTGGGACTGGACGGCCGGCGGCGCGGCGGCGTCGGAGGCCGCGGCGCTGCTCCCCGCGGGGAGCACCTACTGGTGCTACGCCCAGCGCACCGTCGCGCTGCTCGCGGCCTACCGAAACGCCCACGACGCGCTCCGCGCGTGCGTCGAGGGCTTCCTCGCCGCCGCCCCGCTGGAGGACTCGGCGCTGGTCTACGGCGACACCGCCATCCACCTGGCGAGCGCGGTGATCCAGGTGGGATCTCCCGGGCTCGGGCTCGCGCTGCTGTCGCGGGCCGAGGCGACCCTCGGCGAGCTCCTGCCGCGGTATCCGATGCTGCTCGCGTGGCTCAACGTCGTGCACTGCACCCACGAGCGCCACACCCAGGACACGCTCGCCCCGCAGCTCGCGCTGCTCCGCGAGGCGATCGGCCTCTTTGACGAGGGCGGCGGGTCGTCCCTGATGGCGGTGTTCTCGCGCGACAACCTGGGCGAGCTGGAGTGCCGCGCGGGCGACCTCGCGGCGGGCGAGGCGCGGCTCCGTGGCTCGCACGCCGACGCGCTCGCGATGGGCGTCGGGATGGCAATCTCGCACGCTGCCCTGAGCCTCGCGAACGGCCTCCTCGCGCGGGGCAGCCCCGACGCCGTGGCGGAGGCCGCGCGCCTCGCGGGCGGCATCCTCGCGACCCCGGGCATCTCGGACGGCTACCAGGCGATGGCGCGCGACGTCCTCGCCGAGACGCTGCTCGCGCGCGGAGCCTTCGACGACGCCGAGCGCGAGGCGCGGTCGGCCGTGGCGCTGTCGCCGCATACCCCCGTGCGACGGTGGCTGATGCAGTCCCGCTGGAGCCGGGCGCTGCTCGGTCTCGGGCGCGTCGAGGAGGGATGGCTCCGGGCCTTCGAGGCCGTCGAGGAGATGGACGCCGCGGGCTTTGGAGGAGGCTACGCCGAACTCCCGCTGCTGCTCGCCGCGGCCTCGGCGGCGCGACGCTCGGAGCGCGCGGTCGACGCCGAGCGGCTCGATCGCCGCGCCGAGGCCTGGATCGCTCGCCAGTCGGCGGCCTTCGAGGACCCGATCGCGCGGGCGGCCTATCTCGCCCGGGTCGCCCCCGGGCGCTAAGCCAGGCTCCGACCACGTCAAGCGCCCCGCCGGCGCTGCGCCGATTGTTGCCAATCCGCCCGCGGCCCCCGTTACACTGCGGGCAACCGTGACGTCCCTCCGAGTCATCTCCAGCGAGTACATCGACGCCATCAGCGCGCTCGATGTCCGGGGCTACACCGTCGAAGGCGTGCTCGGTCGCGGTGGCATCGGGGTGGTGTTCGCCGCCACCTACGAGTCGAAGCCCGTCGCGGTGAAGGTGGCCTGGCCCCACACCGGCGAGCACGACGGCGCCCTCGGGGAGAAGACGGTGCACCGGCTGCGCGCCCCGAAGCTCTCCGAGGAGGGCCTCGGCCCGCGCTTCATCCCGCCCACCGAGCTCGGTCGATGCAACCGCGTGCTGCTCGGCGAGGTCAGCCGCATCCGTGAGGCCGAGCACCCGTCGGTCATCACCGTCACCTCGCAGTTCGCCGTCGATGCCCGGCAGGCCTACGTGATGCCCCGGCTCCGGGGGCGCGTGCTCGACCCGACCTCCACGAAGGATGTCGCGCGGCTCGCCGAGGAGATCCACCAGCTCCACGACCTGCACTGGCCGCACGGCGACCTGAAGCCCGAGAACGTCCTCTTCGACGACGAAGGCAAGGTCACCCTCATCGACCCCCTCCCCGTCGGGCTCGACCTCGTCACCCCCGACTGGACGCACCTCAACTTCCTGGTCTCCTCGCCCCTCGTCGAGAGCGCCGATCCCCGCGACCGGCGGATGTACCTCCGCCACCGCGACCTCGTCGCCCTCGCGCTCATGGGCGCCCAGGCCGTGACGGGCGAGCGCCCCTGGGGCCACGCCGAGGTCATCCGCATGGCCGACCGCTCCGTCGGCATCGAGGCCAAGCGCGAGGTGCTTCGCCTGGCCCGCGCGCGCCTCGACGCGCTGCTCCCCAAGCTCCCCGCCGCGATGCGCCCCTTCGTGGGCCTCGCGCTCGACCCCGGCCTCTGGCCCGACGACGGCCCCATCTTCGCGGCGTACCTCCAGGCCCGACCCTTCGAGGTGCGCTGCGACGCGCTCACCTCCATGAACCTCGCGCGCATCTTCCGCGAGGTCGCGGGCTGACTTCGCGTCGGTCTCGCGCGACAGACGCCCCGTTCCCGGTTTAGGTTCCGCCGCCCATGCGCCGCCCGAGCGCCTTCGCCCCGACCCTCCCATGGCTCGCGCTGCTGGGCGCCGTGCTCTGCTTCTTCGGCGCCAACGTCGGACGCTCCTGGGATTTCACCGTCGACGACGCGGGCATCTCCTACTCCTACGCCCGCAACCTCTGGAACGGCGACGGCCTCGTGCTCACCCCCGGCGCCGAGCGCGTCGAGGCCGCCACCAACTTCCTCTGGATCCTCCTGCTCGCCCCCGCCGACGGCCTCGGCGTCACCCACGAGACCCTCTCCAAGGTCCTGGGCCTGGCCTTCGCGGGCTTCGCGCTCTGCGCCATCGCGGCCTTCCCCGCGGTGGCCTACCAGCGCCGCCCGCGCTACTTCGACCTCGTCGCCCCGCTTATCGCCGCGACCTTCGCCCACTCCGCCCTCTGGACCGCCGCGGGCCTGGAGAACGGGCTCTTCCAGTTCCTGGCGGCGGCGACCCTCACCGCGCTCGCGTGGGAGGAGCACGACGGCGCGCGCTTCCCCTGGTCGTCGGTCACCCTCGGGCTGCTCTTCGCCACGCGCCCCGACGGCGCCCTCTACGCCGTCGCGGTCGCCCTCGCCCGCGGGATGCGCATCGTCACCGGCAAGCCCCGCAAGCAGGACCTCACCTGGGCCCTCACCCTCGCCCTGATGGTCGGCGCGCTCGAGCTCTTCCGCCTCGCCTACTTCGCGTGGCCCTTCCCCAACAGCTTCTACACGAAGAAGCGCACCTTCGACTTCGGTAAGGACCTCACGAAGTTCGACTCCGCCGGCTGGGTCTACCTCCGTCAGTTCATCCGCACCTACGACCTCACCCGCGCCCTCGCGCTCGTCCCCGCGCTGCTCCTCGCGCTGCGCGCCCCGGTCGCCCGCGTCGCCCTCCTGCTCAGCATCGCCGCCGGGCTCTTCTTCCCGGTCTACTCCCACGGCGACTGGATGGAGGAGTGGCGCTTCCTCACCTACGGGCTCCCGCTGCTGGCGCTGGGCTTCGCCGAGGGCGTTCGCGCCCTCGCCCGGGTCGTCGTCGTGGCCGCCCCCCGCAGCCTGCGCGCCCCGGTCGCCATCGCGCTCACGCCCTTCGCCGCGTGGCTGGTCATCAAGGAGACGACGCACCACCACCCCGCGCGCTTCACCAGCACGCGCCACCACGACACCCTGGAGTTCTCCGTCGTCCGCGGCCGCGCCCGGTACTTCGCCGCCGCCGCCCGCACCCTCGACCTCCGCAACGCCTCGGTGCTGGACCCCGACGTCGGCGGCATGAGCTACGACTCGGGCCTCGAGGTCATCGACCTCTTCGGCCTCGGCGACGTCGCCATCGCGCGCACGCACCCGCAGGACGAGCCGGGGATGCGCGAGGCCATCTTCCACGAGCGCCGCCCGACCTTCGTGCACCTCCACGGCGCCTGGTACGCCGCGGTCAACCTCGAGCGCCTCGAGGAGCTCGAGGAGGCCTACCTGCGCCTCCCGGGCTACATCGGCACCGAGCACGACGACGCCAGCAACTACGTCCGCCGCGAGTCCCTCGCCGCCCCGTGGACCGAGGAGGCCCACCAGGGCCCGCGCTTCTCCTCGGGCCCCAACGGCCGCATCGAGGGCTACACCCTCTCCGCGCGGGGGCTCGACCCCGGCGGCGCGCTTCGCGTCGAGGTCACCTACGCGCACGCCAACGAGGCCGTGCCGGGGAGCATCGTCGCCGAGCCCCTCCAAGGCGGAGCGCGGGTCTCGGTGCCGCTCCGCGTGATGGGCGACATCGTGCCGGCGTCGGGCCTCTTCGCGGGCGAGCGTCCGTGGTCCCGGGCGCGCCTCGTGCTCCCCGCGGGGCGCTACGAGATCCGTTGGCGCAACGACCAGGCCGAGGCGACCCTGGGCACCGTCACCGTCGCCCGCGGCGAGGCCCGGCGCGAGCTCGACCTGCTCCGCGCCACCATGGACGACCTCCTCGCCCACAACCGCCTCCACGACGCGCGCCGGCTGGTGCTGTCGCTCCGCCTGCGCGCCCTCGACGAGACCGAGACCGACGCCCGGCTGCTGGTGTCCCGCTACGCCCGCGCCCTCGCCGAGCACGGGCTCACCCTCGCCACGCGGTCGCAGTTCGCGATGGCGACGGAGCTCGCCGCCGAGGCCCTGCGCTTCGGCCGCCGCGACCCGGGGACCGCCTCGCTGGTGCAGCGCGTCGCCGAGCGCATGGCCGAGCGCTCACGCACCGCCGAGCGCTCCGGGCAGATCGAGGAGGCCTTCACCCTCGCCCGCGACGCGGTGCTGCTCGACCCGCGCCGCAGCTGGATGCGCCGCCGCGCCGAGAACCTGCGCGCGCAGCGCCGTCACGAGTACGACGGCGGCCGGGAGGTGGCGGCCTACCGCAACGCCGCCGCCGCGCTCGCGCACCTCCCCGAGGCCGGCGAGGAGCATACGGACTACCACGACGCCCTGGTGATGCTCGGCTCCGTGGGGCGCTCGGTCGACGCCGCGGCGATGGTCGACCGCACCGGCATCGAGCCCCGCGGCGCCTGGGCCCGGCTGGTGACCGCGCGGGGATACCTCGCCCGCGGCGAGGTCGAGGAGGCGCGCCGCCTGGCCGCCACGGTGTCCTGCCGCGAGGCGTGGGACCCGGACTTCGCGCAGGCCTTCGCGGCGCTCGCGGGGCGCCCCCACCGCCCCGGCGAGGGTGACTGCGCCCGCGTCGGCGTGCTCGCCCCGTGGCGCCGGGGTGTGCCCCCCTTCGACGCCGTCGAGGGCTCCTTCGAGGTGCCCCGCTACACCGGCTGGACCGCCACCGGCACCGCCTTCAACCTCGGCCCGGTGCACGACCTCCCCACGGGTCAGACCTTCGTCAACGGCTGGCGGGGCCAGCGCTACGCGACCTCCTTCAACCGCGCCGGCGACGCCGCCGTGGGCACCCTCCGGTCGCGGGAGTTCACCCTCACCACCGACGCGATCTCCTTCCTCATCGGCGGCGGATCCAACGTCGAGGAGCTCGGCGTCCGGCTGATGGTGGGCGGCCTCGCGGTGCGCCGCGCCGCGGGCAAGGACACCGAGGGAATGCACCGCGTCTACTGGGACGTGCGCGAGTGGCGCGGCCGCCGCGCGACCCTGGAGATCTACGACAACGCCACCGGCGGCTGGGGCCACATCATGGTCGACGACTTCCTGCTCGAGCCGGTGGCCCCGCAGCGCTGAGGCCCCGCGGTCAGCGCAGGTCGGCGCAGCAGCGGAAGCCGATGGAGTAGTCGTGGTAGCTCGGGTTGTGCGCGCGGGTGGCGTAGTCGCAGCCCGAGCCGTTCACGTGCACGTCGACGTAGTACCCGCCGCGAAACACCCCGTGCCCGCCGCGGGTGGTCGCCTCGACCCACTCGTGGAGGTTGCCCACCATGTCGAAGACCCCGTAGCGGTTGCGGCAGCGCGCGTGCGCCCCGGTGCGGGCGAGCGTGCCCGGCAGCTGGTTGAGCCGCGGGTCGTTCATCTGCGTCTCGTGGAAGACGTCGCCCATGCCGAAGATGCGCCGCACGGGCCCCTCGCGCCCGTCGTTGCACCGCCGCGGAACATACCTGGGCCCGTAAGGCCACGCGCTCGGCGTGGGCCCCTTGCAGGCGCGCACCCACTCCGGCTCGGCGCAGAGCCGCCGCCCCGCCGCGCGGCACGCCGCCCGGGCCTGCACCTGCGAGATGTACCCCTGGGGGAAGGCCCTCGCCCGCGCGACGGCCCGCATCCGCCGCCGCGGAGGAGGCGTCACGAAGGGGCTCCACGGCCGGGTGCGCCCGCGGGGCAGGAGCTCGACGAGCGAGGCCTCGTAGCGGTCGATGCAGTACTCCCCCGCGACGGCGATCATCCCCGCGGGGCACCCGCGGCGCCGCCCGCCGACGAAGCCCATGGACGCCACCGAGAGGACCGCGAGGCCGCCGTAGGTGAGGGTTGCGTGGAGTCGTCCGCGCGCCATGACGGCGCCGACCCTAGCAGAACGCGCCGATGACCGCCGCGACCCCGCCGTGATAGCCAATGGAGGCTATGAAGGCACGGCACCGGTCTCGATGGGCGTACGCGTGGATCCTCGCAGCCTGGACCCTGGGCGGGTGCAGCGACGACGACCCCACGGTCATCGGCCCGATGTGCTTCCCCGAGTGCCGCGCGGGCACGGTGTGCTCGCCGAGCGGAACCTGCGTCAGCCCCTGCAACCCCGCCTGCGCGGCGACCGAGACCTGCGTGGGCTCCGGCGCCAGCGCGCGCTGCGTTCCGCCGGGCGCTGACAGCGGCGCGGCCACCGACCTCGGCCCCTCGGGCAACGACGCCACCACCAGCGACGCGGTCACCCCCGGTGACAGCGCCTTCACCGACCTCGGCGTGCCCGTGGACGTCCCGCCGGGCACCGACCTCGGGCTCACCGACTCGGGCGCCGTGCCCGGCGACGGCGGCGCCCCCACGGACGCCTTCACCCCGCCCATGAACTGCGGCATGCCCGGCCAGGCCTGCTGCGTCACGCGCGGGTGTTACGGGGGCGGGTATTGCGAGGCCGGCACCTGCCGCGCGCCCTCGATGCGCGACCCGGGCGAGTGCAACCGCGCCGAGGACTGCCCCGCGGGCCAGTCGTGCGGCGGCCCCTTCGTCTGCGGCGGCGGCCCCGACGCGGGCGTCAACGACGCGGGCGCCATCGTCACGCGCCGCTGCTTCCACTGCGAGCCCCCGCCGGGCGCCGGGGCCTTCGGCGCCATGTGTGGCAACGGCGGCGACTGCCAGAGCGGCGTGTGCTCCAACAGCCGCTGCACCGTCGCGTGCCCCGTCGGCGAGGCGGGCGACGCGCTCTGCCAGGCCCGCGGCGCCAACCAGCGCTGCATCAACGTGTTCTACCAGCCGGTGTCGATGGGGCCGCTCACGACGCTCGGGGTGTGCGCGCCCTCCTGCGCCCGCGACGGCGACTGCGCGGCAGACACCGCGTGCGTCCCGCGGCTCAACTACTTCGCCGACCGCATGGACTTCGCCTGCGCCCCGCCGGCTCCCTCCGCCGTCACGGCCATCGGCGGAGCGTGCAACCCCAACGGGGCGAGCACCTGCCGCAACGTGCTCTGCGTCGGCACCTCCGCCACGGCGGGCTACTGCACCGCGCCCTGCAACATCAACTCGGACTGCCCGACGGCGGCGCCCATCTGCGACGGGATCACCCTGTCGCGCCCCAGCAACATGGGCCAGGCCGCGCGCGCCTGCCGCCCTTGCCGCCTGCCTTCCCCCGCCCCCTGCGACTGACCGCCGCGCCCGCGGCTCCCCCCCAAAGAGAAACGCCCCGGGAGAGAGGCCTCGACCTCTCCCTCCGGGGCGTCTGCGCCCTCGCGCGAGGCCGCGATCAGCTGCCGGGCGTGAAGGTGAACGGGAAGGAGAACTCCACGCTGCCACCCTCCGGGGTCGGGAACACCAGGCCGCGGAGGCGCGAGCTCACGCACGACCCGACGGCCGGCGACGAGGAGGCGAGCGGGCCGCCCGCGGAGATGCGGGTGATGCGCCCGCTGGCGCCGATGGTGAAGTTCATCTCGAGGCGACCCGCGAGGGTGGGGTTGTTGCGGAGCTCGCGCTCGTAGCAGCCCCGGATGCCGCCGATCTGGCCGCGGATGATGCGCGCGACCGCGTTGGCGTCGACCTGGCCTTCGCCGCCGGTCGAGTCGCCGCTGCCGATGTCGGCGTTGCCGCGGATGACGCGCTCGCGCACGATCTCCTGGCCGCTGCCGATGGCGTTGCCGCTCGAGGCGACCGCGCCGCCCTGGCCGAGGCCGCGACCGCCGAGGCCGCCGCCGCCCGCCGAGGCGATGCCCCCGCGGCGCACGCCCACCTGGCCGCTGGCGGCGGAGATGCCGCCGACGTTGGCGAGGTCGCGCTCGGTGCCGGCCATGAGGCCGCCCTGGCCGAGGGCGTCGCGGGCGCTGCCGCGGCCGGTGTCGTTGGCGCCGGTGAGGGCCGCGAACTCGGCGCTGTTGTTGAGGGCCGAGAGGGCCGCGTCGACCGCGCGGTTGGCGGCGGCGGTGGCGGCCTCGCTGCGGCGCTCGGCGGCGGCGGTGCGGCTGGCCTCGCGCTCGGCCGCGGACGGGGCGGGCCGGTGCTCGGTCGGCGCCGCGGCCGCGGGGGCGTTGGCCGCGGTGTCGGCCGGGTTGGCCTCGGCCTCGGGCGTGGGCTCGGGCTCATCGACCGGGGGCGGCGTCGCGAGCAGGCGCACGAGGCGCGAGTCGTCGAGGGAGAGCTCGTCGTCGACGATGGGGTCGTACACGTACTCGACGTACGCGATGCTCGCGATGGCGAGGACGAGGAAGGCCGAGAAGCAGGCGTTGTAGGTCCAGTCGATGTTCTTGACCCAGCCGGCGCGGATGGCCGCGGGGAGCTGGGGCTTCGGCTGCGGCGGCGGCGGCACCACGAACTGGAACAGGAACATCACCCCGCCCAGCTGGATCTTGCCGCGCGAGGTCTCCGCCAGCGGCACCTGCCAGCCCGTCGGGCCGCGCTTCGTGCTCGGGTTGCTGCGCAGGTCGGCGAGCTTCTTGATGCCCTCCGCCAGCGCGAGCTGCCCCTCCATCTTGTCGGTGAAGTTGAGCTGGTACTGACCGCCCGCCATTGTGAAGAGCTCGAAGCTCGAAGGGAGCTCCGACGACGCCACGGTGAAGGTGTTGCGCTCGGTGGTGCCCACGCTGACCGACGCCCGGTCGCGGATGATCCGCTCCTCGGACATCCGGGTGCCCTGCATCACGCCGATGCGCAGCACCTTCGGGCCGGTGGCCACCTTCTGCGCGGCCATCGCCTGGGTCATCGCGCCGGGCTTTCCTCCGCGCGGGGGTTGTGTCTGCTGGGCCATCGTCATCGCCTCCGTACGTTCAACATCTATCACCGACTCTGACCGCGACCGTAGCGGAAGGTTCCCCGCGGTCGTCAGGGGGTCAGAAGGGCGCCCGCCGCACCGCGTCCACGATCTCGCGGATGAAGTGGATGGGCGCCTCGAAGTACGAGTAGCCAAGGCTTGATCGGCCCGAAACCGAGAACGCGTAGGGACGCTGGATCTCCCCCCGCACCTCGATGGTGGTGCTCGCCACGTACACCCGGCGGCCGTTCTCCGTGCGCACCGTCGCGGCGACCTCCTGGTTGGGCGTCGCGGGCGTCGGGGTCGCCGTCGGGTCCGCGGGCGGCACCTGGGCTGCTGCCTCGCCGCCCCACAAGGTCGCCGCGCAGAGCGCCGCCGCGACCGCCATCACCGTCCGGGTTGAAGTACGCATCGGGATCCTTCGGAAGGCTATCACTGGGTCGCCCCGCCAGCCGCTCCCGGCGTCGCGCCGGCAGCCCCTTCGGGCGTCGCAGGAGCGGGCGTCGCAGGAGCGGGCGTCGCCGCAGCGGGGGTTGCCGCAGCGGGGGTCGCCGCGGCCGGGGTCGCCGCAGCAGGGGTCGCCGCGGGGGTCGCCGCGGCAGGGGTCGCTGCGGTGCGGCGGGCGTTCGCCTGCGCGCGCTGAAGCGCACGGTTGGCGCGCTCCAGGGCCTGCGGGATGCGGGTGAGCTGCCCTTCGACGTCCTCGCGCCGCGGGTGCGCGGCGTACTGGCCGCCGAGGGCGTCGCGGAAGCGGGTGAAGGCCGCCTGGGCCTGCTGGAGCAGGGTGACCTTGCGCTGAAGCTCCTCGACCCCGGTGCCGGTCACGTCGCGCGCCTGGTCGGCGTAGAGCCGGCCGGTGTTGTAGTGGACCTCGAGCAGCGTGCTGTCGAGCGTCTGAACCCGCTGGAACTCCTGCATCGCCCGGTCGTACTGCCGCGTGGCGCGCAGGGCGTCGCCGAGGTTGAGCCGGGCCTTGGCCCAGCTCGGTGCGAGCGCGACCGCGGAGCTCAGGTTGGCCACCGCCTGCTCGTAGTTGCCCGCGTTGAGAAACTGCACCCCGAGGTTGTTGCGCGCCTCGACGAACTCCGGCGAGAGCTCGACCGCGCGCTGGAACGACTGGATGGCCGCCGGCACGTTGCGCTCGACCTCGATCTGGAGCAGCCCGCGGAGGTGCTGCACCTCGGGGTTGCTCGCGCCCGCGCCGTTGTTCTGGTGGTTGGGGTCGGCGCCGTTGATGAGGTCGTTGACGATGTAGAGCGCGAGGTCGAGGCGACCCTGCGCGCGGTACGCCTCGGCCACCGCGAGACGCGCTGCGACGCTGCGCTCGTCGAAGCGCAGCACCTGCCGCGCCTCCTCGATGGCGTCCGCGGCGCGGTTGTTGAGCACCAGCAGCCGCGCGTACTCGGCGCGGATGAGGGCGTTGCGGGGGTTGGCGCGCGCCACCGCGGCGGCGAAGGACACCGCCTCGGGGATGCGGCGCTGGCGCACCAGCATGCGGGCCCGGCCGACCACCGCCGGGTCGTAGTCCGCCTGCATCGCGAGCGCGCGGGTGTAGAGCCCGTCGGCCGCGCCATCGTTGCCCTGCCGCTCGGCCACCACGGCCGCGTTGTAGGCCGCCTGCGCGGCCCGGGGCTCGGCGCTCATGGCCGACTGGAAGGCCTGCATGGCCTGCTCGAGCTGACCCGCGCGCGCGGCCTGGAGGCCCTGCTCGAAGGACGCCCGCGCGGCGCCCGTGAGCTGCACCCGGGAGGTCGCCGTCGCGGTGCCCTGCGCGGAGGGCTGGGTCTCCGTCGGCGTCGGGGTCACCGGCGCCGCGGGCGTCGGCGGGGGCGGCGCGGTCTGCGCGGTCGACTCCGAGGGGAGCCCCCCGTCGGGGTTGCTCGCGGTGTTGTCGCCCCCGGAGCTCGTCGCCGGCGCGGGCGGCGTCGTCTCATTCGAGGACGAGCACGCGTTGGCCGACAGGCTCAGCAGGATCGCCAGGACCGCGGTGGTGGAGGGAGTGGGGCGCATCGTTCCTCTGATCATTCGCTGACGAGACCGGGGCCCGCGAGCGGCGTGGACTGGGTGACGGTGGCGCCGGGCGCCTCGCCGTCGAACATCCCGCTGCGGTACTCGAACACCCGCTGCTGGCTGAGCGCGGACTCCACGAGGGGACGGTTCTCGTCGAGCCGCATATGCTCGAGCGCGCGCGCCGCATACGGGGTCGGGATGTTCTGCGTGCGCGACGTGTACACCGCCGTGCCGTAGTTGATGATCGCCAGCTTGCGCTCGGCCTCGGCCTCCTGGTCGAAGCTCTCCTGCACCTGCTGGATCGAGTTGGTGCGCTGGTCGTCCAGCTGCTGCTGGAGCCCGTCGGCGCGGTCGCGCAGCGCCTGGGCCTGCTCGTCGCGCCCCGCGCGCTCGAGGGTGTCGGCCGCCGCGCGCAGCTGCGCGATGGACGCCTCCGCGCGGCGGAAGTTCGCCTGCTGCGCGGCCGAGAGCTGGATGAGCGAGCCCACGCGCGCCTCCTGCGTGGCGAGGTACTCGTGCGCCTCGCCCTGGCGGGTGAGCGCGCCGATGGAGTACTCGCCGCCGCGGAGGCTCACGACGTCGCGCGCCGAGGCGTCGATCGCCCGGAGCTGCGTCTTGAAGCGATCGATCTGCGCGCGCAGCGCGGCCGCGTCGCCCTGCTGGAACTGCACCCGCGTGAACTCGTTGACCTGGTCGTCGAGGTCGCGGAAGAGCGCCTCGGCGGCCCACTGGGCGGCGGGCGAGCCGGGCTGCTGGCCCGACGCGCGGAACACCGTCACCACCTCGCGGAGGGCCGCGCGGTAGTTGCGGTCGCTGCCGAGGCTGCGGTGGGTGAGCGCGATGTTGTACTGCGCCCGCACCCGGAACTGCGCCGTGTCCGGCGTCGAGGGCGTGCGGCGCAGGTAGTCCTGGAGGGACGTGAGGGCCACCGCCCAGTTGGACGCCTTGAAGGGCATCTCCGCGGCGCGGAACTCCGCCTCCGCGCGCTCACGCCCGGCCTCGGCGCGGGGGACGAACGCGAGCCATGCAGCGCGCGCGGCGTCCCAGCGACCGAGGTTGGTGTTGATGAGCGCGATGGACGCGAGCGAGTCGTGCACGTGGCTGTCGTGGTCCGCCGCCGTGGCGAAGCGCGCGTCGGACACGACGTTGTTGTAGAAGCGGATCGAGTTGTCGAAGTCGAAGATGCGCTCGAGGTTCACCGCGGCGCGGAAGTTCGACACCTCGAGGATGTTGATGCGCTGCGCGCGGTCTTCGCCCGTGAGCTCCTCGCCCGCGGTGTTCAGCGTGTTGTTGAACTCCCGGGTGATGCGCTGGTAGGTCTGCGTCGCCGTGTCGAAGCGACCCGTGCGCTCGTACGCGAGCGCCAGGTAGTAGGTCGCCAGCGCGGCCTGGGCGTGGGTGCGGTTGGCGGCCACCGCGGCCTCCATCTCGCGCGCCGACTGCTCGTAGAGGGCGCCCGCCTGGTCGGGGGTCGCGCGCTCCGCCTCGCGGAAGTGGTTCATCGCGACGATGAAGATCTCGTCGGTGATGGCCCCCTGGACCTGCGCGCCGCGCGTCGTGCGCACGGCGGCCTCGCCCGCCGCGCAGGTTCGAGCCTGCTCCCGCCGCGCGAGGTTCGCCCGCTCGGACGACCGCCCGGTGAGCACGTAGAGGTTGTTCAGGTCGTCAAAGGCAGCACCCGCGACGGTCGCGTCTGCGCAGTAGACCTCGAGGATCTGGTTGTAGAGCGTCTCGGCCTCGGCGGCGTGGCCGTAGCGCAGCAGCGTCCGCGCGTTGAGGTACGCGAACTTCGGCCGGAAGGGCGGGTTGTTCTCCGGGTGCTCGGGGTCGACGGACACCACCTCGGCGAGCGCCGAGGCCGTGTCGAGGTTGACCGGAACGCGGTTGGAGAACGCGATCCGGACGTCCATCAGCAGGCGCACCGGGTCGGGGATGTTGAGCTCGGTCACGCTGGTGCCCGTCACGGGCGCCGCGGAGCAGGTCGTAATCTGCTCCGCGGTGAGCAGCGCCGCGCCGGCCTCGTCGGTGAGCTCCGCCGCGGGGATGCCCGCGCGCATCGCGAGGCACGGGTCGAAGGCCCGCCGCTGCGCCTGGAGCCGGATGAAGGCCTCCTGCGACTTCACGGCCATGTACGCCGAGGCCACGAGGAACTGGTCGTTCTCGTTGGACTCGCGCACGTCGGAGTAGGCGCGCGCCGCCTCCTGGTAGTTGCGCGACCAGAACAGCGCGTCGGCCCGGTTGTACCGGAACTCATACGCCGCCTCGTCGTTGGGGTAGTTCTCGATGAACTGGGTGTAGGCCCGCACCGCGGCCTGGTACTCGGTGTCCGCCTCGCGCAGCTTCGCGAGCGCGTCGGCCTGCGTCTGCGCCTGCTCGGCGCCGGTCTGGCTGGCGGCCTGCACCGCGAGCACGCGGCCGCGCTGCCGGGCCTGCCCCGCCGCCTGGTGGTGCTGGAGGGCGGTGTCGTGCAGCGAGTTGCGCGCGACCGTGTCGGCGTAGCGCTGCGCGTCGGGGTGGTTGTTGTTGGCGTTCCACCAGGCGCTGCCCTCGGTGTAGCGGCCGAGGCCGCCGCGGGCGTCGATCGCCTGGTCGAAGCGCCGCTGCCGCTCGTAGGAGATGGCGATGCTCTCGGCCACCCGCGGGGCCCGCTCGTGCAGCGGGTACAGCGCCAGGAAGAGCCGGTAGAGCGTGATGGCCTCGTAGTACTTCGTCTGCTGGAAGTAGTCGTTGGCGAGCTCGAGGTAGGCCTCCGGGGTCCACGGGCGGTCCTGCGGGAGGTACGTCGGGCGGCCCGGCACCGGCACCGCGCGCTGCGCCCCCTGCCCCTCGCGGACCGCGGCGATCTGCGCCGGGTCGGCGGGCGACGTGATGCGCAGGATGCCCGCGCAGTCGAAGGGCCGCGCCGCGTCGGCGGGCGGCTGCGCGACCTGGTCGACGAGCCCCTGACAACGGGTGACGTCGTCGCCGGGCCCCGCGCCCCAGTCGCTCTCCGAGAAGATCACGCCGATCCACTTGATGGTGTCGGAGCGGTTGCCCTGCGTGGCGGCCTCGGTGCCGACGTAGTCGTAGTAGTCGAGCAGCAGCGAGAAGTTGCGCAGCGCCTCGGGGTACCCGTTCTGCATCCGGAAGAACGCCCAGCCGACCTTGTAGAGGGCCTTCGACCAGAAGACGCCGTACTCCATCGCCGGGTCGAACTGCGCCCTCGCGGCGGCCGGCATCTGCGTGCCGCCCTCGCCGGCGCCCTGGATCGCGGCCGCGGGCGCGCGGTTGGCCACCACGGGCCTGGGCTTCAGGCTCGCGCGCATCGAGGCGCGGTACGCCGCGATGGCGAGCGCGTTGCCCTCGTCGTCGCGTGCGTTGTCGAAGTGGTGATCGCCGATGTAGTACCAGACCTCGCCGGCGTACCGGGACGGGAGGTTGTTGGGCCCGCGCATCGGCTCGCACGCGGCGTAGTCACTGGGGACGGGCACCGTCTGGTTGGGGGCGAGCTCGGGCATCGCCGGGAGCGGCGCCGCAGCGACCGCGGCGTCCGGATCGACGGCGGGCGGCGGAGCGGGCGAGACGAGCTCGGGCGCCCGCGGGCGCAGCATCTCGAAGAGGTGCGGACACACGACGGGCTGGTCGCTCGGCTGGAGCGGCGCGGCGAGGTCGAGCCCCTGCGCGGCCTGGTAGCGGAAGCGCCCAGGGCACACCATGCCCTTGTAGGCGTCGATGGCCTCGTCCTCGCGCCCCATCTCCTTCAGCACCCAGCCGAGGAGGTAGTGCGTCGTGTCGCTCATGCGGAAGCTCGCGAAGCGCGAGATCACATGGCGGTACAGCAGGATCGAGCAGCGGTAGTCGATCGGCGGGTCTTGCACCGTGTCGACGGGGAGGCCCTGCGCGCGGAGCTCCTCGCGGCGGTGGTCGGCGACGTCCATCGCGGCGAGGCGCGCGTACGCCGACTCGTCGTAGTAGAGCTCCGCGAGGCGGAACATCACGTCGGGCGTGCGCTCGGTGTCCTCGGGGTAGGTCTCGAGGAAGCGCTCGAACACCTGGATCGCGTGGCGCCGGGCCTCGGCCTCGGCGGCGCGCTCGGCCTGGATCTGCCGGTCGAAGCCCGCGCGGAGCCGGCCGAGCTGGCGGTCGTGCTCGCGGGTGAGGAGCCCGTTGACCGAGCTGCGGAACCCTTGGCCCCGCTGGAGGAAGCCATCGACCTCGGCCTCGAGCAGCCGGAGGGCCTCGATCTGCTCGGGGGTGGGGTTGGGGCGCGGGGTGATCGACTGCGGCGGGGGACCGCCCGTGAGGCTCGACGCAGCGCCCGGGTCAGCGCCCGTGCGGGGCGCGACCGAGGCGTCGTCGGCGCGGCTCCCGGACGACATCGCGCCGGCGTCGGAGCCCACCGCGAGGGGGGTCCCCGCGTCGGGGCTGGAAGGCAGGGGCTGCGCCTCGGAGCGCACGCGCCCCACGAGCATCGCAACGATCAACAGGAGACCGATCCGCCATCGCATGGAAGCCCTCATTGACCCGGCCCCTGCGTCGCGCCTTGCGGGGCGGTCGGAGGCGGCGGGGTGACACCCGGCGCCGGGGCCGGGTCAGGAGTCGGCGCAGGGGTCTGCCCCGGCGCGGGGGTGGCCGCGGGCGCGGCCTCGGAGGCGTTGGGGCGCTGGCCGGTGAGCTGCTGGGCGTCGGTCGCGGACGCGCCCTCGACCACCTCGCTGAACTCGTCGTTGAGCGCTGTGATCTCGCGGTTCTGCTCCTCGGCGAGCAGGCGCGCGCGGTTGTTGTGCTCCTCGCGCTCCTCCCAGGCGACGTCGACGAGCCCGAGGTCGGCGCGCATCACGATCTGGTAGAACTGCAGCCGCACCTGGCGAAACTGCTGCTGGATGAGGTTGCCCACCACGTCTTCGGCCTCGCGCTCGAGGGCCCCGAGGCGGTCACGGTAGCCCGCGACGCGCTGTTCCTCCTCGTGCACCTGGTTGGTGATCAGCACGATGCGCTGGTCGACGAGGGTGTTGATTCGCCCGTCGGCCTCCTCGATGCCCTGGTCGAGCCGGTCGATGCGCGCGAGCAGCCCCTCGGCCTCCGCGGGCAGTCGTCCGGCGGCGCGCAGGGCGGCCACCTCGCGCCCCACGAGGTCGCGAAGCTGTGCGCGCATCTCCACGTCGTGCGCGTACCGGGGGTCGCCCGGGCCGATCTGCGAGCGGGCCGCGCTGATCATCCGCCGGATGTTGGTCACCCGGTCGCGGTACTGCTGCAGCGACGCCCGCTGCTGGACGAGCTCGGCCTGGAGCGTCGCGCGATCGAGCTGGACGCTCTGGTGCGCCGGGTCGGCGAGGTAGCGCTCGATGGCCACCACCATCGCCTCGAGCCCGTCGACCCGCTGCTGGTTGCGCTGGAGCGTCTGCGAGAGCGTCTGGAGCTCGTTGTCTGCCTGGCGGTCGCGGCGGCGCAGCCCGTCGTCGTCGACCGGCATCCGGCCGATCTGCGCGGCGAGCGCGCGGCGCTGGCTGATGACCCCTTGGAGGTCGACGTTGCCCGCGTCGGCGTTGCGGTCGAGCGCGAGCGCGACGGACTCGCGGAGCTGCGCCGAGCGGTTGAGCACCTGCCACACCCGCTGCCGGGCGCGCCCGAGGTCCTGGAAGACGTGCGAGCGGGACGGCGCGTGCAGGGCGGCGTTGAGCCGGTCGATGAGGTCGGTGGCCTCGCGGACGTAGGTGCGGCAGGTGTTGAGGTCGGAGATCACCCGCATGCTGTGATCGAGGCCGCCCTCCTGGCGCACCCACGCGAGGGCCTGCGCCGGGAGGAAGCTGCTGGCGTCGAACACCTGGAGGTTGGAGCGGATGAGCTCGCGGAAGTAGATCTCGGGGTTGGCGCGGTCGGTCGCCTGGGTGATCTGCTGGTACACCGGCCCGAACTGGTCGCGCACCTCCTGGAACACCTGCTGCGCCCGCTGGAAGCGCCCCGTGCGCAGGAGCAGGTTGCCCCAGAGCAGCTTGCCCTCGGGGATGAGCGGCGAGTCGGGCGCGGAGATGGCGAGGATCTCGAGCGCGCGCTCGGCGCGGATGGCGTCGCCGAGCTTGATGTACGCCCAGGCCTGCTCGAAGAGGGCGCGGTCGAAGTACGCGGAGTTGCGCCCGATGCGCTGGTAGCTCTCGATGGCCGCGTCGAAGCTCTCGCGCTCGACCTGCAGGCGCCCGACGGCGAGGATCGAGAGGTCGATCACGCGCTGCTGGTCGGGCCCGTCGGCCTCGAGCTGGCTCACGCGCTGGAAGGCCTCGATGGCCTCGGGGTACTGCTGGCGCACCGTGAGGATCGCGCCGAGGAAGTAGCGCGCCTGGGGATAGAGCGGCGCCGCGGCGGGGATGGCCTCGAAGGCCTGGCGCGCCCCGTCGAGGTCGGGCGTGCCGCGCAGGAAGAGGAACTTCCCGCGCGTGTACGTCGTCTGCGCCTCGATCTCCGATGGAGGGATCTGCCCGAGGCGGCGGAAGTAGTCTTCCACCCGCCGGCTGCTCTCCTCGTCGTTGGCGCCGAGCGCGATCTCGATCTCGATGAGCCGGCCGAGCGCCCGCTGCACGAACGGACGGAACACCGGCTCGCCCGCGTGGTCGAGCACCTGCCGGAAGCGGGTGCGCGCGCCGTAGCGGTCGCCCGCCTGGAAGAGCGCGTCGCCGAGGAGGTACAAGCCCTGCGGGAAGGCCGGGGTGTTGGCGAAGTTCTCCACGATGTCCGTGAAGAGCACCGCGGAGCGCGCGTAGTCGCGCAGGCGGTAGAGCAGCTCGGCGTCCGCGAAGCGCTCCTGGTAGTCCGGACCCTGCCGGGCCGTCCCGCTCGCCGCGCTCGACGCGAGCTGACCGATCTGCGCGGTCTGCCCTTCGAGCACCGTGAGCTGCGAGCCGACCTCCCCGAGGTCTTGCGCGTGCACGGCCGACGGCGCGACGAGCGCCGCGACCACCGCGGAGAGACCCCAACCCCGAAGCCCCCGGCGCTTCATCGGGTGCCGGCCCCGCCCGTCGGTGCCGGCGTCGCCTCGGCGCCCTCGGCCGCCTCGCGCAGCGAGATCACCCGCTGGACGTAGCGCACCGCGGGACGGCTCTCGGGGGACTCCAGGGGCCCGCCCTTCTCGAAGCCCACCACGCGGATCTGGATCGCCTTGCCCTCGGGGATGGAGAAGCTCTGCGTCGAGCGCACCGAGAAGCGGTAGCCGCGCATGTAGGGCAGGCCCGCGCCGATGTACGTGAGGTTGACGCCGAGGCTGTGGTCGCCGGAGCCGATCTGGCCGTTGTAGACCTGGAACTCCCGGCGGTCGGCGAGGGCGCCGGTCTCGTCGTCGCGGTTGAAGATCGGCGCGCCGTCGAGCGAGTACACCACCGACGCGAGGCGGTACGAGCCGCCCATCTCGTTCTGGTGGACGATCTGCGCGCGCGACCCGCCGACGGCGTTTTGAAGCACCGACTCGGCCAGCAGCGACAGCCGGGCCTTGGAGCGGAAGATCTCCTCTTTCAGCTCGTTGATGCGCTGCTCGAGGTTGCGCAGGCGCACGACGTACTGCTCGCCGGTGACCGCCCCCGCATCGTCGCCGACCGGCGCCTCGATGGCCTGCGGCGCCGCGACCATGCCGCCATCCTGCGCCCCGGTGATCATGGCCGACGGGGGCTCGGACCCTCCGTCGAGCTGCTGGGCGAGGGCCACCCCGCCCGGCGCCATCGCCACGAGAACCATTACCGTCGCAGTAAACCGCCGCATGCCGTCTCGCCTCTTCACTGACTGCCTCATCGCGCCGCCGGCGCTGCCGCCGCTCCGCCCACCGAGGCGTTGGACAACGCCGTCGCCTCGGGGATTGTCATCACCTGCTGCGTGTACCGGATGGCCGGCCGCTCTTCGACGGCGGTGGTCGCGCCGCCTCGCTCATAGCCCACCACCGTCAACCGGAGCGCGCGCCCCTCGGGCACGCTGAAGGCCTGCACCGAGCGCGCGCGGAACGTGTAGCCCCGGATGTACGAGAAGATCCCGAACCCATTGCCCTGGTACTCCAGGCTCACCGTGAGCGTGTGCTCCCCCGACGTGATGCGCCCGTCGAAGACCGGGAAGGTGCGCTGCTCGGCGAGCGAGCCACCCTCATCGGTGCGGGTGCCGATGGTCGACCCATCGAGGCTGTACGTGGCGCGCGCCAGCCGGAACGTCGAGCCCATGTCGTTCTGGTGCTCGATGATGAGCTGCGCCCCGCCGCCGCCGACCTGGCTCAGCACCGTCGCGGTGAGCTGCTGCAGCCGCGTGTGCGCCGCCGTGAGGTCGTTGGAGAGCGAGGTCATCTCGCCGTCGATTTCCCGCAGCGCCACGGAGCGCCCGGTCACCGGCGCCGGCGCCGGGATCGCCGACACGGGCGTCGTCGCGGCCGGCGCGGGCATCACCATCGGCGCCGCGGCGGCCGGCGGCGGGAGCGCAGCGGGCGGCGCGGGCGGCGCGGGCTGCGCGGCCACGTACGCCGGCGCGACAACGATCACCGCTGAAACCAACCATCGAGGCAGCATCCGCCGTTGCACGCGCACCCTCCATCTCGCCACGCCATCGGGCAGTACCGCTTGAATCGCAGCGGGAGGTGTACCCCAGTGCCATCCCGAGGGTCAACGCGCTCCGTCGCCGCCGAGGCGCCCGGTCGGCGTCGGCGAAAGTGTCGATGGACCGCGCGCCACGACCTGACCTAGGATGCCCCCTAAGCGGTGCGCGGGTTGAGTTCCGCATCGGGTCGCTGCCGTCGGACGGAGACCGTCTGCGGCGGTCGTGCGTCCCTAGGTCCTCGTAAGCAACGACCTCCAAGATCCCAGTGCCTGGCACAGTGAACGCCGATCGGCTCGCAACGCTCAGCGATGAACTGCTGCTCGATCGCTTTCGGGAGGGAGAGGCGCGTGCTTTCGAGGAGCTCATGCGCAGACACCGCACGCCCATCTTCCATTTCATCCTCCGGTCGGTGAAGAACCCCGCCACCGCCGACGAGATCCTCCAGGACGCCTGGCTGCGCATGATCCAGGGCGCGCGGGAGTTCCAGCGCGCGTCGCGCTTCACGACGTGGGCGTACACCGTCGCCCGCAACCTGTGCATCGACCACGCGCGCAAGGCCGTGCACCGCCGGCACCCCTCGCTCGACCAGTCGCGCGACGACGACGGCGCGACGCTCGGCGACAGCGTCGCGGCCAACGACCCGGGCGCCGACCGCAACGCCATCGGCCACCAGCTGCAGCGCAGCCTCGTGGTGGCCATCGAGTCCCTGCCGGGCGACCAGCGCGAGGTCTTCGTGCTGCGCGAGTACTCCCACATGTCCTTCAAGGAGATCGCCGACGTGGTCGGCGCGCCAGAGAACACCGTGAAGTCCCGGATGCGCTACGCTCTCGAGCGGCTGCAGTCCTCCCTCGTCGAGTACGAGGACTACGCCCGCACCCTCGGGTGACGCCATGGATTGCGAGACCTGCAACGACCTCCTGCTGGACCTGCACTACGACGAGCTCGACGCGGCTCGCGCGGCCGAGGTGCGCGCGCACCTCGACGGCTGCGACGAGTGCCGCGCGGCGAGCGAGGGCCTCGGGCGCACCCGCGTCCTCGCGTCGAAGCTGTCCCTCCCCGACGCGCCGGTGCACTCCGCGGCCGTGATGGCGGCCCTCACGTCGACGGCGCCGGTCACCGCGGCGGTGTCCGGGCGGGTGTCCGCGGTGATCCCGATCGAGCGCGCCCGCGAGGCCCGCTCGGTGGGCTGGCTCCAGCGGGTGGGCGAGCTGGCGATGCGCCGGCAGGTCGCCATGGTGGCGATCTCGCTGCTGATGGTGGGCCTCGGGCTGCGATACCTCCCCTTCCGCTCGCCGACGCAGTCGGTGACCACGGAGATGGCCCAGCCGGAGGTGATCCCGGCCACGGAGCTCGCGCCGACGCCCGAGCCCGCGCCGACGCCCGCGGCCGCGCCCGCGAACAGCATGCGCTCGCGCGCTCCCGTCGCGCGGCCGGTGGCCCCGGCGGAGGGAAGGGTGCAGGCCCATGCCGCCCGCGCGCAGAACGTCGACGCCGTTCGCGGCGCAGACCTCGGCAGCGGGAGCGCCAGCGGGCGTAGCGCTCGTCCGCTGGGCAACGCCTCGTCGGCCGGGCTCGCGAGGTCCGCCCCGCTGAGCGAGGCCGAGGCCGTGGCCGCAGACCCACCCGCGCCCGTGGCCGCGGCGGCTCCAGGGTCGCGTGGCGGGTACGCGCAGGTTCCGGCCGACGAGGAGCGGCAGCTGCAGGCAGCGATGCCGGCAGCGCCCGCGCCAGCGCCGTCGAGCTGGTCGTCTGCCCGCGCCAGCGCGGAGAGCGCGTCGTCCCGCGGTGACCTCTCCAACGCGATCGCCAACTACCAGCGCGCCCTCGCGCTCGACCCGCCGCCCGCGGAGCGCCAGGCGATCGCCCTCGCCCTGCACCGCGCCCTCAACAGCGCGGGTCGCGGCGAGGAGGCCAACCGCGTCCGGGCGCAGTACCTCACGCCCGCGGCCGACCCCGCCGCGCTCGCCGGTCAGGTGCCCAGCTCGGCGCCCCGGACGCAGACCGGCGCGGGGATGGTGCAGCCCTCGGCGCCCCGACCCGCCGCCACACGCCCCGCCCGCCGCTCGAACAGCAACGTCCAGACGGACTTCAACCAGTCGGCCTACTGAGACCTCGTCAAGACGGTTCCGTTGCCGAAGACCACGAGGTCGACGACGCCGTCGCGGGACCGCCCCATCACCGGCACGATGTCCCGCGGCCATCCCGTGGCGAGCACGGCGTCGCCGCCCCGCACGCTGTCGTCCTCGAGGCGCACGAAGTCCCCGGCCCCGGTGCGGACGACCGGGTCCAGCTCGGGGTCGTCGCCCGCTGCGTCCATCGTGCTCGGCCGCCACGTGACGCCGTCGCGGCCCACCCGATAACGGGGCGTCGGCCCGCACAGGGTGGCGTGCAGCGCGCCGCCGATCGAGCGCACGGAGACCACCCTGCTCAGCGTCGTGCGCCAGCGCCGGCCGCCGTCGACGGTGGTCACCACCTTGCCGCGGCAGGCCTCGCCGTCGGGGCCCGCGACGAAGCCCACCCACCGACGGCGGTCGATCACCGCGACGAGCTCCCACGAGAGCAGGGTCGCGGACCAGTTCTCGCCGGCGTCGTCGGTCCACCAGAGGGCCGAGCCCGCGAGCCAGTAGCTCCGGTCGTCGACGATGCCGCCGCGGAGGCCGAGGTTGGAGCGACCGGCGCCCGACGCGCGGAGCATCCACCGCCGGCCCGAGTCGTTGCTCTCGGCCACGCCGCCGCCCACGCCGACGAGCTGCGCGCCCCGCTCGACAAGCGATCGCCCGCCTACGGGCGACGAGCCGCGGTGCCACCGCCGGCCGTCGTCGTTGCTCACCCAGGTCTGCCCGTAGAGCTCACAGAAGAGTCCGCGCGGGACCAGCGGCACGCAGCCCCGCTCGACGCGAACCACGTCCCCCTCGTCGGGCACGATCACCGGCGGCGGACGCACCGCGCGCCACGTCGCCCCCGCGTCCCGGGAGAACGCAACGGGCATCCGGTCGCGGCGCTCGATCATCACGAAGCCCGACGCCACGCAGCGGACGCGCACGCCCTCCCGCGGAAGCGCCCCGACCCCCCTCGCCCGGCGCCAGGCGTCTCCGCCGTCCACGCTCTCGATGACGATCGGCCCGCCCTCCCGGTCGACCGTCGCGAAGAGCACCCCGCCGCAGGAGACCGCATCGCGCGCTCCCACGCGGGGCACGGTCACCCGGGTGACCCCGTGGCCCACGGAGGCAGGCGCCGCCCGCTGGTCTCGCCAGCGCTCACCGCCGTCGTCGCTGATCCACCAGCGCACCTCGGCGCCGGGCACCGCGTCGCCGTTGGGGTCGATGCCCTCGCGCACCACCACGGCGCCGTGGTCCATCGCGAGGAGCGTCGGGTACTCCAGGGATTCCAGCAGCGGGCGCCACTGCAATCCCCCGTCGGCGCTGGCGCAGAGCGAGCTGGTCGTGGTCGCGAAGAGCGCCCCGCCGAGCGCCCCCACGGAGAGGAAGCGCGGCGCCGTCGGCCAGCGGACCACCCGGTAGCCCGCGGCGAGCGTGGGCTCGTGCGGCGGCTGACACGAGGTGCGCGGCGCGTGCAGGGCGCGCGGGGGCGCCTCCTCGACGGCGCGCGTGGTCTGGACGGGAGGGCGCGCCGTTGCGCAGGCCGCGACCAGCACCACGCCGCCGAGTCGGGTCGTCGCTCGCGCCACCACACCCATGGTCGTGGCCCACGGCGGAGATTGGCGCAACGGTCACGGCACTGACCACCCGATCGGCGCTGGTGTCGCGCGGATCGGGTGACGTAGCCTCCCGGGCGGAAGCACGACCTGGTCTGGTGACGGGCCCAGTCTTCAAAACTGGTGGCGACGGTGCCTTCCGCACCGCGCGGGAGGTTCGATTCCTCTGTGCTTCCGCCAGAGCAGCCGCGCGGGGTCGCGACCGTAGCCTACGGCCCGGTCGGCGAGGTCGGGATGGTGAAATAGAAGGTCGTCCCTGCCCCCGGCGCGCTCTCGACCCAGATGCGACCCCCATGGGCCTCGACGATGCCCTTGCAGATCGGCAGCCCGAGGCCGGCGCCCTGGCGCTCGTCCCGCTTCGCCTGCCAGAAGCGATCGAAGACGCGCTCCAGGTTCTCGGGGGGTATCCCGGCGCCCGTGTCCGCGACCCGGAACAACACCTCACCCGGGAGCGACGTCGCGCCCAGCGTGATGGTCCCGTCCGGCGGCGTGAAGCGAATCGCGTTGCCCACGAGGTTCTCCAGCACCTGGAGCAGTCGATCACGGTCGGCGAGGAGGTCGGGCAGGACCTCGGCGGCGTCGAGCCGCAGCGCGATCGACGCGTCGGCCGCGCGCAGCGCCTCCGCCTCCAGGGCATCGACCATGAGCTTCCTCGCGGGGGTCTTGCGCTTCTCGACCGTCAGCGCGCCACCCTCCATGCGCGCCACGTCGAGGAGGTCGTGGATGAGCCGGTTCGCGCGCGAGACCGAGCGCAGGATCGTCTGGACGCTCTTCAGGCTCTCCGCCAAACCCTCCTTCCCCATCTGGCGCTCCAGCACCCTCGCCGCGAGGCTGATGGTGTTCAGCGGGGTCCTCACGTCGTGGGCGACGATGCCCAGCACGTCGTCGCGCGCCCTCGTCGCCCGCTGCGCCGCCTCGTAGAGCCGGGCGTTCTCGATGGCGCTCGTCGCCCGGCGGGCGATCTCGGTCGCGAAGGGCAGGTCGCCGTTGCTGTAGCGACCCGGGCGCCGCGACAAGAAGACGATGGCCCCGAGCACCTCACCGTGAGACAGGAGCGGCGCCACGATGGCCGAGCGCGGGTCGAGCGCTTCGAGCAGCCGCAGGTGCTCCTCGTTGGCAGCCCGCGCCGCCCAGAGCTCGGGGCCCATCTCGGGAATCAGCTGCACCTGCTTCGTGTCGAACACCACCCCGGCGAGCGTATGGTCCCGATCGAGCGACAGGGCCGCCAGCCTCTCGCAGACCTGGGCCATCGCCGGGTCGGCGTGCGCCACCGTCAGCCGAAGCACCCGGTCGTCGGCCTCGACCATGTCGACGATGCACAGATCTGCCGCGTGGCGCACGACCAGCCGGGCGACGCTCTTGAGCGTCACGGCGTAGTCCAGTGACGAGGCGAGCAACACCCCCGCATCGGCGAGGGTCTCCTGCTCCATCTCCATGCGTCTTCGGTCCGTGATGTCCCGGAGCGCCACCGTGAGCAGCGCCCGGCCCTCGACCTCGATCCTCGAGATCGATGCCTCCACCGGGAACTCCTCGCCGCTCTTCCGCAGCCCGAGGATCGACTGGCTCCGCACGCCCATCGGGATGGTGCCCTGCTCCCGGGCGGCGAAGGCGTCGACCAGCATCCCATGCTGATCGCGAAGCCGGGCGGGCAGCAGCATCCCGAGCGGCGCGCCCAGGGCCTCGGCCTTCGTGTAGCCGAAGACCTTCTCGGCGCTGTCGTTGAAGAGGACGATCCGCTGGCTCGCGTCGACGGTGATGATGGCGTCCGCCGCGATGGCGATGATCCCGGCGACCGTCTGCTCGGAGTCCCGGAGCGACTGCTTTGCACGCTTGAGCGCCGAGATGTCCGTCACCAGGACGCAGAAGCCCCGCACGACGCCGTCGACCACGTCGGGGATGTAGCTCGCCTGGCTGAGCCTCGGCGGGCCCCCGGCCGGGTTGGGGATCTCGCGCTCGAAGTCCTGGGCTTCGCCCCGCAGCGCGGCCTCGATGTGCGGCCGGTTGAGGGCGTAGAGCGGCCCGAGGAGGTCGCTGATGTGCGTGCCGATCAGCGACTCGGGCGTGACCCCGAACCAGCGCTCGTACGCTCGATTGGCGAAGCGGCACCGCTGAGAGGAGTCCCAGAACGCGAGCATCGAGGGGATGTGATCGACCACGCGTCGGATGAGCGCGTACTCCGCCTGGAGAGCATCGACCTCACGTTGGTCCATCACCGAATTGTATCCCCTTGTCCGACGCCTTCCCCCGACTCGCTGGACGAATCCCATCCCGGAGGTTGTGTGCCCCACCCACCGGGCCACCGCCCGCCTTGAGCTGCCGTCGGCCCTCGTCAACGTGCAGCTCGTCATCAACGTGGTCGCCCGCCTCGGGCTCGCCGCGCGTCGACGACACGCTGCCGCGCCGCGCGTAGCACCGCTTCAGCGCGCGCGGTTGCGGTGCCACTTCTCGATGCTGATGACCGGCAGGATGATCGTGGCGGCCGCGACGCTCTCGAGCAGGTCGACCGGCGTGAGCGGCGCGCTGCCGAAGACCCGGTGCATGATGGGGGCGTAGAGGAACGCCGCCTGGAGGAGCAGCACGCCCCCGATGCCCGCGAACACGGTCCAGTTGCTGAAGATGCCGATGGCCAGGAGCGAGCCCTTCAGGCTGCGGCAGTGGAGCAGGTAGAAGATCTGGAAGCTGATCACGGACGTGACGGCCATCGACTGCGCCTCGGCCAGCGCCACCTGCGCCGTGACGCCGCGCCCCAGCTCGCCCAGGTACTCGTAGAGGAACAGCCCTACCGCGCTCGCGGTCATGAGGAGCGCGGCCACGGCGGTGCGCTTCAGGAGGAAGGCGCCGAGCACCGGCTCGTCGGGGCTGCGCGGCTTGCGGCGCATCACGTCGGGCTCCTTGCTCTCGAACGCGAGCGGCAGCGCGAGGGCGACGGTGGCGACGAGGTTGATCCACAGCAGCTGCGTCGGGAGGATCGGGAGCAGCAGCTCCTTACCCGTCACCGCCACGCCGTCGACCATCCGGGTCACGTCGCCGAAGGGGAAGAACGCCACCGCCGCCATGAGGATCATCGCAAGCCCGAGGTTCGTGGGCAGCACGAACGCGAGGCTCTTGATGAGGTTGTCGTAGACGCGCCTGCCCTCCTCGACCGCCGCGGCGATGGACGCGAAGTTGTCGTCGGTGAGCACCACGTCCGCGGACTCCTTGCTGACCGCGGTGCCGGTGATGCCCATCGCGACCCCGACGTCGCTCTGCTTGAGCGCGGGGGCGTCGTTCACGCCGTCGCCCGTCATGGCCACCACGTGGCCCCTCGCCTGGAGCGCGCGCACCAGCTTGAGCTTGTGCTCCGGCGCGACGCGCGCGAACACGTTGGTGCCCAGGGCGGCCTCCTGGAGCTGCGCGTCGTCCATCTCCGCGAGCTGCGCGCCGGTGAGGGCGCCCCTCTCGGTGAGGAGCCCGAGCTGGCGCCCGATGGCCGCCGCGGTGGCGCGGTGGTCGCCCGTGATCATCTTCACGGTGATCCCCGCGGCGTGGCACACCCGGATCGCCTCGATGGCCTCGGACCTCGGCGGGTCGATCATCCCCTGGAGGCCCAGGAGTTCGAAGCCCCCCTCCGCGTGGGCGTGCGTGAGGTCGTCCCCTACGCCCTCCGCCGCCTTGCGCGCGAACGCCAGCACGCGCATGCCCTCGCCGGCGAGGCGCTCGACCTCGTGCAGCACGGCCCCCGCGTCGACGTCGGCGCAGCGCCGCAGCACCGCCTCGGGGGCGCCCTTGAGCAGCACCCAACGCCCCCCGTCGAGGTCGTTCAGGGTGGCCATGAACTGGTTCTCGCTCTCGAAGGGGATGGCGTCGACCCGGGGGTGGCCCCTCCGCAGGGCCTCGACCCCGAGTCCCGCCTTCTCCGCCGCGGCGAGGAGCGCGGCCTCGGTCGGGTCGCCGGTGATCTCCCACGCCCCTGCGGGCGTGCGCCGGAGCGTTGCGTCGTTGCAGAGAGCGCCGGCCACCAGGAGGTCGCGCGCGCGGCCCTCCACCCCCGCGAGCGCGTCGCCGCCGGGAGACCTGAACTCCCCCTTCGGGTCGTAGCCGACGCCCGTGACCGTGACCCCGCCCCCCGCGGGGGTCCAGAGGGCCTGCACGGTCATCTCGTTGCGGGTGAGCGTCCCGGTCTTGTCCGAGCAGATGATGGTGGTCGAGCCGAGGGTCTCCACCGCGGGGAGCTTCCGGATCACCGCGCGGCGCGCGGCCATGCGCTGCACACCGATCGCGAGGGCGATCGTGACGATGGCCGGCAGGCCCTCGGGGATCGCGCCGACGGCCAGCGCGATGGCGAAGATCACCTGCGCCCGCAGGGCCTCGCCCACCCCGACGCCGGCGCTCGCGACCTCGCGCGCCGCGCCCACCGCCAGCATGAGCACGGCGACCGCCACGATCGCGACGGTGATGTACCGCCCGATCACCCCGAGCGCGCGGGTGAGCGGCGTCTCGATGTCCGTCGCCTCGTCGAGCAGCTTGCTGATGCGCCCGAGCTCGGTGCGGCCCCCCGTGGCGACCACCAGGGCAGTGGCCGCCCCCTGGGTCACGAGGGTCCCCCCGAAGGCCATGTTCGTGCGGTCCCCGAGGGGGGCGCCGGCCTCGACCGGGGCCGTGGACTTCTCCGCCGGCACCGACTCGCCGGTGAGCGCCGCCTCCTCGACCCGCAGCGAGCGCGCGGTGAGCAGCCGCACGTCCGCGGGCACCTTGTCGCCGCTGGCCAGCAGCACGATGTCGCCGGGCACGAGCCCCGCGGCGGGCATGTCGACCTTCCTCCCGTCGCGCAGCGCGGTGACGTTCTCCGGCACCATCCGGCTCAGGGCCTCGATGGCCTTCCCCGCGCGGTACTCCTGCACGAATCCGATGAGGGTGTTGAGGGTCACCACGCCCAGGATGACCAGGCCGTTCTTCAGCCCCTCGACCGGATCGACCACGATCGCGACGCCCCCGCTCGCGATCAGCACCCAGATCATCGGGCTGTTGATCTGCCGCCACAGGAGCCGCAGCGGGCCGTCGCCCCTCGCCCGGGGCATCTCGTTGGGGCCGGACGACTCGAGCCGTCGGCGCGCTTCGTCGGTGGTGAGCCCCTCGGGCGTGGCGCCGCGCTGCGACAGCGCCTCGTCGACGGTGAGGGCGTGCCACGGGGGGGCGTCCGCGCCCGGCTCGGAGAGGCTGCGGTCCGGCTTCGGGGGCGTGGGCGGCGTCGAACTCATCTGCGAGGCCATCGGGCGTCTCCGTTCTGCGACGCCCCGTCGGCGTCGCCGCCCCCTGCGAGGCCCGCGGAGGGTACCAAGGGTCGCGCCCTTCCTGGGCTGCCCCTTAGGGTGCCCTCACCGACTGCGAGATCCCGGGGATGCAGGGCGCCGGCCTGTCTGCGGGAGAGGCTCGCCGACGTGCTGAAACGTCCACTCCTCGCGACTATCGTGCGCTCGGGTGCTTCGCGGGCGGCGATGAACGCGGACGCTCCCGTGCCTCTTGATCTGCGCGCGCTCGTCGCGCGGCACCGTGGGGACGCGTCGCGCCTCGTGCAGATCCTCCGCGACGTGATGGCCGCCGAGGGCCACGTCTCGCCTCCGGTCATCACCGGGCTGGCCCGCGCGCTCGGGGTGCCACGCGGCCATGTCGAGGGCGTGGTCGGGTTCTATTCGTTCTTCGCCGCAGAGCCGCGCGGGAGGTTTCGCGTGCTCTTCAGCGACAACGTCACCGACGAGCTGGCAGGCAGCCGCGAGCTCCGCGAGCACATGCTCCGCTCGTTTCGGCTCGACACCGGCTTCGGCACGCGCCGCCTCTTCGAGCGCGACGGCGATCCGCTGCCGAGGATCTGCTAGGACGGGGCGGGGGGTCGTGCACGAAGTCTCGCTGGTCCACGCGCTCTTCGATCAGGCCGCCTGGAGCTGCGCGTCGTGTGGCGAGGCCGTGACCCGGGGGGCCCCGCTCCGCTGCGCCTCATGCGACGGCGAGGTGAGGCTCTCCGCGGGGGGAGCCCTCATCCTGGATCGCCTGGAGCTGGAGGTCTTCGATGTGTGAAGTCTGCGGTTGTGGCGATCCTCACAGGGTCTCGATCGACTTCCACGCGTCGCTCCTCTCGGACGACGAGCGCGAGGCGCACCACCTGCGCGAGCACTTCGTCGCGGCCGGCGTCCTCGCCCTGAACATCATGGGCTCGCCCGGATCGGGCAAGACGGCGCTCCTCGAGGCCACCGCGAGCGCTCTCGGCGGCCGACTCCGGCTGGCGGCCGTCAGCGGCGACCTCGCGAACTCGCTCGACACCGAGCGGCTCGCGCGCGCCGGTGTCGCCTCGGCGCCGATCACCACCGGCTCGGCCTGTCACCTCGACGCCGCGATGGTGCACCACGCGCTCCATGACGGTCCGCTGGGCGCGGCCGTGGATGGGTGCGACGTCTTCTTCATCGAGAACGTTGGGAACCTCGTGTGCCCGGCGATCTACGATCTCGGCCAGGCCGCCAACGTGGATGACCTCGCTGCCGACCTCGAAGCGCTCCGGGGCGCCAAGGCCCAGCTCAAGCGCGAGTTCGAGCTCCCCGACCACGGCCTCCCGCACCCCCTCGCGCTGTAGGAATTCGCGGTCTTCATGGCTGTGATACCAACCAGGTGTCCGTGTTGGTATCAGCGACCGGAGGACTCCTCGTCGCCGCTCTCCACCACGCCCGGCGCTGAGCGCGGGGGTATCACCCTCACCGAGCGCACGTGCCGGGGCGTGGCGTCGAGCACATCGAAGACGTGGCCGTCCGCGAGGACGATCCGCTCGCCCCCGTGCGGGAGGTGCCCCGCCGCCCGGATGCACAGCCCCGCGATGGTGCTCACCCCGTCCGGCTCGGGCAGGTCCAGGCCCAGGGCGCGGTTCGCGTCGCGGATCGGCGTCGAGCCCGGCACGACCGCGCTGCCGTCGACCTCGCGCCCCAGCACCACCGGGGGCGGGTCTCCCTCGCTCAGGATGTCTCCCACCAGCTCCTCGACGAGGTCTTCGATGGTGACCAGGCCCCGCAGGCCGCCGTTCTCGTCGGTGACCATCACGATCGGCGCCCGCTCCCGCTGCATCTGCCGCAGCAGCGCCGAGGCCGACATGCTCGACGGCACGAAGGTCACCTCCCGCACCTGCGCGAGCAGCGAGCGCTCGCCGCGTATCGCGGGCAGCAGCAGGTCCTTCAGCACGACGTAGCCGACGACGTTCTCGGGGTCGCCGTCGAACACCGGCACGCGCGCGAAGCGCCGGCCCGTGAGGAGCTGGGCGATGGTCTCGGTGTCCGCGCTCTGCGACACCGAGACGATCGCCTCGCGCACCACCATCACGTCCGCCACGGTGAGCTCGCGGAAGTCGATCGCCCGCGACGCGATCTCGCTCGTCCCCTGGTCGATCGAGCCCACGCGCCCGGCCTCCTCGAGCAGCTCCTGGAGTTCTTCGGGCGAGAGCCGCGTCTCGGTGAAGCTGGTCTTGTCACCGAACACCCGCAGGATCGTGTTGGACGCGAGGGTCAGCACCCACACCAGCGGCCGGACGATCGAGGCCATCGCGCGCAGCGGCGGCCCCAGGGTGACGGACACCGGCTCGGCGCTCCGCAGCGCGATCGACTTGGGCACCAGCTCGCCGATGACGATGGTCAAGAACGACACCAGCGCGATCACCAGCACGAGCGCGATGCCGTGGGTGCGCGCCCCGAGCACCGGCACGCGCACGCTGAGCCACCGGGCGAAGTCCTCCGCGAGGCTGTCGCCGCCGAAGGCCGCGGCGGTGGTGGCGACCACGGTGATCCCGATCTGCACCGTGGCGAGGAAGCGCTCGGGCTGCGAGCGCAGCCACTGCACCGCCCTCGCGCCGCCGGAGCCGGTCTCGACGAGCTCGGCGATGCGCGTCTTGCGCACGGAGAGGATGGCGATCTCCGCGGCCGAGAACACGCCGTTGAGCACCATCAGCAGCAGCACGAGGACGACTTCGAACAGCATGGGCGACGGCTCCCTCAGCGTGGGTGGGCGGCGCACCGCGACCCCTCAGCACTCCTCCGACGCCGTACTACGGCGCTGCGACGCTCAGCTCGCCCGCCGCGAGCGGCGCCACCACGCAGTCGCCAGCGGTGCCGTCCTCCCACACCAGGCAGGTGAAATCGATGGCGTCGTCGAGGGCGATCATCGGGTGGTGCCACACGCCCGGGCGGTAGCTCACGCCCTGGGTGCCGGTGGCGATGAAGGCGCGGGCGGTCGCGAGGTCGGGCGCCTCGTCGCCGAGCGCCACCAGCACGAGGTAGCGCCGGGCGTTCATGGGGATGAACACCTGCGTCGAGAGCGGGTGCTTCTCCAGCAGCGCCACGGGCAGGGGCCACGCCGTGCGCGGCGCGCAGCGGAAGCTGCACACGTTGAGCGTCGCCGCGGGGCGCAGCGAGGCGACGCCCGCGAGGAAGTCCCTCCGCGCGGCGGTGCCCTGGTTGGCGGGCTTCGCGGCCACGTCCGCGCGGTCGGCGGAGACCACGTCGCCGAAGGGCTGATAGGCCTCCGCCCGCAGGGCCTCGGCCGTGAGCGAGCGCACCTCAGCTCCCGCGGTAGGTGCTCAACCCGAAGGGGCTCAGCAGCAGCGGCACGTGGTGGTGCTGGCCGACGTCGCGCACGCGGAAGACGATCACGGCCTCGGGGAAGAAGCCCTCCACGCCCAGCGAGGCGAAGTAGGCGTCGGTGTCGAAGGTGAGGCGGTAGACCCCGCCCGCGAGCTTCGTTCCGGGCGGCACCAGCGTGCGCAGGCGGCCGTCGTCGTCGGTGACCCCGGCGCCCACCGGGGCCCAGGCGCCGTCGTCGACGCGGTGCTCGAGGGTGATCGGGACGCCCGCCGCGGGCCGGCCGCGCGCGGTGTCGAGGACGTGGGTGGTGATGCTGTTCATGGTTCGAGGAGCTTCTCCAGGCGGAGGCGGGTGATGCGGTGCTGCTCGGCCGCGGCGACGCGCAGCTCGGTCGCGGGGTCGTTGCCCATGCGCCCTCGCGCGATGGCGACCATCTCCTCCAGGGTGCGGCCCGTGGCGCACACGATGTAGATGAAGCCGAAGCGGGCCTCGTAGGCGCGGTTGATCTCCGCGAGCTCGGCGCGCAGCACGTCCGAGGCGTCGCGGGTGCCCGACTGCTCGGCGCTCGACCAGGCCTTCGCGGTCGCGTCCTGCCCCGCGGCGGCCTTCTTCTCGCCGATGCGCGGGTGCGCGCGGAAGGCCTCGTGCCAGTCGTCGGGCGAGGTCCACGACCAGGTGGCGTCGGCCGCGGCGAGCAGCTCGGCGACGGTGGCGTAGGGACGGCCGTCGCGCATCCACTCGTTCCACCGGGCGGAGCCGCAGCAGGCCCGCAGCGCGGCCTCGGCGGAGGTCGGCGTGAGGGTGTTGAAGCGCGCGAGCCCGATGCCCTGGCGGGCCTCCGGGGAGAGCGTCCCGAAGGCCCGCAGCCGGCTCACGCCGCCGTCGGGGAAGACCTCCAACCGCAGGTGGGTGACCTCCCCGCCGGGGCTGAGCTCGTCCTCGAACCAGTGCCGCGTGTCGGCCTGGAGCTTCGTGCGCGGGAGCAGCTCGCGCCACGCGCCCTCGTCGGCGAGCCGGGCTTCGCCGCCCTCGCCCGCCGCGTCGCAGACCATCACCCGGCACGTGTCGGGGTAGTTGCCCTTGAAGTGGTGCGTGTCGATGACGAGGCGGGTGAGCGTCCCGCGCGCGGCGAGCTTCACCAGGGCCCAGTCGTGGTGCGGGCCGCGGCTGCGGCGGGTCTCCCAGCCGTCGCCCATGTTGAGCGCGCGGTCGGGCATGATGAGGTTGCGGCGCTCGCCGAAGAACATGTCGCTGCAGGTCACGACGTGGGCGCCGTTGTCCGCCGCCGCGAGGTCGATCTCACCCCGGGCGTGGCCGTTGCGCCGCCAGTCGGGCACGGCCTCGCCGAAGACCCGGAGTCGCGCCACGCCGCCGTCGGGGAAGATGTTCAAGCGCACGTGGGTGAAGGCGTAGGGGACATCGATGGCGAAGGGGTTCTTGGAGTCTCCATTGAGCGGAGACTTCGGGAGCACCTCGATCCACTCCATGGCGGGGTCGGTGAGTGTCTCGATGCGCGCGTCGGTGGGCGCCGCGCAGGCCTCGATGGAGCAGTGCGAGGGATAGTTTCCACGGAAGAAGGCCGTGTCGACCACGACCCCGCGGATGACCCCCGGGACGCCCAGTCGCACGATGGCCCAGTCGTGGCCTTCGACCCGCTTGCGACGGCTCTCCCAGCCGTCCATCCACTTGCCGCGGTCGGTGTACTCGTGCGGGAGGAAGACCGCCTCGGCGGGCTTCAGGAGGTTCTCCTTCTCGGCGAAGAAGTCGTCGCTGCACGCGATGACCGACGCGCGGAGGCGCAGCGAGGCGAGGTCCATGAGCTCGGTGAAGTTGGGCGATGTCATGATCGGGTGATCCAGCGCCCTTCGGCGCGTTGAGGTGCGTGCCCGGCCTGGTGCGCGGGGCGGCCGCGAAGGTACGTCTCGCGGACCACGCCGCGAAGGGTCTCCCCTTCGTAGGGGGTGAGCTTGTTTCGGTGGTGGATGAAGGGCGCGCTCACCGTGAAGGTCGCGTCGGGGTCGAAGACCACCAGGTCGGCGTCCATGCCCTCGGCGATGGCGCCCTTGCGCGACGCGATGCCGGCGTGGCGGGCGGGCGCGCGGCACATCCACTCCACCACGCGCTCGATGCCGATGCCCCGGGCGTGCGCCTCGCTCCACACCGCCGACAGGCTGAACTGCAGCCCCGCGATGCCTCCCCACGCGGCCATGAAGTCGCCCGTGTCGAGGCGCTTGAGGTCCGGCGTGCAGGGCGAGTGGTCCGAGACCACCATCGAGATCAGCCCGTCCTCGAGGGCCTTCCAGAGCCGGTCGCGGTTGCCGCGGTCGCGGATGGGCGGCGCGCACTTGTACCAGGTGGCCCCGTCGGGGACCTGCTCGGCGGTGAAGTGCAGGTAGTGCGGCGCGGTCTCGGCCGTGAGGGCTACCCCCTCGTCCCTCGCCCTCGCCAGCGTCTCCAGCGCGCCTGCCGATGACAGGTGGACGATGTGCACGGGCGTGCCGACCTCCTTGCAGAGCCGGTAGAGCATCGCGACGGCCTCGTCCTCGGCGGCGGGCGGGCGCGAGCGCAGCCAGGTGGAGTACGCGCGGCTGTCGGGCGGCGGCGACTCCAGCGCCATCGAGCGCGCGGCCTCGTCGAGGGGACCCGGCAGCTCGGCGTGCACCATGAACACGGCGCCCGTGCCGTGCAGGCGCACGAGCGCGCGGCGCACGTCGTCGACGCCCACGCAGGGGAACTCATCGACCCCGGAGGGCGCCAGGAAGCACTTGAAGCCGAGGGCGCCGCGGCCGAGCACGTCGGCGAGCACGGAGGTGTCGCCGCGGGTGTTGTCGGGGATGGCGCCGCCCCAGAGGCCCACGTCGACGGCGCAGCGACCGTCCATGGTTTCGGCCTTGGTCATGAGGCCCGCGGCGGTGGTGACGGGGGGCAGGCTGTTGAGGGGCATGTCGACCACGGTGGTGATCCCCCCTGCGGCGGCGGCGCGCGTGGCGCTCTCGAAGCCCTCCCACTCGGTGCGCCCGGGCTCGTTGATGTGCACGTGCGTGTCGACCACGCCCGGCATCAGCACGAGCTCGCCCACGTCGCGGGCGCCGGGCCCTGGGTGGAAGTCAGCGTGCTCGGACACGCGCTCGATGCGCCCGGCGCGGATGTGCACCGTCGCCGCGCGGACGCCCGTCGGCGTCACGACGCGGGTGCTGCGGAGGATCATTTCGTCGGCCATGGATGGAGTGGTTCCCCTAACGGTCAGTCTTCCCGGGCGCCCTGGTCGATCCAGGCGCCGATGCGGTCGCGCTCGGCGTCGGTGATGTGGGTCGCGTTGTTGAGCGGCATGTTGTGGAGGGTCACGACCCGGAGCTTGATTCGCTCCTTCCACTGGAACACCTGGGCGTAGCGCTCGAAGACGATCCCGTTGGGGGCGACGGTGACCGCGGCGTTGGTGGGGTGCGTCGAGTGGCAGGGCACGCAGCGCTGCTGGACGATGGGCTCGATGTCGGCCCAGGACTGCGGGCCCGTGGCGCTGCTCGCCCGCCGCCGAAACCCGTCGGGGTGGGAGAAGAACACCAGCGTGGCCACGCAGGTGGCGAAGAACACCAGCGTCGTCGGGAGGAACCAGTTCCGCCAGGTGAAGCGGACGTTCATGAAGTGGCGGATGAGGGCGCTGCCGAAGGCCAGCACCAGCAGCACCGCCCAGTTGAGCGCGTGACCGAAGGTGAGCGGGAAGTGGTTGCTGATCATGATGAACAGCAACGGGAAGGTCATGTAGTTGTTGTGGATGGAGCGCGCCTTGGCCTGGTAACCCTTGGCGAGGTTTTGCCGGCGGTGCTCGCGGGTGGCGTTCACCAGCTCGTGCTGCGAGGGCACGATGACGAACCACACGTTGCCGGTCATCAGGGTGCCGAGCATCACGCCGACGTGCATGTACGCCGCGCGCCCCGAGAGGTAGTGGAAGAGCACCCCGGAGAGCCCGAGCACGATGCCGATGGAGAGCAGGAACGACAGCGTCTGCCGCTTGCCGAGGGGCGAGCGCCAGAGCAGGTCGTAGAGCACCCAGGCGCCGATCACGCAGCCCACGCCGAGGGCCACCGCGCGGCCGCCGGTGATGCGCGCGACGGCGGTGTCGGTCATGAGGGCGGCGCCGCCCATGTAGTAGACGAGGACGAGCAGCGAGATGCCGCTCAGCCAGGTGACGCCGTTCTGCCACTTGAACCAGTGCAGCACCTTGGGGAGCGCGCCCGGCTCGGGGTTGAGCTTCTTCACCTGGTAGAAGCCGCCGCTGTGGATCATCCAGTTCTCCCCGACGAGGCCCTTCTCGGGGTCGTCGGGCATGACCAGGTTGCGGTCGAGCCAGTTGAAGAGCATCGAGTTGCCGATCCACATGATGCCCGCGATGAGGTGGACCCATCGCGCGATGAGGTGGAGCAGCTCGGTCAGGGACGCCATGGCGCGGGACTATAGACAGGGCCCGCGCACAGGCCAATCGCGCGATCTCAGAGGGGCATCACCGCGAGGTCGTGGATGCGCCAGCGGCCGGGCGTGGCGCTGGTGTCGAGCATCCTGCACCCGGTGCTCGCGCCGCCCACCCGCACCACGGTGTACTCCGTGCCGGTGAGCTCGCAGATGGCCGCGGCCTGGCCGTTCTCGTCGGGGAAGGCCACCGCGCGGGTGATGGCGGGGCAGGCCTCGGGGCAGCGCACCGTCGGCACGAAGACGTCCGTCAGGCTCGACGACGACACGCCCGTGCTGGCGACGTACACGGCGGGGGTGCTGCTGTTGCCCGAGAAGGCCATCGCGTAGCGGCCGCGGCGGTCGGCGCTTCGGTACGCGGTCATGGACACGGCGTTGTTGCGGTTGGCGATGAGCGCGGGCGTCGTCGCCTGGTGGAAGCCGGTGCCGACGGGGGACATCACGACGGCCGAGTAGCCGCTGCCCGTCTCGGCGTTGCGCAGCTGCAGGTACTGCCCCTGGTTGCCCGGGAAGGCCGTCATCCAGAGCACGCTCAGGCCGAACTGCATGTTGCGGTTCCAGGCCTGCACCTCGCGGAGGTTGCCGGCGCGGTGGTCGAAGACGCGCACGTTGCCGACGCTGCCGGGGTTCGACCCGCCCGCGAAGGTGTAGGCCACGGCGAAGGTCCCGGAGCCGTTGGAGACGATGTCGAAGACCGAGCGCGGCGCGCCCGCGACGGCGACGTCGCGCACCACCGAGCCGTCGTCGGGGTTCACCACGCTCACGGCCGTGTCGTCGACCACGATCAGCTGCGGCCCGGTGAGCGAGCTCGTGCCGTCGAAGGCCACGCCCACGGAGCGCGGGCGCACGATGGTGAGCCCCAGGTCGGCGCAGCGTCGGTCGTCGGCGAAGGACCAGCGCAGCAGGCGCCCGGTGCCGCGGTCGAGGTCCTCGGCCACGGCGACGAGGTAGGGCGCGCGACACTCCGTCGAGGTCACCACCCCGGTGTCGACCGGCGGCATGACCCCGGTGTCCCGCGGCGGCATGACCCCGGTGTCCACCGGCGGCACCACGCCGGTATCCCGCGGCGGCGTGACCCCGGTGTCCACCGGCGCCACGCCGGTGTCCACGGGCGCCACGCCCATGTCCGCGGGGCCGATCACCCCGGTGTCGTCGGGCGCGCCCGCGTCGCCGACGCGCCCGCGGAGAAAGCGGTCGAAGTCGATGCTGCACCCCGCGAGGAGGGTCAGCGCGCAGAGGGTCATCGGGCGTAGCACGCAGCGCATCGGGGAGCGTTGTCGCAGACCTCGCCGCGGACGTCACGCCGCCGCCCCGCCGGTGGTGACGGCTGGACATATCCCGTCACCCGCGCTTGCGCCGGAGCGTGGGCGGGCGCCATAGCATCCGGCGAGCGATGCAACTGATCATCACGGAGAAGCCTAGCGTGGCCCGCGACCTCGCCCGCGCCCTCGGCGTGCGCGGCAGCGGCCAGGGGTGCATCGAGGGCGGCGACCGGGTGATCACCTGGTGCCTCGGTCACCTCGTGGAGTTCGAGGAGCCCGACGCCTACGACCCGGCGTGGAAGCCCTGGCGGCTGTCGTCGCTGCCGATGCTCCCGGAGGCCTTCAAGCTGCGGCCGGTGCGCAGCTCGGCGTCGCAGTGGAAGGTGGTGCGCTCGCTCCTGCGCGACCGGCGCTTCGACGAGGTGGTCAACGCCTGCGACGCGGGGCGCGAGGGCGAGCACATCTTCCGGCTGTGCCACGAGCTCGCCGGGGCGAAGGCGCCGGTGCGCCGGCTCTGGATCTCCTCGCTCACCGAGGCGGCCATCCGCGACGGCTTCGCCCGGCTGGAGCCCTCGGCCCGGTACGACGCCCTGGGCGACGCGGCGCGCTGCCGCGCCGAGGCCGACTGGCTCGTGGGCATCAACGCGACCCGCGCGGTGACGGTGCGCGGTCGAAGCGCGGGGAGCGACGCCCTCTTCTCCGTCGGGAGGGTGCAGACCCCGACGCTGGCGATGCTGGTGGCGCGCGACCAGGCGATCCGGGCCTTCGTGCCGAGGGACTACTGGGAGCTCGCGGGGGAGTTCACCACGGCGGCGGGCGTGCGCTTCGCGGCGCGCTGGGCGCACGACGGGCGACCGCGCCTCGCGCGGGCCGAGCTGGCCGAGGCGATCATCGGGCGCGCGTCGGGGCACCAGGCGCCGCCCGACGGCCCGCGGGTGGAGTCGATGGAGACGAAGCGCCAGCGGGTGGCGCCGCCGATGCTCTTCGACCTCACGTCGCTCCAGCGCACGGCCAACGGGCGCTACGGCTTCTCGGCGCAGCGCACGCTCGACCTCGCGCAGGCGCTCTACGAGAAGCACAAGGTGCTGACCTATCCCCGCACCGACTCGCGGCACCTCAACAAGGGCATGCACACGACGCTGCCGGACGTCATCCGGGCGGTGGGCGAGCACGGGGAGTACGCGGGCTTCGCCAACCGGCTGCTGGGCGCGCCGTTGCCGCGGAGCGGGCGGGTGTTCGACGACGGCAAGGTGCGCGACCACCACGCGATCATCCCGACGGACCACAAGGGCTCGCTGCACGCGCTGGCGCCCGACGAGCGGCGGCTCTTCGACCTGGTGGTGCGGCGCTTCTTCGGGGTGTTCTTCCCCGACGCGGAGTTCGACCAGACCGTGGCGGTGGTGGTGGTCGGCGGGGGTGGGGCTCCCCCGAAGGCGGCGAAGAAGCGCGCGCCGAAGGACGACGAAAAGAAGGACGAGGAGGTCGACGACCGGCTGCACGACGCGCTGCCGCCGCCGCCCGACCGCTTCGTGGCGCGCGGGCGGGTGCGGGTCGCCGCGGGCTGGCAGGAGGTCGCGGGCTTCGGCGACGACGAGCCCTCGAAGGGGGCGCGCGACGAGGCCCAGACGCTCCCGGCGCTGCGGGAGGGAGAGTCCCTCACCGGGCGCTACGCGGCGGAGAAGAAGCAGACGCAGGCGCCGCGGCGCTACAACGACGCGACCATCCTCGGGGCGATGGAGTCCGCCGGGCGGCAGGTCGACGACGAGGCGCTGCGCGAGGCGCTGAAGGAGCGCGGGCTCGGCACGCCGGCGACGCGCGCCTCGATGATCGAGACGCTGATCACGCGCGGGTACGCGGCGCGGGAGCAGAAGTCGCTGGTGTCGACGCCCCTCGGCGAGGCGCTCATCGGGGGGTTGCCGGTGCCCGCGCTGGCCTCGGCGGAGCTCACCGGCGCGTGGGAGGAGCGCCTGGCGCGCGTGGCCCGCGGGGTGGAGAAGCGGGAGGAGTTCATGCGCGACATCAAGGACGTGGTGCGCGACCTGGTGAAGCGGGTGGCCGGCGCGCCGGGCATCGCGGCGCCCGGAGCGACGAGGGCGCGACCCGAGCGGCGAGCGCAGCGCACGGAGGTGGCGGCGAAGGCGACGAGCCCGGAGCCGACGGGCCCGGCGCTGGGGAGCCGCACGGGCGTGGCGTGCCCGGTGTGCGGCGCCGGGACGCTGATCGTGGGGCGACGCGCCTGGGGCTGCTCACGGTGGAAGGAGGGCTGCGGCGCGGTGTTTCCCTTCGAGGCGGGGATGCCCGGCGCGAAGCCCGGCGCGAAGCCCCGACGGGCCCGGAAGCCCGCTGCCGCGACGGCGGCGCCACGGCGTCCGCGGCGCAAGGCCCCGGCGCCCTGATCACTTCCGGCGGCGGATGAGCCCCTCCTGGGCGCAGCTCGCCACGAGGCGCCCGGCGCGGTCGAAGAAGCGCCCGCGGACGAGGCCGCGCGACCCCGACGCCGAGGGGCTGTCGACGGAGTAAAGCAGCCAGTCGTCGAAGCGGAAGGGCCGATGGAACCACATCGCGTGGTCGAGCGACGCGACCTGCATCCCCGGGGTGAGCCAGCTCACGCCGTGCGGGTCGAGCGCGGTGCCGAGGAAGGAGAAGTCCGAGGCGTACGCGAGCATGTAGCGGTGCAGCGCGGCGTCGTCGGGCAGCGCGTCGATGGCGCGCACCCAGAGCTGCCGCCGCGGCTCGACCGCCGTGGGCTTGAGGGGGTTGCGCGGCTCGACGGGGCGGATCTCGATGGGCCGCTCGGCGGTCGCGATGGCCCGGAACGCGGCGGGCAGGCGGTCGGCGAAGGCCAGGGCGAGCTCGCGCTCGGAGCGCAGGGCTTCGGGCGGCGGCACTTCGGGCATCGGGTCCTGGTGTTCGAGGCCCTCCTCCTCGACCTGGAACGACGCCTCGAGGCTGAAGATGGCCTCGCCCTCCTGCACGGCGTCGACCCGGCGGGTGCTGAAGCTCTTGCCGTCCCGCAGCCGGTCGACCGAGTAGACGATCGGTCGGTTGAGGTCGCCCGCGCGGATGAAGTACCCGTGGAGCGAGTGCACCGCGCGGTCGGCGGAGACGGTCTGCGCCGCGGCGGAGAGCGCCTGGCCGAGCACCTGGCCGCCGAAGATGGCGCCCCAGCCGAGGTCCTGGCTGTTGCCGCGGAAGAGGTCGCGGTCGAGGCGCTCGAGCGCGAGGAGGTCGACGAGGTCGGACAACAGTCGCTGCATGGTGCGGTGGGTTATGGGGGTGACTGCGCCGACGGCGTCAAGTGCACCAGACCGTGACCCGCGCTCAGCCCGCCGCGAGCGGGAGCGTGAAGGAGAACGTGCTCCCGGCGCCGGGCGTGCTCTCGACCGACAGCCGGCCGCCGTGCGCCTCGACGAGGCCCTTGACGATCGCGAGCCCGAGGCCGGCGCCGCCGTGGTTGTCGCTGCGCGCCTGCCAGTAGCGGTCGAAGAGGTGCGGGAGGTGCTCGGCCGCGATGCCCCGGCCGGTGTCGGCGATGGACACCCGCACGGCGGCGCCGTCGAGGGCCGCGCGCACCACGATGTCGCCGCCCGCCGGGGTGAACTTCAGCGCGTTGCCCAGCAGGTTGGCGAAGACCCGCAGGACCCGGTCGCGGTCGCAGTCCACCCGCGGGAGCGCACCCGGGAGCTCGGCGCGGAGGCGCACCCCGCGCTCTTCGGCGAGGGCGCGCTGGTGCTCCACGGCCTCGGCGACGAGGGCGTCGACGGCGTGCGGCGCCCTTTCGAGGGCGAGGCCGCCGGCCTCGATGCGGCTCACGTCGAGCAGGTCGCCGATGAGGCTGGTCATGCGGGCGGCGGAGCGCTGGATGACGGCGCTGCGGCGGCGCACCCCCGCGGTGTCCTCGGCGGTCTGCCCGATGAGGGCGGCGGCGGCGACGATGGACGCGAGGGGGTTGCGCAGGTCGTGCGAGACGATGGCGAGCACCTCGTCGCGGGCCTGCGTGGCGCGCTGCGCGTCGGCGGCGCGCTGCTCGGCGAACTCGCGCAGGCGGTGCTGCTCGATCATCGCCGTCGCGCGGGTGGCGAGGATGTTGAGCAGCAGCTTGTCCTCCGCGGAGAAGTCCGCCGCGACGCGGGAGCCCGCCTCGGCGACCCCGATGACCTGGCCGTTGTGCACCAGCGGCACGCCGAAGAGGGCGCGGGTGCCGATGGCGCGAACGGCCTCGCTGGTGACCCGCGGGTCCTCGTCGGCGCCGTGGCTGAGCATCGGGGCGCCGGAGAGCGCGACCTGGCCCGCGAAGCCCTCGCCGATGGCCACGGAGTCGTGCCGCGCCAGGGCGTCCTCCAGGCCGACCGCCGCACGCACCACGAGCCGGTCGCCCTCGCGCAGCAGCAGCATCGCCCAGTCGACCGCGGGGGTGGTCTCCTTCAGCACCAGCAGCAGCGCGGGCAGGAAGGTCTCGAGGTTGTCGGTGCCGAGGGCGGCCGCGGAGATGCGGTCGAGGGCGCGCAGGGTGCGCTCGCGCACGGAGGTGAAGCGCGCCACCGAGACGGAGATGGCGTAGTCGATCGCCCGGTTGAGGATGCGCAGCTCCGGCGGCGCGGCCGCGCGGATGCCGTGTCGCTCCCAGTGGCGCAGGATGGTCTCGCGCAGCACGGCGTACTCGGTGACCACCTCGCCGAGGTCGTAGCCCTCCTCCAGCCGCACCAGGGCGTGCGCGGTGGAGGCGTCGACCGGCAGCGACGGGCGCTCCCCGTCGTCGGCGTCCGCCATCTCCGCGATGCGCTCGAGCAGGTCTGGGAGGTGGTCGAGCAGCACCGGGTGCGCGAGGTCGCGGGCGATGGGCAGCGCCCGGATGGCGGTCATCCAGTCCGTGAGGATCTCACCCTTGTGGGCGCGGATGAAGTCCGACAGCCAGAGCGTCTTCGAGGCTCGGTGTTGCGGGTCGTCTTCCATTGGAGGGGGGGTGAGGGCGCGCGGGCGCCACCGGCTGCAACAGAGCGCGATCCGCCGGGTGGGTCAAGGCGTCGCGATGGACGGGCGATCGATGGTGTACCGTGCTCGGACGCCATGTCCGACCGCCCCATCGCCATCCAGTCGGTCGAGCCGCTCGGTCACGTCGAGTGGGCGCGGGAGCTCGCGTCCGGTGAGCTGACGTACCTCAGCACCACGGTGCGGGAGTTCGTCGGGGCCCCCGGGGCGGCGGAGCCCGGCTGGGACGCGCTGCGGGCCGCGGTGCACCCCGACGACGCCGCCTGCTTCGACGCCGCGTGCAACCCCGCGGACCCCGGGGACCGCAGCTTCGATTTCCGCTACCGCCGCCGCGGCGAGCTGCGCTGGGCCTCCGCGCGGGTGCTGCGCACGGCCGCCCGCATCGAGGGCGTCATCGTCGACGTCACCGGGCGGGTGCACGCCGAGGAGGCCACCCGCGTCGACCGCCGCCGCGCCGACGCCCTGATCGCCGTCGCCTCGAAGATCTCCGAGCGCCTGGAGGTGCCGGACATCGCGCGGGTGCTCTGCGTCCACGCGCTGCGCGCCTTCGGCGACCACGTGCGGGCGTCCTTCATGCTGTATGAGCCCGACACCAACGCCTTCGCGCTGGTGCACTCCGAGGGCTCGCCGCCGGGCGCGCTCGAGCAGCCGTCGCGCTTCCTCCGCGACGGGTCTCCCTTCGCGGAGCCGCCCCCGGAGCGCGTGCTCTACGCGCCCGACGCCAGCGTCTCCGAGCACGCGCGCACGGCCGCCAGCACCGGCGTGCAGGGCTTCGCCGTGGGGTTCCTCATCTCCGGCGGCACGCTGCTCGGCGCGCTCACGGTGGCCTCCTTCGACCGGCCGCTGCGGCTCGAGCCCGCCGACCTCGACCTGCTCCGCGGCATGGCCGACCAGGCCGCCAGCGCGGTGAGCAACGCCCGGGTGCTGACCGAGAGCCGGCTCAACGCCCTGCGCTACCGCAACATCCTCGACACGGTCTTCGACGGCATCAACATCACGGGCTTCGACGGGGTGATCCGGTACTGCAACAACCAGTTCGCGGCGATGCTCGGGTCGACCCCGGACGTGGTGGTCGGCAAGGCCATGCGCGACCTCATCTTCCCCGAGGACGCGTCCAAGGCCGACGAGCGCATCCGGCGGCGGCGCGCGGGGTACGCCAAGCCCTTCACCTGGCGCCTGCGCGCCCTCGACGACGGGCACGAGGTGCTGGTGCGCGCCAACAGCCGCGAGATCAAGAACGAGCGCGGCGAGCCGGTGGCGATGCTGGGCGTGATCAGCGACATCACCAGCGCGCGCCGGCTGGAGGAGAAGCTGCTCCAGACGCAGAAGCTGGAGAGCCTCGGGGTGCTCGCGGGCGGCATCGCGCACGACTTCAACAACCTCCTGGTGGGCATCCTCGGCAACGCGGGGCTCGCGCTGGTGGAGCTTCCGCCCGGGAGCCCGCTGCGACCGCTCATGGACGACATCCAGGCCGCGGCGATGCGCGCCGCGGACCTCACCCGGCAGCTGCTGTCGTACTCGGGAAAGGGGCGCTTCGTGCTGGCCAACCTCGACGTCGGCGCGGTGGTCGGGGACATGACCCACCTGCTCGCCTCGGTGGTCGCCAAGGGCGTGACGCTGCGGTACCGGCTGGCGGCCTCGCTGCCCCTCATCGAGGGCGACGCCTCGCAGATCCGGCAGGTGGTGCTGAGCCTGGTGAGCAACGCCTCGGACGCCATCGGCGAGCGGGCCGGCGAGGTCACCGTGGCGACCAGCGTGGTGCGCGCCGACGACGACTTCCTCGCGGACACCTTCGTCGACGACCGGCTCGCGGCGGGCGACTACGTGTGCCTGGAGGTCACCGACGACGGCCAGGGGATGAGCGCCGACACCGTGGGGCGGATCTTCGACCCCTTCTACACGACGAAGTTCGTCGGCCGGGGCCTCGGGCTCGCGGCGGTGCTGGGCATCCTGCGCGGGCACAAGGGCGCGATCAACGTGCAGAGCGAGCCGGGCGTAGGCACGACCCTGCGCGCGTACTTCCCGGTGAGCGCCGCGGCGCCCGAGGCGCCCGCCCCGCGCGCGGAGCTGCCGCGCAGCACGCGTCAGACGATCCTGGTGATCGACGACGAGGAGGGCGTGCGCAACGTGGCCCGGCGCATCTTCGAGCGGGCGAACTTCAAGGTCATCGTGGCCGCGGACGGCGTCGAGGGCCTGGAGCGCTTCCGCGAGTGCCCCGACGAGGTGGCCGCGGTGCTGCTCGACGTGACCATGCCGCGCATGGGCGGCGAGGAGACCTTCACCGAGCTGCGGCGACTGCGCGCCGACGTGCGGGTGCTGCTCTCCAGCGGGTACTCCGAGCAGGAGGCGATGGGGCGCTTCGCGGGCAAGGGGCTCGCGGGCTTCGTGGAGAAGCCGTTCCGCCCGCAGACGCTGCTCGACAAGCTGCGCGCCGTGATCGACGGTGACCCCGCATGAACCCCTCCGACCCGCGACGCTTCGCCCCGGCCACGCAGCGCAACCGCGACCCGATCCTGGCGGTGCTCCGGCGGGTGCTCCCTCCCCGCGGCACCGTGCTGGAGGTCGCCAGCGGCAGCGGCGAGCACGCGGCGTACTTCGCCGGGCAGCTCCCGCACCTGAAGTGGCAGCCCTCGGACCCGGGCGCGGCGGCGCGCGAGAGCGTCGCGGCGTGGACCGCGGCGGAGGGCCTCTGCAACGTGCTCCCGCCGCTGGCGCTCGACGCGAGCGCGGCCCCGTGGTCGCTCGACCCGGTCGACGCCGTGGTGTGCATCAACATGGTGCACATCGCGCCGTGGGAGGCCTGCGAGGGGCTCATGCGCGGGGCCGCCGCGGCGCTGCCGCCGGGGGCGCCGCTGGTGCTCTACGGTCCCTTCCGGGTGGGCGGCGAGCACACCGCGCCGAGCAACGCGGCCTTCGACGCCGACCTCCGCGGGCGCGACCCCCGCTGGGGGGTGCGCGACCTCGAGGCGGTGGTGGCCGAGGCGCGCGCGAACGGCCTCGCCCACGTCGAGACGGTGGCGATGCCGGCCAACAACCTCACGGTGGTGTTCCGGCGCGACGGGGGAATGGCGATGGCCTGAGGGGCCTGCGGTCGGAGGAGGGCTTCGCTGGTCAGCGCGGGCGGCAGCGGCCGCGGAAGAAGATCCAGCCCGGCGGGCACGCCCCCGGGCGGACGCCGATCTGGACGCAGGTGCCGTTGCTGAACACCGTGCCCGGGGGGCACGCGACGGGCTGCGAGGGCATCGCCATGGGGATGCAGGTGCCGTTGCTGAGCACATGGTTGGGGGGACAGACGATCGGCGTCGGCTGGTGCATCGGGAGGCACTGGCCGTTGGAGAGGAAGGTGCCCGGCGGGCACGCGACGGGCTGCATCTGCGCGGGCACGCAGCGGCCACCGTTGAAGAAGTAGCCCGGCGGACAGGCCATCGGTTGCTGCTGGGCGGGGACGCACGAGCCGTTGATGAAGGCGTAGCCGGGGGGACAGGCGACCGGCTGCGGGTTGCCGAAGCTCACGCACATGCCGTTGCGCAGCACCTGGCCGGGGGGACAGCGCTGGTTGCGGAAGGGCTCACAGCGCCCCCAGCGATTGCGAAAGAACCCGGGCGGGCAGCGGAACTGCGCGGAGGCCGGGGCCGCGATCAGCAGGGTGCCGAGCGCGGCCATCATCGGAACTAGGATCGAGGCGGATCGTCGGTTGAGTCTCATGTTGGGGGGGACCTCCAGCTGGGGAGTACGGACCTTCCGTCGAGGCGCTTCAGTAGACAACGAAAGATTGTGCGGCGGGCCCGTCACGGTCGCTGGCCGTAGTCGATGTCGACGCCCGCCGCGGTGGTGCCGCTACCGAGCTGGCCGTAGTTGTTGAAGCCCCAGCAGCGCACGGTGGTGTCGGGGCGCACCACGCAGGTGTGCATCCCCGCGGGGCCGAGCTCGGCGACGGGCCCCACGCGCGCCACGAGCTGAGGCCCGCGCGGCGCCTGGAACGACCCCACCCCGAGCTGGCAGGTGGTGTTCTCACCCCAGCACACGAGCGAGCGGTCGCGCCGCACCACGCAGGTGTGGTGGTAGCCCGCCGCGATGCGCACCGCCGGGCCCGCGCCGCCGACCACCACGGGGCTCGGCACCGTCCCCTCGCCCGCGACGCCGATGGCGCCCTGGTCGTTGGTGCCCCAGCACATCACCGAGCCGTCGCGCTTGAGCGCGCAGGTGTGGCTCTCGCCCGCGGCGATGGCCGCCGCCTCCGCCACCCCGGAGACCAGCGTCGGGCGCGTCACGGGCTCGCGCGCCCGGCGGCCGTTGCCCACCTGGCCGTGCTCCTGCTGCCCCCAGCACCAGACGAAGCCCGCGCGGTCGAGCGCGCAGGTGTGCTGCGACCCGGCGGCGACCTGCACCACGTTGGCGAGGCCTGGCACGGGCACCGCGCCGAAGCGAAGGTCGTCGGTGCCGTCGCCGAGCTGCCCGTTGCTGTTCTGCCCCCAGCAGCGCACCGAGCCGTCGGCCACCACCGCGCAGCCGTGGAACCCGCCGACGGTGACGGACACCCCGCCCTCCAGCCCCTCGATCTGCGTGGGCTGCCCCCGCGCGCCGCGCAGCAGGAGACCCCAGCACAGCACCTGCCCCGTCTGGAGGAGCGCGCAGCTGGTCTGCTCGCCGGCGGCGATCTGGCGCACGTTGCCGAGCCCGGGCACGGCCACCGGGGTGAGCGCGTCTTCGGTGGTGTCGTTGCCGACCTGGCGGGAGTTGTTCCAGCCCCAGCAGGCGACGGTGCCGGTGCGCTGGAGGGCGCAGGTGTGGAAGCGCCCCGCGGCGAGCTGCACCACGCCCCCGAGGCCCGCGAGGTCGCGCTCCATCCCGGTGCCGCGGCACTGCGGCGGGCGGTAGCCCGTGGGCATCGTCGGCGTGGTGGTGCTGGCCGCGAGCGGCGGCGGCGGCGGGAGCTCCCCCGGGCGCGGCGGGGGCGGCGCGTCCGAGGAGCCGCGCATCAAGGCGAGGACGACCAGCGCGCCGACGCCCAGCGCGCCGGCGCCGAGGGCCGCGATGACCCCGCCGGACATGCCGCCGCGCGGGGGTGGTGGGGGCGGCGCGTAGCCCTGCGTCGGCGGCCACGGACCCGACGGACCCGACGCCGCCCACGGGGGCTGCGACGGCGGGCCGTAGCCCGGGTGCGCCATCGTCGAGGGGACCATCGGGCCGGAGCCGTAGCCCGCTGGGGTGGCCATGGGCATCGGCGGCGCGGCGGTCATCCCGACGGTGCCGTAGCCCGGCGGCGTGGCGAGGGGCGCGGCGGTGGGCAGGGGCCCGGGGTAGGTCTGCGCGGCCACGGGCAGGCCCGCGGCGCTGGAGAGCACCGGGATGAGCGCCGCGAGGGCCTCGTTGGCGTCGTGGAAGCGCATCCCCGGGTCGCGCACCACGCAGCGCGCGAACCACGCGTCGAAGCCCGGCGGCACCATCCCGGCGCGGCCGTAGAGCCCGGCGCGCACCGACGCCGGGTCGATGGGGTCGACGAAGATCTCCTTGAGCAGCATCGCGAGCGCGAAGTCGCCGTGCGCGATGCGCCAGTAGTACGCCCCGGTGAGGGCGTAGAACGCGATGAGCCCGAGGGCCCACACGTCCGTCGCGGGGCGGATGGCGCCCTGCTCGGCCTGCTCCGGGGCCATCCACAGCGGCGAGCCCAGGGTGGAGGTCGCCATCGCGGCGGTGCGCGACTCGCCGATGACCTTGGCGATGCCGAAGTCGAGGATCTTCACGGTGTACGGCGCGCCGTCGCGGCGGGCGTGGGCCAGGAAGATGTTCTCGGGCTTGAGGTCGCGGTGCACGAGGCCCCCGCGGTGCGCGGCGCCGAGGCCGTGGCAGAGCTGGCGGTACACCTCCAGGAGCTCCCCCGGGGCGAGCGCCTGCCGCTCGAGCACCTTCGCGAGCTCCTCGCCCTCGAGGAGCTCCATGGCCATCCACGGGGTCTCCGTCGCCTCGTCGATGCCCGCGGCGACGACCTCCACCAGGTGGTCGCTGCGGACGCGCGCGCCGACGGTCGCCTCCTGGGTGAAGCGCTCGCGGTTCTTCGGGTCGCGCACGAGGTCCGGGAGCATGATCTTCAGCGCGCGCTGCCGCTGCGTGCTCACCTGCTCGACGACGTACACCGCCCCCATGCCCCCGGCGCTGAGGTGCCGCAGGACGCGGTAGTCCCGCGCGAAGATCATCCCCGGTACGAGCTGCGGCAGCGCCATGAGCCCGCGATGCTACCGCCCGCGCGGGCCCCGCCGCTACCGCGCGGGGGCGGTCGCCGCGAGCTCGGGCCGCGCGAGGCGCGCCAGCACCCGCACCAGCGCGCTCGGCTCGACGGGCTTGGGGAGGTGCTCGTCGAAGCCGGCCCGCAGGGCGCGCGCGCGGTCCTCGGCGCGGGCGTAGGCGGTCAGGGCGAGGGCCGGGACGCGGCCGCCGCGGTCGGCGGGGAGCGCGCGCACCCCGCGGATGAGCGCGTAGCCGTCGCCGCCGGGCATCCCGATGTCCGAGATGAGCACCTCCGGGGGGTCGAGCGCGATCAGCTCGCGGGCCTCCGCGACGGTCGCCGCGCTGCTCACGCTCACCTCGCAGAGCTCGAGCACCATCACCAGCAGGCTGCGCGTGTCGGGCTCGTCCTCGACCACCAGCACCCGCAGCCCGCTGAGCTCGGGCGGGCAATCGAAGGCCAGCCCCGGGCGGTTGGAGGCCCCCTCCGACGCCAGGGCCGTGACCCCCGGCAGGGCGGGGAGCCGCACGATGAACCTCGCGCCGCGGCCCTCCCCGTCGCTCTCCGCCGCGATGGTGCCGCCGTGCAGCTCGACGAGGTGCTTCACGATCGAGAGCCCGAGCCCGAGGCCCCCCTGCGCCCGCGTGCTCGAGCCGTCCGCCTGGCGGAAGCGCTCGAACAGGTGCGGCAGGAACTCCTGCGACACCCCGCTGCCGGTGTCGCTGAAGGCCAGCTCCACGTGCCCGCCGACCCGCCGGCCGGTCACCCCCACGCGCCCGCCCCGAGGCGTGAACTTCACGGCGTTCACCAGGAGGTTCCACGCGACCTGCTGGAGCCGCGCGGTGTCGCCCAGCACCGGGCCTGCGTCGGGGTCGATCGCCAGCTCCAGCGCCACGCCCTTCGCGTCCGCCGCCACGCGCACCGACTCCGCCGCCTGCTCGACGAACTGCGCGGGCTCCACCGCGGCCATCTCCATCCGGAGCTGCCCCGACACGATGCGGCTCACGTCGAGCAGGTCGTCGACGAGCTGCGCCTGCGCCCGCGCGTTGCGCTCGATGGTCTCCAGCGCCATGCGCCGCTTGGCCTCCGAGAGCCCCCCCGAGCGGAGCATCTGCGACCAGCCCAGCATCGCGGTGAGCGGCGTGCGCAGCTCGTGGGACACCGTCGCCAGGAACTCGTCCTTCAGCCGGCTCGCCTCCTCGGCGTCGCGCAGCAGCCGCTCGCGCTCCTCCATCACGTCGCGCAGCTCGTACTGCCGCTCGCGGGCGTTGAGCGCCGCGCGCATCGCGCTGACGAAGGTGCGGGCGCTGGTCGGCCGCTCGACCAGGGTGACGTTGCCGCGCGACACGACCGCCCGCAGCCGCCCCGCGCTGGCGTGGCTCACCGCGCCCGCCCAGGTGCACACCACCAGCGGCAGGTCGGACCACGCCGGCTGCCGCCCGAGGCTCTCCACCAGGGAGTGCACGCCGTCCGGGGTGAGGGCCTCCTCGGTCAGCACCACGGCGCCCGCCCCGCGGTCGATCTCCCGGCACAGGCACACGACGTCGCCGCAGGCCTCGGCGCTCAGCCCATCGTGAGCGAGCACCTTGAGCATCAGCGAGGCGTCGCGCCCGATCGGCGCGAGCACCAGCACGCGGCGCGCGCCCGGCTCAGCGCTGCGCATCGGCGTCGTCGCTTCGCATCAGGGGCTCCGCCGCCCCGGTGTAGGTCGGAACCCCGGTGAGCACGCCGTGGAAGGCCTCCATCGGCGCGCCGACCTCGAAGCCCTTCGGGCCAAGACTGAACTCCCGGATGGTGCGCTCGTGGCATCCGCTCCGCTTCTTCATCACCGCGACGGCGTTGCGCACGGAGCCGCCGGCCTCGAAGTAGCGCAGCAGGATCACCGCGTCAGCGACGTAGCTGGCGTCCACCGGCGTGGTCATCCCGTTGCCCAGCAGGCCGTGCTGCGTCGCGATGAGGATGGTCACCACGCCGCGCTGGTTGAGGTACGTGAGCAGCTCGTGCAGCTGGATCACCAGGAAGTCCTCCGCGGGCATCGCCTGGAGGTACCCGTTGAGGCTGTCGATCACGACGATGCGCGCGCCGTGCTCCTCCACCGCGGAGCGCACCCGGTGGACGAACTCCCCGGGGGTGAGCTCCGCCGGGTCGACCTGCTGCAGCCGCACCCGCCCGCTCTTCACGTGGGTGTCCAGGTTGAGCCCGAGGGCCTGCGAGCGGTACAGCAGCGTGCCGAGGTTCTCGTCGAAGGTGAAGAGCGCCCCGGGCTCGCCCCGCTCCGCCGCGGCCGACACGTACTGCGCTGCGAGCGCGGACTTCCCGGCCCCGGTGGGCCCGAGGATGAGCGTGCTGGTGCCGCGGTCGAGGCCGCCGCCGACGAGGGTGTCGATGGCGTCGATGCCGCTGGAGGTGGGCTCCGACCGGAAGGGCTGGTGGTGCTCCGCGGCCACCAGCCGGGGGAACACCCGCAGCCCGCCGACCCCGACGGTGAAGTCGTGGTAGCCGCCGCGGAAGCCCGATCCGCGCAGCTTGCACACGCGCACCCGCCGCCGGTCGGTGCCGTACATCGGCGCGAGCTGCTCGAGCGAGACCACGCCGTGGGCGAGGCTCTGGAGCTGCCCGTCGGCGCTCTTGCCGGTGAGGTCATCGAGCAGGATCACGGTGCAGGCACGCCCGGAAAAGTACTGTTTGAGCGCGATGACCTGGCGCCGGTAGTTGAGCGCGTCCTGCGCGAGCATCCGGATGTCGGAGAGGGAGTCGACCACCACCCGCGTGGGGGAGACCTGGTCGACGTGCCGCAGCATGGTCTTGATCACCTCCGAGAGCTCGACCTCCGCCGGATGGAAGATCGTGTACGGCTCCCGCTCTTCGCGGTTGAGCCCCCCTTCCACCCCGGAGTCTGCGTCGAGCTCGAAGAAGCTGATCCCCTCGAGGGACCACCCGTGCGACGCCGCCGCGGACCGTAGCTCTGCCTCGGTCTCGGAGAGGGTGATGTACAGCGCAACCTCCCCCTGGCGCGCCCCCTCCATGAGGAACTGCATCGCCAGCGTGGTCTTCCCCACCCCGGGGCTGCCCTCCACCAGGTAGATCCGGTCGCTGGGAAAGCCGCCGTCGAGGATGTCGTCGAGTCCGTCGATGCCAGTCGAGGCGCGCTGCAAGGTGAGTCGCTTCATCGGGTGCCCTCCCTGCGATGGCACCACCCGCCGGGAGCGCGCGAGACACGTGCGGGTCTCCGCCGGGGGGATGGCCACCGCCGAATACGATCAGCCGAACGTCGTACGTTGAAGTCCCCCCCCCGGGGAGCAGACCTACTTGTTCGCCTTCTGCCGCGCCTCGCCGGCGAGCTCGCGGGCGCGCCCCTCGGCCTGCATCTGCTCGTTGTCGATGACGTGACCGACGCGGTTCTTGATCGCCCCGGTGACCTCCTCGACCTTGCCCTTCACGCGCTCGGCGGCCTTGGCCTCCTCCTGCTTCGCCTCACCGGCGAGCTCCTTCGCGCGCCCCTCGGCCTCCATCTGCTCGTTGCCGATGAGCCCGCCCACGGCCTTCTTCACCTTGCCGCCAAGCTCCTCGGCCGCACCCTCGCTACGCTTGCCAACATTGCTCATGGTCAATCTCCAGATTCCTGCCGCGCGGCCGATGCGACCGCCGACGGGGAGGGATGTTTCAATGGTCGTGCCGAGCGCAGCGCACCGACAAAACACTGCAATCCAGTCTGTTTGCGGACCTGCGGAGTCTTGTCCCGAGACGTGTTGTCACGCTGGGGCGCCCCTGTGGCGTGCGTGCACACGGGAGGTGTCCGACGGAGGCCACACTCAAGGCTGCGACGGGTCCGCGTCGGGGCCGGTCATGCGCTCGGGCCGCACGTGCCGGTCGAAGTCCTCGCCGCTCATCACCCCGAGCGCGACCGCGGCCTCGCGGAGGGTCGTGCCCTGCGCGTGGGCGGCCTTCGCCACCCGCGCCGCGGCGTCGTAGCCGATGACCGGGTTGAGCGCCGTCACCAGCATGAGCGAGTCGCGAAGGTGCCGCGCGATGACCTCGCGGTCGGCCGAGATGCCCTCGACGCAGTGCTCGCGGAAGCTCGCGCAGGCGTCCGCGAGCAGCGCCACGGACTCCAGCAGGTTGTGCAGGATCACGGGCTTGTAGACGTTGAGCTCCAGGTGGCCGCCGCTGCCGGCGACGGTGATCGCGACGTCGTTGCCCATCACCTGCGCGCACACCATCGTGAGCGCCTCGGCCTGCGTGGGGTTGACCTTCCCCGGCATGATCGAGCTGCCGGGCTCGTTGGCCGGCAGCGAGATCTCCCCGAGGCCGCAGCGCGGGCCGCTCGCGAGGAGGCGCACGTCGTTGGCGATCTTCATGGCCGCCACGGCGAGCACCCGGAGCGCGCCGCTCAGGGCGACGAGGGCGTCGTGCGCGGCGAGCGCGGCGAACTTGTTGGGCGCCGTGCGGAAGGGCAGCGACGTGAGGGCGGCGACCTCCGCCGCGACCCGCTCGGCGTAGCGGGGGTGGGTGTTGAGCCCGGTGCCCACCGCGCTGCCGCCGAGGGCGAGCTCGAACACCGGGTCGAGCGCGCGCGACAGGTTGGCCTCGGCGAAGGCGAGCTGCGCGGCGTAGCCCGAGAACTCCTGGCCGAGCGTGAGGGGGGTGGCGTCCATGAGGTGCGTGCGGCCGATCTTCACGACGTCGCGGAAGGCGTGGGCGCGCTCCTCGAAGGCCCCGCGCAGGGCCGCGACGGCGGGCAGCAGGCGCCCGGTGACCTCCCCCGCGGCGGCAATGTGCATCACCGTCGGGAACACGTCGTTGGACGACTGCGAGCGGTTGACGTGGTCGTTGGGGTGCACCGGGGCCTTGGCCCCGAGGGCGGCGCCCGCGAGCTCGTTGGCCCGGTTGGCGATCACCTCGTTGGCGTTCATGTTGGTCTGGGTGCCGCTGCCGGTCTGCCACACCACCAGGGGGAAGTGCGCGTCGAGGTCGCCGGCGATCACCTCGTCGGCGGCGCGCACGATGAGCTCGCAGCGCGCGTCGTCGAGCAGCCCCAGCGCGCGGTTGGCCTGCGCGGCGGCCTTCTTCACCACCCCGAAGGCCCGCAGCACCGGCGGCGTGAAGCGGTGGCCGCCGATGCGGAAGTTCTCCAGCGAGCGCTGCGTCTGCGCCCCCCAGTAGCGGTCGGCGGGGACGTCGACCTCGCCCATGGTGTCGCTCTCGCGCCGCGTCGGGCCCACCTCTCCCAGAGTCTTCGTCTTCATCGCGGCCACATGGTGCCCCAGGACCGTCGCCGCCATCGACGCCCCCGCGGGATCGTGCTGCTCTCCCCCGCAACCTACCGATGCGCCCCCTCCTGGCCCTGTGCCTCGCCCTCCCCCTCGCCGCCTGCTCGGGCTCCACGCCCGCCCCCGTCGCCCCCGCGGACGCCGCGTCCGCGCAGGACCTCGGCGCCACCGTCGACGCCACCGTCGCGCCCGACGTGCCCGCGCGGGACGTGCCCGTGGCGCGCGACCGGGGCGTGGTCGTCGACGTCCCGACGCTCACCTACCGCGCGCTCGGAGACCTCTCTCCGGTCCCGATCCGGCGCTTCGACGCGGCGCCCGAGCCCGCGCTCATGGCTGGGTACGACTACCGCGCGCTCGTCGAGACCGACGTCGGCGCCATCACCCTCGACCTCTTCGAGGAGGCCACGCCCGTCACGGTGAACTCCTTCGTCTGGCTCGCGCGCAACCACTACTTCGACGGCATCGCGTTCCACCGGGTGATCGAGGGCTTCGTCGCCCAGGGCGGCGACCCCAACACCGTCGACGGCGGCCGCCCCACCTGGGGCCGCGGGGGCCCCGGGTACTCCTTCGGCCTGGAGGTCACCGACGACCTGCGCTTCGACGCCCCCGGCGTCATCGGCATGGCGCGCTCGGCCTCGCCCACCAGCAACGGCTCGCAGTTCTACCTGACGCTCGCCCCGACGCCCGACCTCGACGGGCAATACACCGTCTTCGGCCGCGTGCTCGGCGTCGCCGACCTCGGCGTGCTCGACCGCGTCGCCCGCGGCGAGCCGCCCGAGGCGCCCACCCGCATCACCTCGGTGACCATCCTCGTCGGCGCCCGCTGAGACCGCCTCAGGCCTCCTTCACCTCGGGCTTCTCCACCTCCGGCTCCTTCACCTCCGGCTCCTTCACCTCGCGACCCTCGACCTCGGGCTTCTCCCCGTGCACCCGCTCGGTCTCGGCGTGCTCGCCGGGGTGCGTCTCGGGCTCGATCTCGGGCGAACCCTCCTGCTGCTTCGCGGTCTCGGGCATGTTCGTGACGTGCGTGTCGACCTGCGCCGACTCCTCGATGGGCATGAGGATCTTGTTGATCTCCGCGCCCAGCATCAGGGCCATCGAGGAGACCCACATCCAGAGCAGCAGCACGATCACGCTGCCGAGGGCGCCGTAGGTCGCCTCGTAGCTGCCGAAGTGCTGCACGTACTGGCTGAAGCCCCACGAGGCGGCCACCCAGAGCAGCACCCCCACGACGGAGCCCGGGGTCACCGGCTGGAAGCGCGGCTTCACGTTGGGCAGGAACATGTACAGCAGCGCCCAGGTGACCATCACGATGGCCCCCGCGAGGGGGAACCGTATCCACGAGAGGACCACCCCGATCGTGCCGCCGACCCAGTGGCTGATGGCGGGCACCACGAGCGCCAGGATGGAGGCCACGATGGCGACCACCCCGACGCCGAGGGTGGTGGCGAGCGCGAGGAGCCGGCGCTTCCAGAAGGGGCGCGTCTCGACGACGTCGTAGGCGTGGTCGAGCGCCGGGATGAGCGAGGCGACCCCCGCGGAGGCCGACCAGAGGGCGCCGATGAAGCTGAAGGTCAGGAGCCCGGTGGCCGGCTGGGTCTTGAGGGCCGTGAGCCGCTCGGAGACGATGCCGGTCACCTCGCGCGGCATCACCAGCGACACCTGATGGACCACCGCCTCGATGGTCTCCCAGCTCACGACCTTGCTGAGCACCCCGACCACGAAGAGCAGGAAGGGGAAGAGCGAGAGCACGCAGTAGAAGGTCACCGTGGCGGCGACGTCGTCGACGGCGTCGTGGTCGAGCTCCTTGATGAGCCGGGTGAAGAACTCCTTCCAGGTCATGTCCCGCCCGGGCACAAGCAGGCGGGTCTTTCCGAGGGGTGGGCGGCTATTCACCCGATCTCCTCTTGGACCGTCCCCCCGGAGCGGCAACCCGCGTCCGATCGTCCGCGCTCCCATCGATGGCGCCCGGAGCCCGACGATTGACGCCGACGCCCGCCGGGGCCAATGAAGCCATCCCATGAACCTGTCCCGGAGTGTAGTGGTGTTGTTCGTGCTCGCGACGGGCTGCGCGTCCCGCGGCGGCTACGCCGAGCCCGGCCCCGCGTCCGCGTCGGCCAACCCGCCGTCGCCGCACAGCGTCCAGTCGGGGCAGCCGCTGCAGCCCTCGCCGGCCGACGGGCGCCCCTCGGCGATCCCTCCGACCGTGGGCCCCGGAGGGAACAACATCCCCGCGGGCTCGGACCACGACCCGCCCGCCTCGTGCAGCACCGACGCCGACTGCGTGCCCGCGTCCTGCTGTCACCCCGCGGCCTGCGTGGTGCGCGCGAGCGCCCCCTCCTGCTCTGGCGTGATGTGCACGATGAACTGCGCGCCCAACACCCTCGACTGCGAGCAGGCGCGCTGCGTCTGCCTCGGCGGCCGCTGCGGGGTCCAGCGCCGGGGCTGATCGCTCGTCTCCGGCGCCGCGGCGATGACCCTTGACGCCGTCGCCGCGGGCAGTCTCCCATCGCGCCCCGATGGCGCCCCCGCCCAGAGCGGGCGCAGACCGCGCGTGGCGTGGACTCGCGCTCTCGGTCACCACCCTCACCCACGTCGCCGTGCTCGGCGGGGCGCTGCTCGCCGGCGACCGGCTGCTGCTCACCCGCAACCCCGCGCTCCGCTCCTTCGCGGGGCTCGCGACCATGCTCGTCGAGGGGCGCACCCAGCTCCGCGGCGCGGGGCTCCCGGTGCGCGACCGCTGCCCCCTCGGCGCCCTCGCCACCTGGACCTCCTGGGAGTGGTTTCGCGCCGACGCCTTCGCGCAGCACGCGATCAACCTCGGGCTCATGGTGGCCCTCGCCGCGGCCCTCTTCGCCCTGCTGCGCGCCGCCCGCGCCTCGGCCCCGCTGGCGGCCTGCGCCGCCCTCGCGCTCGCCCTCCACCCCTGCGCCGCCGACCTCTCCGCGCCGCTCGCCGGGCGCGACGCCCTGCTCGCCCTCGCCCTCTGCCTCCTCGCCGCCCGCCGCGTCGTGGACGCCCCGCCCGCCGCCGCCGTCGCCTGGACCGCCGCGGCCTCCCTCGGCGCAGGCCTCTGCGCCCCGGGCTACGGTCTGCTCGGCCTCGTGCCCGCCGGCTTCGTCCGCGCTCCCTCCGCCCGCGCCGCCTCGCTCGCCGCCGCCGCCCTCGGCGCCCTCGCCGCCCTCGCCCTCACCGCCGGCGCCGCCCCGCTTCTGCCGTCGATCGCCGCCGCCCGCGCGGGCAACACCGCCGCCCTGCTGGCGTGGCTCCCCTCGCCCACGGCCTTCGTCGCGCTCACCTCCTCGGCGGCGGCCGACGGCGCCGCGCTGGTCCCGCTCTCGCTCGCGGCCCTCGCGCTCGTCGGCGCCGCCCGCGCCCGCGACCCCGTCGACGCGAGCCTCCTTCGCGCCGGGGCCGGGGCGCTGGCCGCCGCGACCCTCGCCGCCACCCTGGCAGGCGCCGCGCGGGTGGTGGTCGGCGCCCCCGCGCTCGCGCTGCACCTCGGGCTGGTGCTCGCGGCCTCCGGGCTCCTGCGCTCTCGGGGGAAGGCCCTCGCGGCGCGGGCCCGCCCGTGGATGCTCCTGGGCTTCGCGCTCCCCGCGGCGCTCACCGCCCACCGCGCGCGCTCCTGGGCCGATGAGGACACAACCCTCCGGGCGATCGTCGCGCGTAGGCCGGCCGACCCGGAGGCCTCCCTGGCCCGCGCCCGCCTCGCGCTCCGGGCGCGCGACCTGCCCGGCGCCGCGCCGTGGTGCCTGCGCTACATGCAGGCCCAGCCCGACACCGGGCGCGCCGACGGGTGCGCGGGCGCGGTGATGGCGGCGCGCGGCGACCACCGCGCGGCGGTGCTTCTCCTCCGCCGATGGGCGCGGGCGCTCGACGATCGCCGGGCCCTGCGCGCCGCGACGCTGGAGCTGTCCGACGCGCTGCCCGACCCGCGCCTCGCCGCGGCCTTCGCCGAGGCCACGGGCTTCGCGCTGCCGTCCCGGCGGCCGGGGGAGCCGCGGTGAGGCGCGCGGCCCTCGCGCTCGGCCTCGGCGCGCTCGGCGTGGCGCTCGGGTGGCTCTTCGCCCGCGGCGGCCTCGACGAGTGGAGCGGCGCGCGGGCCCGGGCGGCGGTGGCCCTCGCGGCCCTCGGGTGGGCGGTGCTCCTGCGCGATCGGCGGCGCGAGGGGCGCCCGGTGGCCATCCCGGTCGCGCACGGCGTCGCCGGGGCCATCGCGCTCACCGCGGCGGCGGCGTGGTTCAACTTCGGCGCGGTGGGCGCCACCGGGGGCGTGCACCGCCACGACGTCTTCCACTACTACGTCGGCAGCAAGTACCACCGCGAGCTCGGCTACGGGCTCATCTACCGCTGCGCCGCGCTCGCCGAGGCCGAGGCCGGGGGCGAGGCCCTGGTGCGGCAGCGGATGTTCCGCGACCTCGCCACCGACCGCCTCGTGCCCGCGGCCGAGGCGCTGCGCGACCCCGACCTGTGCCACCGGCGCTTCACCCCCGCGCGCTGGCGGGGCTTCCGCACGGACGTGGCCAACCTCCGCCGCGGGCTCAACGAGCCCGCGTGGCGCCAGAGTCAGATCGACCACGGGTACAACCCCACGCCCGCCTGGACGGTCACCTCGGGGCTGCTCTCCCGCGTGGTGCCCTCGAGCGACCTCGGGCTGCGCCTCCTCGCCTCGCTCGACACCGTGCTCGTGGCGCTCACCGTGGCGCTGCTCGGCGGAGCCTTCGGCTGGCGCGTCGCCGCGCTGGCGCTCGTGCTCTGGGGCACGCAGGAGCCCGGCAAGTTCAGCTGGGTGGCCTTCTCGATGCTGCGCTTCGACTGGTTCGCGCTGGTGGTCGCGTCGCTGGTCGCGCTCCGCCGGGGCCACGCCGGCCTCGCCGGGGCGGCCCTCGGGTGGGCGGCCGCGATGCGGGGCTTCCCCGCCCTCGGCCTCGTGGGCGTGCTCCTCTCGGGCGTCGCGTCCCCGTCGCTGCGCGCGCGCTACGCCCCCGACCGTCGGCGCTTCGTGGTCGGCTTCGCGGCCGCCGCGGCGCTGCTCGTCGCCCTCGGCGCCGCCCTGGTCGGGCCCGGCTCGTGGGTCGAGTGGACCGTGCACATCCGCCGCCACGCCGCGGTGGCCTCGTCCAACAAGGCCGGCCTCGGCATCCTGGTGTCCTTCGACCCCGAGCACCGCGTGGAGCGCGTCCAGGCCCGCCTCCCCGGCGCGGCCCCCGACGCGTGGATGCAGCGCTGGGCCGACGAGGTGCGCGCCACCCGCGACGCCCGCCGCGTGCCCCTGCGGGCGCTCCAGCTCCTCTTCGGGGCGCTGCTGCTGGTCGCGCTCGGCCGCGCCCGGCGCCCGTGGATCGGGCTCACCCTCAGCCTGCTCGCGGCCCCGGTGGCGACGGAGCTCTCGGGCTACTACCTGATGCTCTTCGTGGCGGCGGCGGTGCTGGCGGCGGCGCGGGCCTCGCTGGAGCGCTGGCTGCTGGGCTTCGCCGCCATGGTCCAGGTGCTGATGGTGATGCCCGCGGTGGGGTGGTTCTACGACGACCGCTACCTGGCCATCTCGCTGGCGTACGTGCTCGCGTCGGTGCTCCTGACCGCCGTCTTCGCCCGGCGCCCGACGCCCGCCGGGCGCACCACCCCCGCGGCCGCCGCGGACTATGATCCGGCCGGCTGATCGCCCGAAGGAGACCCACTGCCCGATGTCACCCCACTGCCCTCGCCGACCGCTCCCCTCCGTCGTCCTCCCCGTCGCCCTCCTCGGCGCGCTCGCGGGCTGCGGCGAGACCGCCACCACGCCGCCGCCACCGAGCGCGGACGCCGCCGCGGACACGGGCGCCCTCGTCGCCGCCGACGTCCCCGTCGCAGACGACGCAGGCGAGGCGCCCGCGGCCGACGTCCCGCCCATGGTGATCGACGACGTGCCCGACCCCGCGGTGGTCGAGCCGCCGCTGGAGGTGGGATCGTGCGACCTGCTCGCGCCGGGGACGGTGACGGGCTTCCGCGTCGACGCGCTCGAGCGCTCGTTCATCCTGACGCTGCCGCCGGGCGCGACGGCGCCGGGCGGTCGCTGGCCCGTGGTCTTCAACTGGCACGGCCTCGGCGACAGCGCGGCCAACATGAACCCACTCTTCGCGGGCGAGGTCGGCAACGCCACGATGCCCTTCATCCTGGTCACCCCGGTCTCCACGCGCCTCGGCCCCACCACGTCGCCGCTCGGCCTGGAGTGGGAGAACCTCCGCGCGATGACCCCCAACCGCGAGGCCCGGCTCTTCGACGCCGTGCTCCGCTGCATCGACCAGCGCTGGGGCCTCGACCGCGACCGCGTGTACACCGCGGGCTTCTCCGCGGGCGCGATCATGTCCGACCTGCTGGGCGTGCTGCGCGGCTCGCAGCTCGCCGCCATCGCGAGCTACTCCGGCGGGTACTTCTCCAACCCCGACAACCCGCCCACGCTCGGCCCGCTGCGCACCTACCCCTCGTGGCCCGAGCTCCCGAGCAGCGCCCGCTACGCGCAGCTCATGCTGTTCGGCGGCGAGCGCGACACCTTCAACCTCTTCATCGCCACGGCGCGCTTCGACACCTTCGCGGGCAACGACGTGGGCTACCTCAACGCGCGCCGCCACGACGTCCTCTACTGCGACCACGGCGGCGGGCACACGGTGCCGCGCACCCTGCTCGGCCGGCAGGTGGTGCAGTTCTTCGCGGCGCACCCGCGCGGCGTCGGGGCGTCTCCCTGGGCCGCGGCCCGGCCGGGCGGCTGGCCGTCGTACTGCGAGTTCCGCGGACGCCTCGGCGGCTGAGCGTGCGCGCTTGACGCCCCGGGGGGGGCGTCCCGACACTGCGCGGGTGAGCGACTACCGGATCGACAAGGTTCGTCGTCGGGTGGCGGTCACCCTGGCCAGCGGGCGCCGCATCGAGGGCGACGTCTTCCTCCAGGTGATCGCGCGCTTCCGCCCCGGCCCGGAGCACCCGCTCGACCTCCTCAACGGCACCGAGCGCTTCCTCCCGGTGATGCTCGACTCCGGCGAGGCGCTGCTCGTCCAGAAGTCCCACATCGCCCTCGTCTCGACGCCGCTCCCGCCCGACGACGACGCCGTCGACCACGGCGTGGTGGGCATGCACGTCGAGCTCACCCTCGCCGACGGCAGCGCGTGGACCGGGTCCATCTTCCCCGAGGTGCGCGTCGACCGCACCCGCCTCGTGGACTTCCTCAACGACACGCCGCTCCACTTCATCGCCCTCTTCGCGCCCGACCAGCTCCTCGCCGTGAGCCGCCGGCACCTCTCCTTCGCCCGGACCGTGGGCTGAGCCCGTGCCCCAGCTCGACCGCCTCCTGACCGCCATGGTGAGCCACCGCGCCGCCGCGCTGCGGGTGCGCGAGGGCGAGTTCGCCGAGTTCGAGATCGACGGCGTGCCGCGCCCGGTCACCCGCACGGTGCTCACCGGCGAGCAGGTCGTCTCGCTGCTCTGCGAGATCGCCCCCGCGGAGACCGCAGCCCTGATCGCCGCGGGCCAGGGCGCCGACTTCGCCTACCTCTCGGAGGACGGCGCGTTCACCGCGCGCGTCTCCCGCGAGGAGGGGCTCTGGCGCGCGCGCATCACCATCGACGAGGTCCGCGAGCGGCAGCGCCTCACGGGTCAGTTCGGCGCCGTCCGCCGACCCGTCGCGCCGGTGGCCGCGGCGCCCATCGAGGCCATCGCGGCGGCGGCGCCGATCGGCCCCGTCGCGGCGCCCGCGCCCGCGCCCGCGCCCGCGGTCCCCGTCGCCGACGACGAGGACGCGATCCGCCCCTTCCCCGGGTGCGAGGTCGCGCGGGCGGCGCTCGACGCCATGCTCCGGGACATGGTGTCGCGCCACGCCTCCGACCTGCACCTCCGCTGCGCCCAGCCCCCGGTGCTCCGGCTGCACGGCGAGATGATGCGCCTCGACCACGCACCGCTCGACGCCGGCACCCTCGACGCGATGCTCCGCGCGGTGATGCCCGAGCGCAACCGCCGGCAGTTCGACCAGACCAACGACACCGACTACGCCTACGAGCTCCAGGGCGCCGGGCGCTTCCGCGTCAACGCCCTGAAGGAGCGCCTCGGGCCCGCCGCGGTGTTCCGGCACATCCCCGCCGGGGTGGTCACCGTCGAGCAGATGGGCATCTCGCCGGAGGTGCAGAAGCTCTGCCAGCTCACCAAGGGGCTCGTGCTGGTCACCGGCCCCACCGGGTCGGGCAAGTCCACCACGCTCTGCGCCCTCATCGACCTCGTGAACCGCTCTCGCGGCGACCACGTCATCACCATCGAAGACCCGATCGAGTTCGTGCACGTGGGCAAGCGCTGCCTCATCACGCAGCGCCAGGTGGGCGTGCACACCGGCTCCTTCAAGGCCGCCCTGCGCGCCGCCCTGCGCGAAGACCCGGACATCATCCTGGTGGGCGAGCTGCGCGACCTGGAGACGGTCTCCATCGCCATCGAGACCGCGGAGACCGGGCACCTGGTGTTCGGCACCCTGCACACCTCGACGGCCGCCAGCACCGTCGACCGCATCATCGACCAGTTTCCCGCCGACCGTCAGGCGCAGATCCGCGTGATGCTCGCCGGGTCGCTGCGCGGGGTCATCTCGCAGACGCTGTGCAAGAAGCGCGGCGGGGGGAGGGTCGCGGCCCGCGAGGTGCTGCTCACCACCCCCGCGGTGGCCAACCTCATCCGCGAGGGCAAGACCTTCCAGATCCCGACGGTGATGCAGACCTCCCGCCGCGCCGGGATGGTCACCCTCAACGACGCCCTCCTCGAGCTCGTCGACGGCGCCCTCATCACCCCGGAGGAGGGCTACCTCCGCTCGCTGGAGAAGGTCCCCTACGTCGCGGCGCTCAAGGCCCGGGGGATCGACACGGCCTTCGCCGACGAGGTCGCCCCGCGGCCCTGAGCGGGCTCGCGGCGCCCTACGAGGTGCACACCGCGAGCACCTGGCGGATGTCCGTCAGGCCCTGGAGGCACTTCTCGATGCCGTCGTGCAGCAGCGTGGTCATGCCCGCCGACAGCGCCGCGTCGCGCAGCTCGTCGACCGGCGCCTTGCGCGCGATGAGCCGCTTGCTCGACGGGTCGGTGACCATCAGCTCGTGGAGCGCGACGCGGCCCTTGTAGCCGGTGTCGCCGCAGGCCGCGCAGCCGCGGCCGCGCCAGAGCTGGAGCACCCCGCCGGGCGCCAGCTCGGGGCGCGCCGCGAGGGCCTCCTCGCCGAGGGCCAGGACGATCTCCGCGCGGGCGTCCGGCGGCGCGGGGAAGGGCTCGCGGCACTGCTTGCAGAGGGCGCGCGCGAGGCGCTGGGCCAGCACGCCCGCGAGCGCGTCGGCGAAGCTGAAGGGGTCGATGCCCATGTCGAGGAGCCGGGTGATGGTCTCCGGGGCGCTGTTGGTGTGCAGCGTGGAGAGCACCAGGTGGCCGGTGAGGGAGGCCTCGACGGCGGTGCCGGCGGTCTCGGCGTCGCGCATCTCGCCGATCATGATGACGTCCGGGTCGGCGCGCAGGAAGGCCCGCATGGCGCCCGCGAAGGTGAGCCCCGCGCGGGGGTTGACCTGCATCTGGCGCAGGCCCGCCTGGGTGATCTCCACGGGGTCCTCGGCGGTCCAGATCTTCATGTCGGGCGTGTTGATGGCGCTGAGCATGGAGTGGAGCGTGGTGGTCTTGCCCGAGCCCGTCGGGCCCACGCAGAGGATGAGCCCGTAGGGCTTCGCGAGCAGCCGCGCGACCTCCCGGTGGTTGCGCTCCGAGAGGCCCATCTGGGCGAGCGGCAGGGGCTTGCTCGACGCGAGGATGCGCAGCACGGCGTCCTCGTCCTGCTGCGAGGTGGGCAGCGTGGCGACGCGCAGCTCGACGGGCTTGCCCGAGAGCCGGAGCTTGATCTTCCCGTCCTGCGGCTTGCGGCGCTCGGCGATGTCGAGCCCCGCGAGGATCTTGATGCGCGCCACGAGCGGGCGCCGGCTGGCGGGCGGCAGCTCCTGGTACACGAGGCAGTCGCCGTCGATGCGGAAGCGCACGATGGTGTTCTCCTCGGGGCCGTTGGGCTCGATGTGGATGTCCGACGCGCCGCGGCGGTACGCGTCGCTGAAGATCCGGTGCACGAGGCGCACGATGACGTTGTCGGCCACCGCCGGGGCCTCGACCCCGGCGGCCTCCTCCTCGTCCTCGCCCTCCATCGCGCCGAGCTCGCGCAGGATCTGGTCGAAGTCCTCCTGCGGGGGTGGGGGATGCAGCGGCGGCGGGGGGTCGCCCGTGGCGCGCTTGCCCTCCGCGGCGAGCGGGCGCGCGAGGAAGGCCGCGACGTGGCGCGCGAGCTGCGCCGGCGCGGCGATCACCTCGCGCACCCGCCGGCCGATGCGAAACTCCAGGAGGTTGCGGTGCTCCTGGGCCATCGGCTCGCGGGTGGCCAGCGTAAGGCTGCGCTCGTCGAAGCCCGTCGGGAGCACCCCGAAGCGGTGGATGACCTCGCGCGGCACCTCCGCGGCCGCGGCGGGGTCGACGGCGACCGCGTCGAGGTCGACGAAGGCCAGGTGGAACTTCGCCGCCACGGCGCGGGCGAGCTCGGCCTCGGTGATGAGGTCCATCCCGCGCATCACCTCGCCGAGGCGCAGGGCGGGCGGCGCGGGCGGCGCGGGCGGCGCGGGCGGGGCCGTCCCGGATCGCTGGCGTAGCGCGGACTGCTGCACCAGCGCGCGCTCGACGTTCTCGTGGCTGACGACGCCCATGGAGAGCAGGATCGAGCCGAGCTGCGCGAGGCGCTCCAGGCGCACGACGTTGTCGCGGTAGAAGTACAGCTCGCGAAAGGGGCTGTCGGGATCGAGCGGCACCGCCCGGATGCCCCGCCCCTCGCCCTCGTCGCTCGACGTCACGACGACGTCGAAGTGCCGGGCGCGCGAGACCTGCACCCGCAGCGGCTCCGGGGCGGCGGCCAGCGTCGCGGGGTCGACCGCCGGGCGCCCGAGGAAGCCCACGAACACGACCCGCGCGGCGGGCACGATGAGCCGCCGGGCGAAGGCGTCGACCTCCGGGTCGCTCGCGCCGATCCACACGACGAACTCCGTCGCCTCCGGGGAGAACCCGGACACCAGCCCCGTGAGCGTCCGACCGTCGGTGAGCCCGATGACCGCGGGCACCCCGGGCGGGTCGAGTCCCACCCCCGCGGCCCAGCCGCCGGGCACGGTCGCCCCTCCGCGGCGCGCGCCCTTGTCGGCATCGGTCTCGTCGTCAGCCACCGGCTTCAAGACCTTCGTGTCACGGAAATCAATCGTGTCTCCAACCACACCCTCACGGGGCGCCCGTCGGTGGGGCCGCGGGAGGATGCTGGGCCGTATGGTGACTCCACCCCCGGCGCGTCAACATCCGCGCGCAGGGGGTCGCACATCCCGCGATCAGGCATCGCGTGCCATCCTCGCGGCCGGGTCCTGCCGGTAGAAGTCCGCGAGCAGCGCGTAGAGCGCGGGCAGCCCCCCGCGCAGGGACTCCGGGCGCTCGAAGAAGGCCTCCGTCGCCACCGCGAAGAACTCCGCCTCGTTGCGCGCCCCGTACGGGTCGATCACCCGCTGCACCGCGGGGTCGCCGTCCTTCAGCGCCAGGAAGACCTCCGAGCACACCTCCGCCCAGCTCCGGCGCGTCGCCCCGTCCGGCAGCGGCGGCGTGCCGTCCACCGCCCCTCCGGCCATGTCGATCTTGTGCGCGAACTCGTGGATCACCACGCTGCGCCCGTCGTCCGGGTCGCGCGCGCCGTGCTTCACCGCGTCCCACACCAGGATCACCGGCCCGCCCTTGTGCGCCTGCCCGAGGATCGCCTCGGACTCCGCCACCACCGCCCCGCCGCGCTCGAAGATCCCCGCGGTTCGCTCGGCCGCGATGACCGTGCTCGGGTACACCAGGATGCTCTCGACGTCCTCGTAGAGGTCGTGGTCGCGGCCCAGCAGCAGCAGGCACGCCTCCGCGGCCACCGTCACGCGCACCTCGTCGGTCATCTCCAGGCCGCCGCAGCCCTCCCAGTGCTTCTCCTCGACGAAGACCTGCACCAGGTCGCGGAGGCGGGCGCGCTCCTCGTCGTCGAGCAGCGCCCAGTGCCCGACGTTGCGACGGATGATCGCCTCCCACTCCGGCGGAAACGGCGTCTCGAGGATACGCGCGCGGCGCCGTCGGCTCAGCCAGCTGAACAACATCCCGCTACGGTATCCCAGGCCGCGCGGCCCCGGGCATCGCCGATGCAACGTCTCCTCGCATGAACCTCCTTCGCATCACCCTTCCCCTCGCCCTGGCGGCCGCGCTTGCCACCACCGCCGCCGCCGCCGACCCTGCTCCCGGCGGCGACCATTTCGAGGCCACCATGGGCTTCCTCGCCACCGCGCAGGACCACCGCGCCACCGGCTTCACCAACGGCTCCGGGCCCGCGCTGGCGGGCGCCTTCGCGGGCGCCCCCTACGACCAGGCCGTGGGCCTCGGGCTGCGCTACGACGCCCGCGCGGTGCTCTCGCACGTTCGCATGACCCTCGGCTTCGACCTGCCCTTCAGCAGCTTCGACCGCGCCCCCCCGGTGCGCGTCGACGCCCACGAGGTCACTCCCCGGTCGATGTGGAGCTGGGCCCTGCGCTTCGGCCTCGGCGCGGAGTACAGCTTCGGCGCGGTGACCCCCTTCCTCGACCTCCAGGGGTCGGCGCAGCGGGTCTCCACCACGGTGAACGTGGACGGCCGCGCCGCGGACTACGACGCCTTCCGCTTCGGGTTCACCGGGCGCGCGGGGCTGCGCGTGCACCTGCGGAAGTGGTTCTTCGTGACGGCCTCCGGGGAGCTCGGGCTCCTCGGGCCGACGCTGTGGAGCGCCGACGTCGGCGTCGGGTTCCGCATCGGGTCGTGACAGGGGCGTCATGGCGACGGCGCGCGCCGCCGTTGGCAACGCGGGCAGCCGCTTCGGCGCCGCGGAGGAACTCGCCGGAGGCCGCCCTGCCGCTGGCGCTCAGGGGAAGAAGATCCGCCCCGCGGAGTCGCAGGAGTAGTTGGTCCGGCCGTTCCAGGGGGAGCACGACACGCGGGCCATGAAGTCGCTGGCGAGGCCCGAGCGAGAGCAGGTCACCGTCGGGGCGGTCGTGAGCCCGCTGCGCCACGGGCACTGCTCCCCGGAGAGGCAGAAGCGCGCGATGCCGCCCGAGCAGTACACCTGGAGGCTGTCGCCCCCGGCGCTCCCTCCCCCGTCGTTGACGCAGCCGTCGGGGATCGTCTGGATGAGCCCGGCGCCGGTGCAGGCCAGCGGGACGCAGCCCAGCGCCGAGAAGCCCTCGTCGACGAGGCCGTCGCAGTCGTTGTCCACCCCGTCGCAGACCTCCACCCCGGTGCGCCCGCAGGCCCCGCAGTTGGCCGCGCTGGTGCGCAGGTCGGTCTCGCAGCCGTTGGCCACCACGCCGTCGCAGTTGCCGTAGTTCGACGCGCACACCGCCGTGCAGTCGCCGCCCGCGCACGCGGCCGTCGCGTTGGGCCCGGTGGTGCACGCGCGCCCGCAGGCGCCGCAGTGGGCCAGCGAGGTGCTCGTGGACGTCTCGCAGCCGGTGGCCGCGCTGCCGTCGCAGTCGCCGAAGCCCGCGGCGCATGCGCCGATCACGCACGCGCTGGCCGCGCAGGTGGCCATGGTGTTGCCCGACGGGCAGGCGCGCCCGCAGCCGCCGCAGTGCGCCGCGGCGGTGCGGGTGTCGACCTCGCAGCCGTTGCTCGCGACGCCGTCGCAGTCGGCGAAGCCCGCGGTGCAGAGCGCGTCGCACACGCCCCCGGCGCACCCCGCCACCGAGCGGGGCGCGCTCGGGCAGGCGGCGCCGCAGGCCCCGCAGTGGGCGACGGCGCTGCGGGTGTCGGCCTCGCAGCCGTTGGCGGCGTTGCCGTCGCAGTCGCCGAAGCTGGGCGCGCAGGTCGCCACCGCGCAGGCGCCCGCGGAGCACACGGAGGTGGCGTTGGCCAGCGAGCACGCGCGGCCGCAGCCGCCGCAGTGGCTCGCGCTCGCGCGGGTGTCGGCCTCGCAGCCGTTGGCGGCGTCGCCGTCGCAGTCCGCGAAGCCCGCATCGCAGGCGTACTGGCATGCGCCGCCGGCGCAGCGGGCGGTCGTGTGGGGCCTCGCCGCGCAGGCGCGCCCGCAGCCGCCGCAGTGGGCCGCGTCGGTGAAGGTGTCGGCCTCGCAGCCGTCGGCCGCGGCGGCGTTGCAGTCGGCGTAGGGGGCCGTGCACGCGCCGACGGCGCAGGTGGCGTTGCGGCACGCGGACGACGCGTTGGGGACGCTGCAGCGCCGGTCGCAGGCGCCGCAGTGGGCGACGTTGGTGGTGGGCTCGACGCACGCGCCCGCGCAGCACGCCTGGCCCGCGGGGCAGGCGCGCGCGGCGGTGCACCCGGCGACGCAGAGGTTGCCGACGCAGAGCGTTCCAGAGGGGCAGTGCTCGTCGGTGACGCAGTCGACGCACTGGCGGGTCACGAGGTCGCAGCGGAGGGCGCGGCCCGCGCCGCCGTCCGTGACGGGACCGGCGCAGGCGGCGTCGTCGCGGCAGCCCGGGGTGCAGGCGACCATCGCGGGGGAGCAGTACTGGCCCATCGGGCAGGTGTCGCGCGCGGGGAGGCAGCGCACGCAGCGGCCGGAGGCGGCGTCGCAGGTCTCGCCGTCGGGGTTGCCGCGGCAGTCGGGGTCGGCCGCGCAGCGCGGCGGGCCAGCGTCGGCGGGGACGTCCGGGGCGTCCATGGCAGGGACGTCGGGCGCGTCGGGCGCGGCGGGGACGTCGGGCGCGGCGAGGGCGTCCGGGGCGTCGAGGCCATGCGTCGGCACGTCGAGGTCCCCGGCGTCGGGGATGCCTGCGTCGGGGATGGGGTCGACCACCACGACGCCGTCGTCGCCGGCGCAGCCCGCGGAGAGGGTCCAGACGAGGAGGGTCGAGCCGAGCAGGCGGAGGTTCATCGCGGGGAAGACTCCGCGCGGTGGGCGCAGCGGTCAACGGCCGAGGCGGGGTGACCGGGATTCAGCGCAGGCGTGAGCGTCCGCCCTGCTCGCCGCGCCACCCATCACTCGCCACTGGCGACGCCCGCGCCAACCGGGGCAACATCCCCGCCCCAACGAAGGGCGGCTCGCGCCCGACGCACCAACGAGGGAGACAGCGCCGATGTTGACCGGACGGATGATGGCCTTCCCGCTCACGATCACGCACCTGTGGCAGCGCGCGCGGGAGTTCTTCCCGACGCAGGAGGTGGTCTCGCGGCTGCCCGACAAGAGCCTGCATCGGCAGACCTACGCGGACTTCGCCGCGCGCTGCTCGCGCCTCGCCAACGCGCTGAAGAAGCTCGGCGTCGGCCCCGGCGACCGCGTCGCCACCCTCTGCTGGAACCACCGCCAGCACCTCGAGGCCTACTACGCCGTGCCGATGATGGGCGCCGTCGTCCACACGCTCAACCTCCGGCTGCACCCCTCCGAGCTGCTCTACATCGCCCAGAGCGCCGAGGACTCGGTGCTCATCGTCGACCGCTCGCTCTGGAAGCTCTACGAGGCCTTCGGCCCGAAGGTCACCAGCGCGCGCCACGTCATCGTCGTCCCCGACGCGGGCCCCGCCCCGGACGGAACCCTCGACTACGAGGCCCTGCTCGCCGCGGAGTCCGACGAGTTCGCGTGGCCCGCGCTCGACGAGAACGACGCCGCGATGCTCTGCTACACCTCGGGCACCACGGGCAACCCGAAGGGGGTGCTGTACTCCCACCGCTCGACGGTGCTCCACGCCCTCGTGAGCTGCATGACCGACACGCTCAGCCTGCGGCAGTCGGACACCGTGCTCCCGGTGGTGCCGATGTTCCACGCGGCGGCGTGGGGCCTGCCCTACAGCGCCGTGCTCGCGGGCGCGAAGCTGGTCATGCCGGGGCCGCACCTCGACGCGGTCTCCCTGCTCGACCTCATGGCCGCGGAGAAGGTCACCGTCGCGGCGGGTGTGCCCACCATCTGGCTGGGCATCCTCTCGTCCCTCGACGCCGAGCCCAGGCGCTGGGACCTCGCCGCGGTGCGCTCCATGGTCATCGGCGGTTCGGCCGCGCCTGCGTCCATGATCGAGGGCTTCGCCAGCCGCCACGGCCTGGAGGTCACCCACGCCTGGGGCATGACCGAGACCAACCCCCTCGGCACCGTCGCCAACGTGAAGCACTCCCTCTCCGGCCGCAGCGCCGAGGAGCGGCTCAACCTGCGCGCGAGCCAGGGCTACGCCGTGCCCTTCGTCGAGACCCGCCACGTCAACGACGAGGGCTCGCTGCTGCCCCGCGACGGGCAGACCTTCGGCGAGCTCGAGGTGCGCGGGCCGTGGGTCGCCGCGAGCTACTACGGCGGCGACGGCGCCGATCGCTTCACGGCCGACGGGTGGTTCAAGACCGGCGACGTGGTCACCCTCGACGGCGACGGGTACATGCGCATCACCGACCGCGCCAAGGACGTCATCAAGTCCGGCGGCGAGTGGATCAGCAGCGTCGCCCTGGAGAACGCCCTGATGAGCCACCCCGCGGTGCTGGAGGCCGCGGTCTTCGCCGCGCGCCACGAGAAGTGGACCGAGCGCCCGGTGGCCGCGGTGGCCTTCAAGCCGGGCCAGAGCGCCACGCCCGAGGAGCTGCGCGCACACATCGAGGACCGCTTCGCGCACTTCTGGCTGCCCGACGCCTACGTGGTGGTGGCGCAGGTGCCGCGCACGTCGACGGGGAAGTTCCTGAAGACGAAGCTGCGCGAGGAGCACGGGGACATGCTGCTCCACAAGCCCGTCGCCCCGTGACGGTGGTACAGCGCCACGGATGAGCGGCCACCGACTCTCGACCCCGGACTTCCTCACCGTGGTGCGCCTCGCGCCGCTGGTGTCCCTCGACCTCGTCGTGCTCAACCCCCGCGGCGAGGTGCTCGTGGGCCTGCGCACCAACAAGCCCGCGGAGGGCTTCTGGTTCGTCCCGGGCGGGCGCATCCAGAAGGACGAGCGCCTCGACGACGCCTTCCGCCGCCTCACCGGCGAGGAGCTCGGCCACCCCATCGGGCTCGCCGACGCCTCGCCCCTCGGCGTCTACGAGCACCTCTACGAGGACAACTTCGCGGGCGCCCCGGGCGTGAGCACCCACTACGTGGTCATCGCCTGGCGCGTCGCGCTCGACCTCGACCTCGCGGCCCTCCCCGGCGCCCAGCACGCGCGCTGGAAGTGGCTCTCGCCCGACGCCCTGCGCGCCGACGCGACGGTGCACCCCAACACCCGCGCCTACTTCCCGCGCTGAGCGCCGCGCGTCAGGCCAGGACGCGCGCGATCACCCGGCCCACGAAGAAGGGCCCCATGTGCTCCATGTACTCGCCGGTCTGCCGGGTCTTCCGCATCGTCTGCACGACGTGCGAGAGCGGGTGCAGCTCCGGCCCGATGAGGCCGATGATGAAGTCGTTGTCGTTGCCGTCGAGGCCGTGGCAGGCGAGGCGGATGTCGTGCGCGAGGTCCTGCGCGCCGTACTGCCGGCCGATGGTGCCGTGCTCGCGCAGGATGGCCCCCTGCTCCTTCGGGTCGAGCCGGCTGAAGGCCCCGGTGCGCTTGAGCGGGTACCACACGGCCCAGTCCCACCCGTGGTGCATCACGGTCTCGCGCGGCCGGTCGAGCAGCCAGTGGGCGAGGTCGCTCTCGTAGCCCGTGCTGTACGTGCGGCCCAGCATCGAGAACTCCGGGCGCACGCGCCACGGGGTGACATCGGCGACGCGGTTGCACTCGCGCACGGCGTCGTGGACGCGGGTCACGAAGTGCGCCGGGTCTTCGCTGAAGGTGAGCAGCCCGAGGCCCTGCGGGTGGTTGACGTCGGCGTAGATCACCGCCGGGACGCCCATCTGCTCGAGGCGGCCCTGGAGGAAGTGCAGCGCGGTGTCGAAGTTGCCCGGGTGCTCGAACACCAGGAGCTGCATGAACAGCCGCCGACCGCTCACCTGCGGGACCCCGTCTCGGGGGGCCCCGCGCTCGTTCACGTCGATGGGGGCCATCTCGCCTGCGCCGTGCTTCGGGGTGTCGCTCATGGGAGCGGGTTCATCCCACGGCCCGCGCCGCGGGGAAAGCCCTCACTCGCCCCGCACCGTGATGGTGAGCCGCGCGGGCTCGGGCTCCGACGAGCCCGACACCGCGAAGTAGGTGCCCACCACCACGCCCGCGAGCACCGCCGCGGCCCCGGTCCAGAACCACCAGCGCGACGTGATGGGCGTCGCCTCGGCCGCGGGCACCACCACGCGCAGCGGCGCGAAGGCGTCGCCCCGGGACGCGACGGCGATGCCCCGCGGGTCGACCGCCTCGAGGTAGTACTCCACCACCGGCGGGCGCACCTCCTCCGGGGGGATCGCCGCGGAGAAGACCCCGGCGCTGCGGCTGGTGCGCAGGCGGCGGAAGAGCCCGCGGGAGCCCGCGCGGTAGGCCAGCACGAGGGCCTCGGCGCGGCGGTCGGGGTCGGTGATCTGCGCGGTGAGCGTGAGCAGCACCCCGGCGGTGTGCTGCGCGGGCGACCGGTGGTCGATGTTGACCGGCCGCTCGACCCGCGCGCCGTCGCTGGTGCGGGGGACGCCCGGCCGCCCGTCGCGCACCCAGCGATCGACCGCGGCCTGGTAGAAGTCGCGCACGCGCGGCGCCTGACCGGCGTCGAGGGCGTGCTCGGGGTCGCGGGCGAGCATCAGCCGGAAGGCCCCCTCGCTCTCCTCGTCGCGGTTGAGCGCGAGGTACGCGAGCCCGAGGAGCTCGTAGATGGCCACCTCCTGCGCGGGGGTGTTGCCCCGGCGGAGCAGCGCGGCGGAGAGGGTCTGCACGGCCTCCTCGTAGCGGAGGTCATCGAACTGCTGCCGCCCGGTGGCCACGAGCTGCGCGTTGGCGCCCGTCTGGGCGAGGCCCGTGGAGGGCGCGGTCAGGGCGACGACCACGGCGGCGAGCGCGGCGGCCCGGAGGCGATTGGACATCGCCGCCGATGCTATGCGTCGGGGGGGTTGACGGTCAACGCGCGCTCGCGCTCGTCGCGGTGGCAGAGCGCGATGTAGATGCAGTCGAAGACGAAGATCATCCCGTAGAGGAAGTACGTGAACGAGTACGTGGTGGGCTCGTCGACGTGCGGGTGCGTGCGCAGGTGGCCGTCGACGAACTGCGCCGGCCACCACACGGCCAGGAAGAACGACCCCGCCAGGGTGCCGATCATCTTGAGCCACGCGGCGGTGGTGGAGAGCCCCTCGCGCCCCGGGCGCGACAGGTGGAAGAGCGGGAACGCGATGCTCATCACGAGGTTCATGGACATCGACGAGGCGACGCCCTTGAGGTCGTTGAAGTAGAGCGTGAAGGTGTAGATGGCCCCGAAGGCCGTCGGCAGCGAGAGCGCCAGCATCGGGTAGAACCAGCGCTTGAGCCACGGCACCACCTGCGCCTCGCGCCCGTAGCGCGCGAGCTGGTAGATGATCAGCACGTCGAGCAGCAGCCAGGTGCGGTTGCCCCAGAGGAAGAACCAATGCAGCCGCGCGTTCGTGAGCTCGAAGGAGAAGATCGCCTCCCACGCCACGTTGAGCACGATGCACGGCCAGGGCACGCCGTAGGTGCGGTCCTTGAAGCCCCGGTAGATGATGATCCCGTAGGCCACCGTCCACGCGAGGTACATCACCGCCCCGACGCCGACCTGCATCGGCGAGAACCCCGGCTGCCGCATCAGCTCGTCCCACAGTCCCATGGGGTCGATCTTCGCCCGCACGGCGCGCCGTCGTCCATCACCGCCGCCCTGCGAGCCCGGCCGTGAGGCTGCACCACCTGGCCCTGCGCACCGCAGACCCGCCCGCCCTCGCCCGCTGGTACGCCGAGCTCTTCGGCCTCGCCGTGTGGCGCGAGCAGCCCGGGCACTCCGTGTGGCTCGGGCTCGACGACGCCGCGCTGATGATCGAGCGCGCCGACGCCTCCGAGGCCCCGGTGCCCGCCGGGTCGATGGAGTTCTTCGCGCTGCGGGTGACCGCCGCCGGGCGCGACGCCTTCGTGGGGCGCTGCGCCCGCATGGGCGTGGCGGTCGAGCACCGCACCGCCGCCACGGTGTACGTGCGCGACCCCGACGGGCGGCGGGTGGGCGTGTCGTGCTTCGACGGCTTCCCTTCACCGCCCGTGCTGGAGTAGACCGACGGGCCTATGGCGCACGTCACCGTGTTGGGCGCCGGACTCGTGGCAGGTCCCGTGGTCCGGCACATTCTCGAAGCGTCCTCGCACACCGTCACGGTGGCGGCCCGGTCCATCGACCGGGCGAACGAGCTGGTGCGCGCGCACCCGCGGGGCAAGGCCGTCGCCTTCGACATCGACGACGCGGCGGCGCTCGACCGCCTCGCCGCCGAGAGCGACGTGATGGTCTCGATGCTCCCGTACCTGCACCACGTGAAGGTCGCCGAGCGCTGCATCGCCCACGGCCACCACCTCGTGACCACGTCGTACGTGTCGCCCGCCATGCGCGCGCTGCACGACCGCGCGAAGGCCGCCGGCGTCGTGCTCCTCAACGAGCTCGGGCTCGACCCGGGCATCGACCACATGTCGGCCATGAAGATCATCCACGGCGTGCGCGCCGCGGGCGGCACCGTCACCTCCTTCCGCTCGTACTGCGGCGGGCTCCCGGCGCCGGAGGCCAACGACAACCCCTTCGGGTACAAGTTCTCCTGGTCGCCGCGGGGCGTGGTGCTCGCCGCCCGCAACGCCGCGAAGTACCTCCGCGACGGCGTCGAGGTGGTCATCCCGGGCCCGGAGCTCTTCGCCAACCCCGAGCGGGTCGCCGTCGAGGGCGCTGGCGAGTTCGAGGGATACCCCAACCGCGACTCCACGGCCTACGTGGGCATCTACGACCTCGCGGGGGTGAAGACGATGTTCCGCGGCACGCTCCGCAACCTCGGGCACTGCGAGACCTGGAAGGCCATGGCCGACATCGGCCTCTTCGACGACGCGCCCCGGCGCTACGCCGCGGAGAGCTACCGCGGGGTGCTCGCGGCGCTGGCCGGCGTCGAGGTCGACGGCGACGTCGAGGCCGCGGTCGCCGCGAAGGCCCACGTCGCGCGAGACAGCGCGCCCATCCAGAAGCTCACCTGGCTCGGGATGTTCGAGGGCGCCGCGCTGCCCGCCCCGGACACCTCCCCCCTCGACGCGCTCGTCAGCCGCATGGTCGAGCGGCTCCAGTACAAGTCCGGCGAGCGCGACATGATCGTGCTCCAGCACGAGTTCATCGCGGACTACGGCGACCGCCAGGAGTTTCTCCGCTCGACGCTGGTCGACTTCGGCGAGCCCGGCGGCCCGAGCGCGATGTCCCGCACCGTGGGCCTGCCCGCGGCCATCGGCGTGCTGCGCGTCCTCGACGGCACCATCCGCGACCGCGGCGTCGTCGTGCCCGTCACCCCGGAGGTGTACAACCCCATCCTCGACGAGCTCGACGCCCTCGGCATCCGCTTCCGGGAAGAGCGCCGCCCGGCCTGATCGCGATGGCCGTCGCCCACCTCCTCGACCACGTCTTCCTCCTCCTCGTCGTCCTCGGCGCCGCGCTCATCGTCCTGAAGCGGGAGCTCCTGATCCCCTCGCGGCGCGCCCGCTGGGCCCTGCGCGTGGGCTTCGCGTGCTGGGCCCTGCTCTGGCTCGGCGCGACGCCCGCGGTCTCCCTCGCGCTGGTCCGGGCGCTCGAGCCCGCGATGCCCGCCGCGGAGGCCGTGGCCCCGGCGGGGTTGCGCGCGCAGACGGCGCTGGTGGTGCTCGGCTCCGGCGTGGGCCCGGCGATCCCGGGCGTCCCTCCGCGCGAGCGCCTCGACGCCGCCTCCCGGGCGCGCACCCTCGGGGCGGCGCGCTGGTACGCGCTCACGCAGCCCGCGGCGGTGATCGTCTCGGGCGTCGGACCCGACGGCGAGCCGGGCGCATCCACCGAGGCGATGGCCGACGCGCTGACGCACGCGGGCGTTCCCCGGGAGCGCGTGTGGCTCGAGCCGCGCGCGACCAACACCCGCGAGAACGCGCGCTACAGCCTGGCGATGGGCCGCGCGCGGGGCATCACCCGCTTCGTGCTCGTGACCAGCGCGCTGCACATGCCGAGGTCGCTGCGGGAGTTTCGCCGGGCGGGGGTCGAGGCCACGGCGGCCCCGGTCGACTACCTCGGCGCCACCATCGGCGGGCCCATCGACCTGCTCCCCGCCGCGGGCGCGCTCGGGCGCACCCAGCAGTGCCTGCATGAATTCATGGGGTTCTTGAAGCCCTGACATTCCCTGTCCGCCAGGAATTCAGCAGTCTGTTCAGCACTGAGCAGAATCGCAGCGTTGCCAACGGGCCCCGCGAAGGGGAAAGCCTGTAGAGAAGGGACGACGCCATGCACGACGACGATCAGGACGAGGGGCTCACCACCGCCGGAACCCGCTACCTCATCAGCGACCGCGACCTCGACGCCCTCGCGGAGGCCGAGGTGGCCTTCTCGCGCTGGGAGCAGACCCGCCGCTGGTGGCTGGTCGGCTGCCTCGACGACCGCGCCGCGCTCGACAAGGCCAACAGCGCCTGAACGGCGTCGCGCGCCGCGCAACCAGCACCGCCATGGCGACCCGACTCGACGCAGGCAAGGTGCAGGCGATGGTGCTCCATCGGCAGCGCGCGATGCTCCGGGAGGTCGCCCGGGAGGTCGGCGCCGACCTGCTCTTCCTGAAGGCGGCGTGGGCCGACCCGGTGCTCTACGGCGGCCGCGGCGACCGGGTGGGCAGCGACCTCGACGCGCTCGTGAGCCCCGGGCGCTTCGAGGCCTTCGCGGCGGCGCTGGAGCAGCGCGGGTTTCGCCGGCACGAGCCGCCCCGGCACCGCGCCACCAACGAGTGGGGCTCCAAGGAGTGGAGCTACGGACACCCCGGCGCGTGGATGCCCGTCGACCTGCACCGGGGCCTCGCCACGCCGCCGTGGTTCGACCTCGACGCGGCGCGGGTGTTCGCCCGCGCGCGGGACTGGCGCGCAGGCGACGAGGTCATCCGCTCCCTCGGCGCGGAGGACCAGCTCCTCTACGCCGCCGTCCACTACGCCAACCATCTCTACACGATCGACGGCCGCCACGCCGGGGACGTGCTGCGGCTCCTGGAGCGCGAGGCCCTCGACTGGGCGCTGGTCTTCCGCGAGGCCGAGCGCGGCGGGATGCGCCTCGTGCTCCAGCTGCTCCTGGAGCACCTGCGGGCGCGCGGTGCGGAGGTTCCCGCCGCCCCGTGGGAGGGCGAGGCCTCGATGCGCGCGCGCCGCCGGCTCATCGGGCGCTGGATCGAGGCGGGCGCGACCCTTGGGCGACGCCGCCCGATGGGGCGCCGCCTGGGGGTGCTGCTCGAGCGGCCGGTGCTGAGTGATCGATGGGGAGGGTTGCCCGTGTGGGCGGCGCGATACGCGGCCTTGCGTGCGCTCGACCGCGTGCTGCGCTGAGCGGATGCCGGTCAGGTGTTGGCGAAGCCGCCCTGCTCGTCGCAGACGCCGGGGTTCTTCCCGCCGCCGCCGACCTCGCAGGCCAGGCTGTAGGTCTCGAGGGGGAGGTCTTCGACGACGCGAGGCGCCTCGTAGGGGAGCAGCGGGGAGGCGTTCGTGTTCGTGTTCTCGGGGGACATAGGGGACTCCTCTTCAGCGATGTATCGGCCGCTCACCGCACGATGAACAGCGTTCCGGTACCGAACTGGGCAAAGGCCGCGTCGACGGCGCCGTCACCGTCCGTGTCGCCGACCCAGTTCAGGCTGGTGATGGTCGGGTTGGTGCCGCTGCCCACGGCGGTCACGAAGCGGTTGGCGGTGTCGGTGGTCTGCCCCACCCAGGCCGCCGCGTCGCGCCCGCGGTAGATGTACATCCGGGCGGGGTTGTTGGTCTGGTACGCCGCGCTGCCCACCAGGAGGTCGGCCGAGGGCGCGCCGGCCTGGAGCAGGGACGGGCGGTTCGCCGTGGGATCGTAGATCGACGCCAGCGAGCGGCCGAAGACGTCGCCCACGCCGCCGAGGGCCGTGGTGCGAATCGTCGGGCCCACCGTGGGGGCGCCGCTGGCGGCCCCGAAGTAGAGGTACACCTCGCCCGGGCCGCCGGTGCCGCCGAGGGTGCCGACCGCGAAGTCGCTGCGGCCGTCGCCGTTGATGTCCCCGACGCCCGCCACCTGGGACTGGCCGTTCGCCGTGGTCGACCCCGGGGTGCCCGGCGCGATGCCGACGCGGGTGAAGTTGGCGTCGGTCACGCTGAGCGCCGTGGCCGTCGCGAGCGAGCGGCCTGCGTAGATGTACGCCGCGCCCGGGAGGGTCGAGAAGCCGCCGCCGATGGCGAGGTCTTCGAGGGTGTCGCCGCCCAGCACGCGGCCGACGCCCGCGAGGGTGAAGCCGAACACCCCCGAGGTGCCGTTGTTGCGGATGATGAGATCGGCCGCGTTGGGCGAGAGCGTCGCCGGCCAGGTGCGCCGACCGCGGATGACCACCACCGCGCCGCCGTTGGTCGCGTTGGGCGCGCCGATGGCGACGTCGTTGATGGCGTCGCCGTCGAAGTCGCCCACGCGGGCCAGGGAGACGCCGAGGCGCGCCGTGGCGAACTCCGCGGTGCCGCCGCCGATGGTCACGTTCGCGTCGGTCGCCAGGTAGGCCATCGCCGAGCCGATGCGCCACATCGCGGCGGAGCGACCGAAGTAGAGGTACACGATGCCCGGGCGGGTGGTCCCGGCCGCCGCGGGGCCCGGCTCGGAGATGGCGAAGTCGGCCACGCCGTCGCCGTTGACGTCGCCGAGGGCCGCCACGGTGGTGCCGAAGCGCCCGTCCGAGGCCGCGCCCGCGAACTCGCTGAAGTTGGTCGCCGAGAGCCCGGTGGCCGAGCCGAAGTAGACCCGGGCGAGGCCGCCGGTGCCGCCGGTGCCGGAGCCGGAGCCCACGAGCACGTCGGCGAAGCCGTCGCCGTTGAAGTCATGACCACCGGAGACGCTGTTGCCGAGCGGGGGCATGGCGTTCGCGAGCTGGTCGACCACGATGTCGGGGGTCAGCGGCCCCGCGGTGGCCACCGTCGGGCTCGCGTTGCCGCCCGCGTCGAAGGAGCGGATGGCGACGTAGTAGACCCGACCGAGCTGGGCGCCGGAGATGTCGCCGGTGTTCGCCGCGCCGGGCGTGCCCGGGGTCGCCGTGACGACCGCCAGGGTGCCCGCGGCGAAGTTGGTCGCCGTGAGCGGAACGTTCGCGGTGCGCACCTCGTAGCGCTGCACCGGGCGGGTGCCGACGCCCGAGGGGCTGGGGTCGGAGCCGTCGGACCAGGTGAGCCGGATGACGCCCGCGCGGCGCGCCGAGCGCGGCGTCGTGGGGATCGCCATCATCAGCCCGGTGGGCGCCGTGGGGATGCCCGTGTCGACGATCACCGTGACCGACGCCATCCCGACGCCGCGGCCGGCGACGTCGGCGGTGGTCGCCGCGAGGTTGACCGCGTCTCCGTCGGGCAGCATCACGTTCGCGAAGGTGACGGCGCCGTTGGCGGCGGGCGCCGTGATGGCCGTACCGCCGTTGACGCGCAGGCTCACCACGGTGCCGTTGGGCGCGTCGGTGGAGAGCGTGACGTTGATCCGGGAGGTGATGAAACGCGCGGACGGCGCGGGGCTCGTGAAGGCCAGCATCGGGGGGTTGCCCACGTCGATGGTGCACATCCCGTTGGTCGCGCTGGCGTTGCCCGCAGGGTCCGTCGCCGCGAGCCGGAGCGTGGTGGCGCCGGGGAAGAACTGGAGGTTCTGGAAGGTGCCCGTGCCGCCCGTCATCGTCGGCGCGTTGAGGGTGAAGGTGCGCGGCATGTCGCCGGTGCGGGTGAGCGTGAGCGTCGCGGGGTAGGCGCCGCTGTTGATGGTCACGTCCGCGCGGCCCGTGCCGTCGGTGCCAGGGCGCACGATGCGGTCGCAGTTGAAGATGTTGAGCGTGGGGGGCGCGGAGTCGACGTAGAAGGTCGCCGGGGCCGACGAGCCGCGGTCGCCCGCGGCGTCGGTGACCTGCACCTGGAGCACCGGGCCCGTGGGCGCGGGCGAGGTCGGCTCGGTGCGAGCGGGGGTGGTCTCGGGCAGGGTCACGCCGGGGAAGCGCGCGATGCCCACGAAGCCCATGCCGAGCGCGGCGCAGGGGTCGCCCGCGGCGGTGGGCGCAACGGTCGCCATCGCGAGGGGCGTCGGCACCATGTCGCGGAGGAGCACCGCGGTGCCCTCGGCGCGGTCGGTGCACGCCACGACGTCCACCTGTAGCCCCGGGGTGGCGGCGTCGGTGTCGCGGGCCGCGTTGAGGATGGTGGTGGCGTCGGCGGCGTTGTACGGCGCCGGGGCGACGACGCGCACCGAGGGCAGCGCCGACTGGCAGCGAACGTTGGCGATGGTGCCGCGCGCCACGTTGCCCGCCGCGTCCTGGGTCGAGACCTCGACGGTGAAGGGCGCGCTGCCGTCGGGGCAGGTCACCTGGACGCACGCGTCGGTGGTGGCGGCGGCCGGGACGTCGGCGCAGCCAGCCGGGTCGGCCGGCGTCGAGCCCATGACGTTGGCGCACACCCGGCGCCCCGCGGCGTCGCTGCGGGCGCAGACGTTGAACTGCACCCCCGCGACGGCGGGGTTGACGTCGCCCTGGAGGCCGATGGTGCTGTTGGCCATCGGGCTCTGCACCGCGAGGGTGGGCGCCACGGAGTCGACGGTGAAGCGGCTCTCCGCCGAGCGGCCCACGTTGCCCGCGCGGTTGGTGCAGGTGGCGCGGGTGACGAACTCGCCGTCGGGGCTCAGGCGGACGTTGGCGAAGCGCGCCATGCCGGCCATGACCGCGGCGCGCAGCGGCGTCGGGGTGCCCGTGACCGAGAGCTCGACCTCGCGGCCGTCTTCGATGTCGGTGCTGACCACGAAGGCCGTCGCGAAGGGCATGCCCGCCGCGGCGGTGCTGTCGGAGAGGTTGAGCGCGGCGCGCGAGGGCGCGCTGATCTCGCAGCGGGGGACGTTGCAGTCGACGGAGACCGTGGCGGTGCCGCAGGAGACCGTGCTGCCCGAGCGCCGCACCTCGAGCGTGGACATCGCGCCGGTGTTGAGCTGCACGCCCTCGAAGCGCACCGTGGCGCCGCTCACGGTGGTGTTGCCGACGCTCATGCCGTTGACGAAGAGCTCGAGCCGCGAGCCGACCGGCGCGTTGGTGGCGATCTGCACGCCGTACGCGAAGCCGTTGCTGCAGTTGTTGTCGAGGTCGTCGGCCACGCCCAGCACCGACGACGCCGTCGGGCGGATGAACTCCACCGAGGGGCACATCCCGCCGTCGGTGCCAGAGTCGGTTCCTGAGTCCGTCCCGGAGTCGGTGCCCGTGTCGCCCCCGGTGTCGGCGACGTCGTTGCCCGCATCGAGGGGAGGCGGGATGGGATCGTCCGAACAGCCCACCGCCGCGGTGGCGAGGAACGGAAGCAACAGACCCAGACGAACGCGAAACGTCATGGTGAATCCCCGGAAGAAGTTGATCGGAGCGATGGACGGCGCGGGTTCTATCACACCCGCTCTACCTGCGGCACACTGCTTGGCTCCGCGACTGACGACTGTAAAGGTGCCCTGCGCCGAAGCGTGACGAGGCCCGTCGCGACCGGCGGACGGACCCACGCAAAGCGCAACGCGAGCGCCTCGTCCTCAGGGGTACGCACGTCGTGCACGGGCTGGATGACCCCGGTCGCCACGATGGCGTAGGGGCCCACCGCGGGGTCGCGTCCGGGCTCACACTCCGGCGACGGCGCGGTCACCTCGAGCGAGCCCGCCGCGGCGCCGTAGCGCACGCGGGCCCGGGCGCAGGCCGAGGCGTAGGGGCCGAGGTAGTCGCCGCCCTCGCGCAGCGCGGTGGCGTGGCAGCGATGACAGGCCGGGAGCAGGTCGCAGTCGCGGCAGCCGTGCACCCGCGACCACGTGAGGCCCTCGAAGAGCTCGCGCTCGGGCGCCTGCTGGAGCGCCTCGGCGAGGCCACCCTGCGTGAGGTCGGCGAGGATGTTGGGCGTGTCGGTGCACGCCTGCAGGCGCCCGTCGGGCAGCACCACGAGGCCCGATCGCCCGACGCCGCAGGGGTACTTCGCGAGCTTCTCGGCGCGAGCGCGGGCCTCGTCGTCGGAGGGCGCCCACGGGCTCAGCATCCCCTGGCGCAGCAGCTCTTCCGGGGTCACCCGCACGGCCCACGGGTCGTCGGCGCCGTCTTCGCGCATCGTGAGGTCGGTGGACGCCTGGTGCTCGCACCCGAGCTCTCGCGCGAGGGCCTCGACGCCCGTCGCGCCGCGCACCGACAGCGTGGTGGCGGGGGTCTTCAGCACCACGCGCACCCCGAGGCGCCGCAGCGCCGTGATGGCACCGACGGTGCGCTCGAAGGAGCGGGGCACCCGGGTGACCGCGTCGTGCTCGGCGGCCACGCCCGAGTAGAGGCTGACGTGCACCTCGAGCAGGCCGACCTCCGCGAGCGCCGCGGCGTAGTCGTCGTCGATGAGGAAGCCGTTGGTGAAGAGGCGCAGCGCGAAGCCCCGGCCGCGGGCGTAGCGGAGGATGTCGAGCAGGTCGGGCCGCAGGGTGGCCTCGCCGCCGCTCACGTTGAGGGTGAACACCCCCGCGTCGGCGATGCCGTCGATGATGCCGCAGAGCTGCGCGAAGCTGAGCTCGCCCTTCTCGCCCTGCACCTGGTAGCAGTGCTGGCAGGCGTGGTTGCAGCGGTCGGCCACCTGGAGGTGCACCCCCATCGGTCGGCCGTGGCGCAGCGCCAGCGAGCGGAGGAGCTCGGCGCCGTTCATGGCTGCGCCGCCGGGGTCGGACGGAGGAGACCGCGGGTCACCAGGTCGTCGATGAAGCCCTCCACGTCGGCCCGCGCGGTGACCTCGTCGACGGCGAAGCGCTCGCACACGGCCGCCACCATCTGGTCGACCGTGGCGCCGTCGCAGCGCTCCCACAGGAAGCTCCCGACGGCGTTGAAGAGCCGCACGCGGCTCGCGTCGAGCGAGATGACGGCGACCTGGTCGTCGTAGCGTCGCCAGACCGCGTCGCGGGCGTGGTGGACGGTTCGTTGGGCGTTCATGCAGGGCTGGTCTTCGGGTGAAGGGCGGCGTCGAGGGCGCCAAGATAGCCCGGTCCCCAGGGCAAGCCCAGCCTCAGCGTGGCCACCCCGCCGCCCAGGGAGAGGGCGAGCTCGGTGCGGGCGCGGGCGTGGGGGTCGTCTCCCCTGGGACGCGTGACATGGGGCATCAGGCGCATGGTTGCCAGCGAGGCGGCGATCCATTCAACCCCCGCCTCGGGCGCCCGCTGGACGAAGGCCACCGCCACCAGCGGGAGCGCCCGGTCGGACTCCAGCTCGGGCGCAGGCTCGCGGGTGAAGGGCATCGCCCACACCAGAGGCGACCCGGCGGCGGAGAGGTCGATCAGCACGGCGTTGGAGGCGAAGGCCCGCTCGCCCGCGGCGCGCACCGCCGTGGTCTTGCCCACGCCCGGGGGCGCCACCAGCAGGGCCGCGCCACCGTCCACGGTCACCGCGCCGGCGTGCAGCAGCAGGCATCCGTGCGTGGGCGCGTCGCGGGCGACGACCTCGCAGAGCGAGGCGAGCCAGGGGGTGTGCCGGCCGGCGTCGCCGCGGAGGGTGACGTGGTCGTGGTCGGCGTGGGCGACGAGCGCGAAGCCCACTTCGGCGGTCGCGGGGTGGGTCCCGGCCGGGAGGGCGTCGGCGACGCTCACCACGACGCGGCGGGCGCCCGGGGTGGCGGGCGCGCGGTAGGGGTCGAGCAGGGGGTGCACCGCGGGGCCCTCGACGCGCAGGGCGACGGGGCCGAAGCGCAGGTCGGTCGACGTGCTCACGCGAGCCAGCGGTCGATGAGCGGCATCACCGGGAGCTCGCGCGGGATGGCGAGCGCCACGCAGGGGACGGCCCCGATGAGGTCGTGCGCGTGGTCGAGCAGCGCGGCGGCGGCGGGGTCGCCCTTCGCGAACCACACCATCGCCTGGAGCATGTCTGGAAAGGCGAGCGACGGCGGGCACACGGACACCGAGAGGTCGTCGGACTTGCGGAGGAAGACCAGCGCCCGGAGGCGTCCGCGCCGCGGAACCGTCGGGCGGCGCCACTCGCCCACGAAGGGCAGCGCGTGGGCGTCCCAGCCGTCGGCGGTGCGGCGCACGGCCACGAGGTCGTCGGAGAGCACGTGCGCGTCGGGGAGCTTGCGCGCGGTGGTGGTCTTGCCGCCGCCGGAGCGCGCGATGAAGAGCACGGCCCCGCGCTCGTCGGCGTAGCCGCAGGCGTGGACCATCGCGCCGTCGTGCGCCGGGAGCTCGCTCGCGAGCTGGAGGCGCAGGGGGGTGTCGATGGGGGTGATGTCCTCCATCGGGTCGTCGGTGACGATGGTGGGCTGCGTGACGGCGGCGGCGCGGTGCTGGCCGAGGCGCACGATGGTCTCGCCGTCGGGGCGCAGGAAGCGGAGCGCGCCGTCGGGGTCGCGCGCGAAGTCGACGCCGGGGTAGCGGTTGCGGACGGGGTGCGGCGGCGCCCACGCGGGGTCGACGGTGACCTGGAGGTGGAGGTCGTCGGCGCGCAGGTCGTCGGGCGCCGCGTACTGGCCGAAGCGCACCGCGAGGTTGTGGGGGTTGATGGGACCGGTGGCGTCGACGCGGACGCGCAGGCCCGCGATGTCGAGCCTCAAGCGAGCACCGCGCGGAGGGTGCCGCCCGCGGCGCGGAGCAGCGCACGGAGCTCGCGCGCCCGCGGCCAGCGCCAGGAGAGGGGCCGCTGGTCGAGCACCGCGGCGCGGCCGAGAACGTCGGCCCAGGGCACCGGCGCGTCGTCCCGGGAGAGGGCGTCGCCGCGGCAGCGCAGGCCGTCGGGCCCCACCGCCACGACCCGATGCAGCACCAGCGCCCCGCCCCGGGCGTAGGCAGCGAGCTCGCCCGCCCGCAGCGAGCGGACCTCCGCGGGCGTCACCGACACCGTCGCGCCGTCGCGGACCGCGGGCCACATGCTGCTGCCCCGCACGGTGAAGCGGGCGGGCCGACCCCCGCGCAGGTGGTCGATGATCACGCGTTCAGCCAGTCCGGTCATGGTGCGCGTACGTTGCCAGCCCGGCGCCCGCGGTTCAACGCCAGTGCACGCAGACGGTGCGGAGCGCGCAGCCCTCGCAGCGCTCCGGGAGCTTGTTGCTGGAGGGGCACCGCCCGCTGATGCCCAGGTGGCAGAGCGCGAAGTCGTACTGCACCGGGTCGTCCGCGCTGAGGCCCCGGAGCGCGGCGGTGATCTCCTCGGCGGTGCGCCACGAGGCGTCGGTGCGCGCGGTGAACCCGAGGTTGCGGGCGATGCGGTGCACGTGGACGTCGACCGGCATGAGCAGCGCCGACGCGGGGATGCTCGACAGCCCGAGGTCGACGCCCGAGCGCCGCACCACCCACCGCAGGAACAACATCAGCCGCTTCGAGGCGCTCGGCCCCGATGGGTCGGGCAGGAGGTGCGACTGCGCGCGGTCGGCGCCGCCCGGCCACGCCGCAGCGCGGAGCCCGTGCACCCACTGCCCGAGCGCCGCGCGGAGCTCGTGGTGTTCGTCCCAGGCGCGCTCCAGGGCGGCGAGCACGCGGCCTTCGCGACGGAGGTCCTCGCCGAGCGCGAAGAGCAGGTCGGCCACGTCGGCGCCGCGGAAGGTGCGGTGCTTGAAGCCTCGCAGGCGCTCATGGAGCGCGGCGCGGTCGTCGTCGCGGAGGACCATCGCCGGCCGCGGCCCGAGGCGCAGGCAGAGGTCTTCGAGCTTCTGCCCGATGGTCGCGATGCGCCCGAAGGCCATGAGCGCGGAGAGCAGCGCGACGAGGGCGCGGTCGTCCGGGTCGGCGTAGCGGTGGGCGAAGCGCAGCGGGTCGGCGGCGAGCGCGGCGCGCGGGTCGAAGCGGCGGTGGAAGGCCGCGACGGCGACGAGGGCGCGGTCGACCTGGAGGCGCTGTCGGCGGGTGCTGGCGGGCTTCGGGGGCACTGGGGCAGGACTCTGCGGGGTCGCTACCACGGCTCGCGCGGCGCGTCCCGCGGACGATCGGGGTGGAGCCACCCCCGCGGATGACGCTAGTGTCCCGCGTCGTGACGAGACCCTCCCAGGCGGCGTGGTTGCTGGCGGCCTTCGCGCTCCCGGGTTGGTCCTGGGCGATCGACCGGCTCGCCAAGGGCCCGTGGCTCATGGACCTGCGCACGGACTCCGTCGTGGTGATGGCCGAGCGGCGGCTGCCCGGGCGCCTGGAGGTGCGGGCCATCCCGCAGGGCCCGGGCGGCGACCTCGCGGACGGCGCGGTGAGCGCGCGGGCGGGCGTGGACGTCACCCTGCACGAGCTCACGCTGAGCGGCCTGCGCCCGGGCACCCGCTACCGGTACGAGGTCACGGGCCCGGACGTCGTGCCCGCGAGCGGCACCTTCGGCACGGCCCCGACGGAGCCGGTGCCCTTCCGCTTCGTGATCTACGGCGACACGCGCAGCCAGGCGCGGCCCCACGCCGCCGCGGTCGACGCCATCGTCCGGGAGGGCCCGGAGTTCGTGGTGCACACCGGCGACCTCGTGGAGGACGGCCGCGACGACGGCGACTGGCAGCGCTTCTTCGACATCGAGGCCCCGCTGCTGCGGGTGACGCCCTTCGTGCCGGTCATCGGCAACCACGAGATCGCCGTCCCCCTCTCCAACGGCACCGACAACTACCGCCGCTACGTGCACGTCGCGCCGGGCGGCCCGAGCGCGGAGCTCAACTCGGTGCTGCGCTACGCCAACGCGCGCTTCGTCCTCGCCAACTCCTACGAGGACTGGTCGGGCCCGGCCCGCGACTGGATCGACCGCGAGCTCTCCCGCGCGCGCCGCGAGGGCCCCCGCGACTGGCTCTTCGTGGTGATGCACTGGGGCCCGCGCTCGTCGGGCCCGCACGGCGACAACGAGCTCGTCGCGCAGGCCGGCGTCGACGCGATCCTGCGCCGTCACCGGGTCGACCTGGTGATCTCCGGGCACGACCACGCGTACGAGCGCGGCGACGACGAGGGCCTGCGCTACATCGTGAGCGGCGGCGCGGGCGCCCCGCTGTACCGACGCCAGGAGCGCAGGGCGATGACCCGCTCCTTCGCGGCGGAGCACCACTACGTGCGCGTCGACGTCGAGCGCGACCAGGTGAACATCGCGGCGATCCGCCCCGACGGCACCACCATCGACCGCGCGACGCTGCGTCACGAGGGCTGGACCGACCCCGTCCCCGCCACGCCCGAGCGGCCGGCCCCGGTGCCCGCCCCGGCGCCCCCGGAGGCGCCCGAGAGCCCCGAAGACTGGAGCTGGATCTGGAAGGCCCTCCCCGCGATCGCGGTCGTGGGCGCGGGCGCGTGGTGGCTGCGCCGGCGTAGCCTGTAGGCGCAGGCGCTGTATCCGTTCGCCGGGCGCGGGCGTAGCGCCAGGCATGAATCGACGAGACTGGTTGCAGGGCGTCCTCGGGGCGGCGGCGGCGGCGTGCAGCCGGGCGGCGCCCCGGGGGGCTGTGGGCTCACCCCGCGCGGGAGACGCGTCCGTGCGCGGGCCTGCCGCGCAGCCCGGGCCGGCGGGCGACGGCGGGGCCGATCCACCCATCGGCGAGCGCCTCACGCTGTCCGCCGGCGAGTGGCGCCGGCGCCTCACCCCGGACGCGTTCCACGTGCTGCGCGAGCAGGGCACCGAGCGGGCCTTCACCGGGCGCTACTGGGACCACCACGACGAGGGCGTGTACCTCTGCGCGGGCTGCGCCGCCCCGCTCTTCCGCTCGTCGGACAAGTTCGACTCGGGCACCGGCTGGCCGAGCTTCACCCGGCCCGTGGCGCCGGGGCGCGTCGCCCGCAACGTCGACACCTCCCTCGGCATGGAGCGCGACGAGGTGCACTGCGCGCGCTGCGACGGCCACCTCGGCCACGTCTTCGACGACGGCCCCGCCCCCACCGGGCTGCGCTACTGCATCAACTCGGTCTCCCTGGTCTTCCGCGGCGCATAGGGGGGGGAGGCGGGTCAGGGCAGCGCGCAGGCGTAGCGCAGCAGCACCGTGCGCGCGGGGCTGTGCCCGGTGTCGCGGGTGAGCAGCAGCGCGGCGGCGGGCGCCAGCGCCGCGAAGGTCGCCGGGCCGGGGACGAAGCCGCGCACCGAGGCCAGCCATGACGCGCTGCCGTCGGGGAGCAGTCGCGTGAGCGCGAGCCGTCCCCCGTCGGCGTCGCTCACCAGGGCTAGCGCGAGGTCGAGGTCGACCGCGAGGGACTCGAGCCGGGCCCGCGGCGCGACCGCCGGGTCGGCCAGCGCGGCGGGCGCCGCGAGGGGGCTGCTGCGCAGGAGCATCGGGCTGCCGAGGGGGTTGATCTGCGCGGTGAGCGCGGCGCCGCCGAGGCGCACCGGCCCGAGGGCCCCCGCGGGCCAGCGGGCGCGGCTCACCGCCATCCCGTCGGGCAGCAGCGCGAGCACCCACGCCTCGGCCGCCGGGCCGGCGGGCTCCGCGCGCAGGGTGATGGGGTCGGCGGCGGCGAGGCGCAGCGCGCGCACGCCGGGCTGATCGAGCGCGACCTGGGCCTCGCCCCGCGGGACGCCGCGCGCGTCGAGCGGGAGCACGCGCACCTCCGCGGGCGTCGACCACGCGACGAGGGCGCCGCCCGCGACGGAGGCCAGGGCGAGCGAGGTCACCGGCGCGGCGACGGTGGCGACGACGCGCGGGACGTTCTGCGCCTCGAAGGAGGCCGAGCGGCGGGCGATGACGAGGTCGTGGTCGCGCTCGACGTAGGCCAGCGCGAGCCCGGTGGGCGTGCGGGCCAGGGCGAAGGCCCGCACCGGCTGCGCCACGACGACGGGCTCGTCGAGGGCCCGGAGGTCGGCCGCGAAGCGCTGCAGGCGCAGGGCGCCGCCGCGGTCACGCCACGCGACGGCGACGAGCCCGTCGAGGGCGAGGATCGCCGGTGGGGCGAGCGGGTCGAGGGCGTCGTCGGGCGCCACGGCGGCGTGGGCCGCGACCGTGCAGCGGGGGTGCGCGGCCGGGCGGAGCTGCGCGCCGGCGGGCAGCGCGAGCGCCGTGGCGCACGCGAAGGCGAGGCCACGCGCGGTCATCGCAGGGTGACGGCGTACCGGCGGCCCTGACCGACGACGGTGGTGGTGAGCGGCCACGCGCCGACGCGGGCGGTGCTGATGTTGTAGGGCAGCACCGTGAGCGCGACGCGGCCGCCGAGCGCCGGGAGCTCGGCGAGGGCGCGGGTGGGGAGCACCGCGCGGCCCGCGTCGCCGTAGGCCTGCACGGCGGCGCGGTAGCTGCGCGACTCGCCGTCGGCGGACACCACCATCGAGAGCACGACCCACACCTCGCGCGCGGCGTTGGGCACCCACTCGACGACGAGGTCGCGGCTGCGGTCGATGGTGAGCTCGGACGCGCCCGCGGGGGCGGTGACCACGACCGTGGGCGGCACGGCGAAGGACAGGTCGATCGCGGGGATGTCTCGGGTGCCGGGCGCCCTCACCCGCACCGTGCGCGGACCCGGAAACAGCGCGCCCTCTTCGTAGTAGGGGATGTACTGCCCGGACCCCTGGAGTCGGACCGAGACCGCGTCGAGGCCGCCGGTGAGGGTGAGCGGGCCGGCGTTGGGGAAGGTGCGCGGGTGCGGGTCGACCGGGGCGGCGCCGGTGCTGGTGCAGACGGTGAGGTCCCACGCGCCGGCGGAGCGCTGGCCGCAGCGGAGGTCGTCGGGGTAGGGCAGGTAGCGGAAGGTCGCGCTGACGTAGGTGGTGTCTTCGGAGCCCCCGGAGTTGCTGCCGATGTAGAGGGTGCCGTAGCGCTGATCGAAGACCGCCGCGTCGGCGAAGCTGGGATCGCCCGCGTCCGGGGCGACGGCCGCGTCGACCCGTATCACCCCGGCTTCGACGGGGCGGAAGGGGTCGAGGCCGTCGGGGTTGAGCCCGGGGAGGACGTCCGCGGGGAGCCCCCCGTCGGGCCCGCGCCCCGCGGTGCCGTCGACGGTGCTCGCGCAGCCGGCGACCGCGACGGACAGGAGGATGGCGATGCTGTGGGGGCGCACGACGCGCGAGTCTGGGCGAACCCGCGGGCCCTGGCAAACGAGCCCGCGGCGGCGGTCAGAGGTCCTTCGTGTAGACCCGGTAGCGCTTGTAGATCTTCGCGCCCATGGCGGCGATGCCGCTGTTGATGGGCGAGTCGTCCTCGCGGGTCCACGACAGCTCGCCCCAGGTGTAGCCCTTGGCCGAGCCGCGCTTGGCGACCTCCACGTACATCGCCGCGGAGAGCGGCATGTACTTGCGCACCCCGCGGAGCTCCTTGCGAATGCCGAGCAGCATGAGGCGCGACGACCTCGGCCCGGACACCTTCAGCCGCCAGAGCGCCTTCACGATGCCGAAGGGAAACTCCTTCCCGCGGATGTCGCGGATGCACTCGTTCATGTTGGGCAGCAGGATGCACATCCCCACCGGCTTGCCGTCGACCTCGGCGATGAAGGCCAGGTCGGGGTCGATGATGAGCTTGAGGTCCTCGGACATCTTCTCCATCTCGTCGGGGAGCGCCGGGACGAAGCCCCACTTGCCCTCCCAGGCGTCGTTGTAGATGTCCATGATGACCTTCACCTCGTCGTGCATCTTCGAGGTGTTCACCGAGCGCAGCTTGAGCTCCGGGATGGCCTTCATGTCCGCCCAGGCCTTCTCCACCCGCTTCGGGAATTCCCCCACGTCGTAGCGCCACGCGTAGAGGTCCTTCTCCTTGGTGAGCCCATAGGCCTCGGTGACCCTGCCCTGCCAGGTGCGCGAGTGCGCCATCATCAGCACCGGGGGCGAGTCGAAGCCCTCGATGAGCGTCCCGATCTCCTCGTTGGCGTAGAGCCCGAAGGGGCCGCTCATGCGGGTCATGCCCTTCGCCTTCAGCCACGCCGCCGCGCGCTCGAGCAGCGCCGCGCCCACCGCGTCGTCGTCGATGGTGTCGAAGAGGCCGTAGAAGCCCGTCTTCTCCTTCCACACGCGGTTGTGCTCGTGGTCGATGGAGGCGGAGACCCGACCCACCAGCTTCCCCCCGCGGCGCGCCACGAAGTACACGGCCTCGCCCCGCTTGAAGAAGGGGTTCTTCTTCGGGTCGAGGCGCGGCTTGATGTCGAACATCTCCAGCGGCGCGATGAAGTTCGGGTCGCCCTCGAACACCGCGTGCGAGGCGTCGATGAACTCGCGCGGATCGCTCCCCGCCGCAATCTCCCGGATCTCGATCTCTGACATGGACGCGGCTTGTATCCCCATCGGCACGCGGACTCCAGCGTCGGCCCTGCGTTCGGGGGTTGCCAAGCGCCGGAGAGGTGCGCTACACACCGCTTCGTCCGAGGGAGAGATCCTGAAGATCGTATGGCCCGGCTGACCTTGGCTCGTGAACCCCGCCAGGTCAGAAATGAAGCAACGGCAGCGTAGATCGCGGTGCAGCCGGGCCACCTTCTCCTTCGACCGATCCGAGTGATCGCAACGATCTCCCCCGCGGAGATCGCGACCGCTCAGCCCAACTGGGTGTCAATCTTGCCGCTTTGGCGGCAGCCCGTTGGTGAGACACGCCGCGCGTTTGACGCTGGGGTTCGCGCGTTGGCGCTCACCCCAGGCTATCGCACGAGGGCGCCCCCGCAGTCGCGGGGGCTTCCGGACCGACATTCGATGGACCTTCCGGAAGGCCGGGCAGACAAGGCGGACGCACTCGAAGTGATGTTCCTGTTCGAAAGCCCCCGCGAATGCGGGGGCGCCCTCGTGCGATAGCCTGGGGTGAGCGCCAACGCGCGAACCCCAGCGTCAAACGCGCGGCGTGTCCCGCCAACGGGCGGCCACCAGAGCGGCAAGATTGGCATCAAGTGAGTATCAGCCCAACGGCTTCGGATCGACCTCGCCCCGCGCGACGACCTCGACGCCACCCCGCGCCGCGGCCCACTTCGCCAGGGACTTCATCCCCTCGTCGACGCTCACGACGGGCTTCCACCCGAGCTCCTTGCGGGCCCGCTGCACGTTGAAGAAGCCCGTCCGCCCCAGGCGCGACACCTCCGCCCGGGTGCACCCGAGGGGGTCCCCGCTGCGCTCGGTCGACCACCCCAGCGCCTCCATGGCCCAGTACGGCAGGCTCGCGGCGTCGACCTTCCCTCCCCCGGCCGCGGCCACCGCGCGGGTCACGAACTCCCGCGCCGTCACCCGCTCGTCGTCGGTGACGTAGAACACCCGCGGGGCCGCGGAGGGCAGCGCGAGCGCGCGCACCATCGCGTCCACCACGCTGTCGACGTGGCTCGTGGGCACCATCGCCCGACCGCCGTCGACCCAGCGCCAGCGCCCGGCGCGCACGCGGCGCAGCACCTCCGGCAGCCAGCGGGTGTCGTCGGCGCCCCAGAGGGTGCCGGGGCGTATCACCACCGTCGCGAGCGCGTCGCCGTGGGCCGCCTGCACCAGGTCGTCGGCGAGGGAGAGCGCCTCCGCCGCGCGGTCGGTGAAGCGCGGCGGCGAGGGGTACTCCTCGTCGACGTGGCTGCGGGCCTCGGCCCCCCGGGTCACCACCTCGCTCGAGCGGAACACCAGCCGCGACACCCCGGCCCGCCTCGCCGCGTCGAGCACGTTCTCGGCGCCGATGAGGTTCACCCCGTCGGCGAGCGCCCGCGGGGCGCGCGACCCGACCTGCGCGCAGTGCACCACGGCCTCGACCCCCGCCGTCGCGGCCCGCACCGCGGGCTCGTCGGTGACCGCGCCCAACCGCTCGACCACCCCCAGCGCCGCGAGCCGCTCGCGCGCCGCCGGGTCGGACCCCTCCCGCACCAGCGCCCGCACCCGATGACCGTCGCGGATCAGCCGCGCCGCCAGCGCGCGACCCAGGAAACCGGTCGCCCCGGTGATGAGCAGCTCCACGCCGGGAGTGTGTACCAGGGCGCCCGCCGGACGAAGTATCTTCCCGCGCGATGCAACACACCGGTCGATCGGCGCAGGGGGCGAGCACCATGGCGTTCCAGTTCTGGGGGGCGCTGCCGGCGGTGGTGCGCCTCGTCATCGCTGCGGGCCTGCGCATCACCATCACCATCATCGTGGCCCGCGCGCTCCTGGCGCTGGTGCCGCGGCTGGAGCGCTTCATCACCTCCCGGGCGGGCGCCCGCGCGACCCAGGGCTCCACCGCCACCGCGTCGATGGTGCACCAGAGCCAGCGCGTGGAGACCCTCGTGCGCGTCTCCGGCTCGGTGGCGCGCGCGGTGGTGTACGGCACCGCCACCGTCACCGTGCTCGCGAGCATCGGCCTCGACGTGACGCCGGTGCTCGCCGGCGCCGGCATCGCGGGCGTCGCCGTGGGCTTCGGCGCCCAGACCGTCGTGAAGGACTTCTTCGGCGGCTTCTTCATCCTGATGGAGAACCAGTACGCCGTGGGAGACACCATCTCCGTCGGCGCCATCACCGGCACCGTCGAGGAGATGACCATGCGGGTCACCGTGCTCCGCGACGCCGCCGGGCCGCTGCACTTCATCCCCAACGGCGGCATCGGGACGGTCACCAACCGCACCCACTCCTGGCAGCGCGCCGTCGTGGAGGTGAGCTCGCCGTGGAGCGTGCCGGTCGCCCGCGCCCGCGCCGCGCTGCTGGCCGCCGTGCAGCCGCTCGTCGACGACCCCGCGGCCCACGACCTCCGCGGCGCCGTCGAGCTGGAGGGCCCGCTCGACTTCAACGGCGAGAAGGTCACCTGGCGCCTCTCCGCCCGCTGCGACCCCAAGAAGGTGATGCTCGCGCGCGCCGCCCTGCTCACGGCGCTACAGAAGGCCCTGCCGCGCTCCGGCGACGCCGAACGCCTCGACTGGTCGAAGGTGCGGGACGAGGGTGATCAGTCCGCCCCCATTTGACGGACCTCGGCGCGGCGCGTTCAAGTCGTGCGGTGGTGAAGACCCTGAGCCGATCGATCGCGCTGCTCGTCGCCCTCTCCGGGTGCGACGGCGTGGTGGGTGACCGCCCGGCCCCAGCGCACGTCGCCACCGCCGCGCCGCCCGCCGCCGTCCCCGACGCGGGCACATCGCACCCGCCCGCGGTGCTGCCGCCCTTCGCGCCCGCCGGGGTCGTGCTCGCGACGCTCACGGGCACGCAGTACCGCAACGCCGTCGCCGACCTGCTGGGCTCCGGCCTCCCCGAGATCGCCCTCGAGCCCGACACCAACCCCTACCTCTTCACCGCCATCGGGGCCGCGCGCAGCACCGCCGCCGAGCGCACCGTGCGCGCCTGGGAGGCCGCCGCGCACCGGGCCACGGAGGCCACCTTCGCGGTGCCCGAGCGCCGCGTCGCGCTCGTGGGCTGCACCCCGACGGCGCCCGACGCGCCCTGCGTGCGGGCGTACTTCGGGCGCTTCCTGCGCCGGGCATGGCGCCGGCCGGCGAGCGCCGAGGAGCTCGACCGCTTCGTCGGGCTCTCCCGCCGCCTCGGGGCCGCCAACGTCTGGACGGGGCTGCGCTACGCCACCGCGGCCGCGCTGCAATCACCGAGCTTCCTCTACCGCGTCGAGCTCGGCGCGCCGGTGGCGGGCGCCGCCGGGCGCCGGAGGTACACCGGCTACGAGATGGCCTCGCGCCTCGCCTTCACCCTCTGGAACTCCGTCCCCGACGAAGCCCTCCTCGACGCCGCGGCCCGCGGCGCGCTCGACCGCGACGACACCCTGCGCACCGAGGCTCGCCGGCTGCTGCGCAACCCCCGCGCCCGCAGCGCCGTCCGCGCGTTCTTCGTGCAGTACCTCGGCCTCGGCGGCCTCGACGGCCTCGCCCGCGACCCCACCCTCTACCCCGACGTCACGCCCGCCCTCACGGCCTCGATGCGCGAGGAGGTCGAGCGCCTCGTCGAGGACGTGGTCTTCACCCACGACGGGGATTTCCGCGCGGTGTTCTCGGGCGCGAGCACCTTCCTCGACGCGCGCCTCGCGGGGCTCTACGGCCTCGACATGCCGCCCGGCGCCGAGGGCTTCGCCCGGGTGGAGCTCCCGTCCAACAGCGGCCGCGGCAGCCTGCTCACCACGGCCGCGATCCTCGCCGTCACCGCGCACCCCAACGCCACCTCCCCGACGGCCCGCGGACGCTACGTGCGCGAGCGGCTGCTCTGCGAGCGCGTGCCCGACCCCCCGATGAACGTCCCGCTCAACCTCGAGGCGGGCGACAGCGGCGTGATGCCCACGCTCCGCGACCGCCTGGAGCGCCACCGCCGCGACCCGGCCTGCGCGGGCTGCCATTCGCGCACCGACCCCGTGGGCCTCGGCTTCGAGGACTTCGACGCCGTGGGCCGCCGACGCACCATGGAGGCCGGCCGTCCCGTCGACGCCCGCGGCGACCTCGACGGCGTGGCCTTCGTCGGGGCGCGGGCGTTGGGAGAGATCCTCGCGCGCGACCCGCGGGTGGCCGCCTGCGTCGTGCGGCAGGTGTACCGCTTCGCCACCGCGCGCCTGGAGACCGAGTCCGAGGCCCGGGTGCTCGCCGACCTCGAGGAGCGCTTCGCCGCGCGCAACTACCGCTTCCTCGAGCTGCTCGTCGAGCTCGTGGCGAGCGAAGGGTTCCGAACCGTCGCCGACGGGGGGAGGTAACGAACGATGGCCCGCACGCTCTCCCGGCGAACCTTGCTCAGGGGTGTATTCGGCGGCTCGCTGGTGTCGCTCGCGCTGCCGCCCCTCGAGGCGATGCTCGACTCGCACGGCGAGGCCTGGGCCGACGAGCCCGGCCCCATCCGCCGCTACGGGGTCTTCTTCTGGGGCAACGGCTACGCCTGGAACACCCGCGGCCGCCCCGACCGCTGGACCCCGACGCCCGGCCCGATGGGCTGGACCCCTTCGGAGCAGCTCTCGCCGCTCGGCCCCGACGCCGCCGGCCGCACGATGACCGACCGGGTGAGCGTGATCACCGGCCTCGAGCCCAAGACCGCCATCCCTGCCTCGCCCGGCGGCCAGGGGGACGGCCACATGCGCGGCGTCGCCGTGGCCCTCTCCGGCGACCGCCCTCGCCCGGAAGGCTTCCACCACCCCGACCACATCTTCGCGCTCTCGCGCCCGACGCTCGACCAGGTGATCGCGCGGCACCCGCGCTTCTACGCGACGGCCCCGCGCTTCCGCTCGCTGGAGCTGTCGGTCAGCGGCAACCGCTTCCACGACTACGGCACCTGGACGGCCATCTCCTACAACGGCCCCGAGTCGCAGAACCTCCCCATCCGCTCCGTCGACGCCCTCTTCGACCAGCTCTTCGCCGTGCGCACCGGCGACACCACCGACCGCGCGCTGCTGCTCGACGCCGTCGCCGACGACGCCCGGCGCCTCCACGGCCTGCTCGGCGCCAACGACCGGCAGCGCCTCGACGCGCACCTCGAGCACGTCCGCACGCTCCAGCGCGAGCTCACGGGCTCCCAGGCCGCCTGCCAGATGCCCGCCCGCCCCGCCCGCGGCGGCGGCTTCGACGGGGCCCCCGGCAACGAGCCCCTGCTCGACAAGCTCGACGCCATGGCCCGGCTCCTCGCGCTCGCGCTCCAGTGCGACATGACCCGGGTGTTCAGCCTGATGTTCACGGGGCCGGGCTCGCAGACGGTGTTCCGCGACGTGGGCGCCACCACGGGGTTGCACCAGCTCTGCCACGACGAGAACTGGGAGCTCTCTCGCCGCGCGACCATCTACTCGATGCGCTGCTTCCGCCGGCTGCTCGACATCCTCGCCGCCACCCCCGACGTCGGCGGCGGCAGCGTGCTCGACAACACCGTGCTGCTCGGCACGAGCGAGTTCTCCGCGGGCGACGTCCACGAGGTGGGCAACTTCCCCGTGCTGCTCGCGGGCGGCGGCTCCGGCGCGCTGCGCCCGGGCACGCACATCCACCTGCCCGACGGCAACCTCGCCCGCGTGCACCTCACCATCCAGCAGGCCCTCGGCCTCGGGGTCGACACCTTCGGCTTCAACGGGGGAGAGACCCGCGAGTCGGTCGCGCAGGTGCTGCGTTGAGGGTCATCCCTTTCGAGGTCTTCGCGTCCGGCCGCCGTGGGTTTCCAACCCACTGCGGCCGGACGCGAAGACCTCGAAAGGGGTGGCGTTGACGGTGCGTCGGGTCCCCGCCGCGCTCCTCGGCGCGCTGCTCGGCTGCAGCGAGGGCACCCCCGATGAGGGCGCGAAGCCCGACGCCGACGCCGCCGTCATCGAGGAGGCCGACGCCCCCGCGGGCCTCGACGCCGGGGCGCCCGCGCGCTGCGCCTCGTGGCAGGACTGCACCGCCGACCGGCTCCACCCGGTCTGCGACGCGGCCTCCGGGCGCTGCGTGGAGTGCACCGCCGCCGACGACCGCTGCGCCCCGGCCGACCACTGCGAGGCCGCCACCCTCCAGTGCGCGCCGGGGTGCCGCAACGACGAGGGCTGCGCGGGCCAGACCCCCCGCTGCGACACCCGGCGCAACCAGTGCGTCGCCTGCACCCTCGCGGCGCACTGCCCGGGCGCGGCGGCCTGCGTCGAGCAGCGCTGCGCCGTGAGCGCCTGCCCCGACGGGCGCGGCGACTGCAACCGCGACCCGGCGGACGGCTGCGAGGTCGACCTCGCGCGCGACGAGGCCAACTGCGGCGCCTGCGGGGCGCGCGGCGCGGAGGCGTGCAACCTCGCCGACGACGACTGCGACGGCGCCTGCGACGACCGCGACGGCTGCCGCGTGGGCATCCACCGCAGCAACGGCCCCGAGCACTTCTACACCGCGAGCCGCGAGGAGGCGCAGTGCTGCGGCTACCGCGTCGAGAACTACGATTACTTCTACCTGTATTCGGCCCGCGCCCCCGGGGCCGTCGCGCTCTACCGCTGCTACGGCGGCGGGAGGCACTTCTACACCTCGCGGGAGGGCTGCGAGGGCGACGGGGTGACCGAAGGGGTCATCGGGTACATCGCGACCAGCGCGGTGTGCGGCTCGACCCCGCTCTACCGCATGCGCCACCCCGGCTCGCGCGACAATTTCTACACCATCAGCGCCGCCGAGCGGGACAGCGCGACGGGCCTCGGATACCTCTCCGTCGAGCTCGCGGGCTACGTCTGGACGAGGCCGCGCGGATGAGCTCGCAGGCCCCGCTCCTCGGTGCGATGTCGCTCCTGCTGCTGGCGCCCGCGGCGTCCGCGCAGCCCCGGCGGCGACCGCGCCCGACCCCCGCGCGCCGCGCCCCCGCGGCCCCCGTGGCAGCGCCCGCCGCACCGTCCCCCGTGGCCTCCGTGGCCCCGGCGGAGGGCCCCGATCCCTTCAGCGACCCGGCCCCCGAGGACGCCCCGCCGCCGCCGCCGCCCCCGGCGCCCGCGCGCCCGGTGGCCCTCGACCTCGCGCTCGGCGTCCAGCTCACGCACCGCGCCCTGCGCTGGAACGACGACCTCTTCGGCGAGCTGCGCCCCTACACCCTCGCGCTCGGCCCGTGGATCACCCTCGACGCCCGGTGGTTTCCGGCCGCGCATTTCACCTCCGGGTGGCCCGCGCAGCTCGGCGTGTATGTCGGCGCGGGCTTCGCGGTGGGCCTATCGTCGTCCGACTCTCGCGGGCGCAGCTACGACACCTCGGCCCTCGACCTGCGTGGCGGCGTGCGCGCCCGGGTGCCGCTCGGCCCGCACGCGCTCACCTTCGGCGCGGGCGTCGAGCTCCGGCGCTTCACCCTCTCTCCCCCGGACGATCCCAACGACCCGGGCGTCCCCGGCGTCTCGTATCTCTCTGCGACCCTCGACGCCGACGCGCGCGTGCGCCTCAGCGATCGCGTCGCCCTGCTCGCGGGCGCGACGGCGGCCCTTCCCTTCGCGCTCGGCGACCTCGCCGACCGGCTCTTCCCGGGCGCCACGGGCGCGGCGGTGGAGCTGCGGGGCGGCGCCGCGTGGGCCTTCCTGCCCGGCTTCGAGCTCCGCGCCATCGCCTCGTACCGCCGCTATTTCCTCTCGATGAACCCCTCCCCCGGCGACCGCTGGGTGGCCGGGGGCCTCGTCGACGAGTTCGCCTCCCTCGGCCTGAGCGCGGCGTGGCGCCGATGAGCGTCGTGCGCGCGCCCGCCGCCCTCGCGGCGCTGCTCCTCGCCGGCTGCCCCGGGGCCATCGACGACCCCGCGCCCTTCGTCGCCGCCCGCCTCGACGCGAGCGCCTCCGCGCGCTGCCCCGACGGCGTCTCCGTGGGCGCCCTCTTCGCGGAGCGCTGCGCCACCGCCGGGTGCCACGACGCCACCACCCAGCTCATCAACCTCGACCTCCAGAGCCCCGGCGTGGCGTCGCGCCTGATCGGCCGCCGCGCCGCGGCCTGCGGCGGGCGCACCCTCGCCGACCCGGCGGACCCCGACCGCAGCGCCCTGCTGCTCAAGCTGCTCCCTTCGCCCCCCTGCGGCGACCGCATGCCCGTCGGTGCGCCGGCCTTCAGCGCCGACGAGGTGGCCTGCGTGCGCGCATGGATCATCCGCCGCGGCGAGGAGTCCGACGCCGGCACCTCCACGGACGCGGGCGCTGCCTTCATCGACGCCGGCCCGCGGGACGACCTCGCGCGCTGAGCTCGTCCGGGAGGGATGGCCGCCGTCATCGCGGCCCCTCGACGGGCGCCGCGGGAATGCACTAACGTCGCCGCAGCGCGGCGTCAGGTGCTCCTGCGCGTCGCGGCCCTTACTCCCTACACCCCCCCGAAGAGGCCCCTCCGATGATCGCCCTGGGTCGACTCCAGCGCCTGCTGCCCACCGCCTGCGCGCTCGCCGGCGCGCTGCTCTCCGTCACCCCAGATGCGCAGGCCATCCCGCTGCTCAACGGCTTCGGCGGGCCCAACGGCTACGGCACCCCCGACCACTGCGTGCACCCCAACGACGACGGGTCGTACGCGGGCGCCGACGGAACCGGTGCCGCGGAGGCGATCGACCTGCGGCCTGCGTTCGCGGGCGGCCTGAGGTTCTTCGGGCGAACCTTCAACAGCTTCTATCTCAACACCAACGGCAACATCACCTTCAACGCGGCGCTGTTCACGTACACCCCGCAGCCCTTTCCGGTCGCCGAGCAGCCGATGATCGCGCCGTGGTGGGCCGACGTGGACACCCGCGGCGGAGGCCAGCCCACCCGCAACACCATCTGCTACCACATCGAGCCCAACCGCATCGTCATCACCTGGAACAACGTCGGGTACTTCAACGCCCAGAACAACCGCCTCAACGACTTCCAGATGGTGCTCTCGACCTCGGGCACCTGCACCACCGGCGGCGACTTCGACGTGGAGTTTCGCTACAACCGCTGCGAGTGGACCACCGGCTCCGCCTCCGGCGGCACCAACGGCCTCGGCGGCACGCCCGCCCAGGTGGGCTTCGACGCGGGCAACCGCATGAACTTCGTCGCCCTCCCGATGTCCCGCACCTCGGCCATCCTCGACGTGTGCCGCACCTCCAACGTCCCCGGCGGGGCGCCCGGGCTCTACCGCTTCCAGATCCGCGGCGGCGTGGTGGGCGGCGGCTGCACCGGCGCGGGCCAGCCCTGCACCGTCGCCGGCCAGATGGGCGCCTGCGGCATGGGCGTGACCATCTGCTCGGGCATGAGCACCACCTGCGCGCAGGTCAACCGACCGCGCCCCCGGAGCTGCAACGGCTTCGACAACGACTGCGACGGCATGATCGACGAGGGCAACGAGCTCTGCCCGGCCAGCCAGGTGTGCGACCGCGGGCAGTGCGTCGAGCGCTGCCAGCCCGAGCTCGGCTGCCTCACCGGCCGCACCTGCTCCGACCGCGGCACCTGCGTCGAGACCTCGTGCCTCGACGTGACCTGCCCCGCGGGCCAGCGCTGCGCGGGCGGGCGCTGCACCGGCGTCTGCGACGGGGTGAGCTGCCCGTGGGCGCAGTCGTGCCGCGCGGGCCGCTGCGTCAACCCCTGCGCCGACGTGGTGTGCGACGGCCGCGACGTCTGCGACGGCGACCCCCGCTCGATGACCTTCGGCCAGTGCGTCCCGGGCTGCCAGTGCCGCCCCTGCGCCGCGGGCTCGAGCTGCCAGCCGGACGGGCACTGCACCGTCGACGCGTGCACGGGCGTCACCTGCCCGTCGGGCGCGCACTGCGAGGAGGGCACCTGCCGCGACTCCTGCGCGACGGCGCCGGACACCCGCCTCTGCCCCGCCGGCGAGGTGTGCCGCGTGGGTGAGTGCGTTCCGGGCGCGACGGCTCCCCTCGACGCGGGCGTCGCCCCGCCCACCGACGCGGGCCCCCGGCCAGACGCAGGCCGCGTCACTGACGTGGGCCGCGTCGCCGACGCTGGCCGCGACGCCGGGCGCGACAGCGGCGCGCGGGTCGACAGCGGCTCCACCCTCCGCTGGACCCAGGGCTCCACCGGGTGCGCCTGCCACGTCGGCGTGACGGCGCGCAGCACGCGCTGGCCCTTCGCCGCCCTCGCCCTGGGCGCCGCCCTCGCCCTGCGCCGCCGCCGCCGCTTTGCGCGCGGCTGAGTCCCGCGCGCCCCCTCACCTCCCCCCTACCACCTCCCGCTCGTCCGTACTGATCGTCGCTCGTGCGGCGATCGGCACACCCTCGACGGAACCAACGACGCTGGGCTATGGTCGCGGGAACCTCGTCGGCGGGGCTTCCGTTGCATCCGCGCGCCGACGTCGCCTTCCCTTGCGCGCTGCCCCCCGGACCACCCGTCGGGGGTGCGGCGCGCGTCGACGCAGAAGTGAGGCATCGTCCATGACCGCCCCGGGCAAGCTCAGAACCGTTCTCCATGCGTGCGCCGCGGTCGCGGTGACCTCCCTCGTCGCGTCCGCCGCGCAGGCCATCCCCCTGCTCAACGGCTTCGGCGGTCCGACGGGATACGGCACCGTCGACCACTGCGTGCACCCCAACGACGACGGCTCGTACGCCGGCCCGCCGCCGACCGCGGGCTTCCCGGCGGTGCCCATCGATCTGCGCCCCGCCTTCCCCTCGGGGCTCAACTTCTTCGGCACCGTCTACAACAGCTTCTACCTCAACAACAACGGCAACATCACCTTCCGCGGCGGCCTCGGCACCTTCACGCCCGCGCCCTTCCCCGTCGCCAACCAGCCGATGATCGCGCCCTGGTGGGCCGACGTGGACACCAGCGCGGGCGGCCAGCCCACCACCAACTCGATCTGCTTCCACATCGAGCCAAACCGCATCGTCGTCACCTGGCACAACGTCGGGTACTTCCCCGCGCGCAACAACCGCCTCAACGACTTCCAGCTCGTGCTCTCGACCTCGGGCACCTGCACCCGCGTCGGCGACTTCGACGTGGAGTTTCGCTACAACCGCTGCGAGTGGACCACCGGCACCGCCTCCGGCGGCAACGACGTGGGCCTCGGCGGCACGCCCGCCCAGGTGGGCTTCGACGCGGGCAACCGCATGAACTACGTCGCGCTCCCGATGTCGCGCACGATGGCGATCCTCGACGTGTGCCGCACCACCAACGTCCCCGGCGGCGCGCCCGGGCTCTACCGCTTCCGCATCGAGGGCGGCGGCGTCGCCGACGGCTGCACCGGCGCCGGCCTCCCCTGCACCGTCCCCGGCCAGATGGGCGCCTGCGGCATGGGCGTGACCTTCTGCGCGGGCATGGGCGTGAGCTGCCAGCAGGTCAACCAGCCGCGCCCGCGGGCGTGCAACGGCTTCGACAACGACTGCGACGGCGCGCCCGACGAGGGCGACGACCTCTGCGGCACCAACCAGGTGTGCGACCGCGGGCAGTGCGTCAACCGCTGCCAGCCCGAGCTCGGCTGCCTCGTCGGGCAGACCTGCTCGACCCGCGGCACCTGCGTCGAGACCGCGTGCATCGACGTCGACTGCCCCGTCGGCGAGCGCTGCTCCGACGGCCGCTGCGTCGGCATCTGCGAGGGCGTCACCTGCCCGTACTCGCAGGTGTGCCGCGCCGGCCGATGCCTCAACCCCTGCCAGGGGGTCGTGTGTGACGGCCGCGACGTCTGCGACAGCACCCCGACCTCGCCGACCTTCGGCCAGTGCATCGCGGGCTGCCAGTGCCGCCCCTGCGCCGAGGGCGCGAGCTGCCAGCCCGACGGCTACTGCAGCGAAGACCTCTGCACCGGCATCACCTGCCCGACGGGCACCTACTGCCTCCGCGGCGAGTGCCGCGACTCGTGCGAGGCGCCGCCGGACACCATCCTCTGCCCGCCGGGCGAGGTCTGCCGCGACGGCAGCTGCGTCCCGGGCGTCCGCCCGATGCCGGTGCGCGACGCGGGCGTGTCCGACGCCGCCGCCACCGACGGCGCCGTGGTGCGCGACGCCGGGCGCGACGCCGGGCGCGACGCGGCCAGCGACGTGGGCGTCGACGGCAGCGCCGACGCCGGCAGCGCGCCGCTCCTGCCCCCCTCCGACCGCGGCTGCGGCTGCCGCGCCGCCTCCTCCGAGCCTGTCCCCTCCTGGGGCTTCGGCGCGCTCGCCTTCGGCGCGGTCATCGCCGTCCGCCGGCGCCGCCGCCGGGCCCGGGCCTGAGCGCCGGGCCGCCGTCCCATTACTTCCCCTCGTAAAACCCTCTCGACGTTGGAGCCTGGAACCTCGATGAAGCAATCGAAGCTCGCCCCTGTGGTGTGTGCCTGCCTCGCCTCGTTCGCCCTCGCGCACTGCGGTGACGACGCCGACGTGCCCACGCCCGGCGGCAACAACTGCGCGGCCCTCGCCAGCATGGTGCCCGGGGCCTGGCGCGTGGTGCCGAGCGGCACGACGGACAGCATCCTGTCGCTCTGGGCCTCGGCGCCCGACCGGCTGTACCTCGTCGGCGAGCAGAGCATCCGGCGCTACAGCGGCACGGCGTGGGTCGACGGCCCGGCGGTGGAGTTCGCCGACGAGATGGGGGCGAGGTCGTTCCGCCTCGTGTCCGTCGGAGGCTTCGGGGACACGGTGTTCGGCGGCGGCGTGACGGTGCCCCCGGCGGGCTCGGCGGAGGCGGGCTTCGGCCAGCTGATCCGCTTCCCGGTGACGGGCGGTATGCCGCCGACCGCCAGCGCGCCGGTGATGGCGATGCTGGGCGGCACCGAGCTGCGGATGTTCTGGGGCACCTCCGCGACGGACATCTGGGCCGTCGGCGCCGACCAGGCCTGGCACTACGACGGCATGCGCTGGGCGAACAGCTCCATGGGCATCGCGCCGGGCAGCGACCTGCAGGCCATCTACGGCTTCGGGGCGGGCGACCTCTGGGCCGTCGGCGCCAAGGTGTACCGCGGCAACGGCACCACCTGGACCGAGCAGCCCGTCGGCGGATCGACCTACTACTACGGCGTCTGGGGCGCCTCGGCGAACGACGTCTGGCTGGTGGGCACGAGCGCCGCGCAGCGCTGGAACGGCACGGCCTTCACCCGGGTGCTCACGGGCACCACGGGCACGCTGCGGGCGGTGTGGGGCAGCAGCGCGACGGACGTCTGGGCCGTCGGCGGCGGGGGCACCGCGGTGCACTGGAACGGCGCGGCCTGGGGCCCGGTGCCCACGATGGCCACCCGCGACCTGCGGGCGATCTGGGGCTTCAGCGCCAACAACATCTGGGCGGCGGGCGACAACGGGACGGTGGTCAACTACACGGCCACCAGCCCGCCGCGCCCGGCGGGCAACTGCAACCAGAACACCGACATGACCAACTTCGGCGACGGCATGGGCCTGCGCCTCGCGGCCACGTCGCAGACCATCTGCGCGCGCCGCGGCAACGGGACGGCCGCGTGCTGGGGCGCCAACAACAACGGGATGATCGCCGACGGCACCCGCGAGACCCGCTCGACGCCGACGAACGTCATGGGCCTCACGGACGTGGTCGACATCGCGGTGGGCCGCTTCCACGGCTGCGCGGTGAAGGCCGACGGCACGGCGTGGTGCTGGGGCGTCGGGCGCAGCGGGCAGATCGGCAACGGGATGATGGTCGACCAGGCGACCCCGGTGCAGGTGCAGGGCGTGAGCGACGCGCTCTCCGTGGCCGTGGGCGACGCGCACTCGTGCGTGGTGCGGCGCAGCGGGTCGGCCTCGTGCTGGGGCGCCAACGCCGACGGCCAGGTGGGCGACGGCACCAACTCCAACCGGGCCTTCGCGGTGACCGTGTCGGGCCCGACGGACTTCCTCCAGATCGACGCGGGCCCCAACCACACCTGCGGCATCCGCTCCAACGGCGGCGTGGCGTGCTGGGGCCGCGGCACCCAGGGGCAGCTCGGCAACGGCATGCGGACGACCAGCGCGACCCCGGTCGAGGCGACGGGCATCGCCGACGCGCTCGCGATCTCCACGGGCCTCGGCCACACCTGCGTGGCGCGCAACTCGGGCGCGGTGTTCTGCTGGGGCGTCAACGCCGACGGGCAGCTGGGCGACGGCACCATGATGGACCGCCCCTCGCCGACCGCCGTCCCGGGCATCACCACTGCCCTGGGCGTGGGCGCGGGCGAGAAGCACTCGTGCGTGCTGCTGCGCTCGGGCGCCGCGCAGTGCTGGGGCAACAACGCCACCGGCCAGCTGGGCACCGGCACCACCGCCAGCAGCCTCGCCCCGGTGGCGGTCGCCGGGGTCGACCGGGCCATCGCGATCGTGACCGGCTTCGGCTTCTCGTGCGCCCTGCGCGGCAGCGGCGAGGTGCTCTGCTGGGGCAGCAACATGAACGGTCAGCTCGGTCGCGGGAACGTCGGCGGCAACGGCGAGACGCCCGCGCGGGTGACGGGCCTGTAGACCGCCCCCGAGGGTCGTGACCGGAGCCCCTGGGCGATCCGACACTCCGCGGCGGCGCGGAGCGGATCACCAGGGGCTTCGTCTTGTCTGCGGTTGCGGGATCGGGAGCGCGGGAGGGGGACGGGGCTCCGCGACGGCGGAGCCCGCGCGGAGGGTCAGGGCTGGTCGGTCTCGCTGCCGGTGCAGTTGCGCAGGGTGTTGGAGCTGCCGGAGTCGGAGCAGGCGCCGGCGTTGCACGACCCGGGGCAGGTCGAGCACGAGAACTGGGAGGCGCGCGCGCAGTACGTGCCAAACACCGGGTCGGTGAAGCCGCCCGACATGGGGCACTGCCAGTTGTCCATGCCCAGGTAGGCCATCGGCTCGGTGGTGCACACCGTGGCGGCGAGCTTCCACGCCCGGCACGCGGCGGAGTCGCCCGTGTTGAAGGGGTAGGTCCCGCCCAGGTTGGTGGGCGCCGTCATGTTGTATCCCGTGGTGAGGCAGCCCGCGAGCGGCGACATCCACCCGTGATAGAGCGGCGGCATCGAGCCGCAGGTGCCGCGAACGCAGAACATCCCCGCGGCGCAGCTCCGCCCGCAGGCCCCGCAGTTCATCCCGTCGGACTGCGTGTTGACGCACGCGTCGCCGCAGTTCGTCTGGCCCGCGGGGCACGCGCAGGCGCCCGCCGTGCAGGGGAGCATCCCGCGGCACGCCGTGCCGCAGGTGCCGCAGTTGGTGCGATCGGTCTGCGTGTTCACGCAGGCCGCGCCGCAGTAGGTCTGCCCGGTGGCGCAGCCGCAGCGGCCGGCGATGCACGACTGCCCCGACGGGCACACGTTGCCGCAGGCGCCGCAGTTGTTGCGGTCGGTGGCCACCGTGACGCAGGCCGCGTCGCAGCGCCGCTGGGTCGAGGTGCAGGCCGCCGAGCAGACGCCGCCGGCGCAGATGCGGTCGCCCGCGCAGGCGCGGCCGCACATCCCGCAGTTGAGGTTGTCGGTGCGCGGGTCGACGCACACCATCGAGCAGACCTCGCTCGGCGCGGCGCAGACCGACGCGTCGGTGCCGACGAGCGGGCGGCACAGCCCCGCGCGGCAGGCGAAGCCGGCGGCGCAGCGGACGCCGCACGCGCCGCAGTTGGCCGGGTCGCTCTCCACGTTGGCGCAGCGGCCCGAGCAGTCGCGCTGGGTGGCCGTGCAGGCCCCCGCGCAGGCGCCGCCGGTGCACACCTGGCCCGCGGCGCAGGCGGTGCCGCACGCGCCGCAGTTCAGCACGTCGCTGGTGGTGTCGACGCAGAGGTCACCGCAACGAACGCTGCCAGTGGGGCACACCGGCTGACACGCCCCGAGCAGGCAGAGCTGCCCCGTCGGGCAGGCGGCGCCGCACATCCCGCAGTGCAGCCGATCGTTGGAGAGGTTGACGCAGGTGGCGCCGCAGGACGTACGGCCCGTCGGGCAATCGACGCCGCAGACGCCCATGCGGCACGACGCCGGGGTGGGGCACACGTTGCCGCAGGCGCCGCAGTTGGTGGTGTCGTTGGCCGTGTCGGTGCAGGTGCCCGTGCCGGGCCCCGTGGCCCCACAGACCAGGAAGCCCGTCGGGCAGCCGACCGGGGCGCACGCGCCCGCGGTGCAGCGCTGGCCCGACGGGCACGCGTTGCCGCAGGTGCCGCAGTGGGCGTTGCTCGTCGCGAGGTCGGCGCAGGCGTTGCCGCACATCATCTGCGAGGCGGGGCACATGAGCGCGCACGCGCCGCTGGTGCACACGTGGCCCTGGGGGCAGCGGTTGCCGCAGGCGCCGCAGTTGCGCTCGTCCGTGGCGGTGTCGGTGCAGGCCTGGCCCGTCACCCGCTCGCCCGCGTCGGACCCGGCGGCCGGCTGGGAGACGACATCGCAGCGCGCATACATGGGCCCGCAGGTCTGACCGCACTCGCCCTCCGAGCAGACGAGACCGGCGGCGCACGCCCGGTCGCAGGTGCCGCAGTTGGCGCGGTCGGTGTTGAGGTTGACGCAGCGCTGGCCGCACCGGGTCTGACCCGTCGGGCAGGCGCCGAGGCAGCGCCCGCTCACGCACATCTGGTCGCTCGCGCAGGCGAAGCCGCAGGTGCCGCAGTTGGCCAGGTCGGTGCTCAGGTCGAGGCACATGCTGCGGCACGGCGAGAGCGGCTCGGCGCACACGGGCCCGCCGCCCATGTCGGTGACCGCGGCGTCGGACTGCGGGGTGAAGCGGCTGTCGGTGTCGCTGCAGGCCGGCGCCAGCGCCACGAAGAGCAGCGCCGCGCAGGCGCGGAGGAGGAGGGCAGACGGTCGGGTTCGCATGAGGGTGTTCATCGTTTGCACGAGTTCTTACGGGGACGGCGTGTAGCGGACGGTGCTGTTGGCGCTCGGGACGCAGCTGTACGTGCTCTCGGTCGGGCAGCCCGACACGCCCGCGGTGCCGCCGGGGCCCTCGATGCCGACGGTGCCCGCGGTGGGGACGTCGAAGCTCCGGTAGATCAGCTCGATGACGCCGGTGCCCTCGTGGAAGACGGCCTCGGCCGTGAAGGTCTCCGTGCCGCCCAGCAGCCGGGTGTTCTGCCACTCGACCACCCAGCGACGGTTCGGGGCCGTGCCCACGGTCGCCACGCAGACGCCCGGGTCGGCCGTGGCGAGGTCGCGCCAGAACACCGCGACCACGCTGTTGGGCGTGGAGGTCGACGGGATGGTGCCGCCCAGCGAGGCGCTGGTGACGCCGTCCAGGCCCAGCCAGCCATTGGAGGTCACGTTGATCATCGCCCCCGTCGCGAGATCGGTGCCCCAGTACCGCACGGGGAAGGGGAGCGGCGTCCGCACCGACTGGTCATCGACCAGCGGCAGGACGGTCTGCGCCCCGCTGGCGGCGCAGGCGTCGATGAAGCCCGTGGCGTTGGCGATGAGCTCGCGGCCGTAGCCCGGCGCGCAGGCCCCGGCGATGCACACCCGGCCCGCGGTGCACGCGTTGCCGCAGGCGCCGCAGTTGGCCCGGTCTGACTGCACGCTGATGCACGCGCCCGCGCACCGCTGCTGCGAGGCGAGGCACAGCGCCGAGCAGATGCCCGCGACGCAGGCCTGGTTGGCCGGGCACCCGCGGCCGCAGAGGCCGCAGTGGACGTTGTCGTTGCGCACGTCAGTGCACGCCGCGCCGCAGCGGACGCTCGGGCTGAGGCAGCCCGGGTCCGTCGCCTGGGCCGCGGTGCACACCCCGGCCACGCAGGCCTGGCCCGCGGCGCACGCGGTGCCGCAGGCGCCGCAGTTGGTCGGATCGGAGTCGGTGGAGGAGCACACCGCGCCGCAGAGGGTCTGGCCCGCCGCGCAGGTGGGCACGCACGCGCCCGCCATGCACACCTGGATGGCCGGGCACGCGGTACCGCACGCACCGCAGTTGGCCCGGTCGGTGGCGGTGCTCACGCAGCGGTCGCCGCAGAGGGTCTGGCCCGCGCCGCACTCCCGCACGCAGGCCCCGGCCCGGCAGATCTGGCCGCCCTGGCAGATGGTGCCGCAGGCGCCGCAGTTGCTGTTGGACGTCTGGAGGCTCACGCAGTCCTCGTTGCAGCGGGTCTGCCCCATGGCGCAGGTCGCCATGCACATGCCCGCGGTGCACACGTTGCTCGGGGGGCAGGCCATGCCGCAGCGGCCGCAGTTGTCGCGGTCGGTCTGCACGTTGGCGCAGCGGGTGCCGCAGGCCATGGTGCCCGCCGGGCACTCGGCGAGGCGGCAGCGGCCCGCCTGGCAGGAGAAGCCCTGCGAGCAGGTGGCCCGGCACGCGCCGCAGTTGGCGTTGTCGCTCTGGAGGTCGACGCAGCGGTCCTGGCAGGCCGCGGAGCCCTCCGGGCAGCCGGCGCGGCAGACCCCGCCCACGCAGAGCTGGCCCGCGGCGCAGGCCCGGTTGCACCCGCCGCAATGGAGGCGGTTGTTGGTCACGTTGGCGCAGATGGCCCCGGCCCCCCCGGCGAGCTCGCAGCGGGTCGCGCCCGCCGGGCACGACACGGCGCACGCGCCGTCGACGCAGAGGGTTCCCCCCGCGCAGGCCGTGCCACAGGCGCCGCAGTGCTCCTGGCTGGTCTGGAGGTCGGCGCACTGCCCGTTGCAGTAGGTCTGGTCATCGCCGCAGGGCGACAGGCACCGTCCCAGCACGCAGCGCGCACCGGCACCGCACGCCGTGCCGCAGGCGCCGCAGTTGCGGACATCGGTCGAGACGTCCGCGCAGGCTGCCCCGCACACCGTCGAGGGCGCGTTGCAGACGAGCCCCCCGTCGTCCGACGAACACCCGAGCCAACCGCTCAACGCGACCCCTGCGGCCAGGAGCCGCCACCAGCGAACCATCACATGAACCTCCAATTCGGTGGCGCGAGTCTCTGCCCCAGCGCCCGCCCCGGTCAATCCCGACTTCGCGCCCGCGACATCTCTGTCACCCTCGCGCCGTGACGCTTCCCGCGGGCGTCGACCCGTCGCATCCTCGCGCCGTGTCGCCCCCCTCGGCGCTCCGCGCGCTCGCCCGGCAGTCGTCGGTCTACGCCCTCACGATGCTCGTCTCCCGGGCCATGTCCTTCGTGATGGTGCCGGTGTACACGCACCGCCTCGGCGCGGCCGACTACGGCCTCGCGGAGCTGCTCGACACCGTCGACCAGGTGGCGCTGGTGCTCTTCGCCTCCGCGATCTCCGACCCCTTCATACGCCACCTCCACGACGCGCCCGACACCCGCGGCCGCGACCGGGTCACCGCCACGGCCATCGCCTTCCTGGCCGGGGTGGGGGCCCTGGTCGCCCTCGCCGGCGCCCTGGCCTCGCCCGTCCTCGCGGCCCCGCTCCTGCGCGACGCGAGCCGCGCCCCGCTGCTCCGGCTCACCTTCGCCGCGGTGGCCTTCCAGGCCATGCTCGAGATCCCCCTCACCCGCTTCCGCGCCGACGACCGCCCCCTCCACTTCGCCGCCTGGACCCTCGCCCGCACCGGGCTCGGCCTCGCGCTCAACCTCGCGTTCATCGCAGCGCTCGACCTGGGCGTGCGGGGCCTGGTGCTCTCCACCCTCATCGCCTCCGCGGTCACGGCCACCGCGCTCTGCGCCCTCACCCTGCGCCGCACCGGCCTCGTCTTCGACCTCGCCATCCTCCGCCGCATGCTCGCCTTCGGCTGGCCGCTCGTCCCGGGCGCGCTCAGCATCATCGCCCTGCACCACAGCCGCAGCTACGTGCTCAACCACTACGGCACCCTCGCCGACGTGGGCCGCTGGGCGCTCGGGTTCAAGTTCGGCTCGCTGCTCGCGCAGGTCATCGGCAGCCCGCTCCGCAACGCCTGGACCGCGCAGATGTTCGTGATCTGGGCCGGGCCCGACGGGCACGCGCGCTTCGCCCGCGCCCTCACCCTCTTCGTCGGCCTCTTCGGCTGGGCCGCCCTCGCGCTCACCGTCGCCGCGCCCGACGTCATCGCGGCCCTCGCGCCGCCCTCCTTCGCCCGCGCCGCCCTCGTCATCCCCGCCGTGGCCTTCGCCTTCGCCCTGCGCGAGGTCGCGGAGTTCTTCCGCAACGGGCTCGTCCTGGGCGGCAACACCCGCCCGGTCGCCTGGATCGAGCCCATCCTCGCCCTCGTCGACCTCGCCCTCGGCGTCGCGCTCGTCTCGCGCTTCGGCCTCACCGGCGCCATCGCCGCCACCCCGCTGGTCTTCGGTCTCTACGCCCTCGCGCTGCACCAGGCCGTGCGCCGGGTGCTCCCGGTGGCCTACGAGTACCGCCGCCTCGCCGCGCTCGCGGCCCTCGCGGTGGGCCTCTCGATCGTGGGCTACCGCGGCCTCGACGCGCCCCGGTGGGTCAACCTCGCCCTGCGCGCGGGCATCATCGTGGCCTATCCCGCCCTCGCCGCGCTGCTGGTGTTCCGCGCGCCGGACGAGCGCGCGGCGATGGATGCGTTGCGGCGGCGTTTGCGCTGGTGGTAGACCCACCGTTACCCCCCGTGATCCGCACTGTCGCTCCGCGGTTGCTGCTGCTGATGGCCTTCTGCGCGTCGTGCCGCTGCTCGCCGCAGCGCTCGTTTCGCGCGGCCCAACGGCTCACCCTCGGCGTGACCAGCGTCCCGGCCACGCCGACCTCGCACGGCCCGCCCGTGGTCGGCGGCTGCCAGATCTTCCCCACGGACAACCCCTGGAACCGCGACGTCTCCAACGACCCGGTCGACCCGCGCTCGGACCGCTACATCGCCAACATCCAGGCCCACGGCCCGCGCTTCCTGCACCCCGACTTCGGCAGCAACCCCCAGTACGGCATCCCCTACGTGGTGGTGCCGGCCTCGCAGCCGCGCGTGCCGGTGACCTACAACGAGTACGGCGACGAGAGCGACCCGGGGCCCCACCCCTTCCCCCTCGACGCCCCCATCGAGGGCGGGCGCGACCGGCACGTCATCGCCATCCAGTCGGGCACCTGCCGACTGTTCGAGCTCTACCACGCGTCGCGCAGCGGCGACGGCTGGCTCGCCGGCTCCGGGGCCGTCTTCGACCTGCGCTCCAACGCCCTGCGCCCGGACACCTGGACCTCCTGCGACCAGGCCGGGCTGCCCATCTTCCCGGGCCTCGCGCGCCTCGACGAGATCCGCACCGGCGCCATCCGCCACGCCCTGCGCGTCACCTTCGAGCACACCCAGGACGGCTGGATCCTCCCGGCCACGCACCCCGGCGGCGAGGCCGACCCCGACGCCCCGCCGATGGGCCTGCGCCTCCGGCTCAAGCGCTCCTACAACCTGAGCGCCTACCACGGCGCCGCCCGGGTCATCCTCGAGGCCCTGCGCACCTACGGGATGTTCACCGCCGACACCGGCGGCAACTGGTACATCTCGGGCGAGGCCAACCGCGCCTGGAACGACGCCGACATCGACCAGCTCAAGGACGTCCCGGGCACGGCCTTCGAGGTCGTGCAGTCCGGCGCCATCCGGCGGCGACCCTAATCCGCCCGCGGGGCATCCCACGTCGCAGGTCCCACGACTGATGACCCCCGCCGAGATCTACGCCTCCCCCTGGCACCACCCCGGAACCCTCCTGCCGCTCGCGGTGGTGGGCCTCGCCGTGGCGCTCGCCCGCCGCGCCCAAGGGCGCGACACCGACCCGCCCTTCCTCCGCGCGTGGCTGCTCTGGTGGGGCCTCGAGATCGTCCTCGACGCCTCGCTCACCGGCTTCGCCTCGCCCCTCCACGGCCACCCCGGGGCCGAGCGCGTGGCCTCCATCGCCTTCGTCATCCTCGGCGACCTGCGCGCCTACCTCCTCCTCGAGCGCCTCACGTCGCCCTCCCGCGCGTGGTCGTCCACCTGGGCGCGCGCCCTCGGCTGGAGCTTCGTGGCCTCCCTCGCCGTCGCCGGCGCGACGCTCGTCGCGCCCGCCACCTTCGCCGCCACGCGCCACGTCTTCCTCTTCTACGAGCTCGTCTCGCTCGGGCTCTTCGCCGCGTGGCGCCTCGCGATCCTCCCCCGCCGCGCGCCCGCCACCGACGCGCCCGCCCTCGGCCTCGCCCGTGCCGTCGCGCACTTCTTCCTCGCGCAGTACGCCCTCTGGGTGACCTCGGACGTGCTCATCCTGTCGGGCGTCGACCTGGCCTACCTGCTGCGCCTCGCCCCCAACGTCCTCTACTACGGCTGCTTCGTGGCCTTCGTCGCGTGGCGCGCGCCCCGGGGTCTCCGCGCGTGAGGCGCCTCGCCGTCGCCCTCACCCTCGCCCTCGGCCTCGGCGCATGCGGCCGACATCCGCCCGGCACCGTCGTCCCGGACGCGGGCCGGGCCGCCGCGGAGGACCCTGGCGCGCGCCTGGAGTTCCGCGTCGACGGGCGCACCGTGCGGGTGCTCACCCTGGGCGAGCTCACCGCGCTCATCGGCCCCGAGACGGTCGAGAACTTCGACGGCTACTACCACCGCGCCAAGCGCTTCCGCGCGCTGCGCCTCGCCCGGGTCCTCGCCGAGGCCTTCGGCGGCGCCGTGCGCGAGCCCCTGCGCACGCGGCAGTTCGTGCTGCGCTCCCGGGACGGGTACACCGTGCCCATCTCCGGCGAGCGCCTGCTCGAACCCGGGGCCTACCTCGCCATCCGCGACCTCGACCGCCCGGGCTGGGAGCCCATCGGCCCGCAGCGCGCCAACCCCGGGCCCGCGTACCTCGTGTGGCGCGAGCCCTCGCAGGTCGACCTCGAGACGCACCCGCGCCCGTGGCAGCTGGCGGTCATCGAGATCGCCCGCTTCGAGGCGGTGTTCCCCCACACGGCCCCGGCGGGCGAACCCGACGGGTCCCCCGCGCGCCGCGGCTACGCGATCTTTACCGACCTGTGTATCCGTTGCCACGCCATCAACCGCGAGGGCGGGCGGGTGGGCCCGGAGCTCAACGTCCCGCAGGGCGTCACCGAGTACCGCCCCGAGGCGCAGATCCGGGCGTACATCCGCAACCCGCTCACCTTCCGCTACAGCGCGATGCCCGCGCACCCCCACCTCGGCGACGACGACCTCGACGGGCTGATCGCGTATTTTCGCGCCATGGCCCTCCGCAAGCACGACCCCGACGCCCGCCCCGACGCAGGACCGTGATGGGCGCCGACGGACTCGACCTGCTCCGCCAGCGCTGCGCCGACCTGCAGTCGGTGCTCCGCGCCGCCCTCGCCGCCCCGCTGCCCCCGCTCGACGCCGTGGCCCGGCGCACCCGCTGGGTGATCACCGGCGCGGGCGCCTCGGAGGGCCCCGGGCGCCTCTTCGCCGCGCTGCTCCGTCGGCACCTCCACGCCTGCGCGGGCTTCGTCCCGCTCTCGGCCTTCGCCCCGGAGCGCGTGGCCGACGTCACCGACCCGAGCGCCGTGCTCGTGGTCATCACCCAGGGGCTCGCGCCCAACGCCCGCCTCGCCCTCGCCCGCACGGCGTCCTTCGCCGCCTGCGTGGTCGTCACCGCGGCGCCGGAGCACCCCGGCCTCGCGGGGGTCCGCGCGCTCGGCGCCCTCGTGGTGGGACATCCCCCGGGCGACGAGTCGGGCCTGCTGCTTCGCGTGCAGGGCCCCGCCGCGGCCACGATGACCCTGCTCCGGGTCGTCGACGCGCTCTGCCTCGCCCGCGGGGACGCGCCGCCCTTCGACGGTCACCTCGACGCCGTCGCCGACGGGCTCCCGGACGACGAGCCCGAGCTGGACGACCGCTCGGCCGCGCTGGCGTCGGCGGGCCGCGTCGCCATCGTGACCTGCGACCCGGGCCTCGAGCTCGCGCACGGCCTGCGCTGGAAATGGCTGGAGGGCCCCGCCACCTGCGACCCGCCGTGCTGGGACGCGCTCCAGATGGTCCACGGGCCGCTGCAGCACCTCATCGAGCGCCCGCGCCTGCTGCTCGCGCTCGAGCCCGAGGGCGACCCCGGCGCGACCGCGCTGCTCGACCGCCTCGCGTCGATCGTCGGCGAGGGGCACCCGATGCGCCGCCTGCGCGCTCGCACCGCCGGGGTGACGGGCTTCTTCGACTACGACGCCCGGTGCAACCACCTGGTGTGCGCGACGCTCGCCCGCTGCCCGCGCGACCTCGTGCACTGGCCCGGCTACGGTCGCGACGCCGCGCTCTACGACCTCGGCGCCGCAGACCCGGCAGGAGACGAACGCCGCGGGCCTCGTTGACGGCGGCGCCTCGGAGGCGTTCCCATCCCCGCGGTGATGGATCCTACGCCCCGGCCCCGCTGGCTCATCGCCGCCCTCGCCGCGCTCCTCGCAGGCTGCGCCGAGGACGCCGCCACCTCGCCCGCAGGCCTGACGGCTGACGGCGGTGCGGGCGACGTCGTCGACGCCCCCGCCGCGCCGCGGGTGCGACTGCTGGTCGACGCCGACCGCGACGGCGTCGTCACCGACACGGGCGACGACGTGGCCTTCCGCGCGAGCTGGGACGCGGCGCACGGCGCGGTGTTCCTGGCGAACGTGGACGACGACGACGACGACGACGCGCTCGACGGCGCCGACGACGTGGTCAACGGCGAGGAGGACGCGCGCGACCTCGCGCGGGTGCGTGTGGCGCCGATCGCGAACCTCGCCGACGACGCCACCGGGCGGCTGACGCTCACGGCCCCGTCGACCCCCGCGGTGCGGGTGTTCCGCGTCGACGAGGGCGTGTGGCGGCGCGTCGACCTGGAGGCGGAGACCCTCACCGCCGCCGAGCTGCGCGCGGGCCTCGAGCTGGGCATCGAGGCGAGCGATTTCCCCACGGCGGAGTGGGCGGGCGAGGTCACGCTGGCGCTCTCCGTCACCCGCGGCGACGAGCGCGTCGGCGACGACCGGGTGGTGCTGCGGGTGGCGCCCTTCGTGGTGAGCTCCTCGCTCGACGAGACCGACCACGTCTACGCCACGGTCGGCGCCGGGGTGTTCTCCCTCGCGCGCTTCATCAACGACCTCGACGCCATCACCGCCGCCGACGAGATGCCCTTCGAGACCATCGACGGGCTCGACCCCGACTGGCGCGAGCGCGACTTCGGCCCCGACGTCTGGACCCAGGACTACATGGAGCTCGGGTGGACCGCGATGCCCGGCGGCGCCGCGCCCCACGGCATGAACGTCGTGCTGCGCACCCCGAACACCGACCGCCCCATCGCCGCGTGGACCCGCCGGGACTTCGTCGGCCCGGGCCGCGGGTACGTCTGGCGCCACTCGCGACGCTACCCCTCCGCGCGCGCCCACGACCCGAGCCTCGACTCCTTCGGCAACCTGGAGGTGATCCCGCCCTACGCGGGGCACCCCTTCGGGCGGCTCTTCCACGGCAACGTCGCCGCGCGCAGCAGCGACCCCGAGCTCCGCGATTTCCTCAACGCCCAGCGGGTGCAGGGCCCGGTGCTGGAGCTCGACACCTCGTGGCTGCACGTCGGGCACGTGGACGAGTTCGCGAGCTTCATCCCCGTGGACTCGCCCCGCGGGTGGAAGATGCTCATCGCCTCGCCGCGCGCCGCCCGCGCGCAGCTCCAGGCCCTCGTCGCCGCCGACCCGGCCAACGGCGAGCGGGTGATGTTCGAAGGCCAGCGCTGGTTCTATCCCCAGGACCATCCGATGGAGGGGCGCACCTACCCCGCCGCGCGCACGGTCAACAGCATCCTCGCCGACGAGGACCTCATGGCCTTCAACCAGGGCGACCAGGCCCACATCGACCTCGTCCGCGAGGCCCTCCAGACCGAGGCGGGGCTCTCCGACGACGAGGTCATCGAGATCCCCTTCCTCATGTGGGAGATCGAGAACGGCCAGGGGGCCGCGTACATGCCCGGCACCGTCAACCTGCTGCTCTACGGCCGCTCGGTGACCATGCCCAGGCCCCACGCCTTCGCCGTCGACGGCGCCGACTTCATGGAGACCCACCTCCGCGCGCTGATGCGCGCCGAGGGCATCACCGCCCATTTCGCCGAGCAGTGGGACATCCTCCACGCCAACGAGGGGGAGGTGCACTGCGGCACCAACGCGCTTCGAAGAATCCCCGCGCGCGGCGCGTGGTGGGAGGTGACCCGATGAGGCCCACGCTCGCGATCCTGTCCGTGATCCTTCTCCCGGCGATCGCCGGCGCGTCGCCGCTCATCGACTCGCGCGCGGTGCCCGCGGAGGTCTCCCGGCCGCTCGCCGCGACCGTGCGCGCCGACCGCGCGCGTCGCCCCGAGGCCTACCGCCGCGTCGCCGACCTCGAGGGACTGCGCCCGGAGTTCTACCGGCGCACCCGCGCGGGCCGGCCCTCGGTGGCCCTCGAGCTCCGCGCCATGGGCCCCTCGGCGCTGCTCCCCATGCTCGACGCCCTCGCCCTGAGCGGCTACCCCCGCGACCTCTCCGACGACGAGCGTGCCGCGCTCCGCATCGGCCTGCTGGAGACCGTCGGCAACCTCGGCGACCCCCGCGCGCTCCCGGTGCTCCGCGGCGTGTTCGCCACCGCCACCGAGGCCCTCGAGCTGCGCGCCTCCGCCCGCGGGCTCGCCCGCGTCTGCCAGGAGCGCGACCGCCGCGCCCTGATGACCGCCACCGCCGCGCCGCAGCGCGCCGCCGCCGCCGCCGCCCTCGGGCTCTGCGCGAGCCCCGAGGCCGCGTCGTGGATGGTCGCGCAGCTCGAGTCGACCAGCGACCCCGCCCACGCCGCGGCGCTCGCCGCCGGCCTCGCCGAGGGCGCCTCGAGCTGGGCCCGCCCGGGCGCCCGTTCGCGCATCGACGCACCCCTCCGTGCGCGCGCGGCGCGGGCCATCATCCGCCGCTGGAGCGAGCTGCCGGCGCAGCGCCCTGCCCTCGGGATCGCGGCCCTCAGCATGGGCGGCGCCGAGGTGCTCGCCGCGGTGCGCGACGCCCTGCGCGTCGCCCCCGCCGAGGCGCGGCCCGGGCTCATCGCCATCGAGCGCTCCCTCGAGCGCTCCCTCTCCCGCGACCCCCGTCGCTAGACCTCTCTCCTACTCCCGACCGGGCACCACCACGGCGCCGCTCACGATCTGCCCGCGCAGGGCCTCCACCCGCGCGATGGTCTCCGACCGCAGGCCGCGGGCGTGCGGGCCCTCGTGCACCCAGTCGACGCCCCCTTCGGCGAGCCCGAAGGTGCGCAGCCCCCGCGCGCCGCGCACGTAGCGCCCTTGCGTCGCCTCGCGGATGAGCTCGAACACCACCACGTCGACGCGCTTCAGCATGGAGGTGAGCACCACGCCGGGCATCTCGTCGTGCTGGTCGGCGTCGACCCCGATGGCCCGGGCCCCGAGGCGCCGCGCGGCCACGAACACCCCGTGCCCGGTGCTGCCCGACGCGTGGAAGAGCACGTCCGCCCCGGCCGCGATCTGCGACGTGGCGAGCTGCGCCCCGCGCTCGGGGTCCTTGAAGGCCGTCGGGGTGCTGCCCGCGTAGGCCGCGAGCACCCGGCACGAGGGGCACACCGCGCCGACGCCCGCGCGGTACCCCGCCTCGAAGCGGCGGATGAGCGGGATCTCCATGCCCCCGACGAAGCCCACCGCACCGCTCGTGGTGCTCAGCCCGGCCGCGGCGCCCACGAGGAAGGCCCCCTCCTCGTCGCGGAACTTGAGCCCCACGACGTTGGGCGGCGCCTCGCCCCGCTCCGGGGGCGCGTAGTCGATGCACGCGAAGCGCACGCCCGGGTGGTCGCGCGCCACCTCGTCGACGTCCCGGGAGAACACATACCCGACGCCGATCACGCGGTCGAAGCCGCGCGCCGCGAAGAGCCGCAGGGCCCCCGCGCGGTCGTCGCCGTCCGCCGGCTCGACGTACTCGACCGTGACGCCCAGCTCCCGGCGGGCGCGCTCCAGGCCCGCCCAGGCGGCGTCGTTGAAGCTCTTGTCCCCGCGGCCGCCCACGTCGAAGACCAGGCCCACCCGCAGGGAGCTGCGCGCCGCGGCCGGGGCGTCCCCCGCCCCGCGCTGGGGCAGGAGCAGGGTCGCCAGCGCCAGGGCGACGAGCAGCCACGGCCAGTGCATCGAAGCCTCGTTGCGCCTCACCGGCCGCAATGGGTACCACACCCCGCGCGCGACGATGGGGTCGGGCGCGTTCGGCGATGCATCGGAGGGGGCTTCTGGATTATCGTGGCCCCCGTCCTCCCATTCACCTCGATGGAGCGTGCTCGTTGATCGCAGTCGGTGACCCCCTCGGCAAGCGTTTTACGGTCTCCCGGGCGCCAGACGAAGAGCGCGCGGGCGAGCTCTTCGAGGTGATCGACCGGGAGGCCGCGGCCGTGGCGGCGCAGCTCCTCGGCACGAGCCCGAGCGCGACCGAGCACCTCGCCGACCTCCGCCCCGTGCTCGGGGCGGTGCCGTCCAACAGCTCCCTCCTGCGCCCGCGGGAGATCACCATGAACCGGGCGTCGCTGCCCATCGCCATCTTCGGCGTCGCGGCCCTCACGCCGGTGCGGGCCCGCCTCGGCGAGGTGGTCGGCGCGCTCGGCAAGCCCGGCGCCGTCGCCGCGCTGCTCGCGTGGTTCGCGGTGATCGCCACCGACCTCGACCGGGTGCACGCGGCGGGCATCTGCCACGGCGCCATCGGCCAGCGGTACCTCGTCTGCCCGGTCAACGGCCCGGTCGAGCGGTGCGTCCTCGTGGGCTTCGGCATCGACGCCCTCGCCCGGCGCGCCGCGCCCGACCTCGCCGCCGCCACGCCCCGCAAAGACCTCGTCGACCTCCTCTCGGCCCTGCACGACCTCTTCATCACCCAGGGCCTCACGCCCGAGGGCGGCGCCGGGGGCAAATGGAGCCTGCTCCGGCACTCGTCGCAGCACGGCGAGCACCCCGCGCTCGCGTCGGGCACCGAGCTCGGCAAGACCCTCACCGAGCTCGCCAAGCTCTCCCTCGAGCCCGCCGCGCCGATGGCGTCGATGCGGCCGCCGCGCCAGGCCACCCTCGCGCCCCCGTCGCGCCCCGACAGCGGCAGCGCCCGCAACCCGACCATCCCACCGCCCCGCGGCAACACACGCCCCCGCGAGGAGACCGGCGGCGCCGCCCCGCCCCGCGCCGATCGATCGACCCGCGCGCCCCGCGCCGCGGCCGCACCCGCGCCGGCGCCCGGGCCCGCCCCCCGCCGATGGGTCCGCGGGGTGGCGATCGGGGTCGGCCTCGCGGCGCTGGCCTCCGTCGGCGCCCTCGCGTACCTCTCGAAGGTCCGCGACGAGCCCATCTCCCTCGGGATGCTCCGCACCGGGCGCCGCCGCGTCGTGGCCGCGCCCCGCTGCGACGGCGAGGCCCTCGACCCCCCGGTCGGCTACGAGACCAGCGCCGTCGACTTCGACGTGGCGTGCGCGCCCGACGGCCGCACCCTCGTCGCCGTCGCGCGCGGCGGCCCCGCGGGTACGTCCATCCTCACGGCGAGCCGCGAGGCGCGGCGGGGCCAGGCCTGGCGCCACGTCGACTCCTCCGACGCCACCGGGGCGGTCGAGCTCGGCGCCGCGGTCGCCACCGCCGGGGGGCTGTGGTCCATCTGGCGCAACGGCGTGGGCGAGCCCGTAGGCCTCGCGGAGGTCTCGCGCGACCCGCACGCCCACGCGCAGGTCCCGCTCACCGGCTGGGACAACGTCCCCCTCCGCGGCGTGATGCTCCTCCACCGCGACGCGTCCTCCACCTGGATCGTCAGCAACGTCGAGTCCGAGGGCGGCGCCCACCCGGTGCTCTTCCACGTCCAGTCGGGCGACGGGCGCGAGCGGGCGTCCATCCGCACCTGGTACCTCGGCGCCGGCACCGTGGAGTCCGCCGTGGCCGGGCCCGCCCCCACGCTGCTCTTCCACCAACGCGACGGCGCGGCCCACCGCCTGAGCGCCCTCTGGCCGCAGCTGGCGCTCCTCGCCGCGGCCCGCCCGGGCGGCGACGCCACCTCCGTCCGCGGCGCCACGCCGACCGACAACGCCCTCCGCCGCAGCGCGGCGGTCACCCTCCCGGGCGAGGTGCTCGCGGCCACCACCAGCGGCGCCGCCATCGGCGACGAGGCGGGCTTCGTCGTCACCCTCGGCCCCGCGCGCCCCGTCGAGCAGTGCGCCACCCGCGGCCGCTGCGTCGGCCCCGGGGCCGTGCACCTCCTGCGCTTCAGCCCCGCCCGCCCGGAGCCCACCGACGTCGCGGTCGGGTCCGAGACCCTCGGGCTCGACGTGCTCGCCGAGGCGCCCGACCGCTGGCTGGTGCTCCACGAGCCCGCCGGGGTCGCCGCCCACCCCGCGATGCAGCTCACCACCGTCGTCGGCGCGGTGCCCACCCACGCCACCCTCGCCAACCCCGGCGCCAACCGCGGCAGGCTCGTCCGCTGCGGCGGCAACGTGTGGCTCGGGGTGCACCTCACCCAGCCGACGCCGCGAATCGTCGCGGTGCCGACGGAGTGCTTGACCACCCGCTAGAAGACGCGATCAATGGGCCCCGGAGAGACGCCGTGATCCCCGTTGGCGAGAAGCTCGGTGGACGATATTTCGTCCTGACCCTCATCGACCCCGCGAAGGCCGACGCACTGCACGAGGTGCGCGACGCCCAGGGGACGATCTCTTACGCGCAGTTTCTCCACGGCGCGCCGGTGCCGCCGCCGGTGTTCGAGGCCCTGCGCGGCGAGCTGGCCGCCATCCCCGCGAGCCGGCTCTACCGCCGCCCCGACGAGGTCGTGCGCAGCGCCCTCGGCGTGCCCGCGGCGATCTTCCGCCAGGGGCACCCCACCCCGCTCGCCGAGCGCCTCACGTCGCTCTTCGCGGGCGACGTCGACGAGCGTCGGCGCGCCGCCCTCCGCGCGCTCGTCTCCTGGTTCGCGCCGCTCGCCGAGGAGCTCAACAACCTGCACGCGGTCGGCGTCGTGCACGGCGCCATCACCATCGACCGGCTGCACCTCATCGAAGACCGCGGCACCGAGCGCCTGGGGCTCTCTGGCTTCGGCATCGAGGCCGCCGCGCGCCTCGCGGGCTCCAAGGCCCGCCCGGGCCCGCGGGCCGATTTCGCCGCGCTCGCGCTCGCGCTCCAGGCCGCGATGGAGCGCACCGGCGCCCGGCCCGACGGCGCCGCGGTGGTGCGCTGGGAGATGATCCGCAACTGCGCCCGCGCGGGCGACCACCCGGCGCTCCAGTCGGGCCTCGCGCTCGCCAACGCCATCCGCCAGCTGGTCGACGAGCCCGCGCGGCGCATCTCGCGCGGAAACCTCACCGCCGTCGGCAGCGCGGCCCTCCCGCCGCCCGCCGGGGGCGAGCGCGCCAACGTCCCGACTCCCCCGTCGGGCAGCTACGCCCAGGGCGGGGCCGCCACGAGCGACCCGGCCGCGCTCTCGGCGTCGCCCTTCACCGCGCCGCCCGAGGTGCAGACCCACCAGGACACCCGCCGCCGGCGCGTGCTCATCGCAGCGGGCGTCGCCGTGGCGGTGCTCGCGACCGCGGCCGGGGTCACCCTCTCCAGCCGGGTCGCGCCGGTGGACGGGACCATCCCGAGCCGGGTGCGGGTGTCGGTGCCCACCCGCTGCGGCGACGAGCCGCTGGCGCCGCCGCGCACCGTCGCGGTGCCATCCGAGGCCAGGGCGCTCGGGGCGTTCTGCCTCGACGACGCGCGGGAGGTCGCGGTGCTCGCGCACGTCGACGACACCCTGGTGCTCGGGCAGCGCGGGAGCACCCGCGGGGCGCAGTTCGGCGAGCGCCCCACGGTGGTCGCGGAGGGCGTCCTCAGCGCCGGCACCTCCGTGTCCGGCCCCGTCGGATGGACCGCCTGGCTCCCCCGCACGGGCGCCGCCTTCGGCCTCGCGCGCATCGACCGCCAGGTGCACCGCGTCCCCACCAGCACGCCGGGCTACACCGCGGGCTCGTTCCGCGGCGCGATGCTCCTCCGGGCCGACGCCACGGGCGCGTGGATCGGCACCACCCTCCTCACCGAAGGGCGCGAGCGCGCCGCGGTGGTGGAGTTCGCCGCCCGCCGCAACGACGAGCCCCGCGACGCGACGGTGTACGTCATCAGCGAGGGCTCGGCCGTCGCGGCGATCCCGGGCGACCCCGCCACGCTGCTGCTCCGCCAGTCCTCCGAGGGCCGGGTGACCTACACGGCCGTGTCGCTGCCGCTCAACACCCTCGCGGGGCTCTCGTCGGCGGCCGACCGCGACGGCGGCGCGCCCGACGGCGGGGCCGCGACGCTGCGGGAGCTCTCGGCCCAGGTGCTCCTGCGCTCCGCCGCGTGGGCGGCGCCCGCGGGCCCGATCGAGTTCGCGCCGCTCGGCGCCGGCGCCGCGGGCTCGTCGCGGCGCTTCCTCGCGACGGTGGTCGCGGCCACGGACGCCGGGTGCGAGGCCTGCGAGGGCAGCGGCGCGGTGCTCGTGCTGGAGTTTCCGCCGCACGGCGACGCGGTCGCCCGGGAGATCGAAGCCCACGGGCGCGGGCGCATGATCGCCCACGGGGTGAGCAATACGGTGGTGGCGACGGTCACGCGCGCCAGCGACGGGGCCCTGGTGCCCCACCTGCTCGACGGCGGCAGCGAGGGCCGGGCGCAGCACTGGGTGCTCGGCGGGCTCGACCACGCGGCCGTGGTGACCTGCGGCGACGAGCCCTGGGTGGCCTACGCGCAGGGCTCGCCGCAGCTGCGCCTGGGCGCCATCCCCCTGGCCTGCGCGCTGCGCTGAGCGCCCGGCTCAGCCCCGGCGCTCGAACTCCTCGAAGAACACCCGCACCGTCGGCGCGTCGATGTTGGTGAAGCGGAGCTCCCGCACGACGCTGTCCGGGTGCGCGGCGAACCACGCCTCGGCCCGCTCGAACAGGATCTCCGCGCAGCGCTCCTTCGGGAACCCGAAGATCCCGGAGCTGATGGCGGGCATCGCGACGGTGCGGCAGCCCTCCCGCTCGGCGAGGTCGAGGGTGTGGGTGACCGCGTCGCCGAGCTCGCGCTCCTCGTCCTGGCCGCCGCCGTGCCACACCGGGCCCACGGCGTGGATCACCCGCCCCGCGGGGAGCATGTACCCGCGGGTGAGCGCGACGCCGCCGTTGGGCACCTCGCCGTGCTGGTCGACCCACTCGTCGCTCTCCAGCTGCAGGTCGATGCCCGCGCGGCGGAGGATGGCGCCCGCCACGCCGCCGCCGTGCGCGAGCCAGCCGTTGGCGGGGTTGACGATCGCGTCGACGACCTCGCGGGTGAGGTCGCCGTGCACGACGGCGATCCGCTGGCCCGACGCGAGCTCCCGGCTGCCCTTGATCTCGTTCATACGCGGTGGTGAGTGTAGGAAGGGACGCGCGTCGAAGTCCAAGACGCGACCGAACGCTCAGGGCGCGAGGCGCTCGAGCACCCACCGCCCCGCGTCGTCGCGGCGGTAGCGCAGCCGGTCGTGCAGCCGGCTCGGCCGCCCCTGCCAGAACTCCACCGCCGTCGGGATGACCCGGTATCCGCCCCAGCCCGCCGGCCGCGGCACCGCCGCGCCGTCGTAGCGCGCCGTCACCTCGGCGAAGGCCCGCTCGAGGGCGGCGCGGCCGGCCACCACGCGGCTCTGCGGCGAGGCGCTGGCCCCGAGCTGGCTCTCCCGCGGGCGCAGCTCGAAGTACGCGTCGGACTCCTCCGGGCTCACGCGCTCGACCCGGCCCTCGACGCGCACCTGGCGCTCGAGCGGCAGCCACAGGAACACCAGCGCGGCGCGCCCGCGCCCGTCGAGCTCGCGGCCCTTGTCGCTGTCGTAGTTGGTGAAGAATACGAAGCCCGCCTCGTCGACGGCCTTGAGCAGCACCACCCGCGCCCGGGGCGCGCCGTCGTCGGCCACGGTCGCGAGGGTCATCGCGTTGGGCTCGTCGACCTCCGCGGCGCGCGCCTGCGCGAACCACTGACGAAACTGCACGAGGGGCTCCGGCGCCGCCTCGGCCTCGTCGAGGCAGGCGGCGCGGTAGTCCCGGCGGAGGTGCGTGAGCGGGTCTTCCATCGAGCACGGACGTAGCGCGCGGTGACCCCGCGGGGAAGCGTCGAAACGCCGCGAAGGCCCCGCCGCGATCATCCGCGCCCTTGCATTGACCCCGGATTGCGGCGAGAAACCGCAGCACACCCGCGAGGAAACCCATGCGCCGCGCCCTGCCCTTCAGCTTCGCCCTCATCGCTGCCTGCTCCAGCGACCCGGCGGTCCCGCCCACCGACGCGGCCGTCACCACCGACGTGGCCGTCACCCCCGACGCGCAGGTCACCCCCGACGCGGGCGTCACCCCCGACGTGCCGGTCACCACGGACGTGCCGGTGACCGCGAGCTGCGGCACCGAGCGGCCCGAGATCAGCGCCGTCCGCGGCACCGAGGGGCTCGTCATCGCCGCCGACGGCACCATCTATTTCTCGCAGGCGCGCGCGGTGGGCCGCATCCGCCCGGGCATGCCCGCGGAGGCCCGCTGGGCGTCGCTGCCCACGGCGGCGAGCACGGTGTGGGGCCTCGCCATCGACGTCGCCAACCGCCGCCTCTACGCGGGCTCGCCCACCGCGGCGACCATCTACGCCGTCGACCTCACCGCCGACGCCCCGATGGGCACGGCGTACCTCGCCAACGCGGGCAGCCCCAACGGGCTCACCATGGGCCCCGACGGCGCGCTCTACTACAGCAACTTCAGCGCGAGCGGGCACGTGTACCGCGTGGTCGACGGCATGCGCACGCAGGTGACGACCATGACCATCCGCCAGCCCAACGGCCTGGCCTTCCACCGCGACGGCTCGCTCTACGTCGACAGCTACGGCGCCGGCTCGCTCATCAAGCTCACCCTCGCGGCCAACATGGAGACCGCGCGGGAGACCGTCGCGACCGGCCTGGGCAACCCCGACGGCCTCGCCTTCGACGCCATGGACCGCATCTACATCGGCGACAACTCGGGCGGCCGCTTGATCCGCCTGGACGCCGACGGGAGCAACCCCGAGGTGCTCCAGCGGAGCATCCCTGCGGCGGCCAACATCGAGTTCGGCGCGGGCGCGCTGCCGTGCACCGACATCTACGTGGCCTCCGGCGGCGCGCTGGTGCGCTACGAGATGGGCGACGTGGCGGGCGCGCGCGTCCCCTGGCACTGACCCCGAATCCATTCCACCCACGCACCGAGCGGAGGCACACCCACCCCTATGGCTGACCTGAAGAGCATCCTCACCGACCCTGCGCGGCGACAGCAGGTGATCAAAGACGCCGAGCGGCTCCTCGACGACGAGGTGGCCGCCAAGTCGGGCCTGTCGGGCTTCGCCATCAAGGCCGCCTTCAAGGTGGTCAAGGGCATGAAGCCCGGGATGATCCCCGACGTGGTCGACGGCCTGCTCGACGATTTCGCGTCGCGGCTCGACCCGATCTACCAGGCCCACGTGACCAAGGGCGGTTCGATCGTCGACAACTTCACGGCGCGCAAGGGCGAGGTCGCCGACGCCCTCCTCGGCATCACCGACGACCGGGCCAACCGCACGCGCCACAGCAACCTGCGCAGCGCGTACCAGCAGCTCCGCCCCACCGGGAAGAAGAACGTCGAGGAGGCGGTGCCGGGCATCGCGCGACTCATCGACAAGCACGCGCGCACCGTCTAGGTCTGCGCGGGCCATGCTCGCGATCTTCCCCACCCCCGACGAACGTTTCTCCCCCGGCTGCGACGCGGTGCCCGACCCGCGTCCCGACGACGCGCGCTGGTGCGTCTACCGCGGGGGCGACCTGCTCCTCGCCGCCGCCCCCGACGACGGCCCCCCCGGCCTGCTCGACGCCGCGGCCGCCGCGGGCCTCAGCCTCACCCGCACCCACCACGTCGGTCGCCTCGACGGCCACCCCGTGCTGGCCGGCGAGGTCGCCCCGGGCGCGGCGCTGCCCGACGGGCTCATCGAGAGCAACCTCCGCGCGGCGTCGTCGGTGCTGCGCCCCGCGGAGTGGTCCGCGGCGGCGCTCGCCTCGCAGGTGCTCCACTGGGACCGCACCACCCGCTTCTGCGGCGACTGCGGCTCGACCATGTCGCAGCCCGACCCCCGCGAGCGGGCGCGGCGCTGCGGGCAGTGCGGCCACGTGGTGTACCCGCGGGTGTCGCCCTGCGTGATCGTGCTGGTGCACGACGGCGAGCGGCTGCTGCTCACCCGCCAGGCATCGTGGCCCGCGGGGCGCTACGGGCTCGTCGCGGGCTTCGTCGAGGCGGGCGAGTCGCTCGAGGCCTGCGTGCGCCGCGAGGTCGACGAGGAGACCGGGCTCTGCGTCGACGACATCGCCTACCAGGGCAGCCAGCCGTGGCCCTTCCCCCACCAGCTCATGGTGGGCTTCTTCGCGCGCTACACGGGCGGCGAGGTGCTGCTGCGCGACGGCGAGCTGGAGGACGCCCGGTGGTTCGAGCCGGGGGCGATGCCCACGCTGCCGCCGCGGCTGTCCATCGCGCGCTCGCTCATCGAACACTTCCTGCAAGGCGGTCGCTGAGGTCTTTACAGGCCGCGGCGGGAGGCACTACACCCGCGGCCGCGCGCCCCCGCGACGTGCGGCGGCGCCGAGGAGACAGCGATGGAACTCAGCACCTTCAAGATCATCGTCACGGGCGGCGCGCAGGGCATGGGCGCGCACTTCGCGAAGCGGCTGGTAGAGGCGGGGGCGCAGGTCGCCGTCGGGGACGTGAAGGAGGAGGGCCTCGCGGCGCTCGCGGCCTCGGTGACGGGCCCGGGCAAGCTGCACGTCCGCAAGCTCAACGTGGCCGACGAGGCCGAGGTGGTGGCCTTCGTCGACTGGGCGCACGGCGCCATGGGCGGGCTCAACGGGCTCATCAACAACGCCGGCATCCTGCGCGACGGGCTGCTGGTGAAGAAGGACCGCGAGACCGGCGCCATCACCAAGATGTCCCGCGACCAGTGGAACGCCGTCATCGACGTCAACCTCACCGGCGCGACGATGATCGCCCGCGAGGTGATCGCGAAGATGATGGAGACCGGCACGCGCCCCGGCGTGATCGTCAACATGTCGAGCATCGCCCGCTACGGCAACCGGGGACAGTCGAACTACAGCGCGGCGAAGGCGGCGCTCGCGGCCAACACCCTCACCTGGGCGCGGGAGTTCGGGGCCTACGGCATCCGCGTGGGGGCCATCGCCCCGGGGATGATCGAGACCCCGATGACCCAGGGCATGAACCAGAAGGCCCGCGACGCGCTGGTGGAGAAGGTCCCCGCGGGGCGCGTCGGGCTGCCGGAGGACATCTGGCAGGGCGTGCGCTTCGTGCTCGAGTGCGACTACTTCACCGGGCGCACCATCGACATCGACGGCGGCCTCTCGATGTAGTCGCCGGTCAGTGCCGCGGCCTCCTCAGCGAGATCACGCTCTGGCTGAGGAGGTTGTAGAGCGTGCGGAGCACCTCGAGCTGCGGCATCGTCGAGACGTCGATGATCTCCTCGATGCTGGAGGTGCCGTCGACCAGCGAGAGCACGAAGCCCGCGCGGTGGTCGAGCGCCAGCCAGCGCAGCTCGGCGTGCGGGATCATCATCACCGGCACCTGGTCGAGCGCCCCGAGGCGGCCGATGTAGATCGCGCGCAGCCGGGTGCGCGAGGTGTCCGCGATGCGCCGCGCCTCGGCGTCGGTGCGGTCGATCTCCAGCAGGGTCTCGGCGAGGGAGAGGGCGCCGGTGAAGTCGCCGAGCTCGAAGCGGTCGACCATCTCGCGCCGCGTCGAAGGGGGCATGAGCGAGCGCTGATCGGGCGCCGACGGACGGCGCGCCGGGACGGGCGAGCGCTGGGCCTCCGGGGGGATGGATCGCTCCACCACCGGGGTGGGCTGCGCCCGCGGCACGTCGAGCACCTGCACCACCGGGGTAGAACGCTGCTGGGTGGCCTTCTCGGTGCGGCGCTCGACCGGCGGCGACGCGGCGACGCTCGACGAGACGTCCTCGAACTCCAGGTCGTCGAGGTCGGACGACGGCAGCTCGCGCTGGGAGGGGTAGCGCAGGGGCGGCGCGGCCGGGGCGGGCGCCGCCGGGGGGACGATCTGCGACACGGCGCGGGGCACCGGCGCGCGAGGCACGGGCGTGCGCTGGCGCATCGCCGGCGGCGAACGGGAGGGCGTAGCCTCCGGGGGGAGCGGCGGTGGCAGGGCCGCCGTGGGGCCCACGGGAGGCGCGGGCACCGGGAGGGGCGTGAGGGCGGTGGGCGCCTCGCTGGGGGCCGGCGGCACCGGGGTGACGCCGAACATCATCGTGCCCTGGAAGCGCCGGGCGGGGTCGGCCGTCGGCGGGGCCGAGACGCTCACCGCGGAGATGGGGCCGGCGATGGGGGTGGGGCCGCCGAAGTCGGTGAACTCCTCGTCGTGGTGGGCTTCGGTCGGAGGCGGCAGCGAGACCACCGGGGTCTCGAGGTCCCAGTCCCACGAGTCGGAGACGGCGTGGGAGTCGACGGCCGGGGTGATCTTGCGAGAGACGTCCGTGGGTGGACCGGGAGCCCGCGGCGACGGCGCCGGGGACTCTTCATCCAGGAGGTCGAACCAGTCGTCGATCTCCGATCCGGTCGGTGTCTTTCGGCCGTCACGGGTAGCCATCAACGCGATCCTCAGGCCTTCGCCACCACGCCCTTGAACATCCGGAACGTACGGGACAGGGCCTCGACCTGCTCCTTCAATGCTGCGGCGTCATGGCGGTCGATGGCCACCTTCGTACGTTCCATCACCCCTTGGGCCTTGTCGAGCGCGTCGCGGCCGTAGTCGCTGCCGCCGACCACCTTGGAGACCTTGTCGAAGAGGCGCTCGATCTCGTGCATCAGCCCTTCGGCCTCCTGCTTGCGCGCCTCGAACTCCTCGTCGCGCTTGCGCTCGACCGCGAACTCCTTGCCCGAGTCGATCATCGCCTCGATCTCCTCGCGGGTGAGCCCCGAGGTGGCGGTCACGGTGATCGACTGCTCCTTGCCGGTCTCGAGGTCCTTCGCGTGCACGCTGACGATGCCGTCGGCGTTGATCTCGAAGGTCACCTCGATCTCCACCACCCCCGCGGGCGCGCGCCGCAGGCCCGTCAGGATGAACTCCCCGAGGAGCTCGTTCTGGTCGGCCTGCTCGCTCTCGCCCTGCATCACCAGGATCTTCACCGCCGTCTGGTTGTCCCGCGACGTGGTGAAGGTCTTGCCCCGGGCCGTGGGCACCGTGGTGTCCTTCGGGATGAGCGGCTCCATGAGCCCGCCCGCGACCATCATGCCGAGGGTCTGCGGCGTCACGTCGAGCAGCACCACCCGGTTGGCCGACGGGCCGTCGTCGTCGAGCAGCGCCGAGCCCTGGATCGCCGCGCCGATGGCCACCACCTCGTCGGGGTGGACCCCCTTGCTCGGCTCGCGCCCGAGAAACTCCGCCACGCTGCGCTCGACCAGGGGCATGCGCGTCATGCCGCCCACGAGCACCACGTCTTCGATGTCCTCGCGGTGCAGCCCGGCGTCTTCGAGCGTCTGCCGCATGATGTCCACGGTCTTCTGCACCAGGTCGGCGGTGAGCTGCTCGAAGTCCGTGCGAGAGAGCACCCGCTGGAGGTGCAGCGCCTCGTTGCGACCCGACGAGATGATGAAGGGGAGGTTGATCTCCACCTCGCGCACCGACGACAGCTCCACCTTGGCCTTCTCCGCCGCGTCCTTCAGGCGCTGGAGGGCCATGCGGTCCTTCCGGAGGTCGATGCCGTGCTCGTCGCGGAAGCCCTCGACCAGCCAGTCGATGACCCGGGAGTCGAAGTCCTCGCCGCCGAGGAAGGTGTCGCCCGCCGTCGAGATGACCTTGAACACCCCGGTGGCGCCGATCTCCAGGATGGACACATCGAAGGTGCCGCCCCCGAGGTCGTACACCGCCACGGTGCGGTCGATGTTGCGCCCGAACCCGTAGGCCAGCGCCGCCGCCGTGGGCTCGTTGATGATCCGGATGACCTCCAGGCCCGCGATGGCCCCGGCGTCTTTCGTCGCCTGGCGCTGGTTGTCATTGAAGTACGCCGGCACCGTCACGACGGCCTTCTGCACCTCGTGACCCAGGTACTCCTCGGCGATGAGCTTCATCTCCGCGAGCACCATCGCGGAGACCTCGGGCACCGAGTGGGCCTTCTCGCGAAGGGAGATGCGCACGTCGCCGTGCGGGCCCTCGACGATGTTGTACGAGGCCGTCGAGGCGACCTGCTTCACCTGCGGGCTGTTCCACTTGCGGCCGATGAGGCGCTTGGCGGAGTACACCGTGTTTTCAGCGTTGGTGATCGCCTGGCGCTTGGCGAGGTGACCCACCAGCCGCTTGCCCGCCTCGGTCATCGCCACCATCGACGGCGTGGTCTTGTACCCGCCGCGGTTTGCGATCACCACCGCCGTCCCGTTCTCCACCACGGCGACGCAGGAATTCGTCGTACCCAGATCGATCCCGATGACCTTTTCCATCCGAGAACCCGCTCGTTGAGGACGACCCGTCGTCTTGTGTACGGTCGTCCAGTCCGCACCCGTTGGCAACGGGCATATGCGCCCGCCGCGTCGATTCCACCCGCGTCAAAGCCCTATCGCATCAAGAACTCCAACAGCGCCTTCTGTGCGTGAAGTCGGTTCTCCGCCTCGTCCCACACCGCCGCGCCGGGGTCGTCGATGAGCGCCGCTTCGACCTCTTCGCCGCGGTGCGCCGGCAGGCAGTGGAGCAGCAGCGGGTTTGGGTTGGCCTCGCCCATCAGCGCGGCGTCGACCTGGTAGCCCGCGAAGGCTGCGTGCCGCGCCGCGGCGTCTCCCTCCTGACCCATGGACGCCCAGACGTCGGTGATCACCACGTCGGCGCCGCGCGCGGCCTCCCTCGGGTCGACCACCTGCTGCACCCCCGGCGGGAGCTCCGCCGACAGGAACCCGTACCCCTCCGGCGACGCCACGGTGAGCGTGAGCCCCAGGCCCCCGGCGGCCTCGACCCAGCTCCGCGCGACGTTGTTGGCGTCGCCGATCCACGCGTACCGCAGGCCCTCGAGCGCGCCCTTGCGCTCGCGCACCGTCATGAGGTCGGCCAGGATCTGGCACGGGTGATGGTCGTCCGTGAGGGCGTTGATGACGGGCACCGTCGCCGCCGCCGCGAGGGCCTCGATGCGCTCGTGCGCCGCGGTGCGCAGCACGATGGCGTGCACGTAGCGGGAGAGCGTGCGGGCCGTGTCGCCGATGGACTCGCCGCGACCGAGCTGCATGTCGCGCGTGTTGAGCACCACCGGGTGCGCCCCGAGCTCGAAGGCCCCCACCTCGAAGGAGACCCGGGTGCGCGTCGAGGGCTTCTCGAAGATGAGCGCCACGCTGCGGCCCTCGAGCGGACGGCGGCTCGCGCCGTGCCGCCGCTGGTTCTTCATCGCCTTGGCGTGCTCGAGGATCTGCCGCAGCTCGTCGGCACCCAGGTCGGCCACGCGAAGGAAATCGCGCTTCACCTTCGGGGTCATGTCGTCTCCTGGGTCATGTCGGTGAGCACCGCGTCGAGCGCCGCGAGCCCTTCGTCGAGCTCCGCCTCGGTGATGACAAGCGGCGGCGCGAAGCGCAGCACCCGGTCGCCCGCCTGCGCGATGAGCACCCCGCGGTCGCGCATCGCGGCCAGCACCAGGCGCGCCTCGACGTGGTCGGCCAGCACCAGGCCGCAGAGCAGCCCGCGGCCCCGGGCGCCCTTCACCAGCGCGGGGTGCTTCGCGGCGAGGCCCTCCAGGCGCGAGAGGAAGTACGCCCCCTTCGCCGCGGCCCCCTCGATGAGCCCCTCGCGGTCGAGCGTCTCGAGCACCGCGAGCGCCGCCGCGCAGGCCAGCGGGTTGCCGCCGAAGGTGCTTCCGTGGGTGCCCGGCGCCAGCGCCTCGGCGTACTTCTCCCGTACCAGGAAGGCCCCGATGGGAACCCCCCCGGCGAGGCCCTTGGCGAGCGTGAGCACGTCCGGCACCACGCCCTCGTGCTGCACCGCGAGGTACCGCCCGCTGCGCCCGATGCCCGTCTGGATCTCGTCGACGATGAGCAGCGCGCCGGTCTCGTCGCAGAGCGCGCGCAGCCCCTGGAGGTAGCCCGGCGGGGCGGGCAGCACGCCCCCTTCCCCCTGCACCGGCTCGATGATGATGGCCGCCGTGCGGTCGTTGACCCGCCGGCGCATCGCGTCGAGGTCGCCGTACTTCACCTGCGAGACCCCCGGCAGCCGGTGCCCGAAGCCCTCCCAGTACTTCGGCGTGCCCGTCATCGCGACGGAGCCCATGGTGCGGCCGTGGAACGAGCTCCACGTCGCCACGATGCCCGTGCGCTCGGGGTCGCCCTGGGTGAAGAACCACCGCCGCGACAGCTTGAGCGCCCCCTCGTTGGCCTCGGTGCCGCTGTTGGTGAAGAACACCCGGTCCATGCCCGTGCGGGCGCAGAGCTGCGCGGCGAGCTCGATCTGCTTGTCGTTGTAGTAGAGGTTGGCGATGTGCCCGAGGCGCGCCGCCTGCTCGGTGAGCGCGCGCACCAGCGCCGGGTGCGCGTGGCCGAGCACGCACACCGCGATGCCCGCGTAGAGGTCGAGGTACGACCTCCCGTCGGTGTCGTAGAGTCGGCAGCCCTCGCCCCGGGTCATCACCAGGGGGGGCTGCTTGTAGGTCTTGAGCAGGTGGCGCCCCGCGAGCGCCAGCAACGCGTTGGTATCAGCCATGTTCGCCCCGCTCTACCACCGATATCCCGAGCCGCGCCAGCGTCGCCGCAGCCACCGCGCGCAGGGCCTCGCTGCACGGGTCGCACCCGCCGTTGCAGCACCGCGGCCACTGCGTCACGGGCATGCGCAGCAGCGGGCGCACACAGTCCCGGTAGTACTCGGGCAGCCCCCGCTCGGCGGCGCTCTCCGCCAGCGCCCGGTCGAGGGCCGCGGGGGCGACGCCGTCGAGGGGGTCGCTCATCCGCGGACGATCTCGGTCCCGACGCCGTCGTTGGTGAAGATCTCGAGGAGCACCGCGTGGGCGAGGCGCCCGTCGAGGATGTGCACCTTGCGCACGCCCCCGGCGATGGCGTCGAGCGCGCACTCCACCTTCGGGATCATCCCCCCGTCGATGATGCGCTCCGCGATCCACTCCCGGGCGGTGGCGCTGTTGAGCGAGCCCGCGAAGGCCCCGTCGGCGCCGCGGACGCCCTGCACGTCGGTGAGCAGGATGAGCTTCTCGGCCCGCAGGGCCTCGGCCACCTTGCCCGCGGCGGTGTCGGCGTTGAGGTTGAGCGAGGCCCCGTGCTCGTCGACGCCGATGGGCGCGATGACCGGGATGAAGCCCGCGCGCATCAGCTCGACCACCACGTCGGGGGTCACGTGGCGCACCTCGCCCACGCGCCCGAGGTCGACGGTCTCGCCGTCGCGGGTGAGGTACGGCGCCACCCGGTCGGCCAGCACGAAGCCGTCGTCCTTGCCCGAGAGGCCCACCGCGCGCCCGCCGTGCCGGCAGATGAGCGACACGATGTCCTGGTTGATGGAGCCCGCGAGCACCATCTCCACGACCTCCATCGCCGCGTCGTCGGTGACCCGCAGCCCGTCGACGAAGCGCGAGTGCACCCCGGACTGCTTCAACATGGTGGAGATCTGCGGCCCGCCGCCGTGCACCACCACCACGTTGATGCCGATGTACTTGAGCAGGCACACGTCCTTGGCGAAGCTCTCCTTGAGCTCCGGCGCCACCATGGCGTGCCCGCCGTACTTGATCACGAACGTACGCCCCTGGAAGCGCCGGATGAACGGCATCGCCTCCAGCAGTACCCTGGCCTTCTCGACAGCGGTTTCCACGCGCGCGCTTCTACGGGATTCATAGCGTGCGCACAAGCGCCGGGTCACCGCCGGGCCGCTCCGTGGCAGGGCCGTGAATCGCTCCGCGGGAACCAACGTACACCGCTGCGGTCAGACGCCCTTGACCCGCACCGCCGCGATCCCGGAGGATCGCTGGCGGGAAACCCAACGACGCGCGCCCTTCGCGCCACTCCACGGCCGCCGGAGACTCCATGAACCGACCGACGCTCACCGCCCTCGCCCTCGCCGCCGCCCAGGCGCTCCCCTCCCTCGCCGCCGCCCAGCCCGTGCAGCTGAGCGCGGGCTTCGTGCCCGACCCCACACGCGCGAGCGGCATGGCCGGCGGCATGGTGCAGGCCCAGTCGGTGCCCGGGGCCCCGGGCAACTGCCGAGGGTTCATCCCCGGCGCGCCCCAGCAGATCATCCAGAGCCCCACGGGCTTCAACTTCCTCCGGCTCATCGCCCAGCCCCTCGCGGGCACCGACCTCACGCTGATGGTGCGCGGCACCAGCCAGACGTGGTGCGCCGATGACACCTACGGCAACGTCCCCGGCCTCGACCTCCAGGCCCTCCCCCCGGGCCGCTACGACGTCTACGTGGGCACCTACTCCCAGTCCGGCCCGGCGCCCTACCAGCTCCTGATGAGCGAGCTCCAGAGCACCATGCCCGACAACACCGGCATGCGCCCGCAGCCCGTCCGGCCGCAGTTCCCCGTCCAGCCGCAGCCCACGACCAACTCCCTCGGCGCGCTCGACTTCACCGCCCGGCCGCTCTCGGGCCGCATGATGGTCAGCGGCAACTTCATCACCCGCTCGGTGCGCGGCCGCAACGGCGGCGCCCTCGGCTCCGAGGGCATCCACGGCACGGGCATCTGCCGCGGGTACTTCCAGGGCCCCCCCAACCACGTCGTCTTCCTCGCGCAGCCGCGGGCCTTCCTGCGGATGTACGTCGTCTCCGCGGCCGACTCGACCCTGGTCATCCGCCGCCCCGACGGCCAGGTGCTCTGCAACGACGACACCTACTCCCTCAACCCCGGCGTCGAAGGAAACTTCCCCGCCGGCCTCTACCAGGTCTGGGTGGGCACCTACCGCGAGAACGAGTCGCGCCCCTACCAGCTCACGGTCACCATCGACCCGTCGCAGCACCCGTAGCCCGCGATCCCCGCCCTGTGCCATCGTTCGGGACCCGCGTGATGTCCCGACGCCGCCGCGCCACCGCCCTCTGCTTCACCCTCGCCGCCCTCGCTCCCGCCGTCTCCGCGGCGCAGCCCGTCGTGCGCGCGGTGCACCCGCGGCTGTTCCTCGTGGCCGACGGCCGCCGGGGCATCTCGCCCGCCGCGCTCGTCACCCGCTGCGAGGCCAGCAACTCCCCCTACGCCGCCGCCTGCCGCGCCGCCGCGCTGCCGCTGCCGCTCCCCGGCACGGTGCCCTTCCGCAACGTCGAGCACCCGCTCATCGCGCTCGCCACCCGCTACGTGCTCTATCAAGAGCCCGCCACGCTACAGGTGGTGCGCGAGCAGGTCGCGCAGGTGGGCCCCTTCGTCGACCGCGGCGACCCGGCGGGCCAGTACCTCACCAACGCCCGCGCGGTGCGCCAGCTCGCGGTGGCCTACGACTGGCTCTACGCCGCGCTCACCCCGGAGGAGCGCGGCACCCTGGAGACCCACCTCCGGAGCTACGCCGAGTGGTCGGTCACCCACGAGCCCGCGGACGTCTTCGCCGCCGAGGCCTACGCCCACGTCGCGACGGTGGCCCTCGCGGCCCTGGCCCTGCAGGGCGCCACGGCCGTGCCCGACGCGGACGTCCGTCGCTACCTCGCCTACGCCGACACGCGCTGGAAGACCCAGCTGCTCCCGGCGCTCGCGTACACCGGGGGCTGGTGGCACGAGGGCCCCGGGTGGTTCGCGGGCACCACGATGCGCAACGCCGCCCTCATGGCCGCGGCGTGGACCACCGCCACCGAGGAAGACCTCTTCGCCCACGCCCGCACCCGCGGCGACGTCTTCGGCCAGGCCGTGCGCTACCTCGCCTACTCCCTCCGCCCGGACTTCCGCTTCGCCGCCTTCGGCGACTCCACCGACGCCCAGCTCTCCCCCGCCGGCCAGCTCCGCCCGCTGCTCGACCTGCTCGCCTGGGGCACCGGATCGACCGTCGCCCAGGGCCTCGCCGCGGAGGCCACCCGCCGCCTCCCCGCCGCGGCCGACTACAACGGCCCGGAGATCTGGCAGCAGCTGGTGTTCTACTCCCCCGAGCGCCCCGCGGCGCCCGCCCGCGACGCCCTCCCCCTCGCCGTCCACCTCGGCGCCACCTCCGAAGACGTCGTGGTGATGCGATCGAGCTGGGACGACGCCGACGCCACCTGGGTCAGCCTCTCGTGCGGCGACTGGTTCTCCACCCGGCAGCACCTGGAGGCCGGGAGCTTCCAGATCTTCCGCCGCAACCCCCTCGCCATCAGCACCGGCACCTACGACGGCTTCGAGACCGCCCACTGGTTCAACTGGTCGTCGCAGCGGTCGATCCACAGCAACGTCGTCACCATCACCCGCCCCGGGGAGCTCTTCCCCAACAGCCGCATGCTCCCGACCATCAACGACGGCGGCCAGCGCTCCATCGCCTACGCCAGCGGCGGCCGGCGCACCCTCGACGAGTACCGCAACAACCTCACCAACGGCGCGCAGTTCGAGACCGGCGGCGTCACGGCCTTCGAGGCGTCGCGCTTCCACGACTACGCCGCGTGCGACAGCACCCGCGCCTACAACAGCACCGCCTTCGCCACCGCGGGCAACGCCCCGAAGGTGCGCGAGGTCACCCGCCAGCTCGTCTTCCTGCGCCCCGAGATGGTGGTGCTCTTCGACCGGGTGGAGTCCACCGACCCGACCTACGTGAAGCGCTTCGTGCTGCACGGCCCCGCCCGCCCGCTGTTTCCGACGGTCGACACCTTCACCATCGACGGCCGCGAGGGGCGCCTGCTCGGCCGCCGCCTGCTCCCGCGCTCGGGCATGCAGGGCCTCGTGGAGGGCTTCCGGGTCGACGGGATGGACTTCGCGCCGCTGGTGATGGGCGCCGAGGCGCGCGGCGCCCGCGTCGAGGATCAGTCGTCGGCCCCGGAGGCGCGGGAGTACTTCCTGCATCTCCTGGAGGTCGGCCAGGCGGGGCGCTCGACGCTGCCGATGTCCACGCTCGTCGAAGAGGGCGACCGCGTCGGGCTGCGCGTCGAAGACCCGGACGGGATGCGCACCTACACCGTGCTCTTCGCGCGCACGGGCATGACCACCGGGCAGATTCGCGTCGACGACCGCAACGGCGCCCCGCTCTACGAGGGCACCCTCGGCGCGGGCGGCACCTTCTACGCACCGGTGACCGACGCGGGCGTCGGGCCGCTCCCCCCCGACGCGGGCCTCGACGCGGGCGTACCCGCATTGGACGGGAGCGTGGCGATGGACGCCGGGATGGGCGGGGGGACGGAGGGGTGCGCGTGCCGCGCGGGCACGAGCGTGGGCGGGCGCGGGCGATGGGCGGGGGCGCTCCTGGGCGCCGCGGTGCTCACGGCGCGGCGCCGACGGCGGGCCCGTCGGCGGTAGCGCCGTCGAGGGTTGTCAGGGGGGGAGAGATCAGCCCGGCGGGAGGCCGCCGCCGCGCGCAGGCACCACGATGAAGACCGGGCGGCGATCGACCTCGCTGCCCGCGCGCCCGCGCACCACCACGTTCGCCTGGAAGACCCTCGCGGTGTCGGTGCCCTCCAGGAAGTCGTTATAGAAGCTCACCCGGAAGACCACCCGGGTGGTGGGCAGCACGCCGAAGAAGGTGCGGTCGTCGCGGCGCTCGTAGCCCGTGGGCATCTCGGGCTCGGCCCGCACGGGGGTGACCGTCTGGACGAAGCTCGCGGTGGTGCGGCCCATCGGGAGGCGCGTCTCGGCGACGTCGGCCAGCACGGTGGTGGTGATGTCCTGGCGGGTCTCGTTGGCGAGGGTGCGCACGGCCTCGACGATGCCTGCGGCGGTGCGGTCGAGGCCGCCGCTCGAGGCCGGCGCGAAGATCACCGCGCGGCGCATGGCGTTGAGCGAGCCCGTGGCCGAGGCCAGGAAGGCCGAGTTGGCGTAGGTGGGACCCGACACCCCGAAGCGCGACACGTCGACGCCGAGGTAGAGGGCGCCGCGCGTGCGCATCACCTCGGCCAGCTCGGGGTAGCGCCAGCCGCGGTTGCTCGCGGGCGACGACATCGCCGGCCCGTCGAACCACTCCGCGTCGGAGAACATCACCACGATGGGCACGCGCCCCGGCTGGAAGCAGCCCCAGCCGTAGGCCCCCTCGATGCCGGGGCAGTCCCGCGCCGGGTCGGAGGTCGCCACCCAGCCGTTGCCCATCGGGTCGAGCGCGTTCTGCACGCTGCGCAGCGACGCCGGGTTGGCCCCGAGGCCGCCGCTGCGGGTGCCCGCGCCGGTGAGCACCTCGTACATCGCCGTGATCTGGCACTCCGGGGCGTTGCCGCCGAGGTAGCGCCCGCCGGTGTCCTCCACGATGGTGCGCATGGTGTTGAACGCGGCCTGCACCTGGGTGTCGTCGGTGGTGAGCCGCTGGCGCATCCAGAGGGTGTAGTCGCCCGGCCGCCCGGCCTGGCCGTCGTCGGTGGGCAGGAGCATCTGGCCCTCCGGCGCGTCGGGCATCGAGTCGAAGGAGGCCACGCCGATGCGCGCGTCGGGGATCGCCGCCCGCACCCCCGGCAGGATCACCGTCTGGAGGTTGCTCCGGAGGTTGGTGATCGTCGGCTCCATGCTCGCCGAGTTGTCGACGAGGAAGAACACGTCCGCCGCGCGGATGCGCGTGGCGAAGGTGAACTCCCGCGTCTCGCGGATGCCCATGGTGCCCGGGGCGTAGTACGGCAGCGTGACGTAGAGGGAGTTCTCCGGGGGGCGGGAGTTCATGTCCCGGGGGTCGCTGCGCGCGGCCACCTCGGCGAGGTCGGCGAAGCCGTCGCGGTCGGTGTCCTCGGCGCAGGGGTTGGTCATCGCGACGCGCTCTTCGGCGTCGGTGAGCCCGTCGTTGTCCGAGTCGAGGTCGCGCTGGTTGGCCAGGTTGTCGGGCGGCGCGTCGCAGTTGTTGGGCGGGTCGCCGCAGGTCAGCGGCACCACGTTGATCTCGAAGCCGGGGTAGCGCCGCGTGGCCTCGTCGGCGTCGCTGAAGCCGTCGCCGTCGGAGTCGGTGTCCATGAAGTCCGGCGTCATGTCGCCGTCGGTGTCGAGCGCGGGCGCCCCCTCGTCGCGGTCGGAGATCCCGTCGCCGTCCATGTCGGCGCAGGGCGTCACCGGGCGGTCGGGCGTGACCGGCGCGTCGGGCGTCGCGGGGACGTCGGCGTCCACGGGCGCCCCGGCGTCGGCGTGGCCCGAGTCGGGCTTCATCACCGTGTCGCCCGGCGGCGTGCTCGTGCAGGCCAGGAGGCCAACGACCATGGTCAACGACCCGCGCAGCAGAGACGTTCGCTTCACACCGCGCAGTACATCACACCCGCGCGGCGCCCGTCACTCGTTGCTATCCTCCGCCCCGATGACCGACACATCGACCCCCCTCGTGGGGATCATCATGGGCAGCGCCTCGGACCTGGAAACCCTCACCCCCGCGAGGGAGATCCTCACCGCGCTGGAGATCGCCCACGAGGTGATGGTGGTCTCCGCGCACCGCACCCCCGACTGGATGTTCGAGTACGCCTCGACGGCGGAGTCGCGCGGCCTGGAGGTCATCATCGCGGGCGCGGGCGGCGCGGCCCACCTGCCCGGCATGGTCGCCGCGAAGACGGTGCTGCCGGTGCTGGGCGTGCCCATCCCCGCGACGCTGCTCAACGGCGTCGACTCGCTGCTCTCCATCGTGCAGATGCCCCGCGGGGTCCCGGTCGCCACGCTCGCCATCGGCAAGCCCGGCGCGGCCAACGCAGCGCTGCTCGCGGCGAGCATCCTCGGGGTGCGCGACCGCGCGGTGCGAGAGCGGCTGCGGGCGTGGCGGGCCGACCGCACCGGCGAGGTGATGGCGAAGCGGGTGCTGACGTGAGCGCCATCCTGCCGGGCGCCACGCTGGGCATCCTCGGGGGCGGTCAGCTCGGGCGCATGACGGCGATGGCCGCGCGCCCGCTCGGATACAAGGTCCACGTGCTCGACCCCGACCCGTCGTGCGCGGCGCGCTTCGTGGTGGAGCGCTGCCTCACCGCGGAGTTCGACGACGACTTCGCCGCGGCCGACCTCGCGCGGCGCTGCGCCGTGGTGACCCTGGAGATCGAGAAGATCGCGCCGGCGAGCATGGCGGCGGTGCGACGCTACGCCCCGGTGCGCCCCGGCAGCGAGGTGCTCTCGGTGGTGCAGGACCGCGGTCGGCAGCGGCAGTGGCTCACCGCGCGGGGCTTCCCGACGGTCGACTGGCGCCGGGTGACGAGCGTCGACGAGCTGTGCCGCGCGGTCGCCGAGCTGGGCCCGCGGGCCTTCGTGAAGTCGTGCACCGGCGGCTACGACGGCCGGGGGCAGGCGCGGATGAGCGACGCCGCCGAGGGGGCGCGGGTGTGGGCCGCGCTCGGCTCGGCGCCCTGCGTGGTGGAGCGGGCGGCGGCGCTCGAGGCCGAGCTCTCGGTGCTGGTGGCGCGCACCCCGTCGGGCCGCGTGGCGGTGCACCCGGTGGCGCAGAACCACCACGACGACGGCGTGCTCACCTGGTCGGTGATCCCCGCGGGATTCTCCGACAAGGTGCTGAAGGAGGCGGCGGAGATCGCGCGCGGCATCGCCGAGGCGATGGCCGTGGAGGGCCTGCTGGTGGTGGAGCTGTTCCTGACGGCGGGGGATGTGCTGCGGGTCAACGAGCTCGCGCCGCGGCCGCACAACAGCTTCCACGCGACCGAGGTGGGCTGCGTGACGAGCCAGTTCGAGCAGGCCGTGCGCGCGGTGTGCGACCTGCCGCTCGGGTCGACGGAGGTGGTGCGCCCGGCGGCGATCCACAACCTCCTCGGCGACCTCTGGGTGGGCGACCAGCCGCCGCGCTTCGAGCGGGCGCTGGAGATCCCCGGCGTGCGCCTGCACCTCTACGGCAAGCGCGTGGCGCGGCCCGGCCGGAAGATGGGCCACCTCTCGGCGCTGGGCGACACCTCCGCCGACGCGACCGCCCGGGTCATCGAGGCGTGGCGCCGGGTGCAGGCCTGAGCGGCAGCGCTACTGCGGGATGAAGCGCGCCCGGGTGCGCGAGTACACGATGGGCTGCGGCACGACGAAGGGCACCGACGACCGGGCGCCGTCCCAGCTCTCGAGCGCCACGGTGGCGGGCTCCGGGAGGGTCATGCCGTCGTAGACGAGGTCGATGGCGTCGCTGGTCTCGTGGAGCACCAGCTCGAAGTTGAGGTGCCCGAAGATGCTGGTGTAGTAGCGCGCGTCGCTCCACTGCACGACCCACCGGCGGGCGCCCGGGTTGCCCAGCACCGCGATGCACACGCCCGGCGCGCGGGTGCGCAGGTCGCGCCACTGCGCGGCGATGACAGCGTGCACGCCGTCGAGGCGGTTGGGGATGATCCCGTTGGCGGGCGTCGGGGCGCCCACCTGGAAGGTGACGTACCCGTTGGGGCTCACCAGCACCGGCGCGCCGGCCTCGATGGGCGTGCCCCAGTAGCGGAAGCGGAAGGGGAGCGTCGCGGCGAAGCTGCCGTCGTCGACGTCGCGGAGGACGACCTGGTGCCCCGGCTCGGCGCACGAGTCGACCCAGCGCGCCGCGGGGTCGTCGCGCACCACGCGGTAGCCCGTCGGGCCCGGACCCCAGCCGGTGTCGGTGGGGACGACGGGCACATCGACGCCCGCGTCGAGCACGAGGGGCGCGTCGGTGAGCTCGGAGGGCACGTCGGCCGCGGGCACGTCGACCGGCTGCGGCGCATCGACGGGCGCGAGGTCGACCGGCGGCGCGGCGTCGACGCGGGCGACATCGAGGGCGGGCGCATCGACGGAGCGCACATCGAGGGCGGGCGCGTCGGGCGCGGGCCCGTCGGCGACCGCGGCATCGAGCATGACCACGTCGTCGGGGACGTCACCGATGATCGGATCGACCGTGTCGAGCGTGCCGCAGGCGCAGGACGCCACGAAGGCAGGCACGAGGAGGACGACGGGCATTCGCACGGCCGGGTTAGTGCCAGATGCCCAACGCGAGGTAAAGCTTGCGGGCGCTCGGAGAACAATCCCCGGGCGCCAGCGGTTCACCCCCACCAGTGCGCTCTCCATGGCCCGCCGTCGTCGCCTCCGTCGTGCTGCACGCGGGCATCGTCGCGCTCGCCGCCAGCGTGCGAGCACCGCCCGACCAGGCCCTGCTCCGCCCCCACCACGCGACCGTCGACCTCGACCTCGCGGCGCCGCCGCCGCCGCCG
>JAUSAZ010000089.1 GCA_030652255.1 Myxococcales bacterium | reverse complement strand
CACGGCAGCCAAGGTGAAGGCCGCAAGCGGCCTGTCCGATGTCCAGGCACAGTGGCCAGCCCGCCGCGGGCTTTCCCTTAGGCTGCCGTGGGTTTCAACCCGCGGCAGCAGGGCGCGCGAAGGTGTGCGGATGGCTGGGGTTCCGCGCGATGGCTCGTCACCCCAGCCTGCAAGCGCTCTACGCACGATGAGTGCAACGATGAGCGCCCCGCGGGGGTGAGGGCGCGCGGCAGCGCGGTGAGGGGGCCCACGACGACGAGCGTCCCAGACCCGACCGACCACCGTTCTACAGGTTGATGGCCGCGCGGACGCTGAACTCGCCGTAGCTGTTCGGGTGGCCTGTCGGGCCGCGCATGAGGTTGGCGTCCGCGGCCACCTCCCAGGGCTGCTCGGGGAACCAGTAGTGCCGGTAGTTGAGCAGCACCCGCATGTGCCGGGTGGCCCAGAGGTTGAGCCCCACCTCCGCCGCGAGGACCTTGTAGCGCCCGCTCGCCGCGCTGTCGCCGCCGCCGCGCGCGTCGCGGCTGGCGCCGCGGTAGGCCATCTGCACCGTGTCGAAGCGGGCGACGGCCTGGAGGCCCAGCGGCGCGCGGAGGGGCTGCGCGCGCTCGACGCGCACCGTCGGCGGGTCCTGGTAGCCGGGGCGCGCCATGGTGTCGTCGTGCTCCGGGCGCACCGCCGAGGGGGGCAGCCCGACGAGCCAGTACGCGGCCTGGACGTAGAAGCCGAAGCCCTCCAGGGCGCCGAGGCGGACCGGGTCGGGGGAGAGGGCGCCGTCGAGCGGGGCGGCCACCTCGCCGGTGTGGTTGCGCACGTAGACGAACTCGCCGCGCAGGTCGAAGCGGTCGAGGGGGAGGTCGAACTCCGCGGCGACGGCCCACTGCCGCCCGCTCTGGACGAGGGTGAGGTCGGGCGCGAGCGCGGGGCTGAAGAGGGTGTAGCCCGCGGGCGTGTCCATCACGGGATGGGCGCTGTGCCCGCTGAGGGAGCGGTGCGCGAGGCGGCCCGAGAAGCCCACCTGGAACTGCCGCCCGATGCCGCGGCGGTGGCTCATCATGAAGGGATGGAAGAAGAAGCGCGCGGCGGCTTCGACCTGGTTCGACGGGGTGAAGCGGCCGGGCCCGCCGCCGTTGAAGACCCCGACGGACCAGTAGGCGAGGTGCAGGCGGTCCTCCCCCCAGAGCATGAGCCCGATCTCCTTGCCGGTGGGGACGCCGAGCGCGCGCACGGTGAGCGAGCGCTCGATGAAGTCCAGGTAGCGGTCGGAGGTGCGGTTCTCCATGGTGAAGGGCGCGTCGAACTGCCCGAGCTGCACGTTGACCACCGGGTGCACGCGGAGGTTGACGTGCATGTCCGCGGCGGTCTGCGGCCCGTTGTCGGTGAGCTCGGCGCCCAGGCGCCAGGTGAGGAAGGAGAACACCCCGCCGGCCAGCTCGAGGCGCGCCCGTCGGATCTGCACGCCCGTGCGCAGCGTGCTCGGGGTGGTCACCCCCGCGGCGGAGCGCTCGTCGCTGAGGGTGTGCGGGTTGAACATGTGGAAGTCGACCTGGAGCCTCGCCCCCGGCGAGATGAACCAGTCGCGGCCGCGGTCGCTGATGAAGAACGCGTCGTCGCGCCACCCGGCCACGATGGGGTCCGGCACCGGGAAGGGCACCGGCAGGGGCTGCTGTTCCGGCAGCAGCGTGGAGGCGCGGTCGGTGACGAGGCCCTCCCCGACCAGCAGCGACGGGCGGGTGTCCTCTGCCTCGGACCCGCGGCTCGTGGCGCCGCTCGCGGGCGTGGCTGGGCGCCCGGACACGGGGTTGGCGCGCGCGCGTGTCGGGGCGAGCGAGAGGGCGGCGAGGGTGATCGTCGCGGCCAGCGCCGCCCGCACGGTCATCGGACAGGGGTATCGCGACGCTGACGGAAAGAACACCAATCCAGCAGCGAAACCGCGGTCCATCGGAGGGGGCGGCGGCCGGCGTGTCGGAACCCCCTCGAACGGCTTCCGACGCTACGGGCCAGAGCAGTACGGCCCCGCGATCGGTGCTAGAAGTCGGGTGATGCTTCCCTCGTCGGACGTCGTGACGCGCGGCACTGCGGCGCACGACCAGGCGCTCCTCGCCCGGCTGTACAGCACGCACCTGCGCGAGGTGTGGCGCTGGCTCTCGATGCTCGGCGTGCCCGACGCAGACATCGAAGACGCCGCGCACGACACCTTCGTCGCGGCCTACCGGAGCCTCGCGAGCTTCGAGGGGCGATCGTCACACCGCACGTGGCTCTTCAGCATCGCACGGCACGTGGCGATCGATCTCCGCCGCCGGGCGCTGGTGCGGCGAGAGCAGGGAGACCAGGGCCCGGAGCAACGCGACCACGCCCCGGGCCCGGACCGCGCCATCGAGGTCCACCAGGCCCGCGCCATCCTCGACGCCCTCCTGGCGCAGCTCACCGACGAGCAACGGGACACCTTCCTGCTCTACGAGCTCGGGGGACACACCGGGGTCGACATCGCAGAGCTCATGGAGGTCCCGTTGCAGACCGTATTCTCGAGGCTTCGAAGGGCCCGCGCACACGTCGACGAACAGACCGTGAAGCACTTCGCCGACGGAAAGGAACGCCCCCGTGAGTGACTCCTCTCCTCCTCCCCCCCGGCTCCTGGATCCCGACGCGCCGACGCCGCCCAGGCTGCGCGCGCTGCTCACCGCGCTGCTCCCCGGCGACCCCTCGGACGAGGCCGATCAGCGCATCGAGGCGCGGATCTTCCAGTCCCTCGACGAAGAGCCCCACGACCGCGAGCCGCCCCTTCGACTCGTGCATGCAGGGCACGATTCGCAGCGCGTCGGCGCGAAGCGACGCTGAGGCGCCGTGGCGCTCGCGCCTGGGGTCGACTTCGGGGCCTACACCGTGCTGCGCGAGATCGGGCGCGGCGGCATGGCCGTGGTGTACGAGGCCGAGCACAAGGGCCTCCGGAAGCGCGTCGCCCTGAAGGTGCTGCACACGCCCGTGGAGCCCTCGGCGCGGCGCTTCCTGCGCGAGGGCCTGGCGGCGGCGCGTATCCGCCACGAGCACATCGTGGACGTGCACGACACCGGCATCCACGAGGGCACCGCCTACCTCGTCATGGAGCGGCTCGAGGGCGAGTCGCTGGCCGCCCTCGTCCGCCGCGAGGGACCGCTCGACGCCGGGCGCGTCGCCGACCTCCTCCTGCCCGTGGTGAGCGCGCTCGCGGCCGCGCACGACGTCGACGTGGTGCACCGCGACATCAAGCCCGAGAACATCCATATTTCCCGCTCGCGGCGCGACGAGGTCGTGCCCAAGGTGGTCGACTTCGGGCTCGCGCGCCTCAGCACCCTCGACGGCGACGCGCAGCGCCTCACGGGCTCCGCGGCCCTGGTCGGAACGATGACGCACATGTCCCCGGAGCAGGTGCTCGACCCCGAGGCCGTCAGCGCCGCGAGCGATCAGTACGCCCTCGGCGTGGTGATGTACGAGTGCGTCACCGGGCGGCTCCCGGTGCAGGGCGCCTCGGTCTTCGCGACGCTCAACGCGATCCTCAAGGGGCGCTTCGCGAGACCGGTCGTCCACGCGCCCGGGCTCGACCCGCGCCTCGATGACCTCATCGTCCGCGCGATGGCCCGCGAGCCCGTCGCCCGCTTCGCGGACCTCCGCGCGCTCGGCGCCGCCCTGCTGCCGCTCGCGAGCACCGCGGCGAGGGACGCGTGGTGGCGGGAGTTCGGCGCGCCCCCCCCGGCCTCGTCCGAGCCCGTCGCCGCGCCGAGGCCTCGTGCGAACGTGCGCGCGGGCTCGGCGCTGGTGCTCGTCGCGCTCGTCGGGGGCGCCCTGTGGTTCGGCCTTCGCCGCAGCGCCGCCCCGCGGGCTTCCGCGGGGGCGTCGCACGCGTCGAGCGCCAGCCACCCCGCGCCCGCCGTCCCGGCCTCCGCCGCGCCCGCGCCCGCGCCCCGCGTCGCCGTCGCGCTCGCCCCGTCGGCGGCCCCGGCGCCGGTCCCGTCTGCGCCGCCCGCCCGGCCGCCCCCGGCCCGCCGTGCGCCATCGTCGCAGGCCCGCCGGCCCGTCACGCTCGCCCCGCCCGTCGCGGCGCAGCCCTCGGTGCCGCGCGACGCGTCGGCGCCTGCAGCCCCGTGGCTGCTCCGCACCACCTACTGAGCCGCGCGGCGCTCAGGGGCGGGCGTAGCGCTCGATCTACCGGATGCGCGGGCCATCACCGCGCGTAGAGCACCGCGCCGGTGGAGCCGCCGTCCGCCGCGTCGCTCCCGTTCGTCGCGAGCACGATGGCCGTGGTCACCCCCGCGACGACGGCCGCCGCGATCGCGATGCCGCCCCAGAGCCACGGCCGCGTGTGAAGGGGGCGCGGCGTGAGCGAGAGACTGAAGCGCTCGGTCACCAGGGTGCCAGGGGCGACGACCAGATCGCGCGCCAGGGCGTCGTGGTCGACGCGGGTCGCGCGCAGTCGAACGGTGCCCGCGGCGCCCTCCCAGCGCACCGCCCCGCGCCCGAGGAGGGCGTCGTTGACGTAGACCTCCGCGTCGGACGGCGTCACCTGCACCTCGACCCGCGCGGGGAGCTCGCGGAGGCGCACCGTCCGCGCGGCCCGCTCTCCCACGCGCAGCGCCATCGCGAAGGTCTCGTCGGCGCGCCCGGGCGCGCTCACCACGAAGGCGTGATCGCCGGGGTCGAGCTCCAGCGCGCGCGGATGGGGCGCGGCCTCGCCGTCGACCCGCACCGTCGCGTCGGCCGGATCGACGACGAGCGACACGGTGGCGATCGCGTCGATGACCAGCCCGAGGAGGAGCGCGGCGTCGCGTCCGAGGTCGGGCTCGGCGGCGGTCTGCGGCATCGCGATGCACTCGCGCAGCACCTGTCGCGCGGCGCGCAGCCGCCCGAGCTGGCGCAGGGCGAGGGCGACATTGAGGGCGGCGTTGGGGCGATCGACCCGCGCGCGGGAGCGCTCGAAGGCCGCGAGCGCGTCGGGCCAGCGCTGCTCGCGCGCGTGGCGAACCCCCTCGTCGAAGTCGGCGCGCGCCTGCGCATCGGGCGTCGCGGTGGGGACGACCTGCGCCCACGCGGCGCGCCCCGGCGCGGCCACCGCAACGACGATCGCGCCCGCGCCGAGCGCGGCGACGGTGAGCAGGCGGGCGGCGCGTGACGTAGCCCGCTGGCTCATCGCGGCGCCTCCGCAGCGGCCGGGGTGAAGGCGTCGCGCGCGTCGGGGCGACGCTTCACGAGCAGCGCACGCAGGTTCGGTGCGAGGGGGGAGTCCGATGGAATCGTCCGGCATGGTGTCGACCCCCAAGGTCGCGGAGAGGTGTACCACCGCCGCGCGCCGCGCCGCACCCGCGGACGCGGTCATGATTTCGTATCCCCGGATCGGGTGGTTCACGCCACCGGAGGCGCTCGGTTCCGGGCGGCGGGAGAAAATCGTGAGGGGCCATGAGAATCGCGGCGGGGACCTTCGACTCATCGGGCGGCTGCGATGCCATGTCGCACCCATCCAAGGAGACAATCGATGAAACGCGCAGCCTTCATGCTTTCGGTGGTTCCGGCCGGTCTGTTCGCGATGCTCTTCAGCGCGGCCGCGCACGCGCAGACCGCGCAGCCGCAGATGCCCGTCGCGGGCCGTTGGTACAAGCTCCAGACCGCGTTTCGCGGCGCCGGCGAGTGCCTCGAGGGCAACCAGTCGAGCTCCCCCGTGCACGGCGGCGCGGCCTTCATGGACCGCTGCCAGGGCGTCTCGGGACAGTCCTGGAGCTTCGAGCCCGTCGCGGGTGGCCTCTACCGTCTCCGGACGCAGTTCCAGGGCCAGGAGATGTGCCTCGAAGGCAACCAGTCGAGCTCCCCCGTGCACGGCGGCGCGGCCTTCCTGGACCGCTGCCAGAACGTCTCCGGTCAGCTCTGGCGGCTCGTGCGCGAAGGCAACAACTTCCGCCTTCGCACCTCCTTCCGGGGCGACGGCGAGTGCCTTGAAGGCAACCAGTCGAGCTCCCCCGTCCACGGCGGCGCGGCCTTCATGGACCGCTGCCAGAACGTCTCCGGTCAGCTCTGGAGCCTCCTCCCGGTCGGCGGCGCTCCCGCCCCTGCGCCGCCCGCGCCGGCCGCCAGCGAACGCCCCGACCACCGCTGCGGTCCGTCGTTCGCGAACGCCAGCTGCGCGCCCGGCCGCTGCTGCAGCACGCACGAGTGGTGCGGCGGCCCGCAGGAGACCCACTGCAGCACCGACCGCGGCTTCAACGGCCGCTTCGACGGGCGCTGAGCGTGTGACGTCGCGCCGCTGACCTCCTCCCCCCCCCCGACGCGCCTGGCGAGGGACGTGCTGGAAGCACGCGCGGGCGCTCCGATGGTAATGGTCGAGGTGATGCATCGCTCCGGGCCGAGGACAACCCACCCCGCTCGCTACACGGCGGTCCGCTCCGCCGTGCTGCTCGCGCTGGCATGCGGCATCGCGCGCTGCGCAGACGCCCCCGTCACCCAGCTCCTCGTGGTGGTGTCGACGGAGCCCGCGGAGGGGCTTCCCATCGAGGCGGTGGAGGTCGAGGTGCAGAGCGAGGACGCGCTCACCACCTGGGACCGCGCCCGCCTTCCCATCGTCGGAGCGGCGGGTGGTCGCTTCACCCTCCCGCTCACCTTCGGCGTCGTGCCGCGGGCCGGCTCCTCCGGCCGCGTCCGCGTCATCGCCCGCGCCCGGCTGCGCGACGAGGCCGCCACGCGCTCGCTCGAGGCCTCGGCGCTCACCGCCTTCATCACGGGCCAGAAGCTCCTTCTCCCCCTGGTGCTCGACTACCGCTGCAGCCTTCAGCCCCCCTGCCTCCCGGGCTTTTCGTGCGAAGCGCAGGAGTGTGCCTCTGAGGTGCGCCCGGCCGCGACGCTCCGACCGATCGGCCCCGACGACCCGCCCCCCGCCACGGGGAGCACCTGCGCGCGCCCCGCGGAGGCCTGCATCGACCGCTGCGACGAGGGGAGCCGCGCCCCGGTCACCCGCTTCGTCAACCGCGCGAGGCGCACCGCGCTCACGACGACGCCCGCGACGCCGCCGTGCTGCGGCGACCAGTCCGTCGCGGCGCGCGAGGTGTTCTCTGTCTCCCCGACGCCCCGGCGCGACCTGCTGCCCTTGTACCTCTGCCGCGCGAGCGACGACGCGATCCTCTACAGCCTGCGGGAGGGCTGCGAGGGGCACGGCTCGCGCGAAGGGATCCTCGGGTACATCGTGTCACCGGCGACCCCGGGCCGCTGCGGCACCGTCCCCCTCTACCGGCTCTACGACCCGAGCACCTCCGACCGCTACTACACCACGCGCGCGGACGAGCGCGACCTGCTGACCGACCGCGGGTACCTCTTCGAGCAGATCGCGGGCTACGTGTGGCCTGGATCGACGGAGGGATGCGGCCCCAGCGGTGACGTCTGCGCGGCGGGGAGCCGCTGCGCGCAGGGGGCCTGCGTGCCCGCCATGAGCGTCGACGACGTCGGATGCGCCGACGGCACCCGCGAAGCGTTCACCGACCGCACCGCCTTCCCCCACATCGCGGCGTGCGCGGGGCCCTGGGCGCTCCCCGGCATCTTCCCTGCGGTCCCGCGGTCGACCGCGGCGGCCTGCGACACGCTGGGCAACAGCTCGACCGCCGCCCCGGCCGACGGCGCGGGCTGCGCGTCGTCCAACCTCTGCGCCTTCGGCTGGCACGTCTGCCGCGGCGGAGAGGTCATGCCGCGCACGGCCAACGCGGGCTGCGCCGCCAGCGCGTTTCCGGCCCGCGCCTTCTTCGCGGCGGCGGTCTCCGGCCCCGGATGCTTCCGCTGCGCGCTCCCATCCCACACCGACACGGGTGACCGCTGCGCCCCGTCGGCCTGCGTGGACGACTGCAGGCCCTCCACCTGCTCGCTCGATTGCCGCGAGTCGGATGATCTCAACAACGACTTCTTCGGGTGCGGGACGATCGGGTACAGCGCACCGACCGAGTGCGACGGCCTCGATCGATGCCCGGGCGACAACTGCGAGTCCATCCCCGGCACCACCTGGCGCTGCGAGGGTCGAGCCTCCGAGAGCCGCGTCGTGACCAAGGTCGGGTCCGCAAACGGTGGCGTGCTTTGTTGTCGAAACGGAGCGTGAGGGAGGAGGGATCAGTACGCCGACGGGGGCATCAACGGCTGACGTGGCCGGCCGTGCCCTGGCACCAGCCCGCGGCGCTGCACGTGCGCGCGCCGTCGCACTGCTGGCTGTTGGTGCAGCGGTTGGCGCCGCCGGGGTTGCGCGCCTCGTCCCAGCAGTAGTTCGGACCCTTGGGGCCGGGGTTCGGGGTGCGCGCGGTGCCCTGGCACCAGCCCGCGGCGCTGCACGTGCGTGCGCCGTCGCACTGCTGGCTGTTGGTGCAGCGGTTGGCGCCGCCTGGGTTGCGCGCCTCGTCCCAGCAGAATGACGGGCCGCTGCCGGCCTGCGCCGCCGCAGGCATCAGCGCCAGGGAGACGAGCCCCGCGAACAGAACGGACTTCCAGTTGATCACTCCACGCATCGATGTCGTTGCTCCCGTTGGTATGAGTTGGCCGTGACGGCGGCGCCGCCCCCGAATGGACAGCCCCATCTCGTCACACCGCTCAGGCAGTGAGACGAGACAGGGCGGGAGATTTCTTATCCGCTCCATCACCCCACGGATGATTCTCCCGCCCGCCTGGGCCCTCGCTCGAAGCGGCGCGGGGCCGCGGAGGGCACCTTGAGAGGGTGGCTGACCCTTTTCTCGGTGAAATCGCTAAGAGCCGCGAGCTCTGCAAGGACGCTCGACCGCGCGTAGCCCCTGCTACGCAAGGGAGAGCGGACGCCGCAGGGCGACGCGGATCTGACGCGAGTTCGCTGAGAAACAGGGTCAGACACACTCTGAGAGGGTGCGAGCGAGGGTGGCGGCCTTGCGGCGGGGTCGCGGAGCCGAAGGTATCCGGGGAGAATGCCCACGGCGCGCGCACGTCCCGCCCCCACGGCGCCGCTCGTCACGCCCGACGGGCGCTACCTCGTCGTGCGCGGGCGCCTGTGGCGGCGGGCCAACCCCGCGCTCGCCGACGACGTGCGGGCCGGGCTCGTGGGCGAGCTCATGGACGCCCGGCGGGCCGTCAGCCGGGCCCTGCGGGCGAGCGACGACGGGGCACTGCGCGCCGCGCGGGCGCGGGTGCACGCCGCGAAGGTGGCCCTCGGCGAGCGCGGCCCGGTCTGGTGGACCGACGGCTCACCGGACCTCAATCGCCGCCTCGCGAAGAACACGCTTTATGCGCCCTGGTATGCGGCGCACGGGCCCGGCTGAGCGGGGCGCACGGGCCGCGGGTGCAGGACATCCCGAAGCGGCGCGCGACGCCGAGGAGGGGCGCCGGAACGCCCGCTGCGTCCGCCGCGCGGGTGAGCAGCGTCACCACGTCGAGGCGCAGCAGGTGCGCCGACCCGGGGAAGGCCAGCACGATCAGCGTCATGAGGGCGGCGGGGCTCAAGACGGGAGCATCGCGCCGCCGTGGAAGGGGGGAGGATGCCGCGGAGGCCTCGCCGCGTGCGTCAGTTCGCGGAGTCCCTCTGCCGCGTGGCCTTCACGCCGGTGAGGATGGCGATGCCGATCAGGATGATCGCGCCTACGCCGATGAAGGCCGTCGGCACGTGGGCCAGCACCGCGGCGTAGATGAGGCCGCCGATCACCATCAAGAAGCCGACCATGTAGAGTCCGAAGGACATTGGCGTTCGCTCTCCGTCGCTCGCGCGACGACACACGCCCCCGTCGATCCGCAGATGGGGACCGGGCGGTGGGCAGGCTGAGACTGAGCAGAATGCGGGCCACCGCGCGGGGCCGCGTACACCGGGCGCGGGTGACTCACCGGGCGGCGCTGGCCGTGGGGGGAAACCCCTCGGATGGGGCGTGCGTGCGCGTCGGCCCTTCGGGGCTGCCCCGGGTCGACGCGGCGACGACCTCGCGGGGTACTGATCGCCGATCCCGCGGCCCCGCCGCGGTGCCGACGGGCGAGGCTGGATCGACACCCCGTTGGCCCGGGTCGAGGCCCCGCAGGCGCATGGCGTCGCGGTCGCCGCGGCGCTCGTGGTCGCCGCGGCCGGCGCTGGACGCGGCCGAGCGCGCGGGCTCAGTACGCGAGCAGCTCGACCCGGTACCCCGCGGGGCGGAAGGGGTCCGACCCGCTGCGGAAGCCGAGCACGAAGCGGTCGGCGTAGGGGTCGTGGCGGGCGACGACCACGGCCGCGACGCCGGCGATGGTGTGCGCGCGGGTGGAGGTCACGGTGCGCGCGGCGACCTCGATCCGCTGGAGCGTGCAGCCGCCGGCGCAGGCGGGCGAGCTGAAGCCCGTGCCCGTGCCGACCAGCGCCGCGATGGCCGTCGCGGACACCTCCGTCAGCGCGACGAAGCTCTCGCCCGAGCGGAGGGTGCCGAGGTTGCCGTCGCGGACGAAGCACCCGGTGCCGAAGCGCCCGTCCATCGGGACGCAGGTCGGGGGGTAGATGTCGAGGATGACCCCGCTGACCGTGACGACGTGGGTCGCGGGCAGGCCGACGAACGCGTACGTGTTCGTGACCGGGAAGGCCCCGTGGTAGGGCGACTCGCCCATGTACAGCGCGGCGTGGGAGGCCGCGACCCGGTAGACGTTGATGTCCGACGGGGACAAGCCCGTGGTGACGGTGGTGAAGTCGTCGCGCCCGGGGACGCGGCGCATCGGGATGCCGTGGTAGGTGAACGGGGCGGAGCGGTTGAGGCGGCGCATCGCCGGGAGCTGGTAGGTGTCGAACACGCGGTCCCAGTCGTTGGCGGGGCCGCAGACCGCGCGGGCGCCGCCGACGAAGACGACCTGCGCGCAGGCGTCGGTCACGTTGGCCGTGCCGAGCACCGCGAGGGCGGGGGACAGCGCCGTCATCGCCGCCCGATCGGCGACGGCGAGGTACGTGCCGTCGAAGGCGGCGGCGGTGATCTCCCTGGCGGACGTCCAGCGGGCGATCTCGGCGCCGTCGCGCCCGCGGAGCACCACGGCGTCGGCGGTCACGACGATGATGCCCGCGGGGACCGCGAAGGCGTCCACGAGGCTCTGCGTGGTGCTGCTGCCGATGGTGATCGACGGCGCGCTGCCTGCGTCGACGGACCCCGCCTCGGTGGGAGCGGGGACGTCGACGGGCGCGACGGGGACGTCGATGGGCGCGACGGGGACGTCGGCCGGCGGCACGTCGAGGTTCGGAGTGACCACGCCCGCGTCGGATTCGGGCGGGGCCGTGCAGATGCAGGCGCCGAAGGTGCCGTCGGAGGCGCAGACCTGCGCACCGGTGCGTCCATCGGGACACCCGCACGACTTGCTCCGACCGACGACGCAGAGGGGCGGCGTCGGGGCGCCGACATCGGGCGCGCCGACATCAGGGGCGTCCGTCGAGGTGCTGGTGGTCGTCGAACCGCACGCAGGCAGCAGCAGTCCGGCCAGGAGCCCGAGGGCAAGACCCTCGCGGTACGGTCGCAGACCCACGGCGCCCATTCGTCTATCCCGCATCATCGCGACTCCCCCGCCCAACGGCTCCCCAGGCAGATTCGACCCGATCCATAGCCTGGAAGCTCCGCTGCTGTCACCACCCCGGCTCCGGGGGGGGCTGATCCGCCGCGCGTGAAACCCGTCGCCGACCTGCCCGAGCAGGTGTTCGAGAGCGTGCGTGCCCCGGACGAGGCGCGGCGGTGGCCGTGACGCGCACCCGCCCGGTGGCCTCGGCGCGCAGGCGACGTGGCTGGCGGAAACACACCCCGTCAGCCCGGGTCGAGGCCCAGCAGGCGCATGGCGTCGCGGTCGGTGCAGGCGCCGGACAGCCCGAGGCGGCAGGCGGACTCCAGGTGGGCGAAGGCGGCGGGGAGGTTCTGCGCGACGCCGAGGTTGCCGCGGCGCTCGTGGTCGCCGAGGACGGCGCACGCCATCGCGTCGCCGCCGTCGCAGCCGCGGCGCAGCGCGACGCCCGCCCGCGCCGGGTCACGGCGGACCTCCAGCAGGTGCACCCCGAGACGGCCGCAGGCGGAGGCGTCGGCGAGGTCGCACGCGCGCCGCAGCGAGTCGTCCACGCCGGGGCCGGGCGGGGCCGGCGGCGAGGCGCCCGCGAGGCGCGCGAGCTCCAGGCACGCCGCGGCGTCCGTCGCGCAGGCCCGGTCGAGGCGGGCGATGAGGGAGTGGGGCGTCGAGTCGCCGCGCCAGGTCGACGGGGTCGCGACGGCGCCGGCCGCGTCGGCGCCAGCCTCTACCGACAGCAGCAGGTCCCAGTCGAGGACGTTGTCACGCACGGCATAGACGACGAGACCGGCCGCAGGGCACGAGCCGTCCGTGACGACGCCGTCGCGCGTCGGCAGCGGCACCATCGACCAGCCCGGGACCTCCGCTCGCCAGAGCGTCGGCGACCTCGCGCCAGCGCCCGCGAAGCGGAGGGTCGCGCAGCCCACGCCGAGGGCGCCGCGGTCGACGACGGCCACCACGCGCAGGTCGAGATCCATCAGCCGGAACAGCGGCCTCGTCGCGGGCCGCGAGTCGACGGCGATCCGGGGCTTCGGGGCCGGCGCGGGACGGCCGCGGCGGGGGGCGGGCGCGAGGGGCGCGGGGTCGGCCTCGTCGCGCGCAGGGAGGAGCGTGGGAAGGAGCGCGGGGGGCGCCTCGTCGGGCGGCGGCAGCACGGCGTCAGCGAGCGCGGCGCGGGTCGCGGGCGTCGAGGGCAGCAGGAGCACCAGTCGCTCGTCATCGAGCCGGGCGATGGGAGCGAGCGGAGTGCTGGCGCTCCGGGCGAGGGCGGCGCTGGCCGCGTCGACGCGGAGGCCCGGGAGGAGCTCGGCGCGGGGGAGCGCGCGGGGGAGCGGGAGCGAGGTGGGTGCGCCGCGGAGCAGGGCGAGCCTCGGGAAGGTGGGCGCCTCGACGTCGATCGAGAAGCGGCCGCCCAGCGGGGCGCACCACTGCATATGGCGGACGAAGCGCCAGGGGTGCAGCTCGACCTCGCCGCCGAGCTCGGTGCCCGCCTCGTCGCGGAGGGTGAAGCGGGGGACGCCCTGCGTCCCGGTCGCGGCGGCGACGACGGAGAGGCACTCGCCGGGCTGGAGCGCGAGCTCGCGGCGCACCGCGGGCTGCGCGGAGCGGTGGTCCTCGACGAGGCGGAGGCCGTGCGCGGTGGCGAGGGCGACCTCGTGGGCGAAGGCCCGGTCGGCGGTCGCGGCGTCGATGGGCAGCGTCTCGTCGGAGACGAACGCGACGTAGGCCCCGCCCGCACCGAGGGCCAGCACGACCCCGGCGATGAAGAGGTCGTTGAGGGTGTCGAATGCGAAATCGAGCCAGCGCGACATCGGGTCGAGCATCGGCCACGCGGCCCGGCCGGACAAGCGCGGCGGCGTGTTAGCGTGGCGGCGTGAAGAGGCGTCGGCGGGCACAGGGCGGGCGCGTCGTCGTGTGGGTGATCGCGCTCCTGCTGGCGCGGAGCGCGGCGGCCCAGCACACGGGCGGCAGCTTCGGCGGCTCGCGCGGCTTCGGCGGCGGCGGCTCGTCGCACAGCTCCTCGTCGTCGTCGTCGTCGTCGTCGGGTTCGTCCCGCAGCGGCTCGTCGTGGGGGGGCTCGTCGTCGCGCTCGTCGGATGACCACGAGGCCCGCCAGCGCCGCGAGGCCCGCGAGGCCGAGGAGCGCGCTGCGCAGGAGCGCCGTCGTCGACAGGAGGAGGCCGAGCGCGCCCGCCAGGAGCAGCTCCGTTTCGAGCGCGAGCGGCTGGCCGCCGAGCTGGCGCTCCCGCCGTCCGAGCGCGCCCTGAGCAACCGCTTCCTGGGCAGCTTCGTCTACCCCCCGCTGGCCGGTCACGCGCCCGCAGTGACGCCCGCTCCCGAGGGGCGCCGGGTGGCGTGGTGGGGCGGCGAGGCCACGCTGCCGACGGTCGGGCCGCGCACCCGCCGGCGCGTCGGCGCCGGGATGTACGCCTACGGGCTGGCGGCCCTGCTGGTCCTGGCCTACGTGCTGCGCCGCGCGTGGAGGCGCTGGCAGCAGCCTGACGCGTACGCCCGCAGGAGCGCGGCCTTCCCTGGCACGGCGCCGTCGGAGGACGGCCCCCGCGCCACGCTGCGGGTGCTCACCGTCGCCATCGACTGGACCCGCCGCGCCGCCGTGCAGAAGGCCCTGGCCGCGCAGGCGGGTCGCCACGACCTGTCGACCGCCCAGGGGATGTTCGCGTCGTGGGTCGATGTGCGGGCCATCTTGCGGGAGTCGCGCCGCGCCATCCGCTACGTGGGCTGGCAGCACGAGCTGGTGCCGGTGTCCGACGCCGGGCGCCGCTTCGAGGCCCTCGCCGACGACCTCCGCGGGCGCTACGTGCTCGAGACCGTGCGCGAGGCCGTGCGCACCGCGGGCCCCACCGCGGGGCCCCGGCGCGAGGAGGGCGGCGGGCTGGTGGTGGTGAGCGTGGTGGTCGGCATCGACGGCGCCCGGAAGCCGCTGCCGGGCGTGCAGTCCGCCGAGACGCTGAAGCAGGTGCTGGGCAGCCTCGGCGGGACCGACGCCGAAGCCCTGGTGGCGTTGCGCACCGTCTGGTCGCCCACCGACGAGGGCGACCGGCTGTCGTCCGCGGAGCTGGAGGCCCTCTACCCCACGCTCCACCGCCTCGACGACGGCGTCGGTCGCGTTGTCTGCGCGCACTGCCGCGCGGTGTGGGCGCGAGAGCTGGGCTGCTGCCCTTCCTGCGGCGCGACCGCAGCATCTCCGGGCTGACGGTCCGCGCGTCGGAGCCCCAGAGCTGCCCTACGGCGGCGGCGCGATGGGGGCGCAGGTCGAGACGCCGGCGCCCACGATGCGAAACCCGATGTTGGTCATGTACCGCGGGTCGATGGACCCGTCCGACGGTCGGTAGCGGGTGACGTTGGTGGTGCGCCCCCCGGCGAGGGCCGACGGCGCGGTGTACAGGTAGAAGTCCCCGCCCCAGAACGAGAAGGCCCACGCCTGCGGGGTCTCGACGCCGGGGAGGGGGGTGCTGTCGAGCACGGCGCCGGTGGCCCGGTCGAGCTGCGCGACCTGCACGGGCGACGTGGTGAAGAACCCGAAGAGGCGACCGTCGCCGGTGCCCGTGAGCTCGGCGCTCTGACCGCGGTACGCGCCCGAGAAGCTGCCGATGATGTTGAGGATGCCGCGCGCGGGGTCGATGCTGCCGAGGCCTGGGCTGCCGCCCGCGAGGGGGTCGGCGGTGGCCGCGACGAAGAGGGTCTCGCGGGTGTCGTCGGCGCTCACGGTGGAGAAGCCCATCCCCAGGCGGAACCACCCCGCGGGCATGCGCACGGGCGGCGCGGCGGTGCAGCTCGCGTCGGTGGTGTTGACCCGGTAGATGGCCCCGGCGGAGTCGCCGAGGCCCGACTCGACGTAGTTGACCCACGCCACGGCGTCGCGGTCGATGGCCATGGAGTTGGGCGATGCCATCGTGGGGCAGCGCAGCGCGCCGATGCGGGTGAACTGCCGGAGGTTGGGTCGGAAGCTGTAGAGCTCGTTGCGGTCGGAGAGCACGTAGACGAGCTGCGCGGCCTCGCTGCAGTTGGCCGACGGCCCCGCGTCGCGGATGGGAATCGGGGTGACGCCGCCGTCGCCGCCGCCCACGAGGCCGCCGTCGGTGACGGGCGGCAGCGTGGTGCCCGCGTCGCGCGCGGGGGTGAACACCGACGGCGGGTCGCTCGCGCAGCCCGCGAGGGCGGAGAGGGCAGAGGCCACGAGCAGGGGGAAGCGCATCACGCGGACTCCTGTGGTTGGTGCGATGGGCGGGTCAGCGCGCCGAGCTGAGGGGGAGGCAGAGCTGCACGGGGAGGCCCGCGCGCGCGAGGCAGCGGGTGCCGGGGCCGCAGTTGGCGTCGGTCTCGCACACCTCGTAACACTGGCCCTCGCCGGTGTCGGGCGTGGCGGTGGCGCAGCCGACGGGGAAGGTCGAGTGGGTGCCCATGGCCGGGCACGCCGTGGCGCGCGAGCAGGCGCGGGTGCACAGCCGCGCGGGGTTCGAGTCGGCGGTGTAGGTGGTGAGCTGGCAGGTGGTGCCGCCGGTGCACGAGTCGCCCTCGAAGCAGCGCTCCCACGGGCCGACCGCGGGGTTGGCCGGGCGGTCGACGACGACGGGCACGTCGGGGCCGGCGTCGCCCTCGCGGAGGCCCGTGGCGGCGCCGCACGCGGAGAGCGCGAGCGCGAAGGAGAGCAGTGCTGCGTGGCGGGTCATTGGGAGCGCCGACGGTACCGCGCGGGCGCGGCGTCGGACAACGGGGAGGTTGCGACGCGCCGAACCGGTGCTGCGACGGCCCATCCCATCGGTGGCGCGCACGTCCCGGCGGGCAGCGCGCAGGGCTCCTCCGGCTGTGACGGCCAGGGTGCTGTTCGCTCGCAGGACGACGGCCGCGGCGGCGCACCCCTCGGCGCTCGCGACCGACGCGACGAGAGCCTGTCGGTAGTGTCCTGGCTGTGATAGCGGTGGTGTATCCGTGGTGCGACAGCCCATCCGGGGGCTTGGACGGCGCCACGGCGGGGAGCGACGCGCATGGCACAGCAGAGGTCGACGACACGACGAGGGGCGACGCACGAGGGTGAGTTGACGAGCGCGACGGTGAAGGCGCTCGCGCCCGACCGCATCGCCGCGGTGCAGGCCGCCGCGAAGGCGCTCCCGCCCGCGGAGGTGACCCGCGCGCCGGGGGCGCTGCGCGCGCGGCTGGCACGGATGCAGCGCGCGACGCAGACGGCGCTGGCGAAGGCGGGGGCGCTGGTGGCGGTTCCGATGGCGCCCGATGCGCCGCTTACGCGGGAGGAGCTGCAGCGCACGGCCGACCTCGTGGCGGTGCTCGCGCTCACCAACGCCGACGTCGGGGCGGCGGCAGCGCAGCCCGCCGACGCGGCGGCGCTACGGGAGGAGAAGGCCGCGCGCGCGCACCAGGCGGTGGTGCTGCGGGGGATCCGGCATGTGTTTCGTGGCGACCGCGGAGTGCGCCAGTGGGTGGTGAAGGTCGGGCGCGGCGTCGGGCTCGCCGACCTCGTGAGCGACGCGGACGAGATGCAGGCGTTCTGGGCGCGGCACGAGGAGGCGCTGTCGGTGCTCACCCGGGGCGAGCGCGAGCGCATGAAGACGCTGGCGGCGACCGCCGAAGGGCTGCGGCCGCGGGTTCAGGCGACCAACGAGGCGACGGGCCTGCGGCGGCTGCGCGACGCGGTCTACACGCTGGCCTCGCGGGGCATCGCGCGGATCCGCGCGGCGGCGGCGTACGCGTTCGAGCCGGGTGACCCGGTGCTGGCGACGTTCCGGACGACGCCGCCGCGGCGGAAGAAGAAGGCGGCGGCTACGACGGGGTGAGAGTGGGTGGTGCATGGCGGCTCGACGCTACGACAGCGGGTCGATCCAGCTTGGAGACGATGATGAAGCTCGACGAGTTCAGTGACGTTTGCAGCGCTGCATTCCGCACCACGAGAACGGTGCTCGGTAAAAGTGTCGGCGGGTGGTGGCCCAATCAGCGCGAGGGCTCTGTCTTCGCGTGGGCGGTGGCGATGCAGTGGGCCTTCGAACGCGATGGTATCGGAGCGAACAACCAGAACTACGTCTGGATCAGCACCAACCTTGGAAAGATGAGGCAGGAGAAGCTCGCCGTCGCCGCACTGCATGACGTGCCCCCGCCGAATGCTGGATGGCTGGGCGAGGAGTACAGAAACAACGGTTCGAGGCGCCTATCGGTCCGGGAGTACATGGTCGATTTTTCGATCTGGAACAACGACAACGCTCCGGGCGAGCACATTGAGCTGACGATGGAGAGCGAGTGCTTCCCGGCCCACGGAGTCAGAGATTCCGCTTCACTGCAGGACGGGTACTCGTACGACTTCTACAAGGTGCTGCTTGTCCCCAGTCCGAGGCGGCTCTTCGTCGCCAGGGTGAACGATGTCCATGGAGCGCATCGTCGGGACGTCCTACTGCAGAGCCTCACTACGCTGACAAGAGACGCCGCCAGACTTGGCTATCTCCGTCAGGGCGATCAGCTCGCGGTCGTGTTGTTGGCAGCGAGCTCGGGACAGAGAGCGGATTCAATCGCGGCCGTGTGGGATCCCGTGGGCGGTTGCTTCGAGAGCGAGAAAATCGTCCACGGGTTCGTGGATCAGTAGCCAGGCGCGAGACGCGCGCGAAGACGACGGAGCCCTCTTCGCTGTCTCTTCACCCTCAAACGAAGGGATCGGGCTCGGGGTCGGGCTCGACGACCTTGAGCAGTCGGTCGCGCGTCCAGAGGTGCACGGGCGCGCCCATCGATCGATCCCTCTTGAAGCGCGCGGCCTCGATCGCCGTGGCCGAGTCGACGAGCCCCCGGGGCGCCGCCACGTGCCTCTCCGACCACTGCCGCACCAGGTCGAGCACGGCCGACATCGGCGGGGCGTCGACGAGCACGAACGGACGCTGCGACGCACGCTCATCCATGGCCAGGCGCACCTGCTCGACAACCACCCCCGCCCACTTCTTCCGCTGCGGGGCGTTGTGGATGTTGGCGATGTGGTTCCCGAGCTCGAGCAGGCAGCCCAGGGGAACGAAGAGCCGATCGCCGCGCGCCCACGCAGCCCCGAAGCGCGCGCGAATCACTGCGCTCGCCGCGGGATCGGAGAAGCCCGGGACCCTGTAGAGCTCGGTCAGGTAGCTGGTGTCGACGAAGTAGCACCGGTGATCGGGCACCTTCACGGGAGCGCCGCGAGCCACTTCTCCGCCTGCTCCTCGCGCTCGGCGTCGGTGACCGGGAGCAGGTAGGACTCCAGCACGCGTCGGGTCACGAGGTCGCCGAGGCGGCCGCGTTCGAGGAGCTCGTCGACGCGCGGCAGCTCGGTGAGCGGCGTGAGCTTTGCCGCGTGGCGGACGGCGTCCCAGTGACAGACCTGCACGTTGGCGAGCTGGTCGGGCCCGAGGCTGTCCAGCGCGGTCGGGCTGTGCGTCGTCGCGAGGACGTTGAGCTCTCGCCGCGTGGCCGCCTCGATGATCGCAGCGAGCATCATCGCGACGCGGCTGGGGTGCAGGCCGTTGTCGAACTCCTCCACGACCACGCGGGAGCCCGGCTCGCACGTCTCCAGGGCCGTCAGCACGGCGAGCGTCCGGAGCGTCCCGTCGGACAGGAGGCGGGCGTCGACCATCGGCTCCCCGTCGGAAGTGGTGAAGCCGAAGAGCACGTCGCCGAGCCGCGTGGTCTCGAACGCGATGTCCCCGAAGGGCTCCTCGGGGAGCTGGCGAACACGATCGGCGATCCTCCGTAACGTCGCCTGCTCCTCGTCGCTACCGACGGACAGCGCATGGAGCACGGGAGAAAGGTTGGAGCCGTCACGGAGGAGCACGTTGTTGCCGATGCGACCGTAGTCGCGCATCTGCCGCGAGTTCGGGTCGAACACGTACGATCGCCGCAGGTGGTGCTGAAGCGCCTCGACGATCGGCAGGCAGTCTTCGAGCCTCTCGTTCGTCGTTGCGATGGACCGATACTGGGAGAGCGTGGTCCTCCCCGCGGGCATCGTTACTGTCGGCGTGTCCCCCTGCGATGCGAAGCTGTCGTAGCGGACCCGCAGGAGACCCGCCCCCGCGCTCTCGGCGCTGAACCACTCCCGGCCCCCCACGGTCAGCTGCTCCGCCCAGACCTCCGCGTGGGGGTGGGTTCGCACGGTGACGAAGTACCCCATGCTGACAGGAGAGCCACCCACGCTCCGCGTGGCAAGAAATCCCAAAGAGAACTCATCGCCCGGCCTCCGAGCACATGACTGGAGCCCGCCGCGAACCTCGAACGCGCCGCCGCGCCCGAGGTCGGTCACCGCGTGCAGGGGTTGCCCCGACGCCAGGTACGCCAGCAGCTCGACCCCCTCGATGAGGTTGCTCTTGCCGATGCCGTTGGGGCCGATGATCAGCGTGAGGGGGCGGAAGAGGTCGACCCCCACCTCCTCGAAGCCCTTGAAGTTGTGGAGCGTGTGCATGGGACCTCCCGCAGAGGTTACGAGCCGGAGGCCCCGGCGGACAGGGCGGGGGGGGGGACGAAGCTCAGCGCCCGAGCAGGTTGCGCGCGATGACCATGCGCTGGATCTGCGAGGTGCCCTCGTAGATCTGCAGCAGCTTGGCGTCGCGCATCAGCTTCTCCACGGGGTACTCGCGGGTGTAGCCGTAGCCGCCGAACACCTGCACGGCGTCGGTGGTCACCTCCATCGCGCTGTCGGCGCCGAAGACCTTGGCGTACGCGCTCACCACGGAGTCGACGCTGCCCTGGTCGATGTTCCAGGCGGCCTTGTGGCAGAGCAGGCGCGTGGCCTCGTACTTCACGGCCATGTCCGCCAGCATGATCTGGATGGCCTGGTGCTGCCCGATGGGCACGCCGAAGGTCTTGCGCTCCTTGGCGTAGGCGACGCTCTCGTCCATGGCGCGGCGGATGACGCCCGTCGCGCCCGCGGCGATCCACGGCCGCGACCGGTCGAAGGTCTTCATGGCGACCTTGAAGCCGTTGCCCTCGCCGCCGATGACGGCGCTCGCCGGGACGCGCACCTCCTCCAGCAGGATGTCGCAGGTGTAGCTGGCCCGCTGCCCGAGCTTCTTCTCGTGTCGGCCGATCTTCACGCCAGGCGTGTCGGCGTCGACCACGAAGCACGTGATGCCCTTGTGCTTCAGGGCCTTGTCCTTCGTCGCCAGCACCGTGAACCACCGGGCCGCGTGGGCGTTGGTGATCCAGCGCTTCTGGCCGGTGATCACGTACTCGTCGCCGACCTTGTCGTAGCGGGTGCTGAGCCCCGCGACGTCGCTGCCGGCGTCGGGCTCGGAGCACGCGTACGCCGCGAAGATGGGCTCCTCGATGAGCGACGTGAGGTACTTCTGCTTCTGCTCGTCGGTGCCCGCGATGATGATGGGCATCGAGCCCAGCATGTTGCCCGCGAACACCGTCTGGATGCCCACGCAGCCGTACGAGAGCTCCTCCAGCACGAGGCAGTGGTCGAGGCACGACAGCCCCATGCCGCCGTACTCCTGCGGCACCTCGAGGTTGGCGAGCCCGAGCGCGTGCGCCTCGCGGAAGAGGTCGTCCGGAAACTTCTCCTCCTCGTCGTACTGCCCGGCGACGGGGATGATCCGCTCGCGGGTGAAGCGCCGGGTGGTGTCGATGAGACCCTTCTGCTCCTCGGTGATATCGAAGCCGTACATGCTGTCCTCCATCGCGAACGCCTGGGACGAAAAACGCCGCTGCCCTACCACGTCGGGCGATCGGGGAAAACAACCGCCGCCCGCGGGCGTTCACCCCGCGATGCGACTCCTCCTCCTCGTCTCCGTCGCCGGCTGCGCGGCCGCTCCCCGGATGTGGGCCCGGCCCGACGCCGCCGCCAGCCCCGCGCTGCGCCCCCTCGTGGCCGAGCGCGTCGAGCCCGCCGCCGTCGCCCCCGGCGAGGAGGGCGTGGTCGACAGCGCCGACGGGCGCAGCCGCACGCGCCCGGGGCCCTGCGAGCCCGACCACGCGCACCCGGCCCCCGCGGACGACACGGTCGTGGTGGCGTGCACCGGCACCCCGGGGAGGGGCTGGCGCGAGTGGCGCTACCCCGGCCCCGGCGAGCTGCTCGACGTGTACGACGGCGTGGCGCTCATCGCGCGCACCTCCGCGGCCGGCGACGCGGACGTGGTGCGCTACGACATCGACCTCGGGCGCTCGGTCACGCTCAGCCTCCCGGAGCCCACCGCGCGCTGGCGCCGGGCGGGCTTTACCCGGTCGGGTATGCTGGTCGGTCTGGTGCGCACGGGCACCGACGCGCGGCCCGGGGCGGCCTGGGTGCGCGGATCGACCGACGGGCCGCTGGCCATGGAGGCCCTCCCCCTGGACGCCGACGACCTCGGGGTGGAGGGCGACCTCGCCGTGTGCGTGGGCGCCGCCGGGGCGGCGGTGAGCTCACCGCTGGGCTGGTCGCGCGCGGTCGAGCTGCCGCCCGGGATGCCCACCGCGGGGCCGCGGGCGGAGGGCGTGCGGCGGGCGGGCGAGCGGGTGCGCTGCGCGGCGGGGCGGTGCGTCATCGACGGCGTCGCCCGCGTCACGGTGCGCCCGGGGGGTGGCGGCAGCGACCCGGCCGGGGTGTCGGGGCGCGACCCACATTGAGAATCCGCGGCGGGTTCTGGTACCAATCGCGCGCACCGATGGGACGCAGGCCGCGAGAGGCCCCGCGTCCGCGTGACGAATGAGGACGATGTCCAGCCTTTTGCGAAACGCCGCGGATGGCGGGGTTTCTGGTGATGAACCGGGACTTTCGGTAACGTGAGCGTCCCTGTGTCTGCGGTGACCTGCCCATTCTGTGGAAGCGACCACCCGGAGGGCACCTTCGTCTGTCCGAACACCAATCGGCGGCTGCAGGGCCTGCTCCCGACGGGCACGTGCATCGAGGACAAGTACCGCATCGAGGGCATCATCGGCGTCGGCGGGATGGGGGTCGTCTACCGGGCCGAGCAGACGAAGATCAACCGCCTCGTCGCGCTGAAGATGCTGCTGCCGGAGTACACCGTGTACCCCGACCTGGTGGCGCGGGTGGAGCGCGAGGCGCGCACCGCGGGGCAGATCGACCACCCCAACGTGGTGACCATCACCGACCTCGGGGTGACCACGGAGTTCGGTCCGTACATCGCGATGGAACTCCTGCGCGGCCAGGAGCTGGCCACGGTGGTGGAGAACGCCGGCGGGCGGATGGAGCCCGCGGACGCGGTGGACGTCATCCGGCAGGTGCTTGCGGGCCTCGAGGCGGCGCACAAGAAGGGCGTCATCCACCGCGACCTGAAGCCCGAGAACATCTTCCTGAGCACCGACGACGAGGGCAAGCGCCGGGTGAAGGTGCTCGACTTCGGCATCTCGAAGCTGCGCGACGACAAGGAGCTCAACTCCCTCACGCGCACCGGCACCGTGATGGGGACGCCGCAGTTCATGGCCCCCGAGCAGGCGGCGGGCGCGCGCGACCAGGACGCCCGCATCGACCTCTACTCCACCGGCGCCGTGCTCTACGCCGTGCTCTGCAACGGGCTCCCCTACGAGGCGGAGAACTACAACCTCCTCATCAGCGAGATCCTCAACAAGGCGCCGATCCAGATCCTGCAGCGCAACGCGTCGCTCGACCCGCGGCTCGCGAGCATCGTGATGAAGTCCATCGCGAAGAAGCCCGAGGCCCGGTACCAGTCGGCGCGGGAGATGGCGGAGGCGCTCTCGTACTGGTTCGAGCACCGCAACGCGCCGCTGCCCAACACGGCGCCGCGCAACTCCAGCTCGCGCAACATCGGGCTGCTGTCGAGCGACACGCCGGTGTTCGACCTGCGCCGCGGGGTGCCGCGCCCGCCGCCGCTCAACGCCCCGGAGCTCTCGCCCGACGACCCGGAGTACCTCGACCGCGGCGAGGCCACGGTGATGGTGCCGGTGCCCTTCCGCGGCGAGGAGGGCGGCGACGTCGCGCCCGCGGACGACTTCTACGACGACGCCGGCAACGCGCCGCGCACGATGCGCCCGCAGCACTCGCCGTCGCGCCCGTCGCCGCCGCCGTCGACCCCGCGCCGCTCGCCGCCGCCCCCGGAGGAGCCGCGGGTGTCCATGCCCGAGCCCTCGGTGCTGCTGGAGTCGCCGCTCGACGCGCCGCCCATCGTGCTCTTCCAGGCCCCGAAGCCCCCGCCCTCGGACGAGACCTGGGCGCAGCTGCGCACCGACGTCACGCCCAAGCGCGACGTGCTGATGGACGAGGTGCACGCCGAGCGTCGCTCGCGCAGCCGCGGGGTGTACGCGCTCATGGCGCTGGCGGTGCTGGGCCTCGGGGTGGCGGCGTTTCGCGCGCTCTCGCCCACGCTGTGGTACCGCTGGGTGCCCGGCGCGCGCGACGAGCAGGTGGTGCCGCCGCCGCCGTCGACGGTGAGCATCAGCGACCCGGTGCCGTACGTGCGCGACGCCGCCGTGGTGGTCGATGTGCCCGTCGCCGCCGTGGTCGCCGATGTGCCCGTCGCCGCGGTGGTGGTCGCCCCGCTCGTCGACGCCCGCGTGCTCGTCGACGCCGTCGCCCCGGCCGTCGACGCGCCCGCCGTGGACGCGCGTGTCGTCGACGCGCCGGTCGCCCCGGCCGTCGACGCCACCGCCGACGTCACCGCCGCGCCCGCGGGCCGACGCCGACGCCGCCACCGCAGCCCCTGATCCCCCCCCGGAGCGGCCGTCGCTACTTGTTGTAGGGCTCGCCGCGGATGATCGAGAAGGCCCGGTACACCTGCTCGGCCAGGATGAGCCGCGCCAGGCGATGGGGCAGGGTCATCGCGCCGAGGGAGAGCCGCCAGCGGGCCCGCGCGCGCACCGCCGGGGGCAGACCCTCCGCGCCGCCGATGGCGAACACGGGAGTCACCGCGCGCCGCATGGCGTCGTCGACCTTCGCGGCGAAGGCCTCGGACGACAAGGGCTTCCCTTCGATCTCCAGGGTCACCAGCTCGGCGCGCTCGCCCTGCGCCGCGAGGCAGCGCTCGAACTGCGCCACCACGCGGTCTTCGCGCTCGTCCTTGAGCTCGACCTCGCTGAGCTCGGCGTAGCGGCGCACGCGGCCGTAGTAGTCGTCGAGGAGCGCGCGGAGCTCGGGCTCCTTCACGCGCCCCACGGCGGCGACGACCAGCTTCACGGGCTGGCGGGCGCGGCTCCGTCAGCGGCGGGCGCCTCGAAGGGCACGCGCGTGGCGTCCATCCAGAGCCCCTCGAGGTCGTAGTAGCGCCGCGCCTCGTCGACGAACACATGCACGATGACGTCGGTGTAGTCGACGAGCACCCACTGGCCCTGCTGCATGCCCTCGACGCTGGTCGGGCGGTGGCCCTGCTCCTTGAGGGACTCGGTGACGCCGTCGGCGACCGCGCGCACCTGCCGGTCGCTGCGGCCCGACATCAGCACCAGGAAGTCCGCGTAGTCGACCTTCTCGCCGATATCGAGGATCTCGATGCGCTCGGCCTTCTTGTCGAGCCCGGCCGCGGCGATGAGCTTGGCCAGCTCGCGCGCGCCGTCGCGCCGCAGGGCCGCCGCGTCGGGCGTCGTGGCCGACAGCTCCGGGCGCTTGCGGGGCTTGGGCCTGGGCGCCGCCTCGGCCTTCGGCCCGGTCTTCTTCTTCGCGGGCGCCGCCTTCGCGGGGGCCGCGGCCTTCTTCGCGGGCGCCGCCTTCGCGGGGCTCGTGCGCGGCCCGCTGGCCTTCTTCGCGACGCGCAGCGCGGCGTTCTTCTTCTTCTCCTTCTTCGCCTCGATGTCGGCGCGGGAGAGCGAGGGCTTCGCGGGCGCCGCCTTGGCGGGCGCTGCCTTGGCGGGTGCTGCCTTCTTCACGGGCGCCGCCTTGGCGGGTGCTGCCTTCTTCGCGGGCGCTGCCTTCGCGGCGGGGCGGGCCGGTGCCTTGGGGCTGGGCTTCGCGGCGGAGGTCTTCTTGCGCGGGGACTTTGCTTCGGCCATGACTCGCCTGCTTGTCGTCGCCGCGGTACCTGTGGCACGCATCGGCGCGCCCCGCGACTTCAGGGCGCAGCATCGCACCACACGCCGCGTCGGCACCACAAGAAGCGTCACCGCAGGACGAACCCGATGAGCTTCCTCCCGACCCGACCCCTCCCCCCGGCCGACGCCGCGCTCACCGTGCTCGGCATCGAGAGCTCGTGCGACGAGACGGCCGCGGCCGTGGTGCGCCTCGAGCGCGGCGGCGCCTGGGTGCTCTCCGACGTCATCGCCAGCCAGGTGGCCGAGCACGCGCCCTACGGAGGGGTGGTGCCCGAGATCGCCGCCCGGGCGCACCTGCGGGTGATCAGCCCGGTCGTGCGCGAGGCCGTCGCGACCGCCGGGGGCTGGGGCGCCGTCGACGCCGTGGCCGTCACCGCGGGCCCCGGGCTCATCGGCGCGCTGCTCGTGGGCCTCCAGGCCGGCAAGGCCATCGCCCTGGCGCGGGGGCTGCCCCTCGTCGGGGTCAACCACCTCGTGGGGCACCTGCTCGCGCCCTTCACCCGGGTCGTGGGGGAGGTGCACCCGCAGCCGGCCTTCCCCTTCGTGGCGCTGCTCGCGTCGGGCGGGCACACGGCCCTCTACCGCTGCGACGACGCGGCCACGATGCGCGAGCTCGGCGCCACCCGCGACGACGCCGCGGGCGAGGCCTTCGACAAGGTCGCCAAGATGCTCGGGCTGGGGTACCCCGGCGGCCCGGTCATCGACCGGCTCGCGGCCCTGGGCGACCCCGAGGCCATCGCGTTTCCGCAGGCGATGCGCGGCCGATCGCTGGAGTTCAGCTTCAGCGGGCTCAAGACCAGCGTGGCCCAGCACCTCGCGAAGCACGGCCAGCCCGCCAGCGAGCAGGGCCTGCGCGACCTCGCCGCGGGGGTGCAGCGCGCCATCGTCGAGACCCTCGTGCGCAAGCTGGTGCTCGCCGCGCAGCAGGAGGGCGTCGCCCGGGTGGTGCTCGGCGGCGGCGTCGCGGCCAACCGGGGCCTGCGCGCCCGCGCGGCCGAGGCGTGCGCGAAGGCGGGCCTGACGCTGGTGGTCCCGCCGGCGCGGGCGTGCACCGACAACGCGGCGATGATCGCCTACGCGGGCGCCGTGTCGCTGCGCAGCGGGCGCCTCGACGGCGCGGCGCTCGACGCGCGCGCCACGTGGCCGGTCGAGCTGGCGCTACGCCCACCCGTAGCGGCGGACATCCGCTCGACGACCGCGGCATGACGGGCGTCCGCCCGGCAGCGCCCAAAGCGCCACCCGAAGCTGCGGATGGTTGACCGCGGGTGCGGTGGTTTGGTTAGGTGGGCGGCCGGTATGCGGGAGCTGTGGTCGTCGCGATGGTTCGCGGAGAGTCAGTTTCTGCTCCTACCTGCGAGGAGAGCAGAGCCCTTGAAGACACAGAACAACCTCTGGTGGTTGGTTCCCACACTGCTGATGGCAGCGTGCAGTGACGGAACGACCAACACCCCGATCGATACCGACAGCGGCACCCCGAAGAAGGATGGCGGCGAGATCACCGACCTCGGCACCGACTCGGGCACTCCCCCCGAGGACACGGGCACTCCCCCGAAGGACACGGGCGAGCCGGTCGACGCGGGCGAGCCGGTCGACGCGGGTGAGCCGGTCGACGCGCCGAGCTGTCCTGCCGGGCAGGCCTACTGCGGCACGAGCTGTGTCGACATCAACGTCGACAACACCAACTGCGGCGCCTGCGGCGTCGCCTGTGCCGCCGGCCAGAGCTGCCAGACCGGCGTCTGCCGCATCAACTGCGCGATGGGTCAGACCCTCTGCGGCGGCGCCTGCGCGACGCTCGACAGCGACCCCGCCAACTGCGGCGCCTGCGCCAACGCGTGCCCCGCCGGCCAGATGTGCTCCGCGGGCGCCTGCGCCCTCACCTGCGCGTCGCCGCGCGTGGTGTGCACGGCCACCGGCGGCGTCATGTCGTGCATCGACACGCTGACCGACGCCACCAACTGCGGCACCTGCGGCAACGCCTGCGCCATGGGCCAGAGCTGCGTCGCCGGCGTCTGTCGCCTCGTGTGCCCGGCGGGCCAGACCGCCTGCGGCGGCGCCTGCGTCGACACCAACACCAGCAACGCCAACTGCGGCGGCTGCGGCAACGCCTGCGCCACGGGCGAGTCGTGCGCCGTGGGCTTCTGCCGCCGGGACTGCGCCGCCGGCGAGACCCGCTGCGGCGACGCCTGCGTCAACACCCAGACCAGCGCCGCCAACTGCGGCACCTGCGGTACGGCGTGCGTCGCCGGCCAGACCTGCGCCGCGGGCGTCTGCGCCTGCCCGACGGGCCAGACCCTCTGCGGCACGGCCTGCCTCGACCTGCGCACCGACGTCGCCAACTGCGGCATGTGCGCGCGCGCCTGCACCGCCGGCCAGGTCTGCACCGCGGGCGCCTGCGTCATGGGCGCCCCGACCAACGACCTCCCGGCCGGCGCGACGGTGATCAGCCTCACGTCGCCCTCGCAGGTGCTCACGGGCACCACCTCGGGCTCGACCAACAACTCGGGCTGCGGCACCGCGGGCGACGTGTACTACCGCTTCACCCTCACCGCGCGTGAGGCGGTCTACGTCGACACCTTCGGCACGAGCTACGACACGCGCCTCGCGTTCGCTCCCTCCACCGGCGTCGGCACCATCGCCACCACCTGCGTCGACGATGCCTGCGGCGTGCTGCAGTCGCAGCTCGTGCGCGTGCTCGACCCGGGCACCTACTACGTCGTCGTGGGCGGCTTCGGCAGCCTCACGGGGCCCTTCACGATGCGCTTCCAGCACCTGCCCATCGGCAACGGCACGGTGACCCAGATCACCACGCTCTCCGCTGGCACCCAGACCTTCATGGGCACCACCTCGGGCACCGGCGTCGTCACCCAGACCTGCCGCGCGGCCCCCGGCCCGGAGAACACCTACTGGATCGCGACCTGCCCGAGCTTCATGGCCACCCAGTACAACGCGACCACCTGCGGCGCCGCGGCCTGGGACACCGTGCTCGAGCAGCGCAGCGCCTCGCGCTCGGCCAACGTCTGCAACGACGACGCCTGCGGCACGCAGTCGACCATCGCCAGCACCCTGCCCGCGGGCGCCGGCCTCCACACCTTCTACGTCGACGGCTTCAGCGCCACCTCGCTGGGTGCGTACACGATGAGCCTCACCCTGGGCGCCTGCCCGGCGGGCCAGAACTTCTGCGGCTCGACCTGCACCAACCTCCAGACCAGCGTGACCAACTGCGGCGCGTGCGGCACCGTCTGCACGGCGCCCACCGGCGGCACCGTGACCTGCGCCGCGGGCGCCTGCGTGCGGGCCTGCCCGGCGGGCCAGACCAACTGCAGCAACGTCTGCCGCAACCTCCAGACCGAGAACGCCAACTGCGGCGCCTGCGGCGTCACCTGCGCGGCGGGCAACACCTGCACCGCCGGCGTCTGCCGCCCGAGCAACAACACCCGCGCCTCGGCGATCGCCATCCCGCTGACCGCGGGTGAGGTCACCCGCACCGGCACGACGGTGGGCGCGACCTTCGACGGCCCGACGGGCTGCGGCGCGGCCGACGTCCCCAACGTCTGGTACAGCTTCACGCTGGCGGCCGCCGAGGTCGTCTACGCCGACACCGCGGGCACCACGTACGACTCGCGGCTCTACCTCGTGAACAGCGCTGGCGCCCTCGTCGCCAACACCTGCAACGACGACGCGAACTGCAACACCGGCGGCTTCACCTCGGGCAACCAGGCGCGCTTCGCCGCGGTGCTCCAGCCGGGCACCTACTACATCGCGGTGTCGGGCTTCACCGCCGGCAACACCGGGCCCTTCACGCTGCACGTGCAGCACATCAGCCGCGCCCTCGGGTCGTACTTCTACGACACCGCCATCGCGGGCACCGCGACCACGCCCAACACCACCCTCGTCGGCACCAGCGCGTTCACGCCCTCGTGCACCGCGGGCCCCTCGGGTGAGGACGTGCGCTGGTTCATGACCTGCGGCAGCGCCACGCCGAGCCTCTTCAGCCTCTGCGCGGGCGACGGCGCCACCTACAGCCGCCGCATCGGCGCGACCAACTACGACCCCGCCATGGCCGTGTACAGCGGTCAGTCGGGCTCGCAGGTGCAGTGCAACGACGACGGCCCCAGCAGCACCAACTGCCGCGGCACGGGCACCGGCGCCGACACCCTCAACTACGGCTCGCGCATCAGCGCGACGATCCCGCGCGGCATCAACGCGGTGGTCGTGGACGAGCGCGGCCAGGCCCGCGGCATGACGTACACCCTGCGTCACGCGATCCAGTAGTCCCGCCGCCCCACCCTCCCTCCAATCCCCCTCCATCCCCTCTGACAGCCCCGTAGCCCCCCGCCGCCGCCGATCGGACCGATCCGGCGGAGGGGGAGTGCCCCTGTTCGCCCCCATCGGGTGCGCAGGTTCGATAGACTCCGCGCCCACATGAGCAGCGCGAGCACCATCGAGCCCACGGAGTCCGTCGTCGCCCCGAAGAAGGGGCACCCCAAGGGGCTCTACCTGCTGTTCACCACGGAGATGTGGGAGCGCATGTCGTACTACGGCATGCGCGCGCTGCTCGTGCTGTACATGACCGGCGCGACGGAGCACGGGGGCTTCCACTGGAGCCGCGCCGAGGCGCTCAAGATCTACGGCACGTACACCGCGCTCGTGTACCTGACGCCGCTCGCGGGGGGCTACATCGCCGACCGCTACCTGGGGCAGCGCCGCGCCGTGGTGCTGGGCGGCTTCCTGATGATGATCGGGCACTTCCTCATGGCGGTGCCCGGGGTCACGGCCTTCTTCGCGGCGCTCACCTTCCTCATCGTGGGCAACGGGTTCTTCAAGCCCAACATCAGCACCATGGTGGGCGGCCTCTATCCCCCCGGCGACGCGCGCCGCGACGGGGCCTTCACGATCTTCTACATGGGCATCAACCTCGGGGCCTTCCTCTCCCCGCTGGTGTGCGGGACCCTCGGCGAGAAGCTCGGCTGGCACTGGGGCTTCGGCTCGGCGGGCGTGGGCATGGGCCTCGGGCTGGTGACCTTCCTGCTGTTCTCCCGTCGGCTGCTGGGCGACGTGGGCCTCCGGCCCGCGCCGCGCAACGAGCAGAAGCTCGGGCGCCCGGGGGAGGGCGACGACTACCGCTCGGCCGGCGCCGTCGAGACCGCCGCCCTCACCCCCGTGGAGAAAGACCGCCTCGGGGTCATCTTCGCCCTCGCGTTCTTCAACATCTTCTTCTGGGCGGCCTTCGAGCAGGCGGGCGGCCTGATGACCCTCTACACGGACACCAAGGTCGACCGGCACCTCTTCGGGCTGGTGGTGCCGACGACGTGGTTCCAGTCCATCAACCCGATGTTCATCGTGCTGATGGGGCCGCTGTTCTCCATCCTGTGGGTGCGGCTCGCCAAGGCCCGGCGGGAGCCCTCCACCCCCGCCAAGCTGGGCATCGGCCTGCTGCTCCTCTCCCTCGGCTTCGTGCTGATGCTCGGCGCCTCCAAGCAGACCGAGCACGGCGGCCAGGCCGCGATGTCCTGGGTCGTGGGCGCGTACTTCCTGCACACCGTCGGCGAGCTCTGCCTCTCCCCGGTGGGCCTCTCGGCCGTGAGCAAGCTCGCCCCCGCCCGCTTCGCGTCGCTGATGATGGGCGTCTGGCTGCTCTCCAGCTTCGTCGCCAATTACCTCGCGGGCCTCATCGGGAGCTACTCCGAGCGCCTCGGGGAGTTCACCCTCTTCGCCACCATCGTGGTGGTCACCGCGGGCGCCGGCGCCCTGCTCATCGCGCTGAGCCCGATCATCAACAAGCGCATGCACAACCCTCCCCCGGTGGTGCCCGCAGCCTGAGCGACGCGGCGCCGCTCGGCGCTCCACATCGCCCCCGCGCTCGTGCGAAGCTCGCGCGATGATGCGTGGGACCCATGGACTCCTGCTGGGCGTGATCGCCCTCTCGCTCGCGTGCACCGAGGGCAACTCCGTCGTGGGCGGTCCGCCCGACGCGGGCCCCGCGGACACCGCCGCCACCGACCTCGGCACCGACCTCGGCACCGACCTCGGCGCGCCCGACGTGCCCGACGTGCCCGACGTGCCCGTCGATGTGCCCTTCCGCTGCGTCGACAACGCCCAGTGCGTGGGCCGCGCCGAGGGCGCCGTCTGCGAGGTCGCCACCGGGCGCTGCGTGCAGTGCCTCGCCAGCGCCGACACCTGCCCCGCGGGCCAGTACTGCGTCGCCGCCACCAACGCCTGCGCCCCCGGCTGTCGCGACGACGAGTCCTGCCGCCTCGCCGCCCCCGACGGCGGCGCGGCCTCGCCCACCGCGCGCTGCGACACCTCCGCGCGCGTCTGCGTGGCGTGCCTCGCCAGCACCGACTGCCCCCTCGGCAACCTGTGCGTCGGCAACCTCTGCGTCACCGGCTGCGACGCCGCCCGCGGCTGCCCCGCCGACCAGACCTGCTGCGCGGGCGCCTGCGTCAACACCCAGTCCAACATCGCCGCGTGCGGCGCCTGCGACGCCCGCTGCGCGCCCGCCAACGCCGTGCCCGCGTGCCTCAACGGCACCTGCGCGGTCACCAGCTGCACCGCCCCCTTCGCCGACTGCGACATGGCCGCGGCCAACGGCTGCGAGGTCAACACCCAGGGGGACCTCGCCCACTGCGGCGGCTGCGGCATGCTTTGCGCCGCGCGGCCCAACGCCAGCGCGCGCTGCGCCGCCGGGGCCTGCGCGTACGAGTGCGCCGCGGGCTTCGCCGACTGCGACGGCGACGCAGACAACGGCTGCGAGGTCGACACCCGCAGCTCCGCCGCCCACTGCGGGCGCTGCGGGGGCGTGTGCGCGCTCGCCAACGCGACGGCGGCCTGCGCGGCCGGGGCGTGCACCGTGGCGTCCTGCGCCGCGGGCTTCGCCGACTGCGACGGCAACGCGCTCAACGGCTGCGAGGCCAACACCGGGAGCGACCTCGCCCACTGCGGCGGCTGCGGGATGCCCTGCGCCGCGCGGCCCAACGGGGCGCCCGTGTGCGTGCTCGGGACCTGCGGGGTCACCTGCCTCGCGGGCTTCGCGGACTGCAACGGCAGCCCCGCGGACGGCTGCGAGTCCAACACCCCCACCGACCTGCGCAACTGCGGCGGCTGCGGGCGCGTCTGCGGCGACGCCAACGCCACGGCGACCTGCGCGCTGGGCGTGTGCGCCATCGCGAGCTGCAACGCGGGCTTCGGCGACTGCGACGGCAACCTGACCACCGGCTGCGAGGCCAGCCTCGCGACGAGCAACGCCCACTGCGGCGCGTGCGGTCGCGCCTGCCTCGCGGGCGCCACCTGCACGGCGGGCGCGTGCGTGCTCGGGCCCTACGGCAGCGGCGCCGACGCGACCCTCACGCCCTCGTCGGGCACGGTGACCATCAACACGGTGCGCTCGCCCGCGACCGGCGCGGCGGGCGCCACGGCCCTCGACCTGACCGCGCCGACGGGCTTCGCCGTGGGGCAGATGGTGTTCGTGCACCAGACCCAGGGGGCGGGCGCGGGGGCCTGGGAGGTGCGGCAGATCGTGGCGCTCGCGGGCGTCCGGGCGACCCTCGAGGCGCCCCTCACGGCGGCGTACAGCAGCGCCGGGACCAACCGCGCGCAGGCCGTGGTGATGCCGCAGTACAGCACCGTGGCCATCAGCGGCGCCACGGTGGTCGCGCCCGCCTGGGACGGCAACACCGGCGGCATCCTGGCCTTCGCGGCGCGCGACAGCGTGCGGGTGATGAGCGGCGCCATCGTGATGAGCGAGCGCGGCTTCCGGGGGCACCCCCGGGTGAACACCAGCTTCCGCCCCGGCGAGCAGGGCGAAGGGTCCCTCGGCTACGGCGTGCAGAACACCGCGCCCAACGGCAACGGCGGCGGCGGCGGCGGGCGCACCAACTGCGAGTGCTGCTGGGCGGGCGGCGGCGGCGGCGGCGGCCACGCCACCGGCGGGCTCAACGGCAGCGCGGGCGGAGCGGTCTGCCAGCCGGGCGGCAACGCGGGCCTGGCCGTGGGCAGCCCGGCGCAGACGACGATGTTCTTCGGCGGCGCGGGCGCCAACGGCGGCTCGGACGAGGACGGCTACGGCTCCGCCGGGGCCAACGGCGCGGGGCTCATCTACGTGGCCTCGCCGGCCATCTCGGTGGAGAGCCCGGGGGCCATCCGGGCCAACGGCCAGGCGGGCGCGCCGGAGTTCAACTACTCGGGCTGCGGCTCCGGCGGCGGCGGCGCGGGCGCGGGCGGCGCGGTGTACCTCCGCGCGGCCAGCGCCAGCCTCGGCGCGGGCCTCGTGACCGCCAGCGGCGGCACCGGCGGCAACGACCCCAACAACTGCGGCACCCCGGGCGGCAACGGCAGCGTCGGGCGCGTCACCCTGCGCGGCGCCACCACCACGAGCGGAACCACGAGCCCGGCCTTCACCGCCGTGCCCTGATCCCGTCCCGGCCGTCCCCTTTCCAAACAGCATCGCGCACAGTAGGGAGCGGCGATGATCCGCCGCGCCGCCCTGTCGCTCGTCGTCGCCACGATCGCCGCATGCTCGTCCGACCCGTCCCCCGGCGACCCGTCCCTCGACGCGGCCACGGGCCTCGACGCCGACGACGACGCGGGCACCCCGCTCGATGCCCCCGCCGACGTGGCGATCGATCGCGGCGCGGACGCCCCCCGCGCCGACGTGGCGACCGACCGCGGCGCGCCCGTCGACCGCGGATCCCCGGTGGATGTCGTGGTGCCCGTCGACGTGGTGGCGCCGGTCGATGTCCCGGTCGCAGCGGATGTCGTCGCGCCGATGGATGTCCCGGTCGCGGTGGATGTCCCGGTCGCGGTGGATGTCGGCGTCGACGCGGGGGTGCGCGACGCGGGCGTCGACGTGCCCGACGTCCCTCGCGCGCTCGACGTGGGAAGCGACCTCGGCCCTCCCGACGTCGGCCCCGCGGACACGGGCCCCGTCGACGCCGGGACCCCCGACGCCGGGTGCCTCGGCCCCCGACGCCTCTGCGGCGGCGTGTGCACCGACACCGCGAGCGACAACGCCCACTGCGGCGCGTGCGGGACGCGCTGCGCCGGCGTGTGCAGCCGCGGGGCGTGCACCCAGGTGGCGCAGCTGGCCGCGGGCGGTGACTTCACCTGCACGCGCCTGGCGGACGGCGCGGCGCGCTGCTGGGGCAGCAACGAGAACGGCCAGGTCGGCGACGGCACCGGGGCGCCGCCGGTCGGGGCGATCCGCAACGGGCGCTGGCGGCCGACGCCGGTGGTGGGCCTCGGCGCCGCGGTGGAGATCGTCGCGGGCGGCAGCCACGCGTGCGCGCGCCTCGCGGACGCCACGGTGCAGTGCTGGGGGCGCAACGGCAGCGGGCAGATCGGCATCGGGGTCGCGGGCGACGCGGTGACCACCCCACGCGCGGTGCCGGGGCTCGGCAACGTGGCGGGCCTCGCGCTCACCGACAGCTCCACCTGCGCGCGCCTCGGCGACGGCACCGTGCGCTGCTGGGGCAGCAACGGCAACGGGCAGCTGGGCATCGGCGCCCTGAGCGGGACGACGCCGACGCCGACGGTGGTGCCGGGGCTCACCGGCGTGGTGGGGCTCTCCGCGGGCGTCGCGCACGTCTGCGCGCTGCGATCGGACGGGACCGTGCGCTGCTGGGGGTCGAACTTCCAGGGCCAGAGCGCCGCGGGGGCGGGCGTGCCGCGGGCCCTCTCGCCGACGCTCGTGCCGGGCCTCACGGGCGCCGTGGGCGTCGCCCTCGGGAGCTTCTTCTCCTGCGCGTGGCTCGGCGACGGCACGGCCCGCTGCTGGGGCGACAACAGCGCCTACGACCTGGGCGACGGCACGGGCGTGCGCCGCGACACGCCCGTGGTGGTGGCCGGGCTCGATCGCGTGGCGAGCCTCTCGGCGGGGGCGTCCTTCGCGTGCGCGCGGCGCACCGACGGCGCGGTGCTGTGCTGGGGGACCAACGCCCTCGGGCAGATGGGCGACGGCACCCTCGGCGGCGCGCAGATGACCCCGACGGCGGTGCCCGATCTCCGCGAGGTGGCCGAGCTGACGGCCCGCGGCGACCACGCCTGCGCGCGCCTCGCGGACCAGAGCGTGCGCTGCTGGGGCGGCGAGGCCTGGGGGGAGCTCGGCGACGACGCGGGCAACTCCGTGCACCGTACGCCGGTGGCGCCGCTGGGCGTGCGGGCCGGGGCGGTGCAGGTCGCGGTCGGGGGCGAGCACACCTGCGCGCGCTTCGCCGACGGCACCGCGCAGTGCTGGGGCATGGGCAACACGGGCGAGCTCGGCGACGGGGTCACGGCCCGGTCGCGGCACGTGCCCGCGGCGGTGGTCGGGCTCGGCGGCGCGGCGGCCCTCGCGGCCGGGAGCTTCAACACCTGCGCGCGGATGACCGACGGCACGGTGCGCTGCTGGGGCTACAACAGCGACGGGCAGATCGGCGACGGCACCACCGGCGGGACGCGCGCCACCCCGACGGTCGCCCTCGGGCTCACGGGCGTGACCGACCTCGGGCTCGGGCAGACCTACGCGTGCGCCCTCTCGGCGGGCCTGGTGCGCTGCTGGGGGAGCAACAACAGCGGGCGGCTCGGGCTCGGCTACGCGGACAGCTCCGGGCACCCGCGCGCGGGCAGCCCGGTGATGGGCCTGAGCGGCGCGGCGGGCCTCGGGGTGGGGCTGTTCTTCTCGTGCGCGCACACCACCGGCGGGCTCGCGCGCTGCTGGGGCGCCAACGAGGAGGGACAGCTCGGCGACGGCACGCTGGTCTCGCGCTCGGTGGCCACCGCCGTGGCGGGGTTGAGCGACGTGGCGGCGATCGTCGGCGGTCACCGCCACGCCTGCGCGCGCCGCGGCGACGGCACGGTGGCCTGCTGGGGCGCCAACAGCGCCGGGCAGGTGGGCGACGGCACCGCGGTCACGCCGCGCCCCAACGCCACGACGGTGCCCGGGCTCGGCGGCGTGGCGCAGCTGGCGGCGGGGGACTTCCACACCTGCGCGCGGCTCACCGACGGCACGGTGCGCTGCTGGGGCAACAACGACTACGGCCAGTGCGGCGACGACACGCAGCTCATCACGCGGCGCTCGCCCGTCGCGGTGCGCGGCCTCGCGGGCGCGGTGGAGATCAGCGCGGGGTCGTTCCATACGTGCGCGCGGCTGATGGACGGCACGCTGCGCTGCTGGGGGAGCGACCGCAGCGGGCAGCTCGCGCTCGGCCCCCTGCGCACCCCCCGGTGGTGACCTGCGGCGCCCGGTGACCTTGACGGGCTGGCGGGTTCCGTGCGAGCCGCCAGCGGACTCAACGAGGTGCGTATGATGCGGTCCAATCGACGGTGGCTCCCGGTGTCCGTGGCGGTTCTCCTGAGCGCGTGTGGCGACGACAGCACGCCCTTCGACATGCTGCCCGAGGAGGACGCGGGCGAGGTGATCAAGGAGGACGCCGGCCCGCCGCCGACCTTCCCCGACCGCGGCGCCCCGACCGACCGGGGCTTCCCCGAGGACGAGGGCTTCCCCGACTTCGACGCCGGCGCCTTCGACACGGGCGTGCGCGACACGGGCGTGCGCGACACCGGCGTGCGCGACACCGGGCCGATCGACGTCGGGGTGCCCGACGTGGGGTCGCCCGCAGACGTCGGCCCGCTCCCCGGCGAGGGCCCTGCGTTGCCCGCGTGGGACGCCGCGACGGTGGCCCACGTCCGCGAGGTGCGGGCGCGCGGCGCGGCGATGGGCAACCGGCTGTCGGTGTTCGCCAAGATCGGCGACTCGATCACCGAGTCGGGGAGCTTCCTCAGCGACGTGGGCTTCGGCTGGGGGTCCGTCGGGGCGTACTCCGCGCTGTCGCCCGCGATCCAGGTGTTCCGCTCGACGGCGCTGCCCTCGCAGGACGGCCAGGCCCGCAACTCCTTCAACCGCGCGAGCGTGTGCGCCACGGCGGGGTGGACCGCCGACGACGCCCTCGCCGGCGGCACCAGCTCGCCCCTCCGCCGCGAGCTCGCCGCGCTCCGCCCCGCGTGGGCGATCGTGATGTACGGCACCAACGACATCGACCGGAGCACCCTCGAGCGCTTCCGGGTCAACCTCGACACCATCGTCGACATCGCCGAGGCCGGCGGGACCGTGGCCGTCCTCAGCACCATCCCCGACCGCAACGACGGCGCTGGGCCCGCCGCGGCCGTGCTGCGCTTCAACGACACCATCCGCGCGGTCACGGCGGCCCGGCACCTGCCGCTCCTCGACTACTGGGCGGCGCTCCAGGCGCTGCCGTCCCACGGCGTCTCGACCGATCGCATCCACCCATCGGTGTACGTGACCGGCGGCAGCACCGAGCCGGCGTACTTCACCTCGGCGGGGCTCCAGTACGGCTACAACGTGCGCAACCTCACGGCGATCCAGATGCTGGACCGGCTGCGCACGCTGCCTTGAAGGGAATGTAGAGGGGGGAGCGGACGGGGGGACGCTCCGCGAGGCCACCCAAGGGGCCCGCGGAGCGCGTACGGGTGGGGCGATCAGGTCGGGGGAATCACGCCGACGGTGAGGAGGTAGTTCGCCACCATCGTGTTGAAGCCCTCGATGCAGACCGTGTACGTGCCGGCCGGGAGGTTGCGGACGTCCGCCGAACCCGCCGGGGTGAGCGTACCGCAGAGGCCGCGACCGTCATCCACGCTGTCGATCTCCGTCCCCGCGGGGTTGTAGACGGTGATGACCGGGTCGGGGCCGCCGGACGGGCAGGTCGGGGTCGCCGGGAGGTTGCTCTCCGCGTAGATGCCGCCACCCATCGGGACGGTCACGCGGAAGCAGTCGGTGTCCGTGCTGGACGCCATGCCCGAGTAGACCGCGCTCACGGTCATCGCGGCCTGCGCCATCATCGGGGTGTTGTTGGGCTCCGTCTCGGGGGTGCCCATCGTGCAGGTGCCGGCGATCGCCGAGGTGGGGCGACACGCGGTGCCCATCGCGCACAGCTCGGTGGTCGAGGCCGGGACGCAGGCCGCGCCCGAGGCGATCGTACGGCGGCACACGCCGCTGCCCGTCATGGTGCTGCAGTCGAGGCCGGTGTCGCAGCGCGGAGCGGCGTCGCGGCAGGCGGTGCCCGCGGCGGTGCCAGCGGCGCGGCAGGTGCCCATGGCGGCGCCCGGCGTCGCGGCGACGCAGGTGCCGCCCGTGGCGCAGACCGTGGAGGAGTTGCTGGACTCGCAGGCGCCGCCCACGGCGACGACCGTGCGGCAGACGCTGGACGCGGAGCAGGAGAGCATCCCGTCGCAGCGCGGCTCGGTCGCGCGGCAGGCGGTGCCCGGGGCGGAGCCGGCGGCGCGGCAGGTGCCCATCGCGGCGCCCGCGGTCGTGGCGACGCAGGTGCCGCCCGCGGCGCAGACGGTGGTGGTGTTGGCGGTCTCGCAGGCGCCGTCGACGGCGACGATGGTGCGGCAGACGCCCGCCGAGGAGCAGGAGAGCATCCCGTCGCAGCGCGGCTCGGTCGCGCGGCACGAGCCGCCAGCGGTGCCCGTGGCGATGCAGGTGGAGGCGCCGTTGCGGGTCACGCAGTTGGAGCCGGTGGCACAGACGTTCATGACGCGCAGGGGGTCGCACGCGGCGCCGGCCGCGACGGCCGTGCGGCAGCGCGAGGAGGTCGAGGTGGCCGAGCCGCTGCAGACGAGGGCGCCGTCGCAGGCCATGCCCATGGCGCGGCAGGCGCCGTTGAGGGCGCCGTCGGCGGTGCAGGTGCCCATCATCGCGCCCGCGGCGCCGACGCAGATCGACCCGGTGGCGCAGACGTTGGTCTGCCCGGTGGTGTCACACATGCCGCCGGCGGCGACGGTGGAGATCTCGGTCACCGAGAGCTCGAAGTTGCCCTGCGGCACGAAGCCCGTCCCGGCGGGCGGGGTGTACCCGGCGACGACGATGAAGATCGGCGTGCCCATCGCGGCGGGCGCCGCCGTGGTGAACGCCGAGGCGCGCGTGCGGGGGGCGGTCCCGTTGTCGTCGCTGCAGCCGAGGGCCGAGACGCCCGCGTCGCCGACCGCCGGCGCGCACATCGGCTGCGCCCAGACGACCGTGTCGAGCATCATGTCGGTGCCCATGTTGTCGGTGCTGATGCGCAGCCGGGCGCTGGTGCGCGGGACGTAGCGGAACACCACCTCGTGTCCGGGGCGGCCGCACGGGCCGACCAGCGGAGCCATCGCGCCGACGTTGTTGTTGTTGCGGGTGATGCGGGTGACGCTGCCCGCGGTGGTGCCCATCGCGTTGAGGTCGACGACCGAGGCCATGGCGCAGGGGTCATAGGGAGGGCCCGCATCGGCGGGGCCGGTGTCGGCGCGCGGCCCGGTGTCACCGACCGGGCCGGTGTCGTTGGCGGGGCCGCTGTCGGTGGCCTGGCCGGAGTCCATGTTGGTGCCGGTGTCGGAGCCGTTGCCGCGGTCGGTGGGCGTGCCGGTGTCGGCGGGGTTGCCGGTGTCGACGGGGCTGCCGGTGTCGACGGTGTTGCCGGCGTCGACCGGGCCGGTGTTGACCGCGGGGTCGGAACACGCCGCAAGGCCGCTGCCCAGCGTGGCGAGAAGGAGTACCAGGGAACTTGAAGACCGCATCGCTACCTCGTGGTGTACATCGCGTCGCGGCACCCACCGCGACCTGCTAGGGCCGCGATGTCCCATGCCTGCGGCATCGCGGTCAAGGCAGCCCGCGGGCGACTTCAGGCTGCTGGAGGCTGCGTCGGGAAGACTGGAGGCGGTCGGCGGTCCCGCCCTACTCCGCGTCGGCGGAGGGTGGGGCTTCGACGGAGGGCCGCGCCTCGCCGCGGTCGGCGGCGCCGGGCTTCTGATAGGGGATGCCCTGAAGGCGGCGCAGCGTGGTGACCGAGCGCCATTGGAGGTAGGCCTTGTTGAAGGCGACGGACTCCACGGGGTCGAGGAAGGGGTTCTTCGAGCCGCTGAGGAAGACCAGGAAGAGCACCTGCTCGGCGACACTGACCGGACACCCTTCCAGTCGGATGAACGCGTCGTCCTTGTGGCGGCGGAGCTTCGCGAGCACCGAGGCCATCTTCACGAAGACGTCGTCGTGCTTCGCCTCGTGGGGGTCCTTCGTCGCCCGGTCCTTGTAGAGCGAGCGCAGCTGCACCACCTGGTCCTGGATGGTGCCCTCCCAGCGGGCGCAGTCGCCGATGAAGATCACCTTCTCGCCGGGCGCCGCGTCGATGGGCCCCTCGTAGGCGCCGAACACCACGTGGATGCGCGGCATCTTCGTGTCGGCCTCGGCGTCGAAGAGCCGGATGACCTCGATGGCCTCCTCGATGGCGCCGGGGCATCCCCCCCAGCAGTAGTCGGTCTTCTCGCCCTCCGGGGGCGGACCCGCGTAGGCCGTGACGTGCGAGCCCTCGAAGTACTTCTCCACGCGGATGAGCCCGACCTTGAAGCCCTTCGCGCGGGCGCGGGCCTCCTCGAAGGAGACGTCGCCCTCGATGCGGATGCTCGCGAGGTCGACCGGGCCGAAGCCGCGCTCGTAGGCGAGGCGGAGGTGGTCGACGGAGAGCGGGTCGACGCCGATGAGGTGGCAGCACACCGCGTCGAAGGCGAGCTGGTTGTCACCCATGATCACGAGGTTGAGGGGGAAGGGGACGGGCGTGAGCATCCGGCCTTCGCCCGCGGTGATCGCGTCGATGGCGATGAACTCCGGCTGGATGATGTACTGGAGGTCGGCGATCTTCTCGTTGAGCCGGTGGTCGTGGTCGATGAGCCGGTGCCGGTCGTCCTGGATCCCGATGTAGTTCTTCATCGAGAAGGTCACGGTGGTCCACGGGTGGGCCTTGAACTTCGGGCAGTTGACGAAGAAGTCGGCCCTGGCGACGGGCTCCGGGGTGAACACGTAGTCGCGCAGCCGCCCGGCGTGGGTGTACGCGACCTCCACCTGCGGCTCCTCCTCGAAGCAGTAGCGCTTCACCCCGACGCGCTTGAGCATCGGGTTGTAGCCCGCCCCCTCGAAGGCCCGGCGCGTGGGGATGGTGATGCCGCAGCGCTCGCCCACGGCCAGCTCGGTCATCGCGCCGCGGTCGCGATCCTGTAGCGCCCGCAGCACCCCTTCGACGAACTCCGGGCGGGTGTAGGCGTTCTTGAAGAGCTCGCCCGCCGACACGATGTTGGGCTTCACCAGGGTGCGGCCGCGCGGCCGGAGACCGAGGGTGTCGAGGCCCTCGCGCACGATGCCGCGGATGCGCTCCGGGTCGTACGCGTCGCAGTGGCGGAGGATGACCGTGGGGTTCGGATTGGGGCGCATCCGTCAACGTTGCACCCGCGGTGCGCCCTTGAACAGCCCCCGAAGTCCGTCGAGAAGTCGGCGCCCCGCGAGGAGGCCCCCCACCGCCGGGGGCGATCGTGGAATCATCCCGGTGCTCGTATGACCAACCTGGCTCGGCGCCTGACCCTCGGCGCGGCCCTCCTGCTGGGCCCGCTCCTCGTCCTCGCGGCGCCCCTGTGGCTCGGGCAGACCCTCTTCGCGGGCGACCTCCTCACGTACTCGTACCCGCTGAAGATCTACGTCCGCCAGCGCCTCCTCGAGGGCGACCTCGCCCTCTGGAACCCGCAGCTGGGCCTCGGCCGCCCGGTGCTCGCGATGATTCAGCCCGGGGCGCTCGACCCGCTCAACCTGCTCACCCTCCTGCCCCTTCCGCTGGGGGTCGACCTCTTCTCCCTCGTCCATCTCCCCATCGTGGCGCTGGGCCTGCGCCACTGGCTCCGGGCCCTCCGGTTCGACGACCCGATCGCCACCTTCGGCGGGGCCCTCTTCGCGTTCTCCTGCCCCTACGTGAGCCTGCTCACCTGCAACGGCACCTACGCCTGGGGCTTCGCCTTCGTCCCGTGGTTCCTGTCGGCCCTCACCCGCGCCATCGCGGCCGAGACCCTCGCCGCCCGCGCCTCCGCCGCGGCGACCGGTGCTCTGCTGCTCGCCTGGTCGCTCTTTGCGGGCGACCCCATGGCGGTCTATTTCGGCGGCCTCGCGGGCCTCGCCGTCGCGCTCTCATCGCAGCCCGGTCGACGCCTGCCCGCGGTCGCCACCCTCGCCGCGGCGGCCGCCCTCGCCGGCGCGCTCGGCGCGGTGCAGCTCCTCCCCGCGATGGGGGTCAACGCCTACGTCCGCGGCGCGGGCATCGCTGCGACCGAGGCCAACCACTTCGCGCTCCACCCGCTCCGCCTCCTCGAGCTCGTCTGGCCCGGGATCTTCGGCGCGCCCCACACCCCGGAGTGGTTCGTCCACGCGCTCTACGACGAGGGCACCGGCGAGCCCTACGAGCCCATCCTGCCGGGGCTGTACCTCGGGCTCGCGGTGCCCCTGCTCGCCGCCGCCGCGCTGCGTCGCCCCCACCGCCGCCCCATCGACACCGCCGTCGTCGCCCTGGTCGCCCTCTCGCTCTGGATCGCCCTCGGGCGGCGCACGCCCCTCTGGGAGCCGTTCTTCCACTACTTCCCGGGCGCCCGCCTCTTCCGTCACTCCGAGAAGTACGCCCTCCTCGCGTCCTTCGGCGCGTGCTTCCTCGGGGCGCGCGGCATCGCGGTCGTCGCCGAGCACCCCGCGCGGGCGCTGCGCGTCGCCCTCGTCGCGCTCGTCCCGCTGAGCGTCGCGGCGCTCCTCGGCCACCTGTACGGCCCGGCGATCGCCGTCGCGCTGGTCGGCCGCCTCGGGCGCGTGACGCCCGCCGTCGCCGGGGCCGCGGTGGCGAGCGCCGCCCTCCGCGCCGCCGTGCTCGCCCTGGCCTACGCGCTGCTCTTCGTCCTCGCCCGGCAGCGCTCGTGGACGCCGGCGACGCTCCGGGTCGCCCTCGCGGTGCTGGCCATCGCCGACGTCACCATCGCCGACTCGGCCATGGTCCGCTGGACGCGCTCGGACATCCACGACCTGCGCGCGGGCCTCGCCCCCGACCTCCGGCGCGTCGACCGGGCCCACCCCGCGCCCACGCGCCTCTACCGCTCCGCGCTCCTCCACGTCGAACAGCCCGGCGCCGATCGCGCGCTCAGCCAGGCCCTCGCGCTGCGCCCCAACCTCGGGCTCCCGGCGGGGGTCGCGCAGCTCGATCCCTACGACGCCTTCGTCGTGCCGCGTGAGGGCCGCTACCCGGCCGTGCTGCGCGCGCGCCCCATCCGGCTGTTGCAGATCACCGCGACCCGCTACGCCCTGCTCCTCGACGAGCAGCTCCCGCCCGGGCACGGCCTCCAGGTCCTTGTCCGGTACCCCGCCTGGGGCGCCGCGCTGGTCGCGATCCCGGGGGTCGTCCCGCGGGCCTACGTGCCCGCGAGGGTGCTGCCGTCGGCCTCGCAGGCGGACACCGAGGCCGCGCTCCAGCGACCGGACTTCCTCGCCGCCCGCGACGCCGTGATCGAGGGCGCCGCGCCCGTAGAGGCCGCGGGCGCCTGCGCGGTGCTCGTCGATCGACCGGAGCACGTCGCGCTGCGCTGCGAGGCCGCGGGCCCGGCCTGGGCGGTGCTCACCGACGGGGTCTTCCCGGGGTGGAGCGCGACCGTCGACGGGCGCCCGGCGGAGATCCATCCGGCCAACCTCGCCCTGCGCGCGGTGCGCATCCCGGCGGGGAGGTCGCGGGTGGAGATGCGCTACCGGCCCCGCGGGCTCATCGCCGGGGCTTGGGTGTCCGCCGCCGCGCTCGCCGCCGCGCTCGGGGCGCTGCTCCTTGGGCGCCGCCGCCTCGGCCCTTGACCCGCGGGGCGCCGTCGCCTATCTGAACCTTCAGAAGTTATTGAAAGTTCAGAGGCGCTGAATGGAGCCGACGACAGAGCACGAGGCGGAGCTGCTGGCCGCCGACGCGATCGGAGACGTGATCGAGCACTGGGGATTCCGCCGGGCGCTCGGGCGCACGTGGACGGTGCTGTACCTCCACGGCGACGCGCTCCCGGCGGCGGAGCTGGGCGAGCGGCTCCAGATGTCCGCCGGGGCGGTGAGCATGACGCTCACGGAGCTCCAGCGCTGGGGGGTCGTGCGCAAGGTCTGGATCCCGGGCGAGCGTCGCGACTTCTTCGAGGCCGAGACGGACTTCTGGAAGATGATCTCGAAGGTCGTGCACGAGCGCGAGCGCTTCCTGGCGGTGAGCGTGCGCGAGCGGCTGGCCCGGGCGCAGGCGGCGCTCAAGCGCACCGGCAGCGGCGCGGCGTCGCGGGCGCGGCGCGAGCGCCTCGGGCGGCTCATGAGCTTCGCGACGATGGCCGAGACGGTGATCGAGTCCTTCCTGGCGTCGCGCCGGGCGGACTTCGGCGATTTCGGAAACCTCCTGGCGCTCGGTCGCCAGGTGACCGCCGCCGCGGCGGGGAAGGGTAGGAAGGGATGAACACCGTGCTCAGCACGAAGCCCGCCACGGGCACGCTACGCCGCGTCGAGGAGGTCACCGCCGCTCACGTCGAGGACGGGCTCACCTCCCGCCTGGCCGAGCTCCGCCTCTGGATCGCCGCCGACCTCGTCGACGTCGACGCCGCCCTCGCCACGCTGGAGCCCGGGGCCACCCCGATGCACGGCGCCGCGCGGCACCTGCTCGACCTCGGCGGCAAGCGCCTGCGCCCGCTCTGCGTGGCCCTCGCGGCCCGGGCCGGGAGCGGCTTCGACCGCACCGCCCGCGACCTCGCCGTGGCCGCCGAGCTGGTGCACAGCGCCACGCTCCTGCACGACGACGTGGTCGACCTCGGCGACCGCCGCCGCGGGGCGCCCACCTCGCGGGTGGTCTACGGCAACATCGCGTCGGTGTACGCGGGCGACTGGCTGCTGGTCGAGGCGCTGCGGCGCATCCGCTCGACGGGCCACCACGACCTGCTCGACCGCGCCCTCGACACCCTCGACCAGATGCTCGGGGCCGAGGCGTTGCAGCTCGCGCTCCGCGGCACGGTGCCGGCGCGCGCCTCGTACTTCGAGGTGGTCGAGGGCAAGACCGCGTCGCTCTTCCGCTGGGCGATGGCGGCGGGCGCGCGGGCGGGCGGGCTCGACGCGCGGGCCGCGGAGGCCCTGGAGCGCTACGGTCGGCACGTGGGCGTGGCGTTCCAGGTGATGGACGACGTGCTCGATGTCGCGGGCGATGCGGCGCTCGTGGGCAAGTCCCTCTTCGGCGACCTGCGCGAGGGGAAGATCACCTTCCCGCTGTTGCTGGCGGTCGAGCGCGACCCGACCTTCGGTCAGTGGCTGCGCGGGGTGGTGGGCGACGCGAGCGTGGCGGTCGACGACGCCATCGCCGCCCGGGTCACCGCCGCGCTTCGGGAGACGGGCGCCGTCGCCGACGCGCGGGCCCTCGCCCGCTCGCTCTCCGACGAGGCCCTCGGCTGCCTCGAGGCCGTCCCCGCGGGCCGCGCCCGCGACGCGCTCGCCGACGTCGCCGCCGCCCTCGTGGACCGTAGGAAGTAGATGGGAGCTCCACGATGATCATCCAGCTCGCACCCGACGCAGACACCGACCAGGTCAAGCGCGCGCTCGTCGCGGCGGGACTCTGGGTCACGGCCCTCCACGACGGCGACCGCCGGGTCAGCCACTTCTCGGTCTCGTCGGCCTCGTCGGCGGTCGAGGCCTCGGCCCTCCTGCGCATCCCCGGCGTGGCGTCGGTGGTGGCGCCCGCCTCCGCGCACCCGCGGGTCGACGCCTCGCCCCCCACGGTGAACGTGCGCGGCGTGGAGGTCGGCGGCGCGGCGAAGGTCTTCATGGCCGGGCCCTGCGCGGTGGAGTCCGAGGCGCAGATCGACGCCGTCGCGGCGCGCGTGGCGGCGTCCGGCGCGCGGCTCCTGCGGGGCGGCGCCTTCAAGCCGCGCTCGTCGCCGTACGCCTTCCAGGGGCACGGCGAGGTGGCGCTGCGCTGGATGCGCCGCGCGGCGGAGGTCAACGGCCTGCGGGTGGTGACCGAGGCGCTCGGCGAGGCCGACGTCTCCCTCGTGGCCGAGTACGCCGACCTCGTCCAGGTGGGCTCGCGCAACATGCAGAACTTCGCGCTGCTCAAGGCCATCGGGCGCACCGGCCGGCCGGCGATGCTCAAGCGCGCGATGAGCGCCACCGTCGAGGAGTGGCTCCTCGCGGGGGAGTACCTCCTCGAGCACGGCGCCGCCGGGGTGATCTACTGCGAGCGGGGCATCCGGGGCTTCGACCACGCGACCCGCAACCTGCTCGACCTCGGGGCCGTCGCGCTGCTGGCCCACGTGCACCGCCTGCCGGTGGTGGTCGACCCGTCGCACGCCACGGGGCGGCGCGACCTGGTGCTGCCGCTGGCGCGCGCGGGCCTCGCCGCGGGCGCGGCGGGCGTGATGCTGGAGACCCACGACGACCCCGGGCGGGCGCTCTCCGACGGGCCGCAGGCGCTGCTGCCGGAGGAGTTCGTCGCGGTGATGGCCGCCCTCCACGCGGGCGCGGCGGAGGCGTAGCGATGACCGCGTACACCAGCAGGATCAGCGGGTTCTACCGGGGCACCGTCGACGAGCGCCTCGACGCGCTGGGCGAGCACGCGGGCGTCGGCGGCGCGCTGCGGGGCTTCTTCGCCGACCGCGGCGGCGGGCTCTCGCTCGAGGCCGCCGACCGCATGAGCGAGAACGTCATCGGCGTGCACGGGCTGCCCCTCGGCGTGGCGCTCAACTTCCTCGTCAACGGCGTCGACCACGTGGTGCCCATGGCCGTCGAGGAGGCCTCGGTGGTCGCCGCGGCGTCCAACGCGGCGCGCATGGTGCGCGAGTCCGGCGGCTTCCATGGCCACGCGACGGCGGCCATCATGACGGGCCAGGTGCAGTTCGACGGCGCGCCCGACCCGGAGGGCGCCGCCGCCCGGGTGATGGCCCACCGCGACGCCATCCTGAAGGTGGGCGACGAGTCGATCCCGCGCATGGTCGAGCGGGGCTACGGGTGCCGCGACCTCGACGTGCGGGTGCTCGACGCGGCCGAAGGGGTGGTGGTGGTGCACGTCTACGTCGACGTGGGCGACGCGATGGGGGCCAACATGGTCGACACCGTGGCCGAGGCGGTGGCGCCCGCCCTGCACGAGCTCATCGGCGGCATCATCGGGCTGCGCATCCTGAGCAACCTCCCGTCGCGGCGGCGGGTGAGCGTGCGCTGCGACGTCACCGAGGCCGCGGTGGGCGGCGCCGCGGTGGCCGACGGCATCGCGCGGGCGAGCCGCTTCGCGGCGCTCGACCCGTACCGCGCGTGCACCCACAACAAGGGCTTCATGAACGGGCTCGACGCCGCCGCGGTGGCGCTCGGTCAGGACTGGCGCTCCATCGAGGCCGGCGCGCACGCGTGGGCGGCCACCGGCGGCGGGTATCGCCCGCTCAGCAGCTGGAAGCGCACGCCGGGGGGGCTTCGCGGCGAGGCCGAGCTGCCGCTGGCGGTGGGCACCGTCGGGGGGTCGACCCGGGCCCACGCGGGCGTGCGGGCGGCCTTCGAGCTGGTGCGGGTGGCGGACGCGAAGCAGCTTGCGGTGGTGCTGGCCAGCGTCGGGCTCGCGTCCAACCTGGCGGCGCTGCGGGCGCTGGCGGGCGAGGGGATCCAACAGGGGCACATGCGCCTGCACCACCGGAAGGCGGTCGAGGGCGCGGAGACGGAGGGCGGCACGTGGGCGAAGTGAAGACGCTGGCGGTCGATCCGCGGGGCGGCAGCGGCGAGATGTTCGACCGCATCGCCTCCCGCTACGACCTCATGAACCGGATCATCTCGCTCGGCATCGACCAGCGCTGGCGGCGACGCACCGTCGACGCGCTCGCGCTGAAGCCGGGGGCGAGGGTGCTCGACCTCGCGACGGGCACCGGCGACCTCGCGATGATGATCGCGCGCCGCCACCCGGAGGTGACCGTGGTGGGCGTCGACCCCTCCGCGGGCATGCTCGCCGAGGGCGATCGGAAGGTCGCCGCGGCGGGGCTGGGCGACCGGGTGACGCTCCGTCGCGGGGACGCCGAGCAGCTCGAGGCCGACGACGCGAGCGTCGACGGCATCAGCATGGCCTTCGGCATCCGCAACGTGGTCGACCGGCCGAAGGCGCTGCGCGAGATGGCGCGGGCGCTCAAGCCGGGCGGGCGCGTGGCGATCCTGGAGCTGAGCGAGCCCCGGCGGGGGCTGCTCGGCATGATGGCGCGGGTGCACATCCACCACGTGGTGCCGACCCTGGGCGCGCTGCTCTCGGGCGCGTGGGAGTACCGCTACCTCCAGCGCTCCATCGCGGCCTTTCCCCCGGCCGCGGAGTTCGCGGAGGTGATGCGCGCGAGCGGCCTGCGGGTCGAGCGCGCCGAGCCCATGACCTTCGGCGTGGTGCACCTCTACGTGGGCGTGCGCGACCCCGCGGCCTGAGCCGATGGACGCCCCGCCCGCCCCGTCGCTGCCACGCGTGTGGCTGCTCGCCACGCGCCCCGCGACCCTCACGGCCGCGCTCTCGCCCGTGATGGTCGGCGCCGCCGCGGCCTGGCGCGCCTCCGGGGGCGGGGCCTACCGCTGGGGCGCCGTGGCCGCGGCCCTGCTCGGCGCGATGTTCATCCAGATCGGGACCAACCTCGCCAACGACGTCTTCGACTTCGAGAAGGGCGCCGACACGGCCGAGCGCCTCGGCCCCACGCGGGTCACCCAGGCCGGGCTGCTCAGCCCCTCGCAGGTGCGCGCGGGCATGGTCGCCTCCTTCGCGCTCGCCACCCTCGCGGGCGTGTACCTCACGGCCGTCGCGGGCTGGGCCATCGTAGCGATCGGCGTCGCCTCGATCGCCTCCGGGGTCGCGTACACCGGCGGCCCGTACCCGCTCGGGTACAACGGCCTCGGCGACGTGTTCGTCTTCGTGTTCTTCGGGCTCGTCGCGGTCGGCGGCACGGCCTTCGTCGCGCTCGGAACGGTCCCCCCGCTGGCCCTCGCCCTGGCGGCGCCGGTGGGCGCCCTGGCCACCGCCGTGCTCGTGGTCAACAACGTCCGCGACCACCGCACCGACGTGCGCGCGGGCAAGCGCACCCTCGTCGTCCGCTTCGGCCGCCGCTTCGGGGTCGCGGAGTACGTCGCCTGCTGGGCCGTCGCGCTCGCCGTCCCGCTCGCCCTGGCGCTCTCCCGCCGCGCGCCCTGGATGCTGCTCCCGCTCCTCACGCTGCCGCTGGGCGTCGCGCTCGCGCGCAAGGTCGCCACGCTCGAGGGCCGCCCCCTCAACCCCGTCCTCGGCGCCACCGCCGGCGCGCTCCTGCTGCACTCCGTCCTCACCACCCTCGGGCTGCTGCTGCCCGGCTGACGCCGCGGCCTCCCCGCGCTGGACTTCCACGGTGGCCCGCGGTGTACGATCGGCACCCCATGCGCGCCTACTGCGATGATCGCGCCGCCGCCCTCGCCCTCGCCGCCACCCTCCGGCACGAAAACGACCTTCTCCGCGCCGAGAACGAGCACCTCCGGGAGCTCGTCGACCCGGGCGCCTCGCGGTGGCGCGGCGCCTTCGCGCAGCTCTCCAGCGCCGTCGCGGTGACCCTGATGCTCCTCGGGGCGATGGTGGGCGCCGGGGTCATCGTCGAGCAGACCGCCTCGGCGGCGGAGGCCAACGTGTCCCGCGCCGACGGCCTCGACGCGCGCCTCGCGGTGGTCTCTCCCCACGAGGTGGTGGTCGAGGTGCTCCCCGCGCCCGCGGTCACCGCGCCCGCGCCCGGCTTACCCGATCGGGTATGCGCTCCCGCCGCGCCGCACCGTCACCACCGTCGCCACGGGCACCATCGTCGCCACGGGCACCACCGTCACCGCGATCCGGGCTGACCCGCCCGGCGCCGCCGCCGCGCGACGCCCATCAGCAGCACCGCCGCCAGCCCGGGGCCCCACCCCCGGGCGCTCCCGCTGCGCCGCGCTCCTGGCGCGCTGCACACGCAGTTGGCGCCCGGGTCGTCGACCAGCAGCTCGACGTCCGCGCCGCCGAGGTCGCGCGGGACGTCCCGGGGCCCCGCGTCGCGCCCGGCGTCGAGGGTCACGCCCACGTCGAGCATCGGCGTCCCGGCGTCGCGCGGCGGCAGCCCTGCGTCCGGGCGCACGCCCGCGTCCATCACCACGGGCTCACGGCACTCGCCGGTCATGCAGGCCCCGCCGTTGGGGCACACCGCGCCCGCGCAGGCGTCGCGGCAGGCGCCCGCCTCGCAATAGAACCCCGCCGGGCAGGTCACCGTCGCGCACGCCATCGGGCGGCAGCGGCCGTCGGTGAAGCACGACTCGCCCGCGCCACAGCGACGGCAGGGACAGCGCGTCTCGCACACCCCCGCGACGCACACCTGGTCGCCGTCGCAGGTGAGGCCCGCGCAGGGGTCGACGCAGCGGCCCACCCGGCACACCTGGTTCGTCGGGCAGGTGACGCCCTCGCAGGGCTCGCGGCACACGCCCATGCGACACACCCGGCCCTCCGGGCAGGTGACGGCGGCGCAGGCGTCCTCCACGCAGGTGCCGCGGTCGGAGCACACGAAGCCCGGGCCGCAGCCCAGCTCCTGGGTGCAGCGATCGAGGCACACGCCGCGGTCGCACACCTGGCGCGCACCGCAGAGCCCGTCGCCGTTGTCCACCATCCCGTCGCAGTCGTTGTCGAGCCCGTCGCAGCGCTCCGCCGAGGGGCCGGTGTCGCGCACGCACGCCAGCATGCCGCTGCGGCACTGGCGCACGCCCCGCGCGCACACCCCCCGCTCGCCGGTGTCGCAGGGCGCGCCGCCGCCGGCGCACACCAGGTTGTCGACGATCATCAGGAGGTCCTGGAAGTCGTTGTCGCCGCCGTTGAAGAGGTCTTCCCAGGCGAAGTAGAAGGCGTTGGGGGTGGCGCGCGAGTCGTAGATGAGCAGGTGCACGAAGCCCATCGAGACCTCGCGGTCGGGCTGATAGGCGCGCTCGGAGTAGTAGACGTACGGCGGCGGGGTGCGGAGGTAGAACCCGATCTCGCCGCCGCTCCACATCGGGTTGGAGCGGAAGTCGAGCGTCGCGGTGAAGCCCTCGGGCGCGCTCGGCCCGACCAGCTCGTGGAGCTCGCTCGCGGTCGGGGCGCGGCCCGCGACGACGTTGTACCAGCCGAAGGCGTTCTCATAGCCCGAGTCGCGGGCCACCACGGTGAAGCGGATGGTGCAGCCGGGGGTGAAGCGCTCGGGGGTGACCGCGGCGTCGCGGCGCACGTCGAGCCCCACCTCCATGCGACGGTCGAGGTACTCCTGCAGCGACGGCGCGCCGTCCGCGGGGAGCGGGACGATCACACCGTTGGGCTGCCGCACCTGCGCGCCCGCAGCGGCGGCGAGCAGCCAGCCGATCAAGGCGAAGCGCAAGACGAGGAGGGCTCTCATGGCGCGATGCTTCGGGATGCGCTCCGGCGTTGTCAACGCGCTTGTCCGAAAGCGTTTCAACTCCGCCGGGCGGGGTGATAGTGCCGTTGCCTGGAGAGGGCGCGAAGGAAGTGCACTGGAAGGCGGCGATGCTCGGACTGTGCGGCGCGCTCGCGCTCCCGGCTCGCACCGCGTGCGCGCAGGTGGTGCCGTCGACCCCGACGCCTCCGTCGACCAACACCCCCGAGGCGGTGCCCCCGGCGCCCGACCCGGAGGGCACCGGGCGCTCGGTGAGCTTCGGCGGGTACATCGAGGCGTTCTACTCGTACAACTTCAACCGGCCTTCGAGCGGGCTCAACGAGCTCCGCTACTACGACCGACGGCACGACCTGCTCACGCTCCAGAACGTGGTGCTCAGCGCCGACTGGGCGCTCGGCCCGGTGTCCGGCCGCGTGGCGCTGCAGACCGGGATCATCACGGAGACCATCGGCACCCCGGAGGGCAGCGCGCGCACGCTGGAGAGCGACCTGCTCTGGCGCATCGTGCAGGAGGCCACCGCGGTGTGGCGCACGCCGATCGGGCACGGCGTGACCATCGACGCGGGGCTCTACGTGGCGCCCTACACCCTCGAAGACCTCGCGGTGCACGACAACTGGAACTGGTCGTCGTCCACCCTCTTCGCGCTCTCGCCCTCGCAGGTGGCGGGCGCGCGGGTGACGGTGCCGCTCAACTGCCGGCACGAGCTCACCCTCGGGGTCTTCAACGGGTGGGACCAGGTCACCGACGACCGCACGCCGGGGAAGACCGGCATCCTCACGTGGTTCTGGGCGGGCCGCCCGACGGGGGAGGGGTGCCGCGACAACGAGGACGAAGACCTGGAGGTGCTGCGCTACGCGTCGGTGCAGTACGGCCTCGGCTCCGAGCGCATCGACGGCGCCGCCGAGGGCCCCGCGCTGCGCCACGTGCTCGACGCCTGGGTGCACTGGCCCCTCAGCACCCGCCTGAGCGTCAGCAGCAATTTCTTCGGCGCCTACGAGAGCACCCGCCTCGGCGACGACTACTTCGCCGGGCTCGCGCTCTACGCCCGGGTGCGCCTCGCGCGCTGGCTCTTCGCCGCCGCGCGCGCCGACGTGGTGTACGAGCGCATCCCCGAGGGGGCCGCGGGCATGGTGCTCGAGGGCGCCTCGCTGGTGGGCTCCGGCACCGTGACCCTCGACGCGCGGCCGCACCCCAACATCTCGATGCGCCTGGAGTACCGCCACGACGAGTCCGACGGCGCGGTGTTTCACCGCGGGAGCGTGACGCAGTCCATGGACGGGGCGTACATCTCCAACGCCCGCAGGCAGGATACGCTGCTCCTCGGGTTGACCACCTGGTACCCCTGACAGCCCCGCAGCCGAGGTCGCCCATGCACACGTCCACCGATCAGGTCGCGCGCCTCGAGGGCGTCTCCCGCGGGTTTCGCAGCCGCTATCTGAAGCAGGCCGAGCTCGAGGCCCAGCTCCACGCCTGGGCCGAGGCCTTCCCGGCGCTGGTGTCGCTGCGCTCCATCGGCCGCTCGCTCGACGGCCGGCACCTCTGGGTGCTGGTCATCGGCCCGGAGCCCGAGCGGGTGCGCCCGACGGTGTGGGTCGACGGCAACATGCACGCCTCGGAGGTGTGCGGGTCGAGCGTGGCCCTCGCCATCGCCGAGGACGTCATCCGGCTGCACCTCGAGGGCGCCATCCACCGGCTGTCGGCGCCGGTGTGCGCGCGCCTGAAGGAGGTGCTCTTCCACGTGATGCCGCGGATGTCGCCGGACGGCGCCGAGGCCGTGCTCACGGACGGGCGCTACGTGCGCTCCAACCCCCGCGATCGCCGCCCCAACCGGCAGCACGCCCGCTGGGTGGCGGGGGACGTCGACGGCGACGGCCTCGCGCAGCTCATGCGGGTGCGCGACCCGGGGGGAGAGTACGTCGACGCGCCGGATTTCCCGGGCCTCCTGGTGCCGCGCACCGTCGACGACGAGGGGCCCTTCTTCAAGGTGTACCCCGAAGGGCTCATCGAGAACTTCGACGGACGGCACGTCCCGTCGCCGCACTTCCTCTCCGACAACGACACCGACCTCAACCGGAATTTCCCCTGGAGCTGGGCCGCGGAGCCGCAGCAGGTCGGCGCGGGCGCGTACCCCACGAGCGAGCCCGAGTGCCGCGCGGTGGTCGAGCACGTCACCCGGCACCCGGAGGTGTTCGCTTGGCTCAACCTCCACACCTTCGGCGGGGTGTTCATCCGCCCTCCGGGGCACTGCCCCGACGCGAAGATGGACGCCGAAGACCTCGCGGTGTTTCGCCAGGTGGGGCAGTGGGGCGAGGCGCTCACGGGCTATCCCATGGTGTCGGGCTTCGAGGACTTCCTCTACGAACCCGAGAAGCCCCTGCACGGCGACCTCACCGACTTCGGCTACTACCAGCGCGGCGCCATCTCGTACGTGTGCGAGCTCTGGGACCTCTTCAAGCAGCTGGGCATCGCGCGCAAGAAGCCCTTCGTCGACCACTACGCGCAGCTCACCCGGGACGACCTGCTGGCCCTCGCCCGCTGGGACGAGACCCACAACGCCGGGCGCATCATCCGGCGCTGGCGGAGCGCCACGCACCCGCAGCTCGGCGCGGTGGAGATCGGCGGCGTCGACCCCCGCGTGGGCATCTGGAACCCGCCCTACGACGTGCTCGGTGGCATCTGCGTGCAGCAGGCGCAGGCCTTCCTGCGGGTGGCGGCGATGGCCCCGGCGCTCAGCATCGCGCACGTCGAAGCGAGCCCGCTCGAGGGCGACCACACCCTCGTCACGGTCACCGTGCAGAACGAGGGCTACCTCTCCACCGCGGGCATCCCCTCCGCGAAGAAGCTCCCCTGGAACGAGCCCGTGTCGGTGGAGTTTCGGGGCGAGGGCGTCGACGTGGTGGGGGGCGGCGCCCGGCGCGAGCTCGGTCACCTCGAGGGCTGGGGCCGCGGGCTCTACGGCGGCGCGTCGCTCTTCTTCCAGCGCAGCCGCGGCAACGTCGGGACGCGCGTGGTCGAGCAGGTGGTGCGCGGCCGCGGCACGCTGCAGGTGCGCGTCGGCGCGTGCCGCGTGGGCTGGGTGGAGGCGAGCGTGTCGGTGGGATCAGGAGGGGAGTAGCGCGGAGCGGGCGCCGACGCGGTTGAAGCGCCACGCGTAGGCCGGGCCCAGCGCGGCGCACGCGAGGTGCACCAGCGGAACGAGGTAGAAGAGCGCCGCGATGCCGATGAGCGGCACGAAGATCAGCGCCAGGACGGCGGCGACGTACACGGCGCTGGCGATGCCGGCGGTGAGCAGCGGCGCCGAGTAGAGCAGCCCGATGGGCCCGCCGAGCAGGCCGAGCAGGGCGGCGACGCGGAGGTCGCGCTGCGGGCGCTTCGCCTTCGAGCGGCGGTCGGCCGGGGGCTCGTCGCCGAGGCCGAGCTTCTCGCGCACCACGCGGGTCGCGGCGTCCTTCACCACGCGGTCGCGCAGCGCGCCGAAGTTCTCCCGCAGGCTGTCGATCGCGTCGACGCCTTTGCCCGCCGCGGTCTTCCGGGCCTCCGCGTCGGGCGCGGGCTTCGGCTGGTCGAGGTCGTCGAGCCACTCCTGGATCGTGTGGCGCGGCAGCTCGGTGCGCACCATGAGGTTGGGCATCGAGAGCGGCACACCCTCCGCCCGCATCGCCCGCACGACCCTCTCGAACTCCTCGCGAGTCATCATGGCTGCGCAGGCTACCACCCCCGGCCTGCCCGCGCCCGAACGCCGCGGGCGCCGCGATCGCTGCTTGCCACCATGGCGGCGTCCCGATACATGCTTTCTCCACGAATCCCATGGCAGAAACGATCCTCGCCATCGACCAGGGCACCACCGGGACGACCGCGCTGCTCCTCGACACCCGGGCCCGGGTGCTGGGCCGCGCGACGGTGCCGGTGCCGCAGCATTTTCCGCGGCCGGGCATGGTCGAGCACGACGCCGAGGAGATCTGGGCGACGGTGGTCGAGGCCATCGCCGGCGCGCTCGCGCAGTCCAACCGCCTGGGCTCCGAGGTGCGCGCCATCGGCATCACCAACCAGCGCGAGACCACCCTGCTCTGGCACCGCGCCACGGGGGTCCCCGTGCACCGCGCCATCGTGTGGCAGGACCGTCGGACGGCCTCGGAGTGTGACGCGCTGCGGGCGAGGGGGGTCGAGGCCCTCGTGTACGAGCGCGCGGGATTGCTCGTCGACCCGTATTTCTCGGGCACGAAGATCGGCTGGCTGCTCGACCACGTCGAGGGCGCGCGGGCGCAAGCGGTGCGCGGCGACCTGGCCTTCGGCACCATCGACACCTGGCTGGTGCACAAGCTCACCGGCGGGGCGCACGTCACCGACGTGTCCAACGCCTCGCGCACGATGCTCCTCGGGCTGCGGTCCCTGGCGTGGGACGACGAGCTGCTCGGCGCCTTCGACGTGCCGCGCGCGGTGCTCCCGGAGGTGGTGTCGAGCGCTGGCATCGTGGGCAAGACCCGGGGCGTCCCGGGCCTGCCCGACGGCATCCCCATCGCGGGCATCGCGGGCGACCAGCAGGCGGCGCTCTTCGGCCAGGGGTGCTTCCGCGTCGGCGACGTGAAGTGCACCTACGGCACCGGGGCCTTCGTGTTGATGAACGTCGGGTCGACGCCGCTCGCCTCGAAGCACCGGCTGCTCACCACGGTGGGCTGGCGCATCCCCGGCGAGGTGGTCTACGCGCTCGAGGGCAGCGCGTTCATCGCGGGCGCGGCGGTGCAGTGGCTGCGCGACGGGCTCGGGATCATCCGCGACTCGGCGGAGATCGAAGGCCTCGCGGGCGAGGTCGACGACGCGGGCGAGGTGGTGTTCGTGCCGGCGCTGACGGGCCTCGGGGCGCCCCACTGGGCCCCGCGGGCGCGCGGGCTCATCGCGGGCCTCGGGCGCGACACGACGCGCGCGCACCTGGCGCGGGCGGCGCTGGAGGGCATCGCGATGGAGATCGCCGACCTCGTGGCGGCGATGAGCGCCGACGCGGGCGCGCCGATCGCGTCGATGCGGGTCGACGGCGGAGCCTCGGCCAACGGCTTGATGATGCAGATCCAGGCGGACGTGACGGGCACCTCGGTGGTGCGCCCGCGGGTGCTGGAGACGACGGCCCTCGGCGCGGGCATGCTCGCGGCGCTGGGCGCGGGGCTGGTGGGGTCGCGGGACGACATCGCGGGCGCGCTGCCCGTCGAGCGCTCGTTCGCGCCCGGGACGATGTCCGATGAGCGGGTGGCCGCGCTGCGCTCGCGGTGGAAGACCGCCGTGGCGCGGGCCCTGCTGGAGCAAGGCTGAACCGCGATGACCGACGAAGAGACGCCCCGCGAGAAGACCCGGCTGGAGATCTCCTGGGAGGCGCTGGAAGACGCCTTCGAGAACAACGCCCCGGAGGTGCACTCGTACCTGCACCGGGCGACCGGCGAGGTGCTGCGGGTGGTCGACGGCGTGGCCGACCCGACGATGCACCAGCGCATCGCCATCGACGCGAGCTACCTCCGGGTCGACCCGGTGTCGTCCCGCGAGCAGTACCGCTGGATGGAGCGCTTCATCGCCACGGTGCCCGACGGCGAGCTGCGCACCCGGCTGGTGGCGGCCATCGACGGCAAGGGCGCGTTCCGCCGCTTCAAGGACGTGCTGCTTACCTTCCCCACCGACCGCGAGCGGTGGTTCCAGTTTCGCACCGAGCGCCTGCGGTCGTGCATGGAGGCGTGGCTCGACTCGCACGACCTCGAGGCCGTGCCGCGGGTCGTCTGGACGCCTCCCGCGCCCGAGGCCGGCGCGGCCGAGACACCCGCGGAGGACGAGGCCGTCGAGACGCTCCGGCGTGCCCGCATGGGCATCGAGGGGCTGCGCCGGCGCCTGCGCGACGCGGTCGACGGGGTGCCCTCGCGCGACCTCGAGACGGCGCTGGCCTTCCTGGAGTGGCTGCGCGACCGCGGGCACGCGGCGGCGTCCGACGCCTTCGACCCCCGCGACCTCGAAGGCGAGTGACCGGTGCCCGGGGTCGCCGCGCTGACGCTGCTGCTGGGCGTTGCGCTCGCGCAGCTCTCCGGCGCGGAGGCGGTCACCCGGCCGGGCACGCCGCCGACGGAGACGCCGCTCGACGCGGTGCTCGTGTCGATCGAGCCCGAGTCCGACCCGACGCCCCGCTTCGTGCTCCAGAGCGACTTCGTGCTCCTGCTGCGCACCGAGCTGGCCACGCGCGGCGCGCCGGGGGCGCTGCGGGTGGGCGTCGACGCCACGGTGTCGCTCCCGGTGCTCGAGCAGCTGATGGCGGAGACGGTGGTGGTGCGCGAGGCGCAGCGCGCCGGCCTCGACGCCGTGGAGCCCGATGAGCTCGCGGCGGCGCGCGCGCAGCTCATCGACCGCATGGCGCCCGCGGTGACCATCGACGCGCTGCTCCGGGAGACGGGCACCTCGGCGCCGGAGCTGGACGCCCTGCTACGGCGGCGGGTGGTGGCCGAGCGCTACCTGCTCTCGCGGCGCCCGGAGCTGCTCGAGCCCAGCGAGGAGGAGATGCGCGCGGCGTTCGAGCAGGAGCGCTTCCGGGCGCTCGCGGGCGACGGGGCGACCTCCTCCGGGGGCCGCGCGGCGGTGCGCCGGGAGCTGGTGCGGCGGGCGCTGCCCCGGGCCCTGCGGCAGTACCTGCGGGCGCTCGGGAGCCGGGTGCGCGTGCGGCGGTTTCGCGATGTCTGAGCCGCGGGTGCGGCCGGCGACGATGGCCGACGTGGCGGCGCTGGCGACCATCGAGCGCGCCTGCTTCGGGCGCGACGGCGCGGACGACCTGCTCGCGGCGGAGATCTCCCGGAGCTGGGCGCGCGTGCGGGTGGCGGAGCTCCCGGGCGACGGGCTCGGGGCCTTCATCGACGGGTGGCTGGTGGCGGACGAGTTCGAGGTGCACTTCGTCGCGACGCGCCCCGAGCGACAGCGCCGCGGGCTCGCCGCGATGCTGCTCGATCACCTCCTGGCGGAGGTGTTCGCCGAGGGGGCGCGCTCGGCGGTGCTGGAGGTGCGGCGCGACAACACGCCCGCGCAGGCGCTCTACCGCGCGCGGGGCTTCGGGGTGGTGGCCGAGCGGCGGAGGTACTACGACGACGGCGAAGACGCGCTGGTGATGCAGTGCGCGCTGGAGGGTTCCTTGCTGATGGCGCGCCCGGCGCACTACGGTGGTCGCTGATGCCCCGCGCGAGAGAGACATCGACCCGCGCTGAAGGGCGGAGCGGTCGCACCGAGGGCCCGACGAGCGCCGCGAAGCTGGAGCTGGTGGAGGTCGCCCGGGAGGCCGAGGCCGAGCCCGAGATGCCGCAGGTCGAGGGGCCGTGGCGAAGCTACAAGGAGCGGGTGGCGTCGCTGGCCGACCGGGTCACCGAGGCGCAGAAGCCCATCCGCATCCTCAACGCGCTCAAGTGGGAGAACAACGCCTGGGAGACCTTCCGGCGCTCGCGCTTCAAGGAGCCGCCGCGGGTCGACGCCGACTGGTACAGCCGGGTGGAGCTCGGCTTCGACCCGGTGGCCCGCGGGCGGGACTTCCAGGACCTCGCCGACGCCGTGCGCCGCGAGCTCGGGGCCGACGACGCGCTGGCGCGCATCCTCCGCGCGACCTGCCTGGAGTACCGCGACGTGTGCGCGATGCTGACGGTGCGCGGCACGCCGGAGTTCCACGCCTACTCGCGTCGGCTGTACGGCTCGCCGAAGGATACCTTCCCGGACGGGCACACCACCGTGCGGGAGATCGCGCACACGCTCTACAACCTGCTCAACAGCCTCGACGAGCCCACCCTCGGGCTCCAGCCGCCGCGCGACCTCGACGGGGCCCAGGTGGTGGACATCCTCCAGGGGCGCTTCACGAAGTACTTCGGTGAGTCCGCGGTCAACGTGGCCATCGACGACGGGATCATCGCCGACGCCGCCGCGGGGGGCGACTACGTGAAGATCCGCGGGGGCGCGCGCTTCAGCCAGGTGGACGTGGACATCCTGGAGGTGCACGAGGGCTGGGTGCACGTCGCGACGAGCCTCAACGGCGCGCAGCAGCACGTCGCGCGCTGGCTCTCGAAGGGCCCGCCGCGCACCACCTCGGTGCAGGAGGGGCTCGCGGTGCTGATGGAGGTGCTCACGTTCCGGAGCCATCCCCGGCGCGCGCGGCGGCTCAACGAGCGGGTGATCGCCATCGACAAGGCCGAGGACGGGGCGGACTTCCTCGACGTGTTCGAGTGGCACCGCACCGAGGGGTACGAAGAGGAGGAGTGCTTCAACGCCGCGCGGCGGGTGTTTCGCGGCGGCACCCTCGGGGGCGGCGCGCCCTTCACGAAGGACATCTCGTACACGAAGGGCCTCGTGTCGAACTACCACTTCATCCGCTCGGCGATCCGCGCGGCGCGGCCCGAGCTGGTGCGCTTCCTGTTCGTGGGCAAGGTGGCGCACGAGGACGTGCCGGTGCTGTGGTCGCGGGTGGCCGACGGCGTGGTGCGCCCGCCGAGGTTTCTCCCGCCGCTCTTCAGCGACCTCAACGGCCTGGCCATCTGGATGGCGTACTCGACCTTCTTCTCCCAGATGGGCTTCCAGGAGATGTACGACTACTACGCGCAGCTCTTCCGTCAGGCCTGAGCCCGCGCGGGCGGAGCGACCCGGCCACCGGCGACGGCCCCACTGGACGTGCTCGTCCGCCGCATGGCGTGCGCAGCGCGCCGCGTTCGCGAAGCTCCACGACACGAGACGGGGTCGGCGCTCGCAGGCACACACCCTGCTACCTGAGACAACGGAGCCCAAGGGCGCCGGGTGATCCATGGGGGGTGCCCGGCGCCTTTGGTTCCAGACTCCTACCGAAGCGGGGGGGAAGGACCATGATGAACGTGGTGCGTGGCCAGGAAGAATCGGGCGCGGTCGTCGCCATGGGGGCACGCGCAGCGCGCCGGAGTTCGTTGCGATTGAAGGTCCCCCCGACGGCGCCGTCGCTGGTGTGGTCGGCCGAACTCGGGGCCGAGCTCCAGCGCATGGTGACCGGGCTGCGGTACTCGCTCTGGATCCTGCTCGACCACGCCGAGCGGGGCTGTCCGGCGCCGCGGGAGTTCGCCATCGAGCAGGTGCAGGTCGCCCACCACCTGGAGGCGATGCTCGCGGCGTTGCAGGCAGGCAGCGCGCGACGCCGCGACTCCTTCGACCTCTGGCCCCTGCTGCGCGTGCGGGCGGCCGCGGAGAGCACGGCCCGGGTGGAGCCCGGGCAACCCGCGTTGACGGTCACCGGGAGCCCGGAGGAGGCGGTGCGACTGCTCGACGCCGTGCTGTCGCAGCTGTCGCGGTGGCAGGCGCCGGTGCGGGTCTCCTCGGCGGACGGCGCGATGTCCTTCGAGTGCTCGCCGGGCGAGGCGGTGGGCGATGGGGGATTCGCGCGGGCGGTGTCGAGGCAGTGCGAGCGGCAGGCGGAGTCGCTCGGCCTGAGCTTCGCGCTGACGGCGTGCGACGAGCAGGTGAGGGTGACGCTCCGACCGCGGGCCGGGGCGTGCGGCGGGGCGGGCGGAGCCCCTCGGCGCGAACGCGGCTGAGCGTCCCGCGGAGTGGACGATCGCGACCAGCCTGAGGACACGGGTGGTCGCCGTCGGACAGTGTCGGAGGGTGCGCGGAGTCGCGGTTTGCAGCGCAGGACGCACCGAGTGCCGACGGCACACGGGCTGCAGTTCGCGACGAGAGCGAGCGGGTCGGGTCGGAAGGTCGGATGGAGAGGAAACGACCGATGGGCGACGGAGGAGTGTGTGCAGATCGCGGGCGGATGCCTGGAGCGGCTGCGGCTCGCGAAGGGGCGGCGATCGGCTTCGAGCTGGTGATGGATGATGGGGCGGAGGGAACGGGTCCCGCGGTCGGTCCGCGGATGGTGCTCCCGCTCGGTGAGAGGGCGCTGGTGACGGGTCTCTTCATGGGGCTGCTGAGCCACGCCCTGCGACGTGGGACGGCTGACCGGGGCCCGACCGTGGGTGTGCGGCTCGACTGCAACTGGTCGGAGTTGTCCGCGGTGCTGGCGATGGTCGCGCAGGTGCGCGAGGGGGCAGCGCGCTGGGGGCTGCGCTTCAGGGTGCGGGCGGACACCGGGCGGATGTTCGTGACGGTGGCTTCGGCGCACGACGCGGCGACAGGCGCGAGGGCAAGGGCCTCGGGGGCGGGGGCGAAGCGGGAGCGCGGCGCGTAGCGGCGTCGGGGCCCATCGGGTGGGTCGTGGCAGCGATGATCTCCAGGGAGCTGATGGCGGGGGTGACCACCGCGCGACGCGAGAGGGCCGACCGGGAGTCGGCAGGGAAATGGGGGGCTGCGCCGGGGAGGCGCGGGGCCCTCTCGCGGGCGGCGCAGAGGGGTTCAGGCGGGGAGAGCGGATGCGGCGACGAACGACCGGTGGGCCCCGATCGGGGGGGGATCAGGGCGTGTGTAGACCGGGGCGTTGAGGTAGGACCTGGCAGCCGCCCCGATGTCGACCCGACATGTGAGTTTGTCCTTGACGCAAGGTGCGCAGGATGTTGTTGCTGGGATGGTAAGGGGGAGTCGGGCGACAACCCACTGACCGTGTTCGAACCAACGACTGGATGGGTAACCGTCAGCCTCGGCTCGCAGGCGGCTGACGAGGGAGGGCCCTCAATGGTGGCAACGATTGGTATCGTTTGGAGCGACGACCTCACCTGGGCAGGGATCCAGACCGAGAGGTTTGTCGCGGCGATGAAGGGCGTGGAGTGCTCCGTGACCGAACACGGGACGCGCGGAGCCCTCGCATTCCGGCAGCCCCGGGAGCTCACCCGCGAGGCCGATATCAACAGCGGCTACGATACGGCCGACGCCGCGAGCCTGGTCTACTTCGCGGGCCACGGAGAGCCCGGGAAGCTCATCACCTACGGCACCGACATGCTGAGCAACGAGTCGACGTGGGCCCAGCAGATGGTCCTTGGTGATGGGCACCTCCGCTGGCTGGTCGCCGACGGGTGCCGCTCGCTCTCCCTGGATTTCCTGAAGTCCTCCTCGAAGAACTGGCTGACGGCGTTCGGCGGCCTGCGGATCATCCTAGGATGGGACTACTATGCGAACGACGAGCCGCTGCGCGGAGAGAATTTCGCAGAGCGCCTGCTCGAGGGAGAGTCACTGGTGGAGGCGTGGCGTCATGCATGTGAAGACACCGGTGATTTCGTTGACATGGGCAATGGTCAGCCGTTCTGGGCCTATCTCCGAGCAGAGAAGGGCGGTGAGGCGACCACCTCTGGCGACGCCTGGTCGACCGAGGCCGCGCCCAAGGCGGTCATCAGCCCGGACACCTTCTACTGGCTTTCGGGGTCGGTCTAACGGGATGGTGCGGCGATGAGTACTTCAGCTGCATGGGTTGCGGACCTACGCACCATCAGGTCGTTCCCCGCGATCGTCCCGACCCCTGCGATGGGGCGCGACGACGCTCAACGACTTGCAGACGCCTTGCTCGGCTCATACCGGAGCGAGAGTACGAACGCCCGACGGGAGGCGATGGTCAGCGGTGCGGGGCGCTTCGAGTACTTTCCCATGTATGGCGGTATCCGGTTCGAGGTCAGCGGATATCGAGAAGCGCTTGAGCGCGGCCTGGTATCAACAGAGGTGGATGGAGGCGACCTCGTCCGGCGCTCCCTGGCGTACCTGGCCTCGCTGGGGTCGCCAGGCATGAGTCGGACCCTTCGGCACGAGGATGCCAAGATCGAGAGCGTCTGGCGTACGTCAGGCAGTTCGCCCAGGACGGACTTCGCGAAGCAGCGAGCCGCCGTGCAGGTGTTGTTTCGGCATCGGGCGCCCGATGAGCGAAGGCTGTTCGGACCGGGGGCCAAGACCCGGGTGACCTTCGCCATTCAGGCGGGCGAGCTTCAGCCGATCGGCTTCTATCACTTCGGATGCGGGTTCGACGGACCTCCCGAACCAGATCTTGCGGTCGTGAACCTGGATGCCCTGGTCAAGTCGGTCTCCGCGGACCTCGATGGGTACGGTCTGGCGACCTCTGAGATTGGCTACTACCTGCGGCCGCAGGGGTACCCGCAGCCATATCTCCTGCCCGTGCTCGCCTTGCACCGGGCCGACCCCCCGGACGGGTCATCGGCGACGCGCCCATCGGCGTCACTGTGGTCGGTAATCGATGACAAGGCGGTCTCGGCGACCCTCAAGGCAGAACTCCAGGATGTAATCCGGTTCGCGTCCGCTGGCTCCAACTCAACCAGCTCAAACGTCCCAACAAAGGAAGAGAAGCTCATGACAGCCACTGGTTTCACTGTGACCATCGAGGCGACGGATGCAGCAGGCAACGCCGTCCGGACGGTTCTGACGCCCAGCGCCAGCTCGCTTGCGACGCCAGAAGCCTCCGATGACTCGAACGCATGGCATCCAGATTCGTATAAGCTGGGGAAGGCCTTCGCGGCCGCGCACGCCGAGGACACCAGCGTCGACAAGCGCCTCGTGTTCCGGCAGTTCTATGAGGCGCTCTTCAAGCCGGCTGACGTCCAGAGCGACGCCGAGCCCTTCCCCGCGCTGCAGCGGTTTCAGCGCGTGCTCGGCAACTTCAATGAGAAGAAGGCGGGCGAGCTCATCGAGAAGGAGGGAGATTGCCAGTACGAGCTCCTCGATGGCACGCTCAAGTTCGCGCCCATCGGCACCGACTGGGTGGACGCTCTCAACACGTTGCTCTTCGACCTGACGAAGGTCAATCCTGGCTTCTCTCACGCTCAGTTCATGCTCTTCAAGCACATCCTTCGTCTTCAGGACGACGTGAAGCTGCTCTCGCCGTGGTTCGTCGCTCCTGAGCAACCCGCTCGGCCCTGGTGACATGGGCCCGATCGGGAGCCTCGACGCGACCTGGAAGCAGCTGCGGCGGCGACTCCCTCCGACGCTCGCATCCGGCGCAGATGACCTCCCCGCGCAGCTCGGATTGACCCGCAGCGGTGAAGGTTGGGATGCGTTCCTCCGAACCGCTCCCAACCGCGACTTGCCGCTCTTCGCGCTGGATGGTGTTGAGGGGGACCCGGACACCCTCACGCGTGAATCCCGTGCGCGGTACACGGAGGCGCACCACCTCGCGGCGATGTTCGGCCTGGTGGCTGATCGTCTGGAGGACGCCCAGGTCGAGAAGGCGCCCTCGCTTGTGGCGTTCCGACAGTACTTTCTACGGGAGTGGGCTGCCGTACTCTCGGCGGCCTGCGGCTCAGCGGAATTCGCCCGCGGCGCCATTGCGCGCGACCTCCGGCTCTGGCGTCGCGCTTCGGCCGTCGAACGGTCCGCGTTCGTGAGCGGTCAGCTCAGCGTCGATGCGTACGCGCGACTGACCGAGTCGAAGCTCCGGTGGGTGTCGACCTCGTCTGCCGTATTGCTCCATACCCACACAGATGCCCGGCGCGGGGAGGCCTTCGTCGCGGCCAATGCCCTGTTTCTCCGCGCGCTCCAGTGCCGGGACGACGCCTTCGATGAGGCCGAAGACCGACATACTCGCGGTCGTAGCTTCCCCGAGATGATCGGACTCCCGGCGGGAGGCTTCGTACGCGCAGCGGTCAGCCTCGTCGGCCAGGCGGCGGTCGTTGCCAGGGCGGCACGCTTCGGGGCCCTCGCCGACTGGCTCGAGCGGTACGTGACAGAGATCGATGTCCGTTTGCCCGGTGGGCACCCCCTGCAGGACGAGATGGCAGGGATGATCATCGCGGATGCGTCGCCAACGCTCGACTCCGACTGGCAGACCTGTCCTCATGGATAGGGCGGTCGAGCGTTCCGTCGCGCGACGCCCCTCGCGCCGACGCCCCAGGCCCCTGCAGGGAGTGTGAATGAGAAGCGAAGCCGAGATTGGTGGCCCATACGGTGGTTCTTCGCCGCTCACCCGACCTTGGCTGATCGGCTTCATCCTCGTCGGCTCACTCTCTCTGCTCGCAGCGTTCAGCGCATGGCGAAGCGTTGGCATCTCCCATCCGGCGCTCTTCGTCGACCCATATCTATGTTTTTCAGCTGTTGGCCTGCCGTCGTGGCGTCTTGATGAGACGCGACTGCGGTTCCCCGATCGACTGATTTCAGTTGATGGCGTGCCGATCGCCCCGGGGAGGCATCCAGAAGCGTACCCGTCTCGCGCCTTGCAGCGACGCATCGCGAGCGCCGAGGCCGCCAGAGCCCGTACCGTGCTGCTGCGATTCGACCGGAGCGGGACAGTCATCGAAGCGCGCCGGCCGATCTTCCACATCGGCGTGGCGGACGTCGTCATCTTCTTCGGGCTGTACAACGGGGTAGGCCTGCTCCTGCTCTGGTCTGCCGTGGTGATCGTGTTGATGGCCGGCCGACGGCCCGCGGGGGCTGCCTACGGCGTGATGGCGACCGCGCTCTCGGTCTTCATGGTCAGCTTCTTCGATTATCACTCGACGTTCATGATGGTCCCTGCCTTTTCCATTGGATCGGTGTTCTACTCGTTCGGCTGCAGCGCTATGGCGTACGCATTCCCCACGGTGCCCGTCCGGTTCCGGCGGCCTGCGGTGATTGCCCTTGGTGTACACTTCGCGCTTGCTACTGTGGCAGCGTTCGCGTTGGTGCTCGGTCCGCACCTTCATGCCGACACGCGGCTGCTGAGGTCCTTCGTGGGCATGGCTGGGCCCATCGGCTCGCTACTGCTGCTATGCGTCCTAGTTGTTCGTTTCCGGCGTCTCGATCTTGCTGGCCGTACCGAGGTGCGCACCGCGCTACTCGGTGTCGCGATCTCGGTATTGGTCATCGCGGTCGGAGTGGCGATGACGATGGTCAACGGCAGCATCGTCGTCCACCTTGTTGCGCCGCTGGTGGTTCCCTTGATCCCGCTGTCGATTGGGTTCTCGCTCATCCGGCACAACATCCTCGGCGCCGACGCCGTGCTCACCCGCCGCCTGCTCGTCGTCCCGGTCGTGCTCCTCTCGCTCGGCGCGGCGACCATCGTCTGGCTCGCCCTTCGCAGTATCCACCTTGGCAGGATGGACCTCCTCGTCTCCACGATCGTGTCCGGTGGTGTGCTCACGGGCGTTGCCCTCGGCCTCCACCGCCTCGTCGGGCGCCACCTCTTCCCTGCCGCCGCGGAGTTCCGGCCCACGATCCAGCAGCTCGCCGAGAGCCTCACCGAGCCCCAGCGGCGCGACGCGCTCGGCGAGTCCATCGAACGCACCGTCGCCCGCTGGCTCCCGAGTGGACGCATCCGGCTGCTCGATCCCGTCAGTGTGGACGCGATCGACCGCGTCCCCGCCGACGCCCGCGGCCGCCTCGACGCCGGGCAGAAGGTCTGGACCCACGACACCCCCTGGCAGCGCCACCTCCTCGTGCCGATGCGCTCCCTCGGCCAGCTCCGCGGGGTGCTCGACATCGCCCCGAAACACCAGGGCGCCCTCTTCACCGAAGAAGACCTGAGCCTGCTCGACACCATCGCCGCGCTCGGCGCGATCGCCCTCCACAACGCCGAGGTCATGGCCGCCCTCGATGAGACCCGGCGCATCGAGGTCGACGCCACCCGCGATGACAAGAAGCTCACCCTCGGGCTCCTGGGCGCGGAGCTCTCCCACGAGATCGCCCACCCGCTGCAGTTCTTCCGGGGCCTGCTGCGCCGCGGGGCCAAGCACCCCCTCGACCCCGACGACGTCGAGATCGGCGGTGAGGAGATCGCCCGCATGGAGCGCCTCCTCGGCTCGCTACGCCGCCTCGAACCCCCGCCGCCGCACCGGGTGCCGGTGGCGCTGCGACAGCCGATCGCGCGCGCGCTGGTGCTCGTCAAAGAGACCCTCGCGGACAAGAACGTCCGTCACGACGTCGACGTCCCCGAGGGCCTCACGGTCATCGCCGACCCCGACGCGCTCGTGCAGGTCTTCGCCAACCTCCTGCGCAACGCCGCGCAGGCCGCGCCGCCCCGCGGGCGCGTCGGCGTCGTCGCCGTCCCCACCGCGCACGGCCTCACCATCGACGTGTGGGACGACGGACCAGGGGTGCCCGAGCACCTCGTCGACACGCTCTTCCATCGGTGGTTCACCACCCGCGGCCCGGACGGTGGCTCGGGGCTCGGACTCTCCGTCGCCCAGAGCCTCGTGTACGGCTTCGGCTGGACCCTGGAGTACGTCCGCGACGACGCCCGAACCCGCTTCTGCATCACCGTCCCGCGCTCGAGCCTCGCGCCCGATCGCCCGGTCGATCCCGTTGTCCCGGTCGCCTCCGCGGGCGAGTGATCGCGGCGACCGTCACCACCATCCCCTTCGCCCCAGCGCGAACCGAGACCCCCCGATGCATGTGCTTGTCGTCGACGATCAACGCAGCGCCCGGCGCAACCTCGCCACCCTCCTCGAAGCCTTCCCGGACGTCACCGTGACCCAGGCCGCCTCGCTCGACGAGGCCCGGCGCGCGCTCGAGCGCGAGCCCGTCGACCTCGCGCTCATCGACGTCCGGCTGAGCGAAGACGCGCGCAACCGCGACGGCCTCGTGCTCGTGAAGGAGGTCGCCGAGAAGACCACCGCGGTGCCGGTGTGCGTCACCGCGACGAGCGAGATGGACGCCATCCGCACGGCGATGCGCAGCGGGGCCTACGACTACCTCCTCAAGGAGGACCTCTGCGAGGAGACCCTGAGTCCGCTCATCAACGGGCTGCGCGAGCGCCGACGCCTCGAGCGCGAGGTGCTCGAACTCCGCGCCCGGGTGAGCGCCGACGCCGCGCCGCCGGGCCTCATCGGCACCTCCGCGGCCATGGAGCGCCTCCGAGGGATGATCCGCCGGGTCGCCGTGTCCGACCGCCCGGTGCTGGTGCTCGGGCCCACCGGGTCGGGCAAGGAGGTCGTGACGCGGGCGATACACACCCTCGGCCCGCACCCCTCGGCGCCGCTCATCGACCTCAACTGCGGCGCCCTGCCCGAGAACCTCGTGGAGTCGCAGCTCTTCGGCCACGAGAAGGGCGCCTTCACCGGCGCCGATCGTCGGGTCGCCGGGTACTTCGCCGACGTCGGCAAGGGGACCCTCTTCCTCGACGAGATCGGCGAGCTCCCGCTGGCGCTCCAGGCGAAGCTCCTGCGGGTGCTGGAGAGCGGTCGGTATCGCCCCGTGGGCACCACCGCGGAGAGCGTCTTCGAGGGGCGCATCGTCGCCGCGACCCACGCCGACCTCGAAGAGCGCGCCCGCCGCGGCACCTTCCGCGAAGACCTCCTCTATCGCCTCAACGTGCTCACCGTGCGGGTGCCACCCCTCGATGAACATCGTGAGGACATCCCCGCCCTCGTGGCGCATTTCCTCAAGAAACAGCGACGCCCGATGCGCATCACCCGCGAGGCCCTCGACGCCCTCGCAGCGCAGGCGTGGCCGGGCAACATCCGCCAGCTCCGCAACATCATCGACCGGCTGGTGGTCTTCGCCGAGGAGGCCGAGATCGACGTCGCGACCCTGCGGGAGGTCACGGGCGCTGCCGAGGTGGGGGTCGACGAGGCGCTGCGGCGGGTGGCACGGGTAGTCCTGCAACTGCCCTCGGGCAACAAGCTCGACGCCGTCGAGGAGGCCCTCGTCGCGGAGGCCATGCTCCGCGCGGAGGGCAACAAGTCCGGGGCGGCGCGCCTGCTCGGGGTGCACCGCAAGGTCATCGAGCGGCGCCTGGAGAAGCGCCCGACGAGCGAACCCCCGGAGCCCGACGAGGAGGCCTGAGCCCCCCGACCTACCGGGCGACCACCAGCAGCGCCCAGGCGAGCACCGCGACGCCGAGCCCCGCCGCCGCGCCGAGGTAGCGATAGCGCTGCGGCCCGCCGCGCAGGCCGTAGGCGTGGCCGAGCAGGGCCCCGGCGACGAAGCACACCGGCACCACGATGCCCGAGAGATTCGCAGCGAGATCGATGCCCGCCCGGCCGCGGCCCGCGAGGGCGCGGGTCTCGACCAGCCACGTGAGCGCAAAGCCCGCGAGCACGCCTACGGTGCCGCCGGTGATCCATCCGAAGCGGGCGGCCCAGGTCTGACGCTCGATCTCCGTGGGTTCGGTGCTCAACGGGCTCTCCAGCGAAGGGGCGCAGCGAGGCGCAAGGGGGGGGGAGGGGAGGGTTAGACGCCCTGCGCGGCGATGGGCTATACACCGCGGCGCCCGATCGGGTCGCGTCATTCCGGCACGGCGGTGGTCCCCTCTTCGAAGGGGGTATCGCCGCGGCCAGGCGCGCGGCCCCTCCATATCCCACGCACGGAGACGAAAGAACCATGGCAAGAGTCTTTGCACGGCCCACCGAGGGCGAGGCCATCACCCGCGGCGCCGACGGTCACCTCAACGTCCCGGACCACCCCATCCTCCCCTTCATCGAGGGCGACGGCACCGGGCCGGACATCTGGCGCTCGAGCGTGCGCGTCCTCGACGCGGCGGTCGCCAAGGCCTACGGCGGCAAGAAGAAGATCGTCTGGCACGAGGTGTACGCCGGCGAGAAGAGCAAGAAGCTCTTCGACAACTGGCTCCCGGACGAGACCGTCGACGACTTCCGCGACTACCTCGTCGGCATCAAGGGGCCGCTCACCACGCCCGTCGGCAAGGGCATCCGCTCGCTCAACGTCGCCCTCCGGCAGATGCTCGACCTCTACGTGTGCCTCCGCCCGGTGCGGTGGTTCCAGGGCGTGCCCTCGCCGGTGAAGGCGCCGCAGAAGGTCGACATGGTGATCTTCCGCGAGAACACCGAGGACATCTACGCGGGCATCGAATACGAGGCCGAGTCGGCGGACGTGAAGAAGCTCATCGCCTTCCTCCAGACGGAGCTGAAGGTGAAGAAGATCCGCTTCCCGGAGACCTCGGGCATCGGCATCAAGCCCGTGTCGCGCGACGGCTCCGAGCGCCTCGTGCGCGCCGCCATCCGCTACGCCCTCGACGAGAAGCGCAAGAGCGTGACCTTCGTCCACAAGGGCAACATCATGAAGTTCACCGAGGGGGCCTTCCGCGACTGGGGCTACGCCCTGGCGATGCGGGAGTTCCGCGCCGACGTGGTGACCCAGCGCGAGAGCTGGATCTTCGGCAACAAGGAGTCCAACGCCGACCTCACCAACGAGGCCAACGCGCGGCTCGTCGAGCCGGGCTTCGACATGGCGCCGCCGGACTTCCAGGCCGAGCTCGTGGCCGAGGTCGACGAGGCGATGAAGCTCTGGGAGACCCACGGCGCGGGCAAGTGGAAGTCCAAGCTGATGATCAAGGACTCCATCGCGGACATCACCCTCCAGCAGGTGCTCACCCGCGCGGAGGACTTCGACGTCATCGCGACGCTCAACCTCAACGGCGACTACCTCTCCGACGCGCTGGCGGCGCAGGTCGGCGGCATCGGCATCGCCCCGGGCGGCAACATCAACTACAAGACCGGCCACGCGATCTTCGAGGCCACCCACGGGACGGCGCCGAAGTACGCCAACCTCGACCAGGTGAACCCCGGCTCGGTGATCCTGTCGGGCGAGATGATGCTCCGCCACCTCGGGTGGAAGGAGGCCGCCGACCTGGTCATCAAGGGCATGGACGGCGCCATCGGCGCCAAGCGCGTGACCTACGACTTCGCCCGCCAGATGGACGGCGCCACCAAGGTGAAGTGCTCCGAGTTCGGCGACGCCGTCATCGCGCACATGTGACCGTCCGCTCCCCCTCCGACCCCTCCCCGACGACCTGCTAGCCCCGCTCACGGCCGCGCCCCTCGCGCTGCGTTGACGGCCCGTCGCGCTTCGTGTTCCCTGCGGTCGGCCGCACCGGAGGATCACGAACCGATGCTCACGATCCGCGACGAGCAGATGACCGTATTCGAGGCCGACGCGCGACGTCGGGCCCTCCTCCGCCTGGGCGAGCACCTCCGCCGGGTGTGCCGCCCGCAGACGGTGAAGCTGCGGGCCGAGCAGCTCCAGCGCGAGGTCGAGGCGGGGGTGGAGCACGCGGCGCGGTACGGCATCGACGGCGAGGCCGACCTTCGGGTGTTCCTGGAGTGCCGGCTCGAGCTCGGGGCCGACTTCGACACGCGCGAGGACACCGCGTGGGCGGGCGCCGTCCTGCGCGACCCCGCGCTCTTCGCGGAGGACAAGGCCGACCTCCTCGCCGACCGGCACATGATGGGCCCGCGCACTTGAGCCGCCGCATCGTCACCCCCATCAACGCGGTGGCCTTCGCGCTGGCGCAGCAGCAGTTCCAGGCGCAGCACGGGGCGGGGCTGGTGCTCGTCCCCGGCACGCGGCAGCACCGCGCCAAGCGCGAGGCGTGGCTGCGGCTCTACGCGGCGGCCGGCGGCCTGGTCGACGCGGGCGACACCTTCCAGGCGCTCCCGGTGGGCGGCGCCGTCGAACCCTGCCCCCTGAAGAACGTCATCCAGAGCGTGTCGTTCCTGAGCGGCGCCGCCGCGCTGACGGCCAACGCCGCGCAGCACGTGAACCTCCCGCGGGACCCGAAGTTCGTCGACGGCGTGCGCGTCACGCACCTCGACCGGCTCGGGCGCGCGCTGCGAGTGAAGGTGAGGTTCCAGCGCGCCAAGCGGGAGCGCTTCAAGGTCGCCCTGCTCGCGCACAACGGCAACGCGACCTACACGGGCCCGGAGCAGGCGCACTCGCCCAGCTACGCCAGCGTCCGCGCGGCGGCCGCGGGGACGCACGCCCAGGGCGCCTTCGACCACTACCAGGGCGCCGTGTACACCGGGCGCACGGGCCGCAACGGCGAGGCCGTGATCGAGGGCCAGTTCTCCGTCCCGGCCTCGGGCGGCGACCGCTACACCCTCGTCGCCTGGGACGTGAACGGCAACGTGGTCTTCTCGGCCTTCGAGGTCACCACCCGGCGCACGCTCTTCTACGCCACGTTCCGCGCCGCCGACCCCGCGGGCGCGGGCATCCCGGCGCACGCCTTCGGGCCGCTGATCCAGGGCGCCTACGCGCCCCACCACATCGACCTCGTGTCGATCGGCAACGAGGCGCTCAACAACGTCGTCTACCACGACATCATCACGCAGGGCTTCGTCGGCGACGCGGTGCTCGCCCTGGCGCGCACCCGGGTGAGCGCCCTCGGCCGCCCGTACGCGGACTACGCGCCGTACCTCATCAAGTTCGTCTTCGTCGACCACTGCGCCGAGCTGCGGCGCGTGGCGCTCCAGCCGACGCGCTTCGCCGCGGCCAACCCCGGCGACGTGCTCGACGTGCCCTTCTACAACAACAACGCGGTCTCCCGGGCGCGCGACCTGGCCTTCGACTGGCGGAAGTGCGTCTGGGCCGGCGCCGGGCAGCCGGTGTCGCCGCGCGACCGCACCACCACCGGGCACGAGTGGTTCGAGTCGGCGAGCCTCACGGTCCACGAGGGCACCGGCGACCGGGTCGTGCCCCTCGCGGCGACGGACCTCACGCTCGTCCCCCGCGCCGGCGAGCCCGAGGCGAAGGTCGAGGCGCAGATCACCCTGCCGCCGACCTTCCCCGCGGCCACGGACGTCACCGTGAACATCACGGCGGTGATCGTCTACCGCTCGGTGCTCGGGCAGTCGATGGTCGGGCCGCACGCGGGCATCACGCTGCAGCCGGCGCGGCACATGTTCAGCAACGTCGACCACAACAAGCAGCTCGCGTCGACGATCCACGAGTGCGGCCACGCGATCGGCATGGTGGCCGACGCGGGCGCGCAGGGCGTGGGCCACGCCGCGATGTACGACTTCAACGGTCGCCACTGCTGGACGGGCGTCGCGGGCCCCGCGGCCTCCGCGGGCGACTACCACCAGCCCCCGCTCAAGGACACCGGCACGTGCGTCATGTACGGGCTCATCCCCGACGCGGGCGCCAACCTGGCCTACTGCCCCGCCTGCTCTGCGGTGCTGCGCAAGCTCGACCTCTCCAGGGGCTTCACCGGCTGAGCGCGAAGTCGCGCCTTGACCGCGGGGGCGCCGTTGCGCTGTCATCCGCGCCCCGCCTGTACCCTTATCCGCGACGAGGGAGCGAACGATGCCGACGACCCACCAGGTGCAGCAGGGCGAGTGCCTCGTGAGCATCGCCGAGAGCTACGGCTTCTTCTGGGAGACGCTCTGGAACCTCCCTGAGAACAAGCCCATCCGCGACACCCGGCGCGACCCGACGGTGCTGCTGCCCGGCGACGTGGTGACCATCCCCGACAAGACCGTGAAGGACTACATCCGCCCCACCGGCGCGCGGCACACCTTCCGGGTGAAGAACGTCCCCGCCAGGCTCAACATCCGCCTGCAGGACGAGGGCGGCCGGGCCCGGTCGGGCCTCGCCTACGTGCTCACCGTCGACGGCGTGGAGAAGCGCGGCGTCACCGACGGCGACGGGGCGGTGCTGCAGTCGATCCCGCCGCTCGCGCGGGGCGGCACGCTGGTGGTGACCGACAGCGAGTCGGGGGAGGAGGAGAGCTACGAGCTCGACCTCGGGCACCTGGACCCGCTCGACACCGTCGCCGGGGCGCAGGCGCGCATGAAGCAGATCGGCGCCTACTACGGCACGGTCTCCAACACCATGACCCTGCCCTTCGTGATGGCGCTCAAGGCCTTCCAGGAGAGCCGCGGGCTCCGGCCGACGGGCGAGCTCGACGCCTCCACGCAGGCGGCGCTGCGCGAGACCCACGGGGGCTGAGGCGGGCCGCGCGCCGGCCGGGCGCGACCGTCAGGCCCGCGGGATGCGCTCGTAGCCGAGGCAGAACAGGGTGCGGGTGGTCGCGACGAGGATCTCGCCGCTGAGCGTGAGCAGGGGCGCGGTCACGAAGCGCTGCCCGGGGGACCGCGCGAGGATGGCGCTCTGCCCCTCGGCGTCGAAGGCGCGCAGCTCTTCGCCGGTGCTCGCGAGCAGCCAGCCGTCCGCGGTGACCGACGCGCGCGGGGCGCCGTCCGGCGAGGCGAAGCGCCAACGCAGCTCGCCCGTCGGGCTGAAGGCCAGGATCTCCGCGTCGGTGGTCACGAAGACCCGGTGGTCCGCCGCGAGGATGGGCGGCACCTTCGTCGGCGCGGGCAGCGGCGCCGCGAACACCCGCTCGCCCTCGGCGTTGAGCATCCAGAGCGCGTGGCCGTCCGGGGTGGTCACCACGAGGTATGCGCGACCGGCGTCGCCGAGGGAGATCGCGCGGGGCGCGAAGGGCGCGGTGCTCAGCCGCCGCACGGCGAGCTCCATGTCGAGGTGGAGGACGTGGTCCTCGAAGGCCAGCACGACCTGCCGCCCGTCCGTCGCGCCGAAGAGGTCGCCCCGCGCCGGGCCCGTGAGGGCCGCCGAGCGCTTCGCGTTGCGCAGGAGGCCGCCGCGCGAGACCTCGGGCTTGCTCGTGGCGTCGATCCACTGCGCGGAGAACTCGGGCGTGAACTCCAGGGCCTCCGGGTTGACGTCGCGCTCGTTGCCCGCCAGGAGCGTCGCGGTCCCGACGAGCGCGTGCACGCCGTAGGGGCCGTTGGTGCCGATCGGCGCGCCGCACGACCACAGGGGCTCGCCGTCGCTCAGCGAGTGCGCCACGAGCAGCCCGTCGGAGTTGACGAAGCGGAAGGTCATGTCCGACGGGGAGAGGGTGATCGCCGAGGGCCCCCCGAGCCCCGCGCGCCTCGGCGTGCCCTCCAGGTCGAAGAGCTGCCAGATCGCCGCCTGCACCAGCACCGCGTCCTCGACGTAGAGCAGGCCCGTCGCCGTGGTGCCGTCGCGCAGGGGCGCCGCGAAGCGCTCGCCCCAGCGGAAGGCCATCGGGTCGATGAGCGAGGCGTGCACCCGCCCGTCCTGGGTGGGGCCGCCCCAGGTCTGGAGGACGGCCTCGGGCGGGCTCCTGGGCGGAACGTCGGCGAAGCGCTCGGGGAGCGACGCCGTCGCGAGGGGTGACGCGGCCACGTCGCTCTCGACGCCGCCCGCGCCAAAGGTCACGCGCTTGAATTTCATCTATGCCTCTCTGATCGGCTCAGCTGAGCGCCGCGACCACCGGGCTGGTGAGCCCGAGCAGCGCGACGAGGGGGTCCAGGTCCGCCGCGGTGATCTTGTCCGCGGGCTTGTAGACGCCGAACAGCGACGGGAACACCTCCAGCATCGCGTCCTCGAAGCCGTCGGCGTCGGGCGCGGTGAGGGCCACCTTGCGGCTGGCGGCCTCGAGCAGGAGCTGGGCCTTGCGCGGGGCGGCGAGCGCCTCGACCTTTCGGAGCGCGAGCAGCGCGAGGTCCTCGTTGCGCGACGCGGTGACGCGCGTCTTCAGCGCCTGCGCGCCGGGCCTGAAGGGCTGCGGGCACGACGAGACCTCGCGGTCGACGAGGCGGTTCACCTTCGCGTACTCGGCCGCGCGCCCCGCGTAGTCGTCCGCCCCCTTCGAGGCCGCGTTGGCGAGCGCGAGGTCGATGCCCGAGAAGCCGATGGGGCGGCTCTGGCCCGTGATGACGCTCGCGGTGTCCCAGTCGCCGCGGGGCGCGGGCACGGGGTTCGCTGCCGCGGCGGTGCCCACCTTGTCGAGCGCGGTCATGCGGGCCGCGTAGTCCTCGGGCGCGGCGTCGTGGTACTCGTCGAGGCTCGCGACGGCGGTCTGCACGCGCGCATCGGTGCGCACGTCCGCGTCGACGGTCTCGAGCCACTTCGCCGAGAGCGGGAGCTCGACGATGGGCGCGCCGATGTCCCACTTCGCGGGCGCCGCGGGGTCGATCGTGCAGGTCAGCTCGAAGTGCTGGCCGTGGGTGTTCGACACCTTCGTGACCGTCTCATTGTGCTTCGTGCGGTCGGCCTCGAGGGTCCCGGCGCGCTTCTGGACCCAGTAGCAGGCGACCCAGGCGTTGAGGGTCTTGAGCTTCTGATCCGCGCGGTCGCGCAGCGCCGTGAGGGCCGGGGCGTAGGGGTTCGTGGGGTCGGTGTTGAGGAAGGCATCGCAGAGCCCGACGAGCTCCTTGACCTGCCCCTGCCGGACGCCGATCTGGCTCGTGGCGGTCGACGCGTAGGTGTTCACACTGGTGTCGATCGCGCCGAACTCCGCGGGGCGCACCGGCGCCGGCGGGGGCAGGGGGAGCGGCGGGGAGCCGTCCGTCGGCGTCGGGGGCACCGGCGGGTCGGGGATCTGCGCGCTCGCGGTGGCCCAGTCGCCGCGCACATCGAAGGTCGGCTCGACGATGGTCGCCCGGACCGCGGTGATCTGGGTGCGCTTGGGCCCGATCGGCGCCCACGGCACCGCGTGGTAGTTGTCGAGGCGCGAAGCGAAATCCGTGCAGATGCTGTCCGTCTCGAAGCCCGCCGCGGACGCGAGGAACTGCGCGCGGGTGGGGAGCTCGTCGACCGAGACCAGCAGCCGCGGTGCAAAGTGGATGAGGCACCGCTGGAAGGTCCACTCGTGCGGCGCCGACGCGGCCGCGGTGCCGGTGAGGTACCAGCGGTGGTTGAGCTTGCGCGCCATGAAGCGGCGCGCGACGCGGGCCAGCGCCTGGGAGAAGGTCTTGAGCGACGCCTCGTCGCCCACCGGCGCGGTCACCTTGAGCAGGAGCGTCACGAGCAGGATGCCGTCGAAGGCCGCGCCCCCGGGCGGGTCCTTCCGGGCCGGCAGCGTGTTGACGGAGAAGCGGTCCTTGCCGAGGGCGTAGAGGAAGAGGTGGAACCTCGCCCGGTTCGCGGTGAGGGGCGCGACGGCGGGGAGCACCTGGTTGTTGAGCCCGACGAGCGGCCAGAAGACATAGTTGCGGCGGGCGTCTGCGTGCGGCGGCACCGTGAAGTCGTCGAAGCCGTTGAACGAGAGCTTGAAGGGGAAGCCCGCCGCCCGGCGCACCCACTCCGCGGACTGCCAGTGGTACCGCGCCTGCACCTCGCCGCAGCCGTTCATCATCGGCGAGCCCATGTCGGAGCCCGCGGACGTGCGGCCGTCCAGCTCGTAGGGGTCGCCGGGGAGGTGCTGCCCGAAGCTCGCCTCGCCGAACGAAGCGCAGTTCCAACGCTCGTTGTACTCGTCCGGCAGCGCGCGCTCGTGGCCGTGCTCGTGCGCGTTCGTGAAGCCGTTCACGGTGCCCGAGTCGACGTGCTTCCCGTCCGAGAGAAGACCCGTGCCCAGCTGGCCGCCGCGGTTGTTGCGCGCGTCGCTGCCGGTCTTCACCTCGATGGTGAAGTGGGCGATCTCCTTCCGGGTGAACGTCACGAAGGTCACCACGCTCGCCAGCAGCCGCTTCGTGGAGTCGACGGCGGTGAGCTTCGCCCTCCCGAACGCGGGCTGGACCCCGTTCCAGGAGTCCAGCAGCGCGCGCTGCGCGTCGACCTGGAACTTCGCGCGCCCGTCCGCCGGCTCGTTCACGAAGTTCAGGTGCTGCTTCAGGAAGTAGAGCTGAACCGCGACCTCCTTCTCCTGCCCGGGCGTCGCGCGGTCTGCGAGGGCGCAGCAGCGCAGGAGGGCGACGTCGATCCGGCCGCAGCCGTCCCCGGCAGCGGCGTCGTAGACGCCCTGACGCGCCACGTAGAGCTGGTCGTAGAAGGGCTGGATCGAGAACGTGGGGTGATCGACGCGCGCCGGGAGGCCGGGGAAGAACATCTTGCCCGCCTCGGGGGCGTGGGTCGTGCTCCACTGCCACGCGCCGCCGGTCCCACCGAAATCGCCGACCTGCGTCGTCCCGATGCGCTTCGTGGTGTCGAGCCAGCACACCGCAGCGCGCGCGCCGATGACGTCGGCTGCCGGGTTCGCTGGCGAGCTCGCGACGGTGCGCTTGTCGAAGACGTCGTAGAGGTTGCCCTCCGCCACGATGAGGCGGACCCAGTTGGGGCGGTCGATGATGTAGTTCCGGGTCTCCTCGGGCGCGCCCGGGCCGGGCTTCTGCGTGAACCACGGGAGGTCGGCCCCCGCGTCGGGCTTGTAGACACCCTCTTTGGTGCAGTCCGCGAGGCTGTCGTCGAAGGTGTTGGCGAAGAGGGCGCAGCGGTCGGCGTGCGACCACGTGGCGATGCGCCGGCCCTGGTCGTCGGTGAGGACGATGTCGTCGAGGGAGAACACCAGGGGACTGGTCTTCGACGTGGTCTTGCCCACGACGGCCTCGTACCAGCCGAACTCGCCGACCGTGGTCGACAGCTTCGCGTAGTAGTTCTGCGAGTGCCAGAGCTTCGGCAGGTCGTAGAACTGCAACCGGTCGGGGCCCGGCGCGAGCTCCAGGTCGGTGGCGATGACCCGGGCCCGCGCCGTCGCCGAGCTCGAGCGGATGCAGGTCTTCGGCGGCAGCGTGAAGCGCAGCAGGGTCTCCGGGCTCGGGCGCTTCGCGGCGGTGCCGTCGGGCGCCTTCTGTAGGATCCACGGAACGCACTGGACGGTCTCGCCGCCCTGCTCGACCCACCAGTTGGAGCGCACGTCGGGCTCGGCCGTCGGCAGCGTGGGCTTCACCCGGAAGCCCTCCAGCATCACCGCGGGCATCGTCTTCGGCGCGTCGGCGTGGTCGCTGTGCCCGTAGACCCGGTCGACGAACTCGAAGCGCAGGAACTGCCAGACGGGTTCGAGCACCAGCTTCACGCGGCTGGCGTCCTTGCCGAGGCTCTGCGCGACGCCGCCCTTGGTCATCGCGAAGGTCCCGTCGGACTCCTTCCAGCGGCCGTCGTCGTTGGTGACGGTCCACTTCGCCTCGCGCATGAACCACTCCGCGGGCCACGTGAACATCCGGTTGGGGAGGGTGCCGGTCGGGTCGGTCTCTCCCGGCACCGGGCCGCGCGTCTGCGCCTGCGTCCCGCCGGGGAGCTCGCAGAGCACCTGGTTGCTCCCCGGGTCGGGGCCGAAGGCCAGCGTGAGGTCCTTCGCCGCGAGCACGTCGGTGTGCCCGATCACCTCCAGCGTGAGCTTGCCGTCGTCCTCCACGACCGTGTCGATGGCGTGCTTCGGGTTCTTCCCGAGCAGCACCCGCACGGGCATGTCCTTCGGAAACGGCCGCTCGTTGCCCTCGGGGTCCTTGAAGTAGAGCTGGGCGAAGAGGCGCACGTAGGTGCGCACGGTGTTCGACGTCTTGGACGCGGGGCCCGTGCTGGCCGCCTTGGTGAGCTTGAGGGAGGCCTTCACGCCCCGCTCCCGGCCGGAGCGCAGCGTGAGGCGCGCGGTGCGGAAGGCCTCCTCGTCCGCCACGCAGCGGATCGTCTGCGCGGGCGCCACCACCCCGACGCAGTTCTCCTTCGCGACGATGGAGAACGCCGTGAGCGCGTCGCAGGGTTTGGTGAACTTCACCGTGCAGTCGATGGTCTCGACCCGCGAGAGGTCCTCCTGCGTGGCCGCGCGGAAGCCGACCCAGCCCAGGGAGCGCTCGCCGCTCCCCCAGCGCCAGGGGGCCTCGAAGTCCTCGTCCTCCATCGCCGGGTGCTGGAGGGTGAACTTCCCCGCCTTGAGGTTGGCGTAGTCCCAGAGCTTGACGATGACGGTGACCTTGTCGCCCACCTTGGCGAGCGGATTGCCCGCCCAGTCGGTGGGGACGTCCCTGAAACCCTCGATCGTCACGTGCGCGGTCATGTTCGAAACCCTCTGTTCATCGCGGATGTCAGTTCAGCGCGTCGCGGGGTGTCAAGCCGCGGGGGCGAAGGGCGGGTCAGGGCTTCTCGCCCTCCTCTTCGCGGCTCCTGCGGAGGTAGTCCCCCAGCCAGTGCAGCCGCTTCTCCGACCTCACCTCGCTCCGCGCGAGGACCCCCCGGTCGTTGCGGAACTCCAGGATGTGCGCCTCCTCGGCCTCGACGAAGAAGCGCTCCACGGGCCCGAACATCTGGTCGAGCTCGTCGGCCCGGCACGTCGGGAGGTACGTGCGCAGCACCCGCGGGTCGTAGAAGCGGAAGAGCATCCGCACGCCCCGCTCGTCCCTCACCCGAAGCAGGCGGCGGAAGTGGCGGTGCAACGCCTCCGGGGTCGCCGTCGAGCGGACGAACACGCCCCACGCGTCGCCCCACGCGCGCTCGAGGAGCGCCCGCGACGGGGGCGCCGTCCGCTGGAGGCGAACGAGGTAGGGCGCGACGCGCGCCAGCGCCGGGTCGAGGTCACCGATGTAGAGGCAGCGCGCGGCCGCCCCCGACGAGGTGATCCACTCGTGCACCGCAGGGTCCCGCGCCCCGTCGAGCAGCGCGTAGGTGAGCTCGTCGTCGCCCCTCGGCCAGAGCCGCTGCGTCAGCTGTTCGATCGGGACATCGGCCATCGCGCTCAAGCCTTCCGTCTCCTCAGGCCTCGGCCTCGGCCTCGGCGGACTCCGCCTCCGCCTCGCGCCGCGCCCGCTCGCACTCCTCGCAGAAGGCGCTTCCGTCGCGCGCCGCGCTCACCAGCGTCGCCACCTGCGCGGCGACGCGGTCCGTCGGACCGGGCGCCGTCGCGTCGGGCTCGAGGAAGGCCGCCTCCTCGTCGCGCCCCAGCCACCGGATCGTGCACTGCCCCGGGTCGAGGTCGTCGAAGAACGCGAGGCCCATCGCGTCGAGCGTGCCCTCGCGCACCGAGCCGTCGGGCAGCTTGATCCAGTAGCGCTCGTGGGCCACGGGCGCCCCCTCCATGTCGAGGAGCTCGATCTCCACCCAGGTCCGCTCTGTCCCGGCGCGCGTCCCGAGGGCGGCGGCGCCAGTCGTCGCGCGTACATCGCCCTGGCCGAGGGTCGCCGGCCCGGTCGTGGCGTCGCCGTCGCGGTCGGGCCAGCGGATCTCCGCCGACCCCGGGTCGAGCTGGTCGAAGTAGGCGCGCCCGTGCTGGTCGAGGGCGCCCTCCCGCACCGTGCCGTCGGGCAGCTTGATCCAGTATCGCTCGCCCGGCATGGCGTTGCCGTCCATGTCCGTGAGCTCGATCTCGATCCAGGTCTTCCGGAGGAGGTCTTCCGCCGCCACCACGTCGCTGTCATCGGCGGTACGGCCGTCCCCCCCGCCCGACCCGCGGTGCCGGATGTCCAGCCGCCACCCGACCAGGATCCCGCGGGCCAGCGCGGCCTCGACCAGCCTCCGGGGGTCGGCCGTGCGCACGCCGAGACGTACTCCATGGTGCTGCGCGACGTAGCGGGCCGCCTCCACAAGGCCGCGTGCCACGCCGCCGCTCCAGCCAGCCGGGCCGATGACGCGCGCGAGCAGGCGCTGGGCCTCCCGCGGGTCGAGCCGCACGGCGTCGACGTGGCGCTCATCGCCCCAGGTGGTGAGGATGACTTCATGGGAGTCCCCGACGATCCTCCAGGGCGGTCGCTGCATGGCGCGGCGCGATCGCAACACCCCGGCCCCGCCGGTGTCAACGCGGGACGTGCGCCCGGCGCCGCGACGCGGATCCCTGCCCGCGCTTTGCCCTCCGTCCCCGGGCTGTGGCAAGAGCCTCCGCGCCGATGATCCCCCGCTACACCCCCGCCGCGTTCTCGGCGCTCTGGTCCCCGGAGCGCCGCTTCCAGACCTGGCTCGACGTCGAGCTCGCCGCGTGCGCCTCGATGGAGGTCGAGGGCCTCGTGCCCGCGGGCACCGCCGAGCGCATCCGCGCGCTCCCGCTCACGCTCGACCCGGCGCGCATCGACGAGATCGAGCGCACCACCCGCCACGACGTGATCGCGTTCCTCACCCACGTCGAGGAGCTGGCCGGCGAGCCCGCGCGCTGGCTGCACCGGGGCATGACCTCGAGCGACGTCCTCGACACCTCCTTCGCGATGCTCCTGCGCGACGCGGCCACGATGTGCCTCGACCGCCTGGAGCCCCTGCTCGCGGCGCTGCGCGACCAGGTCGAGGCCCACCGCGGCACCCCGATGATCGGCCGCTCGCACGGCATCCACGCCGAGCCCATCACCTTTGGCCTCGCGCTCGCGGGCCACCTCGCCGAGCTCACCCGCGCCCGCGCCCGGCTGCGCACCGCCCGCGACGAGGTCGCCGTCGGCAGCCTCTCCGGCGCCGTGGGCACCTACGCCCACCTGTCGCCCGCCTTCGAGCAGCGCGCGCTCGCGGCGCTCGGCCTCGGCGTCGAGACCGTCGCCACGCAGGTGATCCCGCGCGACCGCCACGCGGCGTACTTCTCGGCCCTGGCGGTGGTGGCGGGGGCCATCGAGCGCTTCGCGGTGCAGGTGCGCCACTGGCAGCGCTCGGAGCTCATGGAGGCCGAGGAGGCCTTCGCGGTCGGGCAGAAGGGCTCCTCCGCGATGCCCCACAAGCGCAACCCCATCCTGTCCGAGAACCTCTGCGGCCTCGCGCGGATGATGCGCGCCTACGCCGGCGCGGCGCTCGAGAACACCGCCCTCTGGCACGAGCGCGACATCTCGCACTCCTCCGCCGAGCGCATGCTCGCGCCGGACGCCACCACCACCCTCGGCTTCATGCTGGAGCGCGCGACCACCCTGGTGAAGGGCCTCGTGGTGTACCCCGCCAACCTCCGGGAGAACCTCGACCTCGCGCGGGGCCTGTGGGCCAGCGAGGCGGTGCTGCTCGCCCTGGTCGCCGCGGGCACCGGGCGGCAGGAGGGCTACGTGATGGTGCAGCGCAACGCGATGCGGGCGTGGAAGGGCGACGGGGATTTCCGCGCGCTGCTGGGCGAAGATGCCGACGTGGGCGCCCGGCTGCCCGCCGCCACCCTCGACGCGTGCTTCGACCTCGCGCACGCGCTCCGTCACGTCGACGCGGTGATCTCCCGCGCCGTGGAGGCCTCCCGATGATCGACGACGCCACGCTCCGCGCCGCGCTGGCGCACCCGCTCGAGTCGGTCTCGCTGCCGCGCCTCGGGCGCTTCTACGGCGGCAAGGTGCGCGACAACTGGTCGCTCCCGGACGGCCGCCGGGTGCTGGTCACCACCGACCGCATCAGCGCCTTCGACCGGGTGCTCGGCACCATCCCCCTCAAGGGCCAGGTGCTCTCGCAGCTGAGCGCGTTCTGGTTCGAGCGCACCGCCGACGTGGCGCCGCACCACCTCATCGCGTCGCCCGACCCCAACGTGGCGATCGCGTGGGAGTGCGCCCCGCTGCCCGTCGAGGTCGTGGTGCGCTCGTACCTCACCGGCGTGACGAGCACCTCGGTGTGGACGGCGTACGCCCGCGGCGAGCGGAGCTTCTGCGGCCACCCGCTGCCCGACGGCCTGCGCAAGAACGACCCGCTCCCCCACGCGATCGTGACGCCGAGCACCAAGGCGCCGAAGGGCGGGCACGACGTGTCGGTGTCGGCGGACGAGCTGGTGCGCGACGGGGTGATCTCCGCGGCGGACATGGCGCAGGTCTCGGAGATGGCCCTCGCGCTCTTCGCGCGCGGCCAGGCGTGGTGTGCGCAGCGGGGGCTGATCCTGGTCGACACGAAGTACGAGTTCGGCCGGATGCCGGAGGCGCAGGGCGGCGGCATCGTGGTGATCGACGAGGTGCACACGCCGGACTCGTCGCGCTTCTGGTTCGCGGAGAGCTATGCCGAGCGGCACGCCCGCGGCGAAGAGCCCGAGAGCTTCGACAAGGAGTACGTGCGGCGCTGGCTGGCGGCGCAGGGCTTCACCGGCGACGGGGAGGTTCCGCCGTTGACCGACGAGGTGCGGCTGGAGGCCGCGCGGCGCTACGTCGAGGCCTTCGAGCGGATCACCGGGAGGCCCTTCGTGGCTGACCTCCGTCCGCCGCAGGCGCGCATCGAGGCGGCGCTCGCGGCCGTCGGGTTGTAGAACGGGAGCCATGACGATGAGAGCCAGGGTGACGGTGACGCTGAAGCGCGAGGTGCTCGACCCGCAGGGCGAGGCGATCCGCCGCGGGTTCGACGCGCTGGGGTTGCAGGGCGTGCGCGAGGTGCGGGTGGGCAAGGTCATCGAGGTCGAGCTCGACGACGCGGTGGCCGACGCGCCGCGGCTGCTGCGCGAGGCGGCGGACAAGCTGCTCGCCAACCCGGTGATGGAAGACTTCGCGGTGGAGATCATCGGGGCGGAGGGGACGACGACGAAGTGAGGGCCCGCGCTCTCTCCCTCGCGCTCGGAGCGTGGGCGCTCGCCGGCTGCGGCGACGACCCGGCGCCCGAGGACGTCCCGCGGTACGACGCCCGCGACGCGGTGGTCGAGGAGACCCTCGACGCGCCCTCGTCGGAGGTGTCGGGCCGCTTCGACGTCATCCCCTCGATCGACGTGACGCCGCTCGGCGACCTCGGGACGGCGTCCGACGCGGGCGCCCCGGCGGACGTGAGCCTGGCGTGTCAGGCCGTCTCGGAGGACTACGCCGCGGCGGTGCGCGACGCGCAGGCGTGCCGGGTGGACGGCGAGTGCGGCGCGCGGGTGTGCGAGACCCTCTGCTGCGCGTGCGAGGTCTTCGTCGACCGGGGCGCCGAGGCCTTCGCGCGGCTCGAGCTGCTGCGCGAGCGCTGGGCCGCGCTGGGCTGCGCCACCATGGGCCGGTGCGCCGGGGGGGGCGGGTGCGGCGCGGCCGTCGGGGCGTCGTGCTCGGCCGAGGGGCGGTGCGTGACGGTGCGCGACCCGGTGCTCGACGGTGGCGTCCGCGACGGCGCGGTCGACGTGGCGGAGGCGAGGGACGGCGGGCTCGACGGCGCGGCGATGCCTTGACTTGATGCGGTGGTTCCGTAGGGTCCCGCGCTCCCGGAGGCCCTGTAGAACCGATGCGTTATTCCAAGTCGTTCATTCCCACGCTGCGTGAAGACCCCGCCGAGGCGCGGAAGAACCCGTCCCACCGGCTGCTGCTGCGGGGCGGGTACATCCGCCAGGTGGGGGCTGGCATCTATGAGTTCCTGCCGCTCGGGCTGAAGGTGCTGCGCAAGGTCGAGGGCATCGTGCGCCAGGAGATGGACCGCGCGGGCGCCCAGGAGGTGATGCTCCCGGCGCTCGTCCCCGCCGAGCTCTTCAAGGAGACCGGCCGGTGGGACCTCTTCGGCTCCACGCTCTTCCGTCTCAAGGACCAGAAGCGCAACGACTACCACCTCGGCCCGACGCACGAGGAGGTGATCACCGACCTCGTGCGCGGCGTCGTGCGCTCGTACCGGCAGCTCCCGGTCAACCTCTACCAGATCCAGTGGAAGTACCGCGACGAGGCCCGGCCGCGCGCGGGCCTGCTGCGCTGCCGCGAGTTCCTGATGAAGGACGCGTACAGCTTCGACGCCACCGAGGAGGGCGCGCTCGCCAGCTACCAGACCATGCGCGCCGCGTACGACCGGATCTTCCAGCGCGTGGGCGTGAAGTACCGCGTGGTCGCCGCCGACTCCGGCGCGATGGGCGGCAACACCAGCGCGGAGTTCCAGATCCTCGCGGAGACGGGCGAGGACGCCATCGTGGTGTGCCCGTCGTGCGAGTACGCGGCCAACGTCGAGGCCGCGGTGGCGCAGCGCGCGCCGGCGTCGGGGGCCGGGGTCGCCGCGTCGGGCAAGCGCGAGTCCGACATCGCGACGCCCAACAAGAAGACCATCGAGGAGGTCGCGGAGTTCCTGAAGGTTCCGGCCACGCAGACGGTGAAGGCCGGCGTGTACCTCTTCGGGCAGGCCACCGGCGCGGTGCCGCGGGTGGTGGTGGTGTTCGTCCGGGGCGATCGCCGCGTCAACGAGGTGGCCCTCAGCCGCGAGCTCACCGCGACCTGGCTGCGCCCCGCGGAGGACGAGGAGCTCTCGGCCGCGGGGCTGCACGGCGGCTACATCGGCCCGCGCGACCTGCCGCCCGGCGTCGAGCGCGTGCTCGTCGACCGCGAGGTCGCCGACGCCACCGAGGTGGTCACCGGCGCCAACAAGGTCGGCTTCCACCGGCAGCACGTGGCGATGGCCGACGCCGTCGCGACGCTCGGCGAGCGGGCGAAGGCGGCGGACGTGCGCGCGGTGGGCAGCGGCGACCCGTGCCCCCAGTGCGGCGCCGGGCTGCAGGAGTACAAGGGCATCGAAGGCGGGCACATCTTCGTGCTGGGCACGCACTACACCGGGAAGATGGGCGCGAAGTTCCTCGACGAGAGCGGCGCCGAGAAGCTCATCGTGATGGGGTGCTACGGCATCGGCGTGTCGCGCCTGGTCGCGGCGACGGCGGAGCAGTGCCACGACGGCGACGGCCTCACGTGGCCGATGTCCATCGCCCCGTACCAGGTGATGCTCTCCGCGCTGGTGACCACCCCGGAGGCCGTGGCCGCGGCCGACGGGCTCTACGAGGCGCTGACCGCGCGCGGCGTCGAGGTGCTCTTCGACGACCGCGACGAGCGACCCGGCGTGAAGTTCAAGGACGCCGACCTGCTGGGCATCCCGCTGCGGGTGACCCTCGGCAAGAAGAGCCTGGAGCAGGGCAAGGTGGAGGTGAAGGCGCGCACCAGCAAGGACGTCGAGCTGGTCGACATCGCCACCGCCGCGGACGACATCGCCGCGCGGGTGAAGGCTGCGCTGGGCTGAGGGATTCGGGTGCGCCGCGGGGGGAGGGGGGGGCCCTCCGCGGCGCGGCGCCCAGGGAGGGCGGGGCGGCGAGCGGGCCGACTACAGTCGGCGCTGGAGTTCGTTGGCGCCGCCGCCTTCGGTGGCGCGGCGGTAGGTGAACGCGCCCCGGAGCACGATGCTGCGACCCTCGTTGGTGAGGATGTAGACGTCGATGGGGTGGCCGCGGTCGGCCTCGCGCGCCTCAGGCGTCGTGAGGACGATGGTCTCGTCGTCGGCGATGCCAACGTTCTGCGCCGCCTTCGGGCCGAGGCGAACCTCGAGGCCGCCGAGCGCGCGGAACCCATGGCCGCGGATGCGCACCTCCTCGCCGCCGCTCGGGCGCCCGGAGGCCGGGTTGATGCTCTGGAAGAACACGCCTTCCTTCTTGCAGCCCGTCGAAGCGGCGGCGGTCACGAGCATCGAAGCCATCAGCACAGTGCGCAGCGCACGAACCATCGTTGAAACGCCTCCTCAGCTTGAACGCCGCGGACGCTAGTCGAGGGGCGTTGACAGGGTCAAGCGTCGATGGCGCCGCGTGTGTATTCGTGCAAACACACTGTGCCATCGAGCCAATGAGTCGATGGCCCACGAGACTCCAATGACAGGCTCGCGCGAACCGCGTGCGCGGCGCGGATGTCGCGACACTTTCGATACGACAAGCTCTTGTGCAGCGTGGCATGGTCACTGCAATCTCCGCGTGTTTCAGACCACGACCGTGTGGTCGGATGAAGTGAGGTAAGCGGCCGTGGCGAAGAACAAGGGCAAGCGCAACCGTTCCCAGCGCAACTCCACGACGTCGACCACCCTCGTCGGTCCGGGCTCGACCACCGGCGGCGCCGCGACGGAAGCGGCCGAGTCCGAGCACGACGAGCGGGAGTCGATCGTCCCCGAGGGCCGCGCCTCGTCGATGTCCATCGAGCCGACGCCGAGCAGCGACAACGTGATCCCCTTTCCGCGCGCGTCGCTCGCTGCGGAAGGGCGCGATACCAAGGCCACCCTCATCGCGGGCACCGGGGCCTTCGCCACCCCGAAGGCTGCCCCTGCGGAGGCCGACGCGGCGGTCGCGAAGGCAGACGCGCCCGCCGTCGAGGCCGCGAAGCCGGCGGAAGACTCGGCGCTGCGTCCGGTCGCGGGAGAGCGCGAGCGCACCACGATCCCGCCCGAGGACGCCACCGGCGAGCGCGCGAAGGTTCCCCCGCCGGACGGCCCCGTCGTGGCGGCCGACAAGCCGGTGTCGAAGGCCGCCGACAAGGCCGCGAAGGCCTCCGAGGATGAGACCCGGAAGACCCTGCGCGGCGAGGTGGTCGGCAAGAAGGACGAGGCGAGGCGCGGCCACAAGGAGTCGCTCTCGACGCACCTCAGCGACGAGGCCAAGGCCTTCTTCTCCGAGGCCGCGGCGGGCGCGGCCTACAAGCAGACCCACGACACCTTCGAAGACCTCGCGCCGGCCTCCGAAGAGCACGCCCTCGAGGCCGCGCGGAGCAAGCGCGCGATGACCATCACCGGCGCCCTGCTCGTCGGCGTCATCGCGGTGGTCGCGGGCTTCGGCATCTACTCCCGCACGAGCGTGCCGGAGACCGGTCTCGAGACCCGGCCCACCGCGGTCGAGCCCGTCGCGCCGGTGGCCGCCAACCCGACACCGCCTCCCCCGGCCGAGCCTGCGCCGCCCCCTGTGCCGCCGCCCGCGGCCGAGCCCGCGCCGCCCACCGCGGCGGCGCCCACGCCCGCCGCCGAGCCCACGCCCGCGGCGCCCGCCGTCGCTGCCGTGGTGCCTGCGCCCGCCCCGGAGGCCACGCCGACCGCCGCGCCTGCACCTCCGGCTCCCCCTGCGCCGGTCGCGGCCCCGGCCGGGCAGACGCCGCAGCAGCTGCTCGCCGCGGCGCGGTCGTTCCGCGGTCCCTTCGCGGGGAAGTACGCGGCGTACAACGCCTACTTCGACGCCAGCCCCACCGACGATCGCACCATGACGACGTACGCCATGAGCCTCGCGGAGTCGGCCCACCACGCCGAGGCCGAGTCGGTGGCCAACCGGGCGGTGACGGCCAACCCCCGCAACGGTCAGGCGTGGTTCGTCCTCGCGTACGCGCGTTCGCAGCAGCGCAACCGCGAGGGCGCCGCCGAGGCCCGCACCCGCTGCGTCGCCCTCGGCGGCACCTGGGCCACCGAGTGCCGCGCCATCCGCTGATTCGCCGCGACGACCCTCAAGCCCCCATCACAGCCAGTGACCGGCCCTCAGGGCGCCCGCGGATAGCGGCGGTTGCCAGGTGCCACCGCCACCCGGATGCCCTCATTGCGCCCGCCGCTGTCGCAGCGCCCGCTGACGAAGAGCCACGTGCGCAGCGGGCCGTCGGACCACGCGGACGGCGCCCGCACCGCGGGGTCTGTCCCGCCGCTGAGCACGGCGGACTCGGCGCGCGCGAAGTGCACCCCGTCGAAGGAGCCCGCGAGGCCGATGGCGCGCTCGATGGCGCTGCCCCCGTCGATGCCGACCGGCGCGCTGCGGGCCGAGAAGAACAAGCGGTAGAGGGTTCGCCCGGCGAGGCTGTCCTCGGCCCGGAGCGACGGGTCGCCGACGGCGCCCGAGGCGTACCCGACGACCCCGGCGTCGCGCGCGTCGGCCCCGGGCGCCACCAGGGCCTCCCGGCGGGGCGTGCGCTCGTCGGCGTCGAGCCGCCGCAGGGGCATCGATAGCTCGTCGGCGGTCGCGGCCCAGATGGCGCCCGCGCTCTCGTAGGCGACGATCACGCGGCCGTCGGGGCGCACCACGAGGGTGGGCGCGCGCAAGGCGGTGAGCTCGCCCGCGGCGGCGTCGGCGACCAGCATGGGCTCGTCCGCGGCGCGCCACGCCAGACCGTCGGCGCTGGTCGCGAGCCCGATGCCCTCGGGGGTGTCGTAGACCATCGCGAAGCCGTCCCGGGTGATCGCGACGTCCGGCGCCCCGACGCTGCCGCCGTGCCACCCCAGCGAGGGCGCGAGGGCCTCCGCGGGCGCGGCCTCGACGCGTCGCCCGTCGACGACCACCGCCCGGAGGATGGTGCGCCGCGCCCCCTCGCGGCGGGTGAAGTAGAGCGCGACGCGGTGCACGTCGAGGCGCAGCGAGGCAGGGTCTTCGAGGGTGGCGGCCTGGTCGCGCAGGAGGCACGCGCCCTCCGGGAGCTCCTCGCTGTCGAGCAGGCGGTAGGGGCCGCTGCGACCCACGGGGAGCTCGCTGTCACCGCCGCCCGGGGACGCGCCGGTGCCGCAGCCGAGCGACAGGGCGACCGTGGCGAGGAGGGCAGCGCGGGCGGTCATTCGAAGCCCACCGCGAGCGTGGTGCCGAGGTTGAGCACGGTGCCGGTGGCGAGGTAGTCGCCGACCGGGTCGTTGGGGTCGGCCTTCACGATGGAGCGCGAGTCGAGGAGCTGCATCGCGGCGTGGACGTCGAGGGAGACCGTGCCCGGCAGGGCGGCGCCGAGGCGGCGGAGGGTGATCCCCATGCCGAAGGCCGCGACGTGGCGAGAGGCGTCGATGAAGTTGGTGAGCCCCGGCTGCGCGGGCACCGGCGTGGGGTCGAAGTGGTAGCCGAGGCGAAAGGCCAGGGCGTGGCGCCCGATGGGGGTCGTGAGCTCCAGGCCGACGCGCGGCACGAAGGTGTCGTGGAAGCGCATCGCCTCGCGCGCCGCGGGCTGCGGCACCGAGGGCTGGCGTAGCCCCGGGACGCTCGCGGGGATCGTCAGGTCGAGCGACACGTCGAGCGAGGCCGTGGGGTTCTCGTAGCGCGACCACTGCACCCACATGAGGTCGGCCATCACGCGGAGGTTGGGGGCCATGCGCCACACGGCGCCGAGCACCACCTGCCGCGGCTGGAAGGCCGTGAGCACCCGCGAGCGCAGCCCGTACGAGCCGGGGATGACCAGCGCCCGCGGGTCGTTGATGCCCCCGACGTAGATCTGTCCCATGAGGTTGGCGTCGAGCTGCGTGTCGAGCCTGAACTCGTCGCGGAAGGCCGCGCCGACGGTGACGTTGGCGGGGAGGTCGACCTGCGCGCCGGCCTGGAGGTAGCGCACCGCCGTGAGGTCGGCGTCGACGCCGTGGGTGAGCGCGCTGTTGGCGGGCTGCGTGGCCGAGATGCGCCCCGAGATGTCGAAGCCGCCCCGCGTCGAGGCCATGAACACCAGGCCCGCGCCCAGGCGCAGCCAGCGCCACGGAGAGATGGCGAGGCTCGCGGCGATGTACAGCCGCTGGAGCCGGACGGAGTAGAGCTCCCAGCGCGGCTGCGTCTGCGTGAGAGCGCGCACCTGCGAGAGCCGGTCGTCGGGGACGTGCACCGCGAGGCCGAAGGCGAAGGGCAGGCGGAAGATGCGCCCCGGGGCGACGAGGCCGCCGATGAAGCCGCGGGAGGCGTCGACCTGGTTGTCGCGGCCGTCGGTGTTGAGCGAGGGCGAGGCGTGGAGGTACCCGATCTCGGCGCGGAAGGCCCGCAGCCGGGCGAGGCCCGCGGGGTTGTAGTAGCCCGCGGAGACGTCGCCGACGTCCGCCGTGACGGCGCCGCCGAGGGAGGTCGAGCGCGAGAGGAAGCCGTACATGTCGAGCGGGTTGGCGCGCGCCGCCGAGGGGGCGAGGGAGAGCGCGAGGGCGAGGAGGGGTACGGCGCGCATGGCTCAGAAGGTGACCGACGCGCTGGCGCCGATGTGGAGGAGGGCGCCGCCGTGGGTCGCCGCGCCGGTGGCGGTGGCGGCCTCACGCGGCGCGAGCCAGTGGGTCTGCGAGAAGACATCCACGGTGTAGCGGGTGCCGGCCGCCGTGGCGCCGACGCTCAGGCCCGCGGCGAAGACGTGGCGGTCGTTGTCGAGGAGCGCGCGGGCGGCGGTGGCCGGGGGCGCGGGCGTGGGCTCGTAGAAGTAGCCCCCGCGCAGGGCGACGTGGGTGCCGTCGTCCCAGGTCCATCGGTGCTCGACCCCGAGGCGGGGGACGAGCGTGTCGCGGAAGTCCGGCGGGGGTGGCGGCGGGCTGTTCTCGGTGGTCGCGGAGGAGGGGCCCGGGTACGAGCTCCAGCGCTTGCCCGTGACGCCGAGCGCGGCGGTCCACCCGCGGCGCTGCCACGCGGCCTCGACCTGCACCTGCGCGGGGTCGTACTGCGCGACGCCGGAGATGTTGAACACCGGGAGGTTGATGCCCAGGTCGCGCGCCTCGATGCTGACGAGGAAGTTCGCCACGAGCGCCCCTCGGAAGGTCGCGCCGACGCGCCAGTCGCCGCGCTCCCACTGGGCGCCGAACACGGGCGCGTAGGTCGCCGTGAGCTGGTTGTCGATGCGCGAGCTCGATCGCCCGGAGGCGTCCGCGGCGACGAGCACCGCGCCCGACAGGCCCGCCATCGCCATCACGCCGCCGCCGACGCGGAAGCCCGCGGGCAGCGCGACCCCGATGCCGAGCTGGAGCGCCACGGTCTGCACCCGGTCGGGCAGGATGACGAACTGCGGCGTGGTCGCCCGCACGATGCGCCCGCGCACGATGACGTTGGTGGGCGTGAAGAACCCGAGGCCCACGGCGACGCGGTCGCGCAGCACGCCGCCGAAGGGGATCGGGAGGCCGAGGCCGATCATCGTGGCCGAGCCGGTGTCGGCGCTGAAGGGTTGCCCCCCGAGGTCGAGCCAGAACGCGGTGCCCGCGTAGCCGAGGGTGAGGGAGCGCTCGCGCAGCCGGGAGAGGCCCGCGGGGTTGGCGTGCACGGCCGAGAAGTCGTCGGCATACGCGGCGCCGGTGCCGCCCATGGAGATCGGGCGGGGGCCGTAGCCGAAGAGGTCTTGCGGCGAGGCCTCGGCGCGCGCGCCGGCGAGGCTGAGCACGAAGGCGAGGGCGGGGCGCAGCGCGCGGGACACCGCGCGGACGCTACACCCGTCGCGGGGAGGGCGGGAATCTCTCCTTGCGCGGGGCGAAGCGTTGCCCGTAGCGTCGCGGGCCACGACATGAGCCGACGCGTCCTCGTCATCACGCCGACGTACAACGAGCGCGAGAACCTCCACGCCTTCCTCGACGCCCTCTTCGCCGTGGCCCCGCAGGTCGACGTGCTGGTGGTCGACGACCGCTCGCCCGACGGCACCGGCGAGCTCGCCGACGAGGTCGCCGCGCGCGACCCGCGGGTCCGGGTGCGCCACCGCGCCGGCAAGCTGGGGCTCGGCACGGCCTACCTCGAGGGCTTCCGCTGGGCGCTCTCGGAGGGCTACGACGTGGTCTTCGAGATGGACACCGACCTCTCGCACGACCCGCGGTACGTGCCCGAGTTCATCCGCGCCATCGAGGCGGGCGCCGACGTGGTGGTCGGCTCGCGCAACATCCCCGGCGGCGGCGTCGAGGGCTGGGGGCCCGGTCGGCACCTCGTGTCGAAGGGCGGCAGCGTGTACGCGCGCACCATCCTCGGCCTCGACGTGCGCGACCTCACCTCGGGCTACAAGGCCTTCACCCGCCACGCGCTCGAGCGCATCGACCTCGATGGGGTGAAGAGCAACGGGTACTCGTTCCAGATCGAGCTGACCTACCGCGCCGTGCTCCGTGGGCTGCGCGTGGCCGAGGTGCCGATCCTCTTCGTCGACCGGCGGGCGGGGGCCTCGAAGATGTCCCGGAAGATCTTCGCCGAGGCCGTGGTGATGGTCTGGAAGCTGCGCCTCGACGCGATGCGCGGGCGGATGTAGCGGCGGCGGGCGCGAGCGCGGCCCGCCTAGAGGGTGATGGTCACCCGGATGGCGCCGGCCACGGCCTTGGCGCGACCCCGCCCGAGCAGGATCTCGTAGTGGCTCACCGTGGCGTCCTCGCCGGAGGTGTCCTGCTTCACGTTCAGGAGGCGCAGGCCGGTCTCGCGGTGGATGCGACGCACGACCGAGTCGATGGGCGTCTCGCCCTTCGGGAGCTGAACCCTCCCGCAGGTCATGCCCTTCAACAGCTCGGCGCCGCTGGTGACGACGAAGCGGGCGCCCATCAGCGACCCCCTCGCGGTCGCAGCGACCGCCCGGTGACAAACCCATTCTCCTGATGCCCAGGCGCGTAGGCGCCGATCGTCCTCTTCACGGTGGTTCTCCTCGGTCGGAGGAGCACCTGTGCAGCTCTCATTCCATGCCAGCAGATCCGTGGAAAACCGGACAATTCAGGAGCCGCGGCGCCATGCCGGGGACCCGGTGCGGCTTCGTTGTCCGCGTCTTGCGCGATCTATGTGCGCAACCTTCGTACAGACTGCGGCGGCTCGCAGACCCGCGCTGGATCACTCAGGGGACGTCGGCGGGGGCCTGGCGCTCGCCCGGGTCGTCGTCGGGCACGAGGCCGACGCGGGGCGCGGGGATGGTGTCGCCGAACCAGCCGAAGAACTCCACGAGCTGACGCTTCCGGGCGGCGGGGATGAAGTCGAAGTTGGTCCCGCGGTCGGTAATCTCCCAGAACTCCGGCGAGGTGACCGAGAGGATCTCGTCGCGGATGGACGCGAGCCGCGCGGGGCTCTCGTAGCGCATGTCGCGGAACACCTCGCGCGCGGAGACCTCGTCGCGGTGCAGCAGGTACCAGGTGGCGAGCTTCACCTGCGCCTTGCGCACGCCCTTGAGGGAGGCCTCGCGGGTGCCGCCGTCGCCCTCCTTGTCGACCTGGAGGAAGATGTGGAGGAGCTCCTTGCGCTCCGGGGACTGGAGGTTGAACGCGATCTCGTTGAGGGTGCAGAGGTCGTACGCCGAGGTCTCGAGGATGAAGCCGAGGTCGGCGTTGAAGGCCAGCTGGCCGTAGTATTTGAAGTACCGCGCGATCTCGACGGCGAAGTGGCCCTCGTTGCGGCGCAGCGCCGTGTCGGCGAGCAGGCGGTACTGGTGGAAGACGTTGTAGGCCGTGCGCACGTCGCGGCTGTTGACGGTGCTGCGCAGGTACGTGTTGAAGAACTTGATGCAGAGCGAGACGACCCGGGGCTCGTTGCGCTCCATGGCGCTCTCGGCGAGCTCGCGGGTCTTGATGGCGACGACGTAGCAGAGCTCGCGGCTGCCCCCGAGCCCGCCCTGGTAGATGGTCTGGAACTGCCGCAGGAGCTTGAACTCGAACCAGTCGCGCTCGCGCCCGACGGACTCGAGCACCTCCGGGGACATGGAGACGAAGTCGGGGTTCTGCGCGACGGCGTCGGTGATGACGAACCAGTCGAGGGGGAGGGCGCCCTTCACGACGAGGTAGTCCTGGCCGAGGTCGCCGAGGGCGGTGACGCTCGCGATGGCGATGGCGCCGTCGTGGTTGGCCATGGCGTTGAGCACCACGTCCGAGAGCTGCTCGGTGCCGTCGGCGGCGCCCTGCTGCACGACCTCGGCGCTGCGCCGCGCGGTGGTGATGCTGGCGGGCGCGTCGCGGATGATGGAGAGCGTCTCCGAGCGGATGCGCTCGACGATGTTGAGGGGGTTGAGGAAGTCGAAGACGAAGGCGAAGTAGGGCAGCAGGAGCAGCATGCTCAGGGTCATCAGCGCCATGGAGGTGAGCGTCCCCCAGACGGGCATGAACTCCTCCCGGATGGTGAACGACACCCAGATGGAGTCGATGGCCGCGATGACGAAGAAGCCCATGACGGAGAAGTTCACCGTCGAGCGGAAGAAGAGCTCGGTGATCTTGTGGGTGTACCGGTTGGCCGCGAGCTCGACGATGATGGCCACCACCGAGATGGCCACGCCGAGCAGCGCCGTCACGAGCTGGCTCACGTCGCGCAGCAGGTCGCCGATCTCGGCGCCGGCGTAGTGGGTGAGGTTCCAGAGGAGGGCGGGGGCCTTGGGGAGGCGCCGCGCGTCGAGCCAGAACGTGGTCAGGAAGATCAGCGCCGACGCGCCGAGCAGGAACAGGAAGGGGTAGAGCCACACCTGGAGCGGCACCCGGCGCTCGAGGCGGGCGCGGCCGGTGCGCGGCGCGGCGCTCTCGTCGGCAGACGACGGCTGGCTGGGGTCGCCCGACGGCACGATCGAGTCTGCGCTCACCCCCGCGAGTATTAGCCCCGATCGCCCGGCAGCGGGAGTGGCGCTCGCTCAGCGCTGCACGATCAGCACGCGGTTCTCGTCGGTGTACGAGACGGCGCCGTGTTCGCCGCCGCAGTTCCAGCACGACGACCAGACCACCTCGCGGCGGGCCTCGCCGAAGGCCAGCGCGATCGCCACGGCGTCGCCCTGGAGCAGGAAGCTCGACGCGTGCCGGTAGCGCCCGTCGGGCAGCACCCAGAGCGCGGCGACCCAGCTCCCGACGCGCGACCGCGCCCCGAGCACCAGGATGTCCTCGCCGAAGGTGGGGCTCCAGCGCACCGGGTTTACGGTGATCGTAAACTCCGGGTGCAGCTCGACGCTCGTGGCCCCGTGGTTCATCACCTCGTTGATGGCCGCGGGGAGGAACATCGCCAGGCCCTCGCGCAGCCGCAGCCGCTCCAGCTCCGGGACGCTCGCGACGATGGCCGACACCTGCGCCGCCGTCATGGGCTCCTCGTGAAAGGGCCGCCGGGAGACCTCCCGGGGGTAGGTCGCCGTGGGCGCCGGCGCCCCGCCGCAGCAGCGGAAGGCCAGCTCCAGCCCCGCCTGCGTGGGCAGCGCCGTGCGCCGCGCGGCGCAGCGGTGCTGCGTGCCCGCGGCGGTCGCCCCGGCGCCGCGGATGATCGCCCGCGCGTCGATGTCGTCGCGGGTCCACTCGGCGAGGCGGGTGCCCATCGCGAGCGCGCCCTCGGTGGTGGCGCAGCGCCCGAGCTCGCCTTCGGTGCAGAGCGCGCCGCCCCAGGTGTTGCCGCCGGGGTACATCGCCCCGCCGGGGCCCTTGCACGCCCGCTCCCACTCCAGCTCTGAGCAGAGCCGTCGCCCGCGCTCGCCGCACGCGCGCTCGGCCGCCTCGCGGGTGAGCCCGCGGGCCGGGGGCTGCGCCGGGTCGTTGGGGAAGGGCAGGGCGTCGATGGTGAAGGCCGGGAGCTGCACCCGCACGAGGTCGGCCTCGACCGCGGGGTCGCGCCCCGGGTCGCCCGGCGTGCTGCCGAGCGCGAAGGACGCAGCGGGCACCGTGACCACGGCCCCGGCTCCGGGCACCGGCCGGGTGTGGATGCCCGCGGCGGAGGGGCCCGTGTCGGCCGTCGGCGGCCGCAGGGGGATGGGCTCGCGCGGCGGATCGACGCGGGCGGGGACCGTGTTCGCGGCGGAGCCCGCATCGGGGGGAGCCGGGCGGGACGAGCGGCACCCGACGCCCCCGAGGAGGGTGAACACGGCCGCGGTGACTGCCAGACGCCGACGCACGACCGCGGCGCTAGCACGCCCGGGTCGGCCGCGACCACTTCCCGACCCAAACCCGTTGCCTCGACGGACGCCCCGGGGATACTCCCTGCGCCGTCGGCGGTGAACGTCACCACTCCCCGGCGCAACCCCTGGCGTAGGCCCCTTTGATGACCCCAATGCTCCGCCGTCTCCTCTTCGTGGTCTGCGCGCTCGCGGCGCTCACGACCGCGTGTCGCCGCCCGGTGGGCGCGCCCCTCCCGCCCCGCACGCGGTGCAGCAGCACCTTCATCGGGCTCGGTCCCCGCGACGTCATCACGGTGACCGTCTTCAACGAGACCAACCTGAGCGGCGAGTACCGGGTGGGCGAGGACGGGAGCATCACCTTCCCCTATCTCGGGCGGGTGCGGGTGACCGGGATGCAGGTCGGTGACCTGTCCGACCTCTTCCGCAGCCGCCTCGGCGAGCGAACCCCCGAGAACCCCGAAGGGGGCAACATCCTGCGCGACCCCACCGTCCGCGTGGAGGTGCGGGAGATCAACAGCCGGCGCATCTCGATCTTCGGCCAGGTGCAGCACCCCGGGGTGTTTCCGCACCAGCAGTGCATCACGCTCACCCAGGCCATCGCCCTCGCCGGCGGCTTCACGGCCGTCGCCGACAAGAACACCGTGCGCGTCACCCGCATCATCCACGACGCCGACGGCGGCCCCGGGGAGCGGCACACCTACGTGCTCCGCGCCGAGGACATCGCCGAGGGCCGCGCGCCGGATTTCGACCTGCTCCCCGACGACGTGATCTTCGTCGCCGAGAGCCTCACCTGACCGGGTCGCCCGGGTGTCGCGCCCGCCCTGGTCCGCCGCCTTCGTCGACGCGCCGTGGGCCTCCGCGCTGCTCCCCGCGGCGCAGCGCCTGCGCGACCTCGCGGACTGGCCCACGCTCGACGAGCTCAACGACCGCCTCGGGCCCCTGGTAAACCCCGCGGGCGTGGGCCCCGTGCGCTTCGCCGCGTCGCCGCCCCGCAGCCGCCGCGCGAAGCTCCGCAGCGTCGAGTCGCTCTACGACGTGCGCATCCACCGCGACGGGCTCATCTCCACCCGCCTCGCCAACGCCCACGACCTCTTCAACGCGCTCGTCTGGGCGATGTTCCCGTGGGCCAAGCGGGCCCTCGCGCGACGGCAGCACGACGCCCACCTGCGGCGCCTCGGGGCGGAGGTGCGCGCCCTGCCCAACGCCCGCTCCCGCGAGCAGGACACCCTCGCCATGATCGACGAGGGCGGCGTGCTCGAGGGCCCCGCGGGCGGCGCCCTCTTCGGTCACGCGCTCTACGAGCACCTCTTCGACGGCCACGCGGACGTGCGGGGCTACGCCGTGCGCCTCGACGCGGGTCCCTCCGACGCGGCGCTCGCGGCGGCGCTCTCGGACGTGGCGCGCTTCCTGGCGCCGGGCGGTGCGGCGGCGGTCCCGCTGCGGGTCGCGCTTCGACCCGAGGGCGCGGTGCGGTAGGCTCCGCGGCACCCAAACATGTCAGACGCGATCCGCTTCTCGCTCAACGGCAAACCGGTGACCGTGACCGGGGCCTCGACCCAGACCACGCTCCTCGACTGGCTCCGCGCCAACGGCACCACCGGCCCGAAGGAGGGCTGCGCCGAGGGCGACTGCGGCGCCTGCTCGCTGGCCATGCGCGAGCGCGACGCCCACGGCAACGCCACGTGGCGGTCGTTCTGCAGCTGCATCACGGTGCTGCCGATGGTCGACGGGCGCGAGCTGCTCAGCGTCGAGGGCCTCGCCGAGGGCGGCCCCCACCCGGTGCAGACGGCGATGGCCGACCGCTACGGGTCGCAGTGCGGCTACTGCACGCCGGGCTTCGTGATGTCGATGTTCGAGGGCTACCACCGGGCCGACAGCGACGAGGCCCACCGGGTGGCCGACCAGCTCTGCGGCAACCTGTGCCGATGCACCGGGTACCGACCCATCCGCGACGCGATGGACGACGCGTTGAAGCAGCGCGACAAGGGCGACCGCTTCCACCTACGGTTGCACGACCCGATGCCCGAGCTGCCCTCGCTCACCCTGCGCGGAAGGGAGGGGGAGCGCTTCGACCGGCCGCAGTCCCTCGACGAGCTGCTCTCGCTGCGGGCGGCCTTCCCCTACGCCGTGCTGGTCGCGGGCGCCACCGAGGTGGGCGTCGAGCTCAACAAGAAGCCGCGGGCCTTCCCCCACCTGATCTCGACCGAGGCGGTCGCCGAGCTCCACGCCATCGAGCTCCGCGACGGGGTTGTTCGCATCGGCGGCGCGGCCACCCTGACGGAGATCGAGGAACGACTGGGCGACGAGTTCAAACCGCTGGGCAAGATGCTCGCGGTGTTTGCATCACGGCAGATTCGCAACCGCGCGACGCTCGCGGGCAACCTGGTCACGGCCTCGCCGATCGGCGACCTCGCCCCGGTGCTCATGACCTTTGACGCGAAGGTGGAGCTCGCCTCGGTGCGCGGACGACGCATCGTCGCGCTCGCGGACTTCTTCCTGGGCTACCGCAAGACCGCGATGGAGGCCGATGAGGTCATGGTGGCCGTGGGGATTCCCGATCGCTGGGAACCTCACTGGTACCGGCCATTCGCGGACAGCTTCAAGGTGAGCAAGCGCCGCGAGATGGACATCTCCATCGTCGCGGGTGCGTTCTTCGTCGTCGTCGGCCGCGACCGGCTCATCCAGCACGCGCGCCTCGCCTTCGGCGGCGTCGCGGCCACGACGGTGCGCGCGAAGGCCACCGAGGAGGCGCTCGTCGGGCTGCCGTTTACCGTGGAGGGTATCCGCCCGGCGCTCGCCGTCCTGGCCGACGAGTTCACGCCCATCACCGACGCGCGCGGCGGCGCGGACTACCGCCGGCAGCTCATCCCCAACCTCTTCGAGAAGTTCGTCTCCGGCGACCGCTCGCTGGCCCAGGACCTCCCGCTCGACTACGTGCTCACGCCCGCCGCGGAGACGGACATCGACGACGCCACCCGCGCGCTGCGCCACGAGAGCGGTCTCCTCCACGCCACCGGCGCGGCCCGCTACGTCGACGACGAGGCCCAGCGCCGCGGGATGCTCACCCTCTGGCCCGTCACCTCGCCGCACGCCCACGCGCGCATCACCCGCCGCGACGCCGCCGCCGCGCGCGCCGTGCCGGGCGTGGCCGCGGTGCTCTTCGCCGAGGACATCCCCGGCACCAACGACGTCGGCGCCGTGCGCCAGGACGAGACCCTGCTCGCGGCCACCGAGGTCTGCTTCCACGGGCACATCGTCGCGGTGGTGGTCGCCGACGACGAGCTCATCGCGCGCCGCGCGGCCTCGCTCGTGGTGGTGGAGTACGAGCCGCTCCCGGCGGTGCTGGGCCTCCAGGCCGCCCTCGCGGCCGACAGCTTCCACACCAACGGGCATCGCATCAGCCGCGGCGACGTTGACGAGGCCCTCGCTTGCGCGCCCCACCGCCTCGACGGCACCCTCACCATCGGCGGCCAGGAGCACTTCTACCTGGAGAGCCAGGCGGCCTGGGCCGAGCCCGGCGACGAGGGCGACGTGGTGGTGCACTCCTCCACGCAGCACCCGTCGGAGGTGCAGGCGGTGGTCTCGCACGTGCTCCACGTGGCCCGTAACAAGGTGGTGGTGAAGGCGCCGCGGATGGGCGGCGGCTTCGGCGGCAAGGAGACCCAGGGCAACACCTGGGCGGCGCTCGTCGCGCTCGCGGCGACGAAGACGGGCCGCGCGGTGCGGGTGCAGCTCGATCGGGACGTCGACCTCGCGCTCACGGGCAAGCGGCACCCCTTCTACGCGGTGTGGGAGGTGGGCTACGACGATCAGGGCGTGCTGCTCGGCGCGAAGGTGAACCTCACCTCCGACGGGGGCTGGGCGCTCGACCTCTCGGAGTCGATCTGCGACCGCGCGGTCTTCCACCTCGACAACGCGTACTACATCCCCGCGGTGGATTTCTTCGGCCGCGTGGCGAAGACCAACGTGTGCTCGCACACCGCGTTCCGGGGCTTCGGCGGCCCGCAGGGCATGGTGGTCATCGAGGACATCCTCGACCGCGTGGCCCGCACGCTCGGCCTCGCCCCGCACGAGGTCCGCGCGCGCAACCTCTACCGGGGCGACGGCGAGAGCAACACCACCCACTACGGCGAGCTCATCGAGGACAACCGCCTCGGGCGCATCTGGCCCGCGCTCCTGGCCTCGTCGGACTTCCTCGCGCGGCGCGCGGCCATCGCGGAGAGCAACGCGCAGAGCGCGCGCATCAAGCGCGGCATCGCCATCACGCCGGTGAAGTTCGGCATCTCCTTCACGGCGACCTTCCTCAACCAGGCCGGGGCGCTGCTGCACCTCTACCGCGACGGCTCGCTCCAGGTGAACCACGGCGGCACCGAGATGGGGCAGGGGCTGCACACCAAGGTGCTGGGCATCGCGATGCGCGAGCTCGGCCTCGGCCGCGACGCGGTGCGGGTGATGCACACGGCGACGGACAAGGTGCCCAATACGTCCGCGACGGCGGCGAGCGCGGGGGCCGACCTCAACGGCGCGGCGGTGCGCGACGCGTGCGTCACCCTGCGCGAGCGGCTGCGGCCCATCGCGGCGGCGCTGCTCGACGAGCCCCTCGACGACGTGCGCTGGGAGAACGGCGCCTTCGTGGCCAACGGGAAGACCGCGGCCATCGACCACAAGCTCACCGAGCTCGCGTACCTGAAGCAGACCCCGCTGTCCGCCACGGGCTTCTACCGGACGCCGGGCGTGCACTACGACAAGGTTGCCGGGCGGGGGAAGCCCTTCCACTACTTCGCCTTCGGCGCCGCGGTCACCGAGGTGGAGGTCGACGGCTACACGGGCATGAAGCGCCTGCTGCGGACGGACATCCTCCACGACGTCGGCGACTCCCTCAACCCGGGCGTCGACCGCGGCCAGGTGGAGGGGGGCTTCGTGCAGGGCGTCGGCTGGCTCACCGGCGAAGAACTCCTCTGGGACCCGAAGGGGCGGCTGCTCACCCACTCGGCGAGCACCTACCAGATCCCCGCCTTCAGCGACGCGCCGAGGGACTTCCGCGTGACCCTCCTGGCCGACGCCGCGCAGGGCAACACCATCCACGGCAGCAAGGCCGTCGGTGAGCCTCCCTTGATGCTCGCCATCAGCGCGCGCGAGGCCATCCGCGAGGCCGTCGCGGCCTTCTCCGACCGCCCCGGTGTCGTGCCGCTGGCGTCGCCCGCCACCCACGAGGCCATCCTCGCGGCGATCGGTTTGCGGCGTGGCTGAGGGAGACCCGGCCCCCGAAGAGCCGGCGTGGAAGCGCAGCCCCTACCACCGCAAGGGGAGCGCGCTGACCTTCCCCATCGACGAGGGCTGGCACCAGTTTCTCCGCACGCCCGAAGCCGGGGAGCGCGGCCGCACCTGGCCGGGTCTCGATCGCATGGAGTGGATCTACCTCAACAGCCATGTGCACGAGGTCGGCGGTCAGGGGCGCACCTTCGTGGTCTTCGCGGCGTACTTCTCCCAGCACCTGCGCTTCCTGGTGGTGCGCGCCTGGGACGCCGACGAGCGCTACCTGGGCGCCTGGACGGGCAGCGCGCTGGGCACCCTCCGGGCGATGCCCGAGCGCCTCGACGCGGCCTTCTCCCACCACGGCGGGGAGGACCGCTGGTACGCCACGGGGCATGACTTCTCGTCGCGCCTGGAGGCGAGCGACGACGCGGGGCGCTTCTCGGTGGTGCTCGACCTCGCCAACCAGAAGGTCCCCTACGAGGCGGGGGGCATCGGGTACCTGCCCTTCGCGCGCAGCGGGTGGTTCTCGTACTACTCGCTCACCCGCCTGGCGGCCTCGGGGACGCTGCGCTTCGGCGCGGAGTTCGTCACGGTGCAGGGCATCGGGTGGTTCGATCACCAGTGGGGGGACTTCTTCGTCACGCCCTTCCACAACCGCGTGCTGGAGGAGTACGAGTGGATGAGCATCCAGCTCGACTCGGGCGACGAGCTCATGCTCACCACGGTGTGGGACCCCGACGAGACCTCGCCCTCCATCGAGGCCTTCGGGGGCGCCGGGCTCATCACCCGCGAGGGGCGCTTCGAGCGCATCGTCGGCAACCACGGCTTCACCCGCACCCGCTTCTGGCGCTCGCTCTCGCAGGGCGTCGTGTACGCCGCGGGCTGGCGCTTCCGCGCCGAGGCCTGGGACACGGACCTCGAGATCACGCCCCGGCACCCCGACCAGCTCACGCCCATCGTCGACGAGGCCGGGGCCCTCTGGGCGCAGGCCCTTTCGGCGGTCAGCGGCGGGCTCGTCAACCGCCTCGGGTCGTTCTGGGAGGGCTCGTGCAGGGTGACCGGTCGCTGCCGGGGCGTCGCCGTTACGGGCGTCGCCTTCGCGGAGCTCATCAAGCGCTACGACGACCCCGAGCTCACCCTCGAGGTCTGCCGCAACGAGCACGAGTTCACGGTGTTCTCCTGGCGGGTGAAGCGCCACGACCCGCAGGTGGCGCTGCGCTTCCGCTTCCTGCTCGAGCGCCCCGGTGGCGGTGTGCTCTGGCGCCGTGATGGGCTCGACGTCGGGGTGGTGGTGCTCGACGACCCGGAGCTCCCGCGCGGCCAGCGGCTGCGGGCGAGGGTGATCGCGACGAGCGTCGACGGCACGCTGCGCGGCGAGGCCGCGACGTACGTGGTGCTGGGGCGCGCGGCGGAGGGGCGATGAGGGCGAAGAAGCGGGTGCTGATCCTGGGCGGCGGCCTCGCGGGGCTGTCCGCGGGCCTGGAGATCCTCGACCGCGCGGCGGAGCGCTACGAGGTCACGCTGGTGTGCATGGAGGGCCGCCTCGGGGGCAAGGCCGCGAGCTGGCGGCTCCCCGACGGGCGCTACATGGAGACGGGGTTCCACTCGCTCTTCGGGTACTACACCGCGGTGCCGGCGCTGCTGTCGCGCTGCGGGCGCGAGGTGTCCGACGAGCGGTGGTTCACGTCCAACCACGGCGTGCACCGGATGTACGACGCGGGCGCCAACGCGGTGAACACCCTGCGCGTGCCCGCCGGACCCTTCGATGTCCGCGCCCTGCTGGAGTCCGACCTGCTGGGCTACCGCGGGATGAACCTCTCGCAGAAGCTCCGCACGGCGCGCTTCTTCGCGCGGCTGGTGGCGGAGTTCGCGAAGGGCGAGGCCCCGCCCTCGATGGACGAGGACGCCTTCACGCCCTGGTGCGTCGCCCACGGGCTCGACCTCGACCTCACGCGGGCGCCGTGGTTCCGGTACGTGTTCGACCTCACGTACAACTACCCCCACGAGGGCTCGGCCTACGTCGGGGTGAAGGGCTTCCGGGACATGTTCGGCTTCCGGAAGTCCCCGGTCATCTACTTCAACGGCCCCCTCTCCGAGGTGCTCATCGCCCCGGTCGCCGAGGCCTTCGTGAAGGCGGGAGGGCGCATCGAGTTTTGCACCAAGGCCACCGGGCTCGCGCTCGACCGCGCGGGGCGGGCCATCACCGAGCTCACGCTCTCGCCGATGGCGCGCGCGGTGCCCATCGAAGGGGCCTTCGACCGGGTGCACGTGGACGCGGGCGGCGGCGTCGATGCGCTCGCCGAGGCGCCGTACCCGAAGGGCGACCCGGCGCCGCCCTCGCCGGGTGGAGAGCGCACGCTGCGGGTCGGGCGCGACTTCGACGCGGTGGTCTCGACGCTGCCCATCGACAGCCTGCGGGCGCTGCTGCGGACGACGCCGGACTTCGACGGCGCGGTGCTCGGCGACGCGGCGCTGGCGGGCGTGTGGAAGCTCCGCACGGTGGTCTCCATCAGCCTGCGCATGTGGCTGAAGGATCAGGTGTTCCCGTCGGACTACGACACGGTGGTGCTCGGCACGCCGCAGCCCGCGGCGACGGTCATCGACTACGCCAACCGGGTCGGCCCGCTCCGGCGAGGGGGTGGGAGCGTCGTGGAGATGCTTGGCCAGGAGGGCCTCGACGGAGAGCTCACGGACGACGAGCTGGTGCGACGGATGCTCGGCAACCTCGCGTCGCTGCCCTTCGTCGACGGCGCGCGCTTCGACCCGGTGAAGGTCTTCGCGCAGGCCGACGGAAACCAGTGGGTGTTCCGGCGCAACACGGCGCACCACATGCGCTACGTGCTCGCCGAGCCGGGGCACTGGAAGCACCGGCTCGACGCGCGGGCGTCGGGCTACGACAACCTGTTCTTCGCGGGCGACTGGGTGAGGTCGTCGCAGCCCACGCCCAGCATGGAGGCCGCGGTGCGCGCCGGGGTCGCGGCGGCCGAGGCGCTGCTCTCCGCGGTCTGACCGGCGAGGTGCCGGGCGAGCGCGGCGATGTGCGCGAGGCGCTGCCCCGCGCGGCCGCGGGCGAGGTCCGCGAGGCCGTCCGGGCTGCCCCCGAGGCGGGTGAGGTACGCGCCCGCCGAGCCGACGTTGCCGTTGGCATCGGCGCGGGCGAGGCGGCGGAGGTCGACGCGGGTCGCCGGGAGGTATCCCCCCGCGGCCTCCAGGAGGGTCGTGCCGAAGACCCCCCAGGAGCACACCACGTCGGTGTCGCGGACGAAGGCCCGCCAGCGGGCGAGCGCGTCGGCGCGGGCCTCGCCGCCGAGCAGGTCGCGCTCGTCGAGCCCGGTCTGCGCCGCGGTGCCCGGCGCGAGGGGGCGCTCCGGGGCGATGAGGGCCTCGAAGCGCTCGCCCGTCGCCAGGCGGTGCGCGGCCCACTGGATGAGCTCCTCGGGCCACGGGGCGGCGCCGTCGGCGGTACGGCGGGGCCACGCGCTGGCCTCGCCGATGACGCACACCACGTCGGCCTCGCGCTCGTGCAGGGCCGAGAGCGCCCGCGGGCGCGGCGGGCGGGGGGCCCGGGGGCGCCGTCCGCGGTGGTTGTGCTGCGCGGCCTCGCAGGCGATCTGCGCGTCGATCATCGCGCGGAAGGGTGCGAGCATCGCGCGGAAGCGCTCGGGGTCGCCCTCGAGCGCGCCCAGCACGTGAACCAGCGCCTCCAGGGTGGAGACGAAGCTCTCCGCGGGCTCGCGCCGGATGCGGTACTCGCTCGGCGCGGGGGGCGTGAAGGCGTAGCGGGGCAGGGCCGCCAGCACGGGGTTTCGCGCGACCAGCTTGCGCGTGAGGCTCCAGGTGCCGTCGACCACCACCAGCGTGACCGCCCCTTCCGGGGGGTGGGCGACGATGTCCACCGCGCCGTCGCCGGGGTAGAGCAGGGCCGCGGGGCGCGCGGGGTCGGAGAGGGCCCGCGCGAGGGCCGCGGAGTCGCCCCAGTCGACGCCCACGTGGAGCTCGGAGTTGGGGAGGCAGAGGCTGGCCATGCGGGCCGTGCCGATGGCGACCTCGCGCTCGCGCGGGTGCTGTAGCAGCACGACGCGGGTGCGGGTGGGCAGCGAGACGAGGTGCGGGCACCAGCAGAGGGCCACCGGGCGGAGGCAGCGGGCGCAGGTCGCGCGGGGCGTGAAGGCGGGCGGGTTGGGGCGGTGCATCGTCGGGGAGGGAGGCATGGTACGCGCCGCCGGGCGGATACGCCGCGCGAACCCGCGGGAGGGGGGCCGTGGTAGCGTCCGGGCGCGGGGGCCGTTGAGGGCGTCGTGCGTGGCCCCACTGGAGGATGACGGTGCTGCGAAGAGATCCATCGACCTGGACTGACTTCGAGCGCGCCCGGCTCGAGCTGGCGCGGCTGAAGCTCGCCGACGCGGGCTCGCTGGAGGTGCTCTTCGCCCGCGCGGTGCAGATCTGCGGCCAGGCGCTCCACGTCGAGCGCGTGGGCATCTGGTCGATGGACCCGTCCATTCCGGGCATACGTTGCGTACACCTTTCTGACCGCGGCGATCCCAGCCGCGAGGCGGGCGATCAGCTGCGGATGCCCGACCTCGGCGCCTACGCGAGGGCGCTCGTCGAGCGGCGGTACATCGCGTCGACGGACGTGGCGGCCGACCCGCTGACCGCCGGGCTCGTCGAGGGCTACTTCGGCCCGCGCTCCATCGTCGCGACGCTGGACGTGCCCCTCTACCGCGACGGCGAGGTGATCGGCGTGCTGTGCCACGAGCACCGCGCGGGCCCCCGGGTCTGGACCGAGGACGAGGGCACCTTCGCCATCTCGGTGGCCGACATGGTGGCGCACGCGCTGACGACGGCCGACCTCGTCGCCGCCCTCGAGGCCCTGAGCGAGCAGGAGCGCGCCCGCCAGGACGCCCTCCGCGCCGAGGCGCTCGCCCGGGTGGCGCGCGGCATCGCCCACGACCTCGGCAACTCGATCCAGTCGATCCTGTTGCAGTCGGAGATCCTGCTCCGGGCGGCGGACGAACCCGACGCGGTGCGCGAGATCGCGAGCAACATCCGCGAGCTCGGGGCCCAGGCCGGGAGGATCACCCGGGGCATGAGGGAGTTCGCGCGCGGCGTCGACGCCGAGCCCGTGCTGGTGACGCTCGACGCGGAGGTGCGCACGGCCCTCGAGGCCCTGCGCGCGCTCGCGGGCGCCGACCGGGCGGTGCCGATCAAGCTGGGCGCGGGCGACGCGAAGGTGCGGGTCGACCCCACGGCCTTCGAGCGGGCGCTCGCCAACCTGGTGGTCAACGCGCGCGAGGCGACGCGGCCCGGCGGCGTCATCGCGATCAGCACGCGCGTCGCCGGCGAGGCAGTCGAGGTCGAGGTGCGCGACGACGGCCACGGCATGGACGAGGCGACGCGGGCGCGGGCCTTCGACCCCTTCTTCACGACGCACGGCGACATGCCGCAGCGGGGCTTCGGCCTGTCGATCGTCGCCGCGGTGGTGCACGCCGCCGGGGGCACGGTGCGCGTCGAGAGCGCGCCGGGCGAGGGCGCCCGCTTCGTGATGCAGCTCCCCCGCGCGGAGTGAGCGGGCGAGGTGCGCCCGGCGGCGGTCAGCTCCAGGCGACGCGGAAGCGGTGGCGACCCGCGCCGAGGTCGGTGACGACGGTGGGCGTCGGGCGCCGGCGCAGCATCATGACGACGCGGTCGCTCCATCCCGCCATCACCAGCGGGAGCTTCTCGGGCGCCGTGGGGTCGTCGAGCTCGCCGATGAGGTGATCGTCGGCGGAGTGCACGACCACGAAGCGCCCCGCGGTGGATTGTTTGTCCCAGATCGACCCCGCGCGCTGGAACACCGGCGCGGGCGTCGCGAAGGCCAGGAACACCCGGTAGATGCGCCCGATCTGGTACTCCGCGGCGCGCGCGCCGAGGCCGCGAAACTCCTCGTCGCCCTCTCCCACCACGGCGGTCATGGCGTCGAAGAGGGCGTGCAGCTCGGCGCGCGGGTACCACTGGTTGGCGTACACCTCGCCGGCGAAGAAGCGGTGGCTCTCCGGGCGGCGCGCCTCGAGCTCGCGCATCACCCGCCCGGCGAGCGTGGGCCGCGCCCGCAGCGCCTCGAGGTACGACAGCAGCGCGAAGCCCTTCACCATCGCGCGATCGTCCGCGGCCGTCATCGCCGCGGACGCTAGCAGCAACGCCGCCCCCCCGACGAGCCCAGCCGTGCGCGCCCCGCCCTGGGGGATCAGTGGCCGCAGCCGTGGGACTCCACGTAGTCGCGCCGCGCCGGGGTGTCGAGCAGGCCGGCGTACTCGTTGGCGCGGTCCTGCTCGCAGACGGCGGTCTGCGAGGCGTCGTTGCGGCTGCGCTGCCGGCACCAGGCGACGAGCTGGTCGTGGCACTGCTCCCACAGCGCGCGACCGGGTTGGGGGATGACCACGGTCCGCTGCGGCGAGGAGCACCCGCACAGGACCAGCACGAGGATGGCCGAGCGAAACGACAACATGGGCCCCGTCTAGGGCCGCGCCCGCGGAGCGTCGAGCGGGCACCGTGGTTCGGGCGCCGCGCCTCAGCGCGGGGTCGGGACCGAGAGCACCCGCACGGTGACCGCCACCACGCCCGCGCGGATCATCGCGATCGCCTCGGCGGCGCTGCGCGAGAGGTCGATGATGCGCTGCGTGCCCGCGAAGGGCCCGCGGTCGTTGATGCGCACCTCGACGCGGGCGCCGGTGTCGACGCGCTGCACCTCGACGCGGGTGCCGAAGGGGAGGGTCCGGTGCGCGGCGGTGAGCCGGGTCGGGTCGTATGGCTCGCCGTTGGCGGTGGAGCGGCCCGCGAGGCGGTCGCTGTAGTACGAGGCGTATCCCTGCTGCACGCCGCCGGGCTCCGCGCGCAGGGTGCTCCGCGCCGCGAGGGAGGTGCCGCAGCCCGCGAGGCCAACGATCGCCGCCAGGATCAATGGGGTCGCGCGCATCGGCAGAGCGTGTCGCGCCCGGCGCGGCGGGGCCAAGTTTCCGGTAGGCGAAGGGGGGGGGAGGGCCCGCGCGTCAGTGCGCCGCCGCGGCCGTCGGCGCCGCAGGGGCCGCGTCGCCTGCGCCCGCGTCGCCCGCGGTCATCGGGCGCCCGTGCCCCGGGCCGAGGATGCGCGGGCGGTACGTCGCGTAGTCGAAGTGGTCGGAGTGCTCCGGGGTGTGGCACTGCGTCGCGCAGAGGTCGGCGGGCGCGTCGCGGCGTATCGTCGCGCGCCGGGCCGCGTCGCTGCGGGCGTCGACGTGGGCGCTGCCGGGGCCGTGGCAGGTCTCGCACTGCACGTCGCGCAGGCCGTCGTTCTGCACCACCTCGCTGCCGCCCGGCTGGCGGTACCCGGTGACGTGGCATCCCACGCACGAGAGGTTGAAGTTCTTCGAGCTGTCCTCGAGCGTGCGGTACGCGTGGCTGTGCGGCGTGCCCGCCCAGACGGTGTAGGCGTCCTCGTGGCAGTCGCGGCAGGCCTCGATGCCGACGTAGTGGGGGGTGCCGGGCGGCGCGGGCGGGGCGCGCAGCGTCGCGTACTCCGCGCGGTTGCGCTCGTTGATGGCGCGGAAGTAGGTCGCGATCTGCGCCTGCACCGCCGGCGCGCGCGGCACCTCCGGGGCGATCTCGAAGGAGCGCGCCTCGAAGACCCTCCCGGTCGTGGGCACCGTGCGGTGCTCGAGCGCCGCGCGGCGGGCGGTCATCTCCGCGAGGCGGGCGCGCTGCGCGGCGATGGCGGCGCGGTCCGTGGCCGGGTCCTGCTCCCAGGCGGCGATGCGGCCCGCGAGGGCGTGGACCCGCTCGTCGAGGCGGGCCCGCTCGGCGGCGGCGGTCGCGTCGGAGGTGTCCTGGAAGGCCCCGTCGCCGCGCACGTAGAGGTCCACCGCGCCGAGGCCCTTGCCCTGGTCGACCGCGGTGAGCAGGTGCGCCCGGCCGATGCGCTCGGGCGGCGGCGCCGTGGCCGACGACTCCCGCGCGGCGACGACGAAGTCCACCCCCGGGACCTCGCCCGCGATGGTGCGCGCGACCCGCCGCGGAACCGACGCCAGCACCACCACCACGTCGACCTGGGCACGCAGCGACGCCACCGCCGTGCGCGCCGCCGCCACGGCGTCGGTCGTCGCCGGAGCTCCCGCGGGGGGCGGGTGGTCGGCGACGGCGAAGTCGCTCACGCCGACGAGGCCCACGCGCACGCCGCCCACGACGCGCACCAGGGTGCCCGTCCGGCCCGGGACGTTGGCGAGCAGCGGGACCGCGCGGGTGTGCCCGGCGATGCCCGCGAGGGCCTCCGCGCCGAGGGCGTAGTCCGCCGGCCCCGGGGCGTATGCGGCGAGCCCGAGGCCGTCCAGGATGGGGCCCAGCGACTCGGCCTTGGCCCGCTCCTGGAACACCATCTGCGCCTCGATGGTGGGGTGCTCGAAGAACAGGTTGCCGGTGGCCACCAGCAGGCTGCTTGGGTGCTCGGCGCGCTCGCGGGCGATGAGGGCCGCGACGCGGTCGATGCCCCCGAGGGGCCGTGACTGGCAGCCGCAGGGTTCGAGGTACCCGTCGAGGTCGGCGAGGAAATACAAGCGGATGGGCGGGCGCGCGGCGACGGCGGGCGGCGGCGGCTGCGGCGGGCGGCGGCACGACGCGCCGAGGCCAAACGACGCCCCGAGGGAGAGCATCAACAGGGGCCACAGCCGGGAGGAGCGGAGCGCGGGCGACGACATCGCGGCACTGGATTGCGGGCTGTGGCGCGCGGCGTCAAGCGCGGCGTCGGGCGGGGGGGCGGCGCGGGGCGACGCGGGGGAGCGCTTGACGGGGTGGAGGTGGGGCCTGTAGTTTCCGCGCCCCTGACGCCCATTGCAGGGCCGTCGTTGATCACTCGTCGGTATCAGGAAGGTTTCGCAATCATGGTCAAGATTCGTCTGGCGCGCGTTGGTACCAAGAAGACCCCGATCTACCGCGTGGTGGTGACGGATTCGCGCGCCCCCCGGGACGGCAAGCACATCGAGCTCATCGGGCTCTATGACCCGCGGGCGAAGGACGCCACCAAGACCCTCACGCTCGACCACGCCCGGTTGAGCGCGTGGCAGAAGGTCGGCGCGCAACTCTCCGAAGAGGTGACCAACCTCGTCAAGCGCCACCCCGCCGTCGTCGCGTCCTGATCGTCACGACCCCGCCGTCATGGTCGACCCCTTCCTGATCGTTCGTCACCTCGCCCGGTCGCTGGTCGACAAGCCCGACGCCGTGAAGGTGTCGGAGTCGTCTCGGGACGGGGCCGTGGTCATCGAGCTGCGCGTGGCCCCCGACGACCTCGGGAAGGTCATCGGCCGCCGAGGCCAGACCGCCCGCGCCTTGCGCACCGTGCTCTCCGCCGCCACCGCGGTGTCGGGGCAGCGCGTGCTCCTCAACATCGTCGAAGACTGAAGGTTACCCCCTCGCTATGTCGCGCATCGAACCCGCGCGCTGGATCCCCGTGGGCGTGCTCGGGCGCCCGAAGGGTCTCCAGGGTGCCATCTGGCTGCGCCCCTTCAACGAGGACATCGCCGCGCTGCGCGTCGGCCTCACGGTGCGCCTGAAGCGGGAGGGCCTCGGCGAGAAGGTGCTCGCCATCGCCACCCTCTCCGAGGACGGCAAGGGCATCACCGTGACCTTCAGCGGCGAGCGCACCCGGGAGGCCGCCGAGGCCCTGGTGCTCGCGGAGGTGTCGGTGCGCCGCAGCGACCTCGCCCCGCTGGCCGAAGGGGAGTTCTACCACTGCGACATGCCCGGGGCGCCGGTGCTCGACCGCGCGGGCGCCGTGGTCGGCGAGGTGGTCGAGGTCATCGCCTACCCCTCCGTCGACGCCGTCGTGGTGCGCACCCCGAAGGGTGACCGCGAGGTCCCCATGACCGAGACCTTCGTGGTGTCGGTCGACGCCGAGTCGGGCGTCGTGCTCGCGGACGGCGCCCTCGACGACGAGGCCTGACCCGTGGACGTCTACCTCGTGGCCCTCTTCCCCGAGGTGCTCGACGGCTTCACGCGATCGAGCATCGTGGGCCGCGCGGTGACCCAGGGGCTGGTGCGCTTCCACGGCGTGCAGATCAGGGACTTCTCCACCAACAAGCACCACACCGTCGACGATGCGCCCTACGGCGGCGGCAGCGGCATGGTGATGACCGCCCCATCGGTGGTCGGCGCCATCGAGTCGCTGCCCCTCACCGAGGGCACCGACGCGCCGCCGTACCGCATCCTGATGAGCCCGACGGGCCGGCCCTTCACGCAGACCATCGCGCGCGAGCTCAGCGCCCGCCCCGCGCTCGCCTTCGTCTGCGGCCGCTACGAGGGCGTCGACGAGCGGGTGCGCGCCTACGTCGACGACGAGCTCTCCCTCGGCGACTTCGTGCTGACCGGCGGCGAGCCCGCGGCGCTGGCGATGATCGACGCGGTGGTGCGGCTGCTCCCCGGCGCCCTCGGCAACGCGGAGAGCGCCTCGACGGAGTCGCACGGCGACGACGGCATGCTGGAGTACCCGCAGTACACGCGGCCCATCGATTTCCGCGGGGCCCTGGTGCCCGAGGTGCTTCGCTGCGGCGACCACGCCCGCATCGCCCGTTGGCGCCGGTGGCACTCCCTGCGGCGCACCCGCGAGCGGCGGCCCGACCTCTTCAACCGCACGCCGCTGGGGCGCGCCGACCAGAAGCTCATCGACGGAGACGAACCATGAAGGGGAAGCTCTACCTGGCGCTGGTGCACCACCCGGTGCGCGGCCGCGGCGGCGACGAGATCACCACCTCGGTGACCAACCTCGACGTGCACGACATCGCGCGCACCGCCCGCACCTACGGGGTCACCGGGTACTACGTGGTCACGCCCATCACGGCGCAGCGCGAGCTCATCCACCACATCCTCGGCTACTGGCGCGTGGGCAAAGGGGGCGACCGCGTCCCCGAGCGCACCGAGGCGCTCTCCATCGTGGAGGACATCGGGAGCATCGAGGAGGCCATCGCGGCCATCACGGCAAAGGAGGGGGTTGCCCCGCGCGTGGTGACGACGGCGGCCAAGGCCCGCGCGACGGTGACCAGCTTCGACACGCTGCGGGCGGAGATGGCGTCGGCCGAGGGGCCGTGGCTGCTGATGTTCGGGACGGGCTACGGGCTCGCCGACCGGGTGCTCGACCGCGCCGACGTGCACCTCGCGCCGGTGCGCCCGGGTGGGTACAACCACCTGCCGGTGCGCTGCGCCGTCGCGATCATCCTCGATCGGCTACTGGGCGACGGCTGACGGGGCGGCCGCGGGGATGGGCTCCACCCGCGACTGAAGGAACGCGATGATCGCGGCCTCGTCGCGCACGGGCGCGCCGGGGAGCTGCACGAAGCGCTTCGCGAGGCCCTTCCACTGCTTGGTCATCAGCATCGCCCACACCTGGAAGAAGTCGACGCCGTCGAAGACGATGGCGTCCTGGCGGCCGTACTCGTCCTTGTTGCGCTCGAACTCACCGGGGTACTCGCTCCAGTGGCAGCGCGGCTTCACGTGGTGGTGGATGTGGTAGCCGTCGTTGAAGCAGCGGCGGTTGTAGCGGGTGTTGATGCAGGTGATGCTGTTCTTGTAGGGGTTGGCCGGGTCGGCCGCGTCGACGAAGGCGTGCTGCGCCCAGTTGCCCGCCATCATCAGCGTGCGCACGAGCAGCACCGGGATGACGAAGACCACGAGCGTGGCGCGCCAGTTGACCGCGAGGAGCACCGCGACCATCGCGTAGAAGGTGAGCTCGCCGGAGAGCATGCGCTGGAGCATCTTCTGGTTGCGCTTGCGCCAGTGGTAGACCGCGAGCAGGGCGGGGCCCACCGACAGGAAGCTGAAGAGGTAGTGCAGCCAGTGCGAGAGGCGGTCGCGCCGGTAGCGCATGGTGCTGGAGAGGTCGGCCTGGAGGTTGTTCTCCGGGTGGTGCATCCCCATGTGGTGGACGAAGTAGGTCTCCGGGGTCTCGCCGAAGAAGGGGCCGATCACCCACGGGATGACGTAGTTGAGGCGCCGGTGCTCGGGCTTGAAGAGCTGCCGGTGCGAGGTGCAGTGCAGCATCAGGATGAAGCGGTCTTCGAAGCCCAGGAAGACCACGGCCCAGTAGAGGGGCGCGAGGTACCAGATCCATGGGCCGCTGAAGAAGAGGGCGACGCCGAAGGCGGCGACGCCGAGGCAGCCCGCGATGAGGCGGAGGAAGGGCACGTCGCGGGGGTCGAGGATCATCGCCGCGAGGCGATGATCGAGGGGCGTGCGCAGCTCCGGGGACGAGTGGGCGAGGTCGGCGTTGGCGGTGGTCACGGCGGGGCGCTTCTTACCACAGGGCCGCGGGGCCACGGGAGGAGGGCCCCGCACCGGCACCGACCGCGGCACCAGCCCCGGCACCGGCCCCGCGCATAGGCGTTGACCGTTGATCGTCCGCCGCGCCCGTTGGACCGGGCTCATCGGCCACCGGTGAACCCCGGGCCAACGGGCGCGGCGGACGATCAACAGATCACGCCTATGCCCTCCCCCCGCCCACGTCTGCGGTCACCGGCCTCGCCCTCCGAGGGGAGCGCCCGCTCACGCTCGCGGTCACGGCGCGGCGGCGCGGTAGCGGGCGACGACCTCGTCGGCGATGCGGCGGACGAAGGCGCTCGCCGACATGGCGATGTGGAGCTCGAGGCCGGGGAGGAGCTCGACGCGCTGCCACGTCGGCAGGCCGGACCCCACGGGCGTCGGCTGCGGCGAGGGCGCGGGGAAGTGGCGAGCCGCAAGCTCGTCGTCGCTGAGTTCGAGGAGGGGCGCGATGTCGTCGTAGGCGACGCCCTCCGCGCGGAGCTTCGCGACCACCTTCGCGCGGAGCTGATGGCTGGCGGAGTAGCGGGTGTAGGCCCCGCGGAAGGTCACCGACGGGAGGAGCCCCCGGGCAACCCAGGCGAAGATGGTCTCCCGGGAGACGCCCAGGGACTGCGCGAGGGCACGCGCCGAGACGCCATCGTCCGCGCCAGGCTTCTTCGTGGGCATGTCGAGGGTCTCCGGGGCACGTATCTACGACGATGAGCCGCCGCTGTACAAACGATGGAGCACCGTAAGCCCTCGATGGGCGTGTGTATGTACGACGATTGGAGGGTTCTGGGTTTTCGATGCGTGGCTGTGGATACAACGATACGGTAGGTTCATCCTTCGATCGCAGCGTAGGTATCCAACGATGCGGCGCTCCTGGAGTGCCCGAACGTGGTGATCCGGTCGTGAGCGCGAACACGCTGAACTCTATTGCCGGCCATGCGTCGAAGGTCGCGCAGTCCGCCGTACGTCGCCGGGGTTCGGGCGTTGGCCCTACACCCCGGTCAAGCGAAGGCGGGCGCCCCTGGCGGGGCTTTCGAACAGGACCTCGATCGACCTTCCGGACGTGAGCACACCGACCTCGGGAAGGTACATGGAGCTTCGGTTCGACAGCCCGCGAAGCGGGCGCCTGCGTTCGCTTGCCCGGGGTGAGGGCCAACGCCCGAACCCCGGCGACGTACGGTGGACTGCACGACCTTCGACGCACGGCCCTATTGCCGTACCGTGGAGGGGTACACGCTGCCCTTCAGAGGTCACGTTTCGCAGTACGGGTGCCACAACGAAAGCGAGCTCTTTGCCGAGGGCTTCACGGCGTACATCCACGAACCCGCCGAGCTTCGTCGGATCAACGACGGGATGTACCAGGTGATGGACGGTATGCTCCGCGATCGAGGGACCATCGAATGACCACTGTCGCAAACCCCACCGCCCGTACTCCCGAACTCGCCGCAATCGCGCGCGACGTGAAGGCTGCGCTGGAGGAAGGTCGCTTCGACGAGGTCTTCTACCACGCGACCCGCCAGCGCGTGGCAGACGCCAGGGGCGACTTCGGCGACGAATATTACGTCATTCAAGCGGCGGTGAAGGCTGGGGTCATCCCATCCACGTCGCACGCCCTCGGCCCGGGCGCTCCTCCGCGCGTGATCATCCGCTGGAGCGACGCTGCCGGCGCGTTTGTCCGCGAGACGCCCTGACCCATCGCCCTCCCGCCTTCCCTCTTTTCGCCGCCACCCCCATGACGGCACCGGAGCCCGACGGCGCGCGGACGCTCCCTGTGATCGCCTGCGCGCCGTGCGACGAGCGACGAGCGACGGCGGGACGTCCGTGCCCCGCAACAGCGCTACGAACTTCGCCCCCGCCGCTCTAGCGCGGATGGCCGGTGCGTTGAGCACGCCGTTTCACCAGCGCTCCGGCGGATCGGGCATGTCCTACACGCTGCGCTACATCGTGCGGTGACCGCGCCGACGTCCCGCGGCGCTACGCCAGCGGCGACTGCCCCGCCTCGGCCGCGAGCAGGTACAGCACCGCCATGCGCACCGCCACGCCGGCTTCCACCTGATCGAGGATCACCGAGCGCGGCCCGTCGGCCACGTCGGCGTCGATCTCGACCCCGCGGTTCATCGGCCCCGGGTGCATCACGATGGCGTCGGGCTTCGCGCGGGCCAGCATCGCCCGGTTGAGCCCGAAGGTGCGCGCGTACTCCCGCGTCGAGGGGATGAGCGCCTCGGTGAGCCGCTCGTGCTGGATGCGCAGCATCATCACCACGTCGGCGCCCTCCACCGCGGGCCCGAGCGAGTCGTAGACCTCCACCCCGTACTGCTCCATGTCGGCCGGGAGCAGCGTGCGCGGGGCGCAGACGCGCACCTTCGCACCGAGGCGGGTGAGCAGCAGCGCGTTCGAGCGCGCCACGCGCGAGTGGGCGATGTCACCGGAGATGGTCACCACCAGGTCGGCGAGGTGCCCCTTGGCGCGGCGGATGGTGAAGGCGTCCAGCAGCGCCTGCGTGGGGTGCTCGTGCAGGCCGTCGCCCGCGTTGACCACCCCGGCGCGGGTGTGGCGCGCGATGAAGTGCGGCGCCCCGGAGGCCGAGTGGCGAACCACGATGACGTCGGGGTGCATGGCCTCGAGGTTCTTCACCGTGTCGAGGAGCGTCTCGCCCTTGCTGACGCTCGAAGTCGAGACGGAGATGTTGACCACGTCGGCGGAGAGGCGCTTGCCGGCGATCTCGAAGCTGGTGCGGGTGCGGGTGCTCGCCTCGAAGAAGAGGTTGATCACCGTCTTGCCGCGCAGCGTGGGCACCTTGCGCACCCGCCGCGTCGACACCCCGAAGAACACCTCCGCGGTGTCGAGGAACTGCACGATGTCTCGCGCCGGGAGGTCTTCGATGCCCAGGAGGTGTCGGACGGAGCCGTTCATCGCGGCGCGGAGGATATGCTCAAGCGCCGTGGGAGTGGGTGTTTTCGGCGGGGCCCAGCACCTCGACGACGGCGTGGCTGGCGTCCCCCGGGTCGACGCGCACCTCGACGCGCTCGCGCCGGGAGGTCTCCACCCGCAGGCCCACGTAGTCGGCCTGGATGGGCAGCTCGCGGTGCCCGCGGTCGACCAGCACCGCGAGCTCGATGGCCCGCGGGCGGCCGTAGTCCATCACGGCGTCGATGGCCGCGCGGGTGGTGCGCCCGGTGTAGAGCACGTCGTCGACGAGGATCACCACCCGCCCCTCGACCTCGAAGGGGATCTCGCTCCGGCCGATCTGGGGGTTGGGCAGCGCCGTCGCCGCGTCGTCCCGGTAGAGGGTGATGTCGACGGTGCCGACGAGCACCCCCGCGCGCCCCGCATCGATGAGCAGCCCGTGCAGGCGCGCCGCGAGGGGGATGCCGCCACGGCGAACGCCCACCAGCGCGAGGGCATCGCCGTCGGGGTGCCGGGCGGCGATCTCCCGCGCCACCCGCCCGAGCGCGTCGGCCACCGCGGAGCCGTCCATCACCACGCGGGCCGCCTGCGTCGTCGCCGTCGTCATGGCGCGACGATAGACGCCCGCGGCGCGGGGCCGCAACGCCCGCCTTGACCCGCGCGGGCGCTGCGGGCGATACCCCGGGGCACGCCCGTCTCAACCCCCTCAAGGCCGCCCAACGATCGAGCCCGATGACCGCCCGGATCCTAGTGGTCGAAGACAGCGCGACGGTGCGACATCTGGTCGAGTCCATCCTGCGTGGCGCGGGCTACGCGGTGGAGACCGCCGTCGACGGCGTCGAGGGCCTCGAGCGGGTGCACCGCGCGCCCTACGACCTCGCGCTGGTCGACTTCGTCATGCCGCGCCTCAACGGGTACCAGTTCGCCCAGGCCCTGCGCGGCCTGCCGGGGGGCAACGACCTTCCGCTGGTGCTGATGTCCGCCCGCGCGGAGTCCATCGGGGCGCGCTTCGGCCAGCAGACCGGCGCCGTCGCCACGCTCGCCAAGCCCTTCACCCCGACCGACCTGCTCGACCTCGTGCGCTCCACCCTCGAGCGCTCGCGGGTCACGGCCAACGCCCTCACCAGCGTGCACGCCGGCCCCACCGAGCGGCCCGCCGCGCCGCGCTCGCCCCGCGCCGAGCGCCTCGCCCAGTGGGTGGTCGGCCCGGAGGCCGCGCGCGACCGCCTGCTCGACCTCCTGGTGCGCCACGTGGGCCCGGTGGTGCGCGAGATCGTCGACGCCGGCGTCGCGGCCCACGACGACCTGCTCTCGCAGGCCTTCCGGCACCACGTGAGCCTCGCCGCGGCGGTCGAGATCGCCCGCGAGGCCCGCACCCTCGACCCCACCCTGCGCGGCGCCGCCGGGCTCGAGGGCGTCGTCGGCGTGGTCTCCCTCGCGCAGCTGCTGCGGCTCGTGGAGTCCGCGGGCCTGAGCGGCGTGCTGCGGGTCGAGCGCGCGGCGAAGGTCGGCGCCGCGGCCGTCGAGATGAGCCTGCGACCCGGGGTGATCGACCAGGTCGTCGGGATGGGCGTCGGGGTCGAGCACCGGCTGGGGCGCCACCTCGTCGGGGCCGGGGCGCTCCCGCGGGCGGCGCTCGACGCCTTCATCGCGTCGGGCGTGGCCCGCGGCGCGCCCCTCGGCCGGGCCCTGGTGGCGGCGCGGCGCATCTCCGAAGACCACCTCGCCGCGGCCCTCGCCGCGCAGTCCATGGAGCTGTACAGCGAGGCGTCGCGGTGGATCGGCGGGCGCTTCCGCTTCACGCCGGGCGAGTCGCTCGCGGTCGGCGACGCGGCCCTGGGCCTCGGGGCCGAGGAGTGCGTCGCCGAGGCCGCGCGCCAGGCCGCGGAGTGGGAGACCATCGAGTCGCTCGTGCCGCTGGAGCACGCGGTCGCGCTGCGAGAGACCGGCGTCGGCGCGGCGCACGACCCCGACGCGCGCCGGGTGCTCGCCGCGGTCGACGGCGAGCGCAGCGTGCGGGAGATCGCCCGCGAGCTGGAGCTGAGCCCGATGGCGGTGGGACGCGCCCTGGTGACGCTGCTTCGCGCGCGGGCGATCTCGGTCGTGCCTCCGATGTCCGCCAACTCGTGATGAGTTGTAGCGGCGCGAATGCCGCTGGGCTTAGTATCCCGGGTTACCGCGGATGTCGCACGACCTGAAGGCCGATGGAGTCGAGAGCCCGTCCCCGCGAAGCCTCCCGCCGACCGCTCCGGTCGACCGCTCGCCCTTCCCGGTAACACCCGCGACGGCGCAGGCGTGGGCGGAGGTGCTGCGGGTGCTCCGGGCGGAGGCGGAGATCGTCACCGCGAAGGAGCAGCGGTCGGTGATCCTGCACGGCATCGCGGAGCTGGAGGAGTCGCTGCTGGGCGACCAGCCCGCCGCCGCGAGGAGCCACCTGGCGGCCTACAACGCGCGCTCGTCGTTTCGGCCGCCGCTCGACGCCCTGGTGCGGCTCTACCGCCGTCGGGCGAGCTTCGCCAACCTGGGCAAGCTGCTCGAGGCGCAGGCGCGCTCGGCGCCCACGGCGCGCGACAAGGCCGACGCCCTGGTGCTGCGCGGCGAGCTCGCGGAGGACGCCCTCGGCGACCGCGACGCCGCCGTCGCCGCCTACGAGGCCGCCGTCGCCGCCGACCCCACGCACGCCCTCGCGTGGGCAGACCTCGAGCGCGCGGCCCTCGTCCGCGGCGACGCCGCGCAGCGGGCCGCGGCCGTGGGGCAGCTCGCGAAGCTCACGGACGACCCCGGTCGCCGCGCGGCGCTGCTGTTCGAGCTGGTGGAGATCCACTCGTCGCGCGCCACCGCGGAGTCGCTCGGGGAGGCGCTGCGCTGCCTGCACGAGGCCGCCGCCATCGAGCCCGCGCGCTGGCGCGCCCTGGTGGGGGTCGAGCGCCTCGCGCTGCGCCTCGGGCGCCTCGACGACGCGGCGGCGGCCATGGAGGCGAGGGCCGACCTCGCGGCGGCGGTGGCCCGCGGAGAGCTCACGGCGGCGCAGCTCGGCGGGCCCGTGCACGAGCTGGGCAGCGCGCCCGTCGCCCGCCGGCTCGCGGCGCAGCTGCACCTCGCGGCGGCGCGGGTGCACCTCTCCTTCGCCGCGGAGTCGGCGACCATCTCGCACCGCATCGAGCGGGCGATCGCCCTCGACGACGACGTCCGGTCGCGCTTCGGGTCGATGATCCTGGCCGACCTCGCGGGCGAGATCGAGGAGTCGGCGCAGCACGCCGAGTGGCTGCTGGGCAGGGGCTTCGGCGACGAGGCGATGCGCGCGTCGCTGCACTTCCGCTGCGCCGAGCGCGCGGCGCTGGAGGGGCGGGTCCCGGAGGCGGGCGAGGCGCTGCAGGCGGCCCTGCGCTGCGACCCGTCGAGCGGCGCGGCGCGGGCGGCGCTCATCGAGCAGTCGTCGGTCTCGGGCGACCTCCACACGCTGCTCGCGCAGTACGAGCGCCTCGGCGCGCAGGCGGCCGACCCCTCGCACCGGGCGGCGCTGCTGCGGGCGAGCGCGCTGGTGGTGCTGCTGCTCCGCCGGGACGGCCGCGAGGCGCTGCGCCGCGTGCGCGAGGCGCTCGAGCTGCAGCCGGGCGACGTGGTGTCGCGGCGCATCCATCTCTTCCTGCTGCGGCGGCCCGACCTCGCGGCGGCCTTCGCGGAGCCGAGGGCGCTCGCGCAGGAGCGGGTCGCGGCGATCGAGGCGCTGCTCCCCCACGTGGCGGACGCCGACGAGCGCGCCGCGCTGCTGCTCGAGCAGCTCTTCGACGAGCTGGTCGACCTGCAGGACGCGAAGGCCGCGGCCATCACCGCCGAGCAGCTCGTGGAGGCCACGGGCGACGCCGCCTGGACGCAGGAGCTCGCGGCGGTGCTCTGGGCCTCGGTGGGCTCGATGGCCTTCGCGTCGCGCTGGGCGGCCTCGCTCCACGAGGCCCTGCTCCCGGCGGACGGACGCGGCGGCCCGTGGGCCGCCCTGGCGGCGCGCTGGGCCTGGGCCGCGGGCGACGAGGCGCGGGCGCGGGAGCTCGCCGTCGCCGCCCACCGCCGCGACCCCTCGGACCGATACCTCACGGCGCTGTTGATGCGCCTCGCGTCGGCGGGGCGGGAGGGCGCGCTGCTGCTCGACACCGCCGAGCGGGCCGCGGACGCCGACCCGGACGGGGGCGTTCGATGGCTCGTGCTCGCGGCGGCGTGGCTGCGCACCCTCGGGGCCCTCGACCTCGCGCGGCGCGCGCTGGCCGACGCGAGCGCGCGCGCGCCCGACGACCCGGCGGTGCACGCCGTGGTGTTCGCGTCGTCGTCGTGGCTGGAAGACCCGTCGCTGCGCACGGCGCTGCTGGCGCGCGACGACCTGCCCGGGGAGCGCGGCGCGGAGCTCGTGGCGCTGCGCATCGAGGAGGTGCTCTTCCGGCTCTTCGTCGACCGCGACCCCGCCGAGGCGAGCGCCGCGATGGAGCGCCTCGCGGCCAGGGGCGGCCGGGACGAGGTCGCCGCCACGCTGCTCGAGCTGGTGCTGCGGGGCGCCTCGTCGGGGGCCGACAGCCCGGAGACCGCGGAGGTGCTGCGGGCGCTGCTGGCGCTGGTCGAGGCGGGCGACCCACTGCGGGCGGGGCTGGAGCTCGAGCTCGCCCGGGTGCTCGGCGCGACCGCGGCCACGCAGGACGAGGCCGCCGTCGCGCGCGACCTCATCGACAGCGACCAGCCCGCGACCGGGGCGACGCGGCTGATGAGCCTGCTCGACACGATCCAGCGGGACGCCTTCGAGCTCGTGCCGGGCGCCCTGCTGCGCCTCGCGGACATCGAGGAGGGCGACGCCCGGGAGCAGCTCCAGGCGGTCGCCCTCGTGGGGCTCTGGTCGAAGGGCCGCGCCCGCGAGGCGCTCGCGCTGGCCGACGCGATCCCGGGGCGCGTGGCGTCGTCGCTGGTGCGCAGCGAGCTGCCGCCGGGGGGCGTCGAGGGCGCCGGGGTGTTCGCGCGGGCGCTCTCCGAGCGGGCGCGCATCGCGGGCCGCGAGGCGCAGCTGGGGTGGCGCGCCGCGGCGGCCAACTGGCACTCCGTGGGCGGCGATCCGTCGTCGGCGCTCGCCGAGGCGGAGGGGGTGCTGGCGTCGCGGCCCGACGACGTGCTCGCGCGCGACGTGCAGCGGGTGGCGTCGCGTCGGCTGGGACGCTGGGAGGGGGTCGCGGAGGCCTGCGAGGCCCTCGGGCGCGTCGTGCGCGACGACGACCGCGCGGCCCGCTTCTGGGAGGAGGCCGGCGTGGTTGCGCTGGAGCACCTGCGGCAGCCGTCCCGGGCCGAGGCGACGCTGCGCGAGGCGCTGGAGCGCTCGCCCGGCCGGCCGGTGGCCTACCGGCTGTTGCGACGGTTGCTGGAGGCGCGGAGCGACTCGGCGGGGCTCGAGGCCCTGGTGTCCCGGCGCCTCGGCGCGGAGCGCGACCCCGCAGCGAAGGTGGCCCTGCGCTGGGAGCAGGCCCGCCTGCGCCGCGCGCTCGGGCTGCGCGAGGGAGCGCTGGAGAGCGCCGAGGCCGTGGTCGCGGCCGAGCCCCACCACGTGGCGGCGCTGGCCCTCATCGCGGAGATCCACGCCGCGTCGGGGAGGCTGCGGGAGGCGGCGGACGCGCTCGCGGCGCTCGGCGCTGCGCCCTCCGCGCCGGAGGGGCAGCGGCGGGCTGCGCTCCTCGGGGCCTTGGAGATCCGGCAGTCGAGGCTCGGCGACGCCGCCGGGGCGCTGCAGGTGCTCACGAAGTTCGAGGGGCTCGGGTGGCTCGACCGGGCGCTCGCCGAGCGCGCGCTCGCCCTGGCCGAGGGCGCGGGCGAGTTCGCGGCCGCCATCCGCTTCGGCGAGGCCTCGCTGCGGCTCGCGGACTCCGACGGGTCCCGGCTGGCGGCGCACCTCCGGCTCGTGGCGCTGCACGCCGACGGGGCGGGCGATGCGGCGGCGGCGTGGCGCGCGGTGGCCGCGGCGCACGCGAGGTTTCCGGCGTCGCTCGCCGTGCTGCGAGCGGCGGCCACCCGCGGCGCGCCTGGCGAGGTGGTCCCGCTCGCGCGGCGCACCATCGAGGCCCTTCGCGAGCGCATCGCGGAGGACGCCGACCCCGCGCCGGCTGCGCTCGATCTGTCCGCCGCGGCGACCATCGCAGGCGACGGGGTGCTCGCCCGCGCTGCCGATCGCCTCGCCCGCTGGGCCGGCGCCTCGGTGGCGGTCACGGCGCCCGGCCTGCCGACGAGGGGCAGCCTGCGCGACCCGTCCACGCAGCTGCGCGTCCGGGCGGCGGCCGATCGCGGGAGGGCGACGGCGATGCTGGAGTTGATCGAGCCCGAGCTGCTCCCGCTGCGTGGGCTGACGCTCGATGCGCTGCACCTCGGCCGGGCGGAGCGGGTCCGCGGCGCTTCGCCGGCCCGCGACGCGATCGCTCCCTTCGTGGCGGCGTGCGGCGTCGGGGACTTCGAGCTCTACGTCGGCGGAGGCGACGAGCGAATCCTCGCGCTGCCGGGAGAACCGCTCGTGCTCGTGCTCGGCCCGCGGGTCGACGCGGTGCGTGACCTCTCCCATCGCTACCGGCTGGTCGCGGAGCTGCTCTTCGCCCTCCGGGGGGTCGGGGGATGGACCGACGACGATCCCGAGCGGGCGGCGGCGCGCTGGCTCGCGTCGCTGTCGGCGGCGGGCGTCGAGGCGCCCTCGGCGGACGCGGCCCTGGTGCGCTCGGTCGGCAAGGTGCAGTCGCGGCGGGTGCGCAAGGCGCTGCTGGAGTACGGGAAGAGCCTCCCGCCCGGCGACGCCCAGCGCGAGCTCGTGGCCGTGGGCGCGGGGCTCCGGGCGACCGTGCGGCGCAGCGCGCTCGCCCTGAGCGGGGCGGTCGACGCGGCGATGGCCGACGCCATCCGGGACGACGGCCACGCGTCACTGCCGGGCGCCGCGCGTCGGGACGCCCTCCAATTCGCCGTCAGCGACGCGCTGGTCGGCGTAGCCCTCGACCTTGGGACCGACCATGTCTGACCGCGACGAGAGCAGCAGTGTGAAGGTCCCGCGCGCTCCCCGCGCAGGGGCGGTGGTGCCGCGCGCTCCCCGCGCAGGGGCGATGACCCCGACCCCGCCGGGCGACGCCACGATCGACATCGAGGACATCGAGATCGAGGTCGAGGCCGAGGCCGAGGCCGCACCCGCACCCGCCGCACCGGAGTTGCAGGCCCCGCCGCAGCGGCAGCCGCCGCCGGCCCGGGCGTCGCTGTTTGGTGACCTCGCCCTCGGCGACGACGAGATCGACGACATGTTCGGGTCCGTGGGGGAGGGCGGCGGGGACGACCAGGCGCCGTCGCTCGACACGGCGGCCCTGCTCGAGCCCGAGATCGCCTCGGAGGTCGCCGTCGTGGTCGTCGGGGCTGCGGCGGAGGCGCCTGCGATCGAGGTCGAAGAGGAAGCGGAGGAGGAGGAGGCGGAGGTCATCGCCGTCGAGGACGAGCCCGACGACGCGGCCGTCGAGCTGACGGCGGCGGCGGCGGTCGACGACGACGCGGACGACGCCGACCTGACCATCGAGGCCGACGAGGAGATCGTGGTGGTGGCCGACGCCCCCGCGGAGCTCGATCGCGGGGCGGCGCTCGCGGCCGCCGTGACGAGCCGACGTCGTGACGACGAGGACCTCGATGCCGCCTTCGCGGTCGACGCGCTCGCGGAGGTGCGCGCGAGGGTCGACCTGCTCGTCGGCGAGGCGGCGGTCGCGGAGAGCTTCGTCGACGCGGCGGAGTGGTACGCCCACGCGGCGGACCTCCTCGACGGCGCGCTCGGGGAGTCGGCCCGCGCCGAACAGGTGGCAGAGCGGGCGCGGGCGCTGGCGCCGGAGGTTCCGCTCGGGCTGCGGGTGCAGCGCCGGCTGATGCTGGGCTCCGGGAGGATGGCCGAGGCGGCGCGGCTCGGCGCCGAGGAGCTCGCCGCGGCGACGACCCGCGACGAGCACGACACGCTGCGGTGGCTCCACGCCTTCGCGGCGCAGGGCGACGACATCGACGCGGCGCGCGGCTCGTGGCGGGCGATCGCGGCGCGGGGCGCCGGCGTCGAGTCCGCCCTGGCCGCCCTGCTCGACGGCGCCTCGCGGCGCGACCCGGCGGCGCTCTCCGCGGCGCTGGACGCCTGGGCGGCCCTCGCGTCCGGGGCGCTCGCGGCGAGCATCCGCGTGGCCCGCGCGCGGATGTCCGAGGGCACCGACACCGACGCCGCCCTGGAGGCCGCGCGCGCCGCGACGGCGAGCGACCCGACCGACCTCGGCGCGTGGCTCACGGTGGCGCGCATGGCGACCGGCCGGGGCACGGCGCGCTGGCTGCTCGACGCCCTCGCCGGGGTCGGCCGGCTCTCCGATCGGAGCGGCGTGGCCTCGTCGGCGGTCGCGCTCGGCGCCGCCCTGGGCTCGCTCGTCGGTGAGCCCGTGACGGTCTCCGCGGAGGGAGACTCCACCGCGCTCGGGCGCCTCGTGACCCACGCGCGTGAGCTGTCGCGCCTCGATGGCGTAGACGCCGCGGCGGCTCCTCCCGCCGATGGGCCGGAGCCCGGCGGCGCGGACGATCCGCGGGCGAGGGTGCAGCGGCTGTTGCGCGCGTTTCAGCAGCGCCGCGAGGCGGCGGTCGCGCACGCGGCGGCCACCCTCTTCGACGCGCACGCGCCGCTCGTGCACGCCGGGCTGCTGGCGAGGGGCGGCTCGGTCGACCCCGCGGAGACGGCCGCGCTGCGAGGGTCCCTCGCGGAGGCCGATCCGCTGCTGGTGGCGCTTCGCGCGGCCACCGATGGTGAGGTGGCGATCACGGACTTCGCCTCGGGGGAGGGCGCCTGGCACCGCCTGGCCGCGGCCGAGGCGCTGCGCCGGGCGGGCGATGACGGGGCGATGGAGGCGTTTGGCGCGATCGGGGGGATGGCCGCCGACCTGGGCGCCGCGACCTTCGCGGCGAGGGCCAGGGTGGCGCTCGCGCCGGGCGACGAGCTCTCCGCCGCGCTGCGCGCCGAGGCCGGGGCGGCGGACGACCCGCGGCGGACCGCGGCGCTCCTGCTGCTGGCGGCCGCGACGAGCGAGGCCCAGGGGGGCGCGGTGGACATCGCCGAGCTGCGGCGGCTGCTGCCCGGCGACGTGGCGGTCGCGGAGATCGCGGCCCAGCTCGGGCTGCGCGACCACGGGGCGATGGCGGAGGTCGCGGCGGCGCTGGAGGAGGTCAAGGGCGACCCCGCGGTGGTGCTCGTCGCCGCGATCCGCAGCGCGCTGCGGCGCTCGGAGACGGACCCCGACCTCGCCGCGCGGAGCCTCTGGGAGCGCTGGTCGACCGCGCGCTCGGACGCCTGCCTCGCCACGCTGGTGCTGCGGACGCCGCAGCAGGACGCCGCGCGGCCGTCGACGGTGGTGCGCGCCTTCTTCGAGCGCGCGATCGAGGCCCGGGACACCAGCCCCTTCGCGGTGGCCCTCGGCGAGCTCGCGGCGGAGATGCTCGAGCAGGCCGACCGTCGGGCGGACGCGCTCCAGGTGCTCGCGCGGACCCGCGCGCTCTCGCCGTCCGACCCGCTGCTGGCCGCGACGGAGCAGGCGCTCCTGCTGGCGTCGGGGCGCGACGTGGAGGTGTCCGAGCGGGCCTTCGAGCAGCTCAAGTCCGTGACCGAGCCGGCGGCGCAGGTCGAGGTGTTCGAGCGCCTCGCGCGCATCGACCTCTTCGAGCGCGGCGACCTGGCGTCCGCGGCGCTCTCCTTCGCGGCCATCCTCGAGCTCGAGCCGATGCACGCCGAGGGGCTCCGCGCCCTCGAGCGCCACTACGCGGAGCGCGAGCGCTGGGACGAGCTCTTCCTGGTGCTGCGCCAGCTCGCCCTCGGGGTGCGCGAGGCGTCCGACGCGCTGCCGCTCGCGCACGCCGCCGCGAGGGTGGCCGAGCGCGCGGGGGACGACGCCCGGCGCGCGGCCCAGCAGCTCCGGTGGGAGCTCTTCGACCGCGGGATGCACGACCGTCGCCTGCTGCTCGCGCTCGACGTCGACGCGCGCGCGGATCGCGACTGGCCCCGGGCCGAGCGGGTCTCGCGGGCCCTCGCGGCGGACGCCGCCGACCCGGCCGAGCGGGGCGCGCACTGGGTCCGCGTGGGCCTGGCGGCGGAGGCCCAGGGGGAGGGCGTGCGGGCGGCGGACGCCTTCGGCCAGGCCGTCGCGGCGTCGCCGTCGCTGGCCGCGCTGCTGGGCGCGGCGCGGGCCGAGGCCGCGCGGGGCGACGCCGTCGCCGCGGTGGCACTCCGCGAGCGGGCGGCGATGGAGATGCAGACGCTGGGGCTCTCCACCGACGCGCTCACCGGGGCGGCGCGGGCCTGGCGGGACGAGGCGAGCGACGCCGAGCGGGCGATGTCCGCGGTGGTCGAGGCGATGCGCCGCGACCCGGGGCACCAGGGGGCCTTCGAGCTGGCGCTCGAGCTCCTCGACGCGACGCCCGAGGCCGCGCTCGAGCTCGACGTGATCAGCGCGTACCTCAACGCGCGCTCCAGCGGCCTGGGGCCCGCCGAGGCGGTCGCGATCTACCTCCGCGGCGCGGCGGCGGCCGAACGGGCCGACGACCTCGAGCGGGCGCGCACCTTCCTGCGCGCGGTGACCGCCCTCGACCCCGAGAACGTCCCGGCCCTCCGCACGCTGGTGCGCCTGTCCGACCGCGCGGAGGACTGGTCCGGCGCCGCGGACGCCCGCATCCGGCTGGCGAAGAGCAGCGCCGACGGGGCCGAGCGGCTGGAGCTGTTGCTGCAACTCGGCGACCTCTTCGACGGCAGGCTGAGCGACCCCAAGCGCGCCGAGGCCGCGTGGCGCCGGGTCGCCCAGGCCGCGCCCGCAGACCCTCGCCCCTGGGAGCGCCTCGCGCAGTTCTACGAGCGCAGCGGCGAGGGGCCGCGGGAGGTCGAGGCGCGCAAGGTGCTGCTGGCCCGCGCGCGCACCCCGGGCGACCGGGCGGGCCACGGGCTCCGGCTCGCGGCCCTCGCCGGCGCCATCGACGACCGCGCGCTCGTCGAGGAGTCCCTCAAGGCCTGCGGCGACGACGTCCGGTCGGGGGTCGAGCGCAACGTGCGCGACGTCGCCGCCCTCGAGCGCCTCGCCGCGTGGCAGCGGCTGCGCGGGTGGCGGGACGCCGAGCGGGTGGTGGCGGCGGCCGCGGTCACCCTCGGCGTCGCGAGCGATGAGCTGCGCGCCCTCGCGCCCGACGGCGTCGTGGCCGGCGCCGGGGTCGAGAGCCTGCTCCCCGCGGCGCTCGACCTGCTCGCGCCCCCGGCGCTGCCCGCCGACCTGCGAGAGCTCCTGGTGCGCACCTCCACCGTGCTCGACCCGCTGGTGCCCTTCGACCCGGCGAGCCGCGACGCCGACCGGCTCGGCGCGCGCCCCCACGGGCTCCGCGCGGAGATCGACCGCTGGGCGCGGCTCCTCGACCTCGGCGACGTGGAGGTCTTCCTGGCCTCGCAGCTGGCGTCCATCGCGATGCCGGTGGGGCGATCGCCCGCCCGGGTGCTCGTCGCCTTCGCCGCGCCGCCGTCGATCGTCTCGCGCTTCGCGGTCGCGCGGGCCCTCCTGCTGATCACCCAGGGGCTCTCGCTCCCGCTGCGGATGGACGTCGCGGAGTTCACCCTCGTGATGACGGCGCTCCTGCGGCAGTTCGAGCCGATGTTCGGCGCCGCGGGCGTCGACCCGGTGCGCCTCGACGCGCTCTCGCGCTCGATCACCCGCGCGATGCCGCGCGACCTGCACGCCGAGCTCACGCCCGCCGCGCGCGCGGTGCTCAGGCGCCCCTTCGACGCGGCGGTGATCCACGGCGCCGCGCTGGAGTTCGGCGACCGCATCGCGCTGCTGGCGACCGGCGACCTGCCCGCGGCGATCGCCGCGCTCGCGCCGCCCGGGGTGCTCCCCGGGCGGGTCATCGACGAGGTGCCCGCGGCCGGTCGGCTCGTGCGCGTCGCGCTGAGCCAGCGCTTCCTCGAGGCGCGTCGGCTGACCGGCTTCCAAGACGCGTAAGGGGTCCCCGCGGTGTCCCGCTCGCGCGTCGGTGCAATGGTCGCCGCGCTGTGCCTCTCGGGGCTCGGCAGCGGCCGCGCCCTGCCCGCGCAGGAGGTGGGCCCCCACAGGCCCGCGGCGCTGTTCGTGTCGTCCTTCGGGTCGCCGGCCATCGGCGTCGACGGCGCGTCGCTCCGTGGGCCGCACCGCGCCCCCGCGGTCGTGTGGCGGGTGCGCACCGCGCGCAGGGTCTTCTCGTCGCCCGCGCTCACCCGCGACGGGTGGGCGGTCTTCGGCTCCCTCGACGGAACCGTGCAGGCCGTCGATGGCCGCGGCGTCGTCCGCTGGTCGCACCGGCTCGCGTCGCGGGTCTTCTCGTCGCCCGCGACGGTGGGCGAGCTCACCGTCATCGGGAGCGACGCCCGCGAGGTGGTGGCCCTCGACGCGCGCGGCGCCCTGCGCTGGCGGGCGACGCTGCCCCAGGACATGGACGCCCCGGTCTTCGCGCAGCCCGACGGCGTCGTGCTGGTGGCCTCCGGCGACCTCCGCGCGTACTCCCGCGCGGGCGAGCTGCGCTGGACCGCTGCCCTCGCGGGCCACGTCTTCGGCCCGATCGCCCGCGCCGGGGCGGAGGTGCTCGTGCCCGAGATGCGCGGCAGCGTCGCGGTGATCGACCCCGCCGACGGCCGCCTCGTGCGCCGCGTGGAGCTCGGCAGCTTCCTCTACGGCGGCCCGGTCGCGCTCGCCGACGGCGCCTTCGTGGTCGGGCTCGCCGACGGCACGGTGCGCTGCGTCGACGCCGCGGGACAGCCCCGCTGGACCTTCCGCACCGACGGGGCGGCGCGGCGCCTCGGGGTTCGCGCGACGCCGGCGCTGCGGCCCGACGGCGTGATCGTCGTCGGCGCCGAGGACGGCGGCATCTACGGGCTTCGCGCCGCCGACGGGGCGCGGGTGTTCCGCGTCGCCACCGGGGCGCCGGTGCGCTCGCGCGCGTGCGTCGACCGCGACGGGTGGGCCTTCGTCGGCGGCGAGGACGACCAGGTGCACGCCGTCGCGCCCGACGGCGCCGAGGCGTGGCGGGTGACCGTGGGCGCGGACGTCGACAGCGGCCCGCGGCTGCTCGCCGACGGCCTGCTGGTGGTGGGCGCCGACGACGGCGCGCTCCACGCCATCGCCGAAGCGCCCTGACACGCGCCCGCGGGCCGCGCGACGCCTTGACCGTGGAAGCTCCGGGCGTAGACAGTGCGCGCAATGGCGCGAATCGCTCTCGATGATGGACGGCTGCTACAGGTCTTCGAGGCGCATCCGTCGCGCGCCCTCCACGTGATGGAGGTGCTCTCGGCGCTGGAGGAGGGGCCCTCCGCGCGCCGGGTGCTCACCGAGGCGCTCGACCGGCTGGTGGAGCGCGGGCTGGTGCACGCGATGCCCGGCGGGCGCTATCGGCTGCCGCGCGACCAGGGGGGCAGGGTCGAGGGGCGCTTCATCCAGAACCCGCGGGGCTTCGGCTTCGTCGAGGCCAACGACGGCGCGGGGGACGTGTTCATCGCCCCCACCGGAGTGCTCGGGGCGATGCACGGCGACCTCGTCGAGGCGGTCGCGCGGCCCGGGGGCCGGGGGCGCGAGGGCGCCGTCACGGCGGTGCTCAAGCGGCGGTCGCCGATGGTGCCCGGGGTGCTCCGCGCGCGGCCGAAGGGCTCGTGGCTCGAGCCCGAAGACGCTCGCATCCGCGGGCCGATCGTGATCGAGGGCGACGCCGTCGGCCGCGACGGCCAGGTGGTGGTCGCCACCATCGAGCGCTGGCCCTCGCACGTGGGCGAGGTGCCGACGGGGCGGGTGAGCGAGGTGCTCGGCGAGCCGGGCGCGCTGGCCACCGAGGTGCGCAAAGTGACCGTGCGCGAGGGCGTCGAGATCCCCGCGGCGCCCGACGTGCTCGAGGAGGTCGCGCGGCTGCCCTCGACGGTCACGGCCGAGGAGGTCGCCGGGCGCGTCGACCTGCGGGCCCTCCCGCTGGTCACCATCGACCCCGACGACGCGCGCGACCACGACGACGCGGTCTACGTGGTGGCGCGCCCCGACGGGGGCTGGGACGTCACCGTCGCCATCGCCGACGTCTCGCACTACGTGCCCGCGGGCACCGCGCTCGACCGCCACGCCGCCGAGCGCGGCACCAGCGTGTACCTGCCCGACCGGGCCATCTCGATGCTGCCGCAGGAGATCTCCGGGCGCATCGCGTCGCTGCTGCCCGATGAAGACCGTCTGGCGCTCGCGGTCGAGGCCCGGCTCTCGCACGACGGCACCGTCACCGAGGCGCGGGTCATCGAGGCCGTGATGCGCTCGCACGCCCGGCTCACCTACGGCGGCGTCGCCAACGCCATGGGGTGGACCGACGAGGGCTCGCCCGCGCCCCTCACCGACGAGATGCGCGCGATGGTGACCACCGCCGACCGGTGCTCGTCGACCCTCCGCGCGAAGCGGCAGCGCCGGGGCGCGCTCGACTTCGACCTGCCCGAAGGGCGCGTGCGCTTCGCCGAAGACCAGCTCACGCCGATCAACATCGTCCAGAGCAAGCGCGACGCAGGGGTCAAGCGGGCCTACGCGCTCATCGAAGACCTGATGCTGCTCGCCAACGAGGTGGTCGCCGAGACCTGCGTGCAGCAGGGCCTCGCCGCGATCTACCGGGTGCACGGCGGGCCGCAGGGCGAGGCGTTCCAGCGCTTCATGGCCGCGGCGCTCGCGCTGGGGCACCCCCTCGACGAGGAGGTCGTCGACTCGCCCCGGATGCTCTCGGATTTCCTCCGCTCGCTCCGCGGCACCCCGGAGGCGCGGGTGCTCGGGATGCTCCTGCTCCGGGCGATGCCCCAGGCCCGCTACAGCGAGCAGAACACCGGCCACCGCGGCCTCGCGGCGAGCGCGTACCTGCACTTCACCTCGCCCATCCGGCGCTACCCCGACCTGCTGGTGCACCGCGAGATGCGGCGCTGGCTGCGCGACCCCGAGAAGCGCACCAGCACCGAGGGGCTGAGCGTCGCCGCCGCCGACTGCTCGCGCCTCGAGCGCCGCGCCGTCGACGTCGAGCGCGAGGTGCTCGACCTCTACCGCTGCGAGGTGGCGCGGCTGCACCTCGGCGAGGTGCACCTCGCGACGGTCGTGGGCTTCGGCTCGCTGGGGGTGTACCTCGACATCGACGATCCCTTCCTCACGGGGCTGCTGCCGCTGGAGTCCGTCGCGGCGGGGTCGTGGGAGGCCGACGACCTCGGGCTGCGACTTCGGTCGAGCCGCACCGGGATGATCTTCCAGGTGGGCGATCAGCTCACCGTCGAGATCGCGGAGATCTCGCTCGCCCGCCGCACCATCTCGCTGCGGCTCGCGGGCACGGCGAAGGAGTCCCTGCGGCGCGCCCCCCCAGAGCGGGAGAAGAAGGGCAAGGGAGGCGGCAAGAAGCGTGGCCCGGCGCCGCGGCCGACGGTCGCGAAGCGGGGGCGCAAGCGGTGAGGGTCCGCGGGGTCGGGGCGCTCGTCGCGGTCGCGGCGATGGGGTGCCCCCGCTCGCCGCCGAGGGTGGACTTCGAGGGCGGGGTGCGGCCCACGCCCGCGGCGGTGGACGTGCCGCCAGCGGACGTTCCGCGCTTCGCGGTGGTGACGTCGGCGCAGGTGCCGGGCGAGGGGCGCACGCTCACCGTGGGCGGTCTCACGCTCACGGCCGAGCCCGCCGAGCGCTTCGTGTCGTCCCTCGCGCTCCCGCTCGCGGGCGCGGTGGCGGAGACCTGGGTCTATCGTGTGGGCCTCGCGGGGGAAGGCCTCGACGCGCTGCGGGTGGTGGCCGAGGCGGGCGCGCTGCGGCGGGAGGTGATCCGCGGCACGGCGCCCTCCACGCCGGGCTGCCTCGGCGCCTCGCTGCGCGCCACGTCGCCGCGCTCGGTGGTGCTCACCGTGCGCTGCGGCGCCCGCGTCGAGGCCCGCTGGATCAACCGCGGGGACGCCCCCCGACCCCGGAGCGTCGTGGTCGTCGAGGCGGCTCCCGCTGGCGCGGGCGACGTCGCCGCCGATGTCACCGCCGACGACCGCGACGCGGACGGCGTCGATGAGCTCCAGGTCACGCTGCGCGCGGGCAGCGCCGCGGCGGGCGCCGGTCCGGAGGCCCGGCTGGTGTACATCGACCGCAGCGGGGCGCTCGCGCGCGACGTGGCCGAGCCCGCCCAGTCGCTCGCGCACGCCGTCCAGCTGGAGACCGCGCGGGCCAGGCGCCGCGGCGCCGCCGCGCTGGAGGCCGAGCGCGCCCTCGTGACGCTGCGCCGCGCGCTCTGCGTGGAGGACGGCGCGCCGAGGGTGACGGTCGACGGCATCCGCGGGGTCCAGTGCGGCAGCGCCGGGGCCGTGCGAGACCGCGCGATCATCCGCTTCAACGCGATGCTGGGGCTTGGAGAGCTTCCGGCCGCGGAGCAGATCGCCCGAGCCCTCGTCGCCGCTCCGGCGCACGCGTCGGAGTGGTCGCGCCTCGAGGCCAGCCTGCGTGGGGCCACCACGCTCGACCGCGGCTGGCGCGCGCGCCCGGGTCCCTTCGTCGGTATGCCCCTCGACGCGAGCGCGCCCGGGCGGCTGGGCTCGATCGCCTTCGACCTGCCACTGCGGCCGCCTGCGGTGATGGTGCGGGGGCTCCAGGGCGGCCGCGTCGACCTCGCGACGCTGGCCTTCGTCCCGGGCCCGGCGGGCGCGGCGCGCGACCTCCTGGCCAGCGTCACCGGCGCGGGCCTCGTTCTGGGCGTGGGCGCCCGCTGCGACGGCGTCAGCCTCCTGCTGTGCGACCCCGCGCAGCCGTGCGAGCCGCTGCCCTCGGCGGCGACGTCGGCGCCCCCGGGGGCGACCCGCTGGCCGGTGCACACCACGTCGTCGGCCGACCTCTCGGCCGCCTGCGCGTCCAACCCCGAGTCGCTGCGCCCGCTCGGGCCGCCCTCGACGCAGGTGATGGGCGCTCAGCGCGACCGCGCGCTGGTCTCCATCGAGGGGCGCCTGTGGTGGGTGGGCGCGGCGCAGTCGAGCCCGGTGCTCATCTCGCAGCGCCTCGGGGCAGGCTTCGCGCCGGGCGGCCCGGTGAGCGTCAACGGCACCTGGGCCGTACTGCCCGGTCTCAACGGCCTCTGGGTGCGGGGCGCCACCGGGTGGAAGCTCCGCCCGGTGGTTGGGCTGGAGGGCCGCACGGCCCAGCTGCGCGACCTCATCGTCACCGACGACGGCGCCCTCATCGCAGGGCTCGTCGGCACGCAGCTCCATGTCATCGAACGACGCCCCGCGCGCTGAGGGCTCAAGGGTCCTTGCGCACGGGGATTGCTCTGCCCCACAGGGAGAGCGAACGATGAACGATCCTCGACGACCAGGCATAGCGAGACGCAGTCATTTCGCCGCGCGCCCGGCCCGGTGCGCAGTGTCTGCGTCGTGTCGATGAGCGGTCGTGCTCGCCTCGTCGGCGCGGGCGTCGCGCTCGTGGTCGCGGTGCTCGTCGCGTGGTTCGGGGTGCAGCGCGCGCTCGGCCCCAAGGTCGCGGTGCAGCGCGCGGTGCGCCGCGAGGTGGTGCAGACCGTGGTCGCGAGCGGGCGGGTGCTGAGCCCCGCGGAGGTGAGCGTCGGCACCACGCTGGGCGGCGTGGTTCGCACGGTGGGGGCGCGCGAGGGCGAGCGCGTGACGGCGGGCCAGGTGCTGGTGGAGCTCGACGACGCCGAGCTGGCCGCGCAGGTGGCGCAGGCGCGCGCGGGCGTGGACGTCGCGGCGGCGCGGGTGGGGCAGCTCCGGGTCGTGGGGGCGCGCGTGGCCGACGAGTCGGTGCGCCAGGCCGAGGCGAACCTCCGCGCGGCGCAGGACACCTTCGCCCGCCAGCGGACGCTCTTCGCCTCCGGGGCCATCGCCGAGGCGGAGCTCGAGGCCGCGCAGCGGGCGCTCGACGTGGCCGCGAGCCAGGCGCGCTCGGCGCGGGTCGCGGCGACCGGGGCGCGGTCGGGCGGCGGGGACGCGCGCGTGGCGGTCGCGACGAGGGAGCAGTCCGAGACGGCGCTGCGGGTGGCCGAGGCCCGCCTCGCGCTCGCGCGGGTGGTCGCGCCGGCCGACGGGGTGATCATCCGGCGCGACGTAGAGCCGGGCGACGTGGTGCCCGCCGGGCGCGCGCTGCTGGTGCTGCTGCGCGCGGGGCCCACCGAGCTGTCGACCACGCCGGACGAGCGCAACCTCGCCGACCTCAGGCTCGGGCAGCAGGCGCTCGCCTCGGCGGAGGCCTTCCCCGACCGGCGCTTCGCCGCGGAGCTGAGCTACATCGCGCCGACGATCGACGCGCTCCACGGCACCGTCGAGGTGCGGCTGCGGGTCGCCGACCCGCCCGACTACCTGCGACCGTCGATGACCGTCTCCGTCGAGGTGGAGGTCGCCCGCAGGGCGGGGGTCCTGACGCTGCCGCCGGTGGCGGTGCACGACGCCGCGACCCCTACGCCGTGGGTGTGGATCGTGGGCGCCGACGGCCGCGCCGCCCGCCGCGACGTGGCGCTCGGGGTGCGCGGCGCCGACGTCGTGGAGGTGACCCGCGGCCTCGGCGAGCGCGACCGGGTGATCACCCCGGCGGACGCCGCGGTTCGCGCGGGGCGCCGCGTGCGCCCGATCACCCGCTGAGCAGGAGGGCCGACGCCGATGCCGATCTCATGGTTCCTGGCGCTGCGGTTCCTCCGCGAGGGGCGGATGCAGTCCGTGCTCATCGTGGCGGGCGTGTCCGTGGGCGTGGCGGTGATGGTCTTCCTCTCGGCGCTCATCGACGGGCTCCAGAGCAGCCTCGTGGCGCAGACCCTCGGCACGCAGGCCCACGTCGTGGTGCGCCCGCCGGACGAGGTCGCCCGCCCGCTGCGCCGCCCCGAGGCCGGGGTCGCCGTCGCGGCGCGGGTCGAGCAGACGGCGCAGCGCGCGCGCTCCATCGTCGGGTGGCAGCAGGTCGTCGTGACCCTCGCGGCGATGCCCGGCGTCACCGCGGTGTCGCCCGTCGTGTCGGGGCCCGCGGTCGCCCTGCGCGGCAACGCGACCCGCGCGGTGGTGCTCTACGGCGTCGACCCCGACCGCTTCGCGCGCATCTACCCCGTGCGGCAGCGCATGGTGGCGGGGCGCTTCGATCCGACCAGCACGAGCTGCGTCATCGGCCGCGAGCTCGCCGTCGACCTCGGGGTGGTGGTCGGCGACCGGGTGCGGCTCGCGCCGGTCGGCGGCGCGGGGGACGTGTACCTCGTCGCCGGGGTGTTCGACCTCGGCAACCGCGAGGTCAACCGCCGCTGGGTGGTCGTCTCGATGCGCGGCGCGCAGACCATGCTCGACCTCGTGGGCGGGGTGTCGAGCGTCGACCTGCGGGTGCGGGAGATCTTCGCCGCCGACGCCGTGGCGGCGGACGTCACCGCGCGCACCGGGCTCGTCGCCGACAGCTGGATGAAGACCAACGCCCAGCTCCTCGTGGCGCTGCGCTCGCAGGCCAGCTCCAGCCAGATGATCCAGTTCTTCGTCATCCTGGCGGTGGCGATGGGCATCGCGAGCGTGCTGGTGGTCTCCGTGGTGCAGAAGGGCAAGGAGATCGGGATCCTCCGGGCGATGGGCACCGCGCGCGGCACCGTGCTCCGGGTGTTCCTGCTGCAGGGCGCGCTGGTCGGGCTCGCGGGGTCCGTCCTCGGGACCGCCCTCGGCGCGGGCCTCGGCGCGGGCTTCGCGGCCGCCGCGCGCAACGCCGACGGGAGCCCGACCTTCCCCATCACGGTCAGCCTCGCCCTCGTCGCGCGCTCGGCGGGCGTGGCCTTCCTCACCGGGGTGCTCGCCGCGACGCTCCCGGCGCGCCGCGCGGCGCGGCTCGACCCCGCGGTGGCGATTCGCAATGGCTGAGCCCGTCGTGCTGCTCGAAGGCGTGCGCAAGTCCTACGGCGACACGGTCGTCACCGAGGTGCTCAAAGGCGTGGACCTGCGCGTCGACCGAGGCGAGTTCGCGGCCCTCGTCGGCCCCTCGGGCTCCGGCAAGAGCACGCTGCTCAACCTCCTCGGGCTGCTCGACCGGCCGACCAGCGGGCGCCTCGCGATCGCCGGCGAGGACACCGCCGGGCTCGACGACGCGGGCCTCACCCGGCTGCGCGGCCACGCGATCGGCTTCGTGTTCCAGTTCCACCACCTGCTGCCCGGCCTGAGCGCGGCGGAGAACGTGATGATGCCCATGATCGCCCGCGAGGGGCGCACCTCGCGGGCGATGATTCCGCGCGCCGTGGCGCTGCTCGATCGCGTGGGCCTCGAGGGCCGCGCCGACGCCCGCCCGAGCGCCCTCTCCGGGGGACAGCAGCAGCGGGTCGCCATCGCGCGGGCGCTCGCGCTCGGCCCGCCGCTCGTCCTCGCCGACGAGCCCACGGGCAACCTCGACACCAAGACCGCCGACCAGATCTTCGACGTGCTGCGCGAGTTCAACCGCGAGCTCGGCGTGGCCTTCCTCATCGTCACCCACGACCCGCGCCTCGCCGCGCGCTGCGACCGCACCATCGACCTCGTCGACGGCGCGATCGTGTCCGACCGGCCGCGCATCGCGGAGGGCGCGGCGCCGCAGCGCTGAGCGAGCTCTCCACGCGAGGTCGACGGTCGGTCGACCCGTGCGCGGCCCCACGCCAGGCGTGCAGTGTTTGCACCGCGTGGGGCGCGAACACCACCCGGACCGGGAGACGTAGCGCGGAACGGCCATTGCTCTCCCGTCGGCCATGTCGCTGTGGAATCGCGTCCGTCCTCCGCCCTGGTCCGCGGGCGCCCTCGCGGCGCTGATCGGGTTGTGCTCGCCGGCCATCTCCCGGGCGCAGGGGTTCGCGCGGCAGTCTCCTGCGCAGGGCGCGCCGGCGACGCCGCCCGACGCGATGTTCCGCGATCCCTTCTACGTCGAGGTCGAAGGCGGCGCGTCGTACATGGCGCTGCTCGCGGTGCGCGGCGGCCGCTCGGTGTTCCCCAACATGGTGAGCTACTCGGGCTGGGGCCCGGGCGTCGGCGTCACCGCGGGGCTGCACGCGCTCATCTTCAGCGTCGGGGTGCAGGTGTACATGTCCTTCCTCGACGGCGACGGCTCGGTGCTCAACCCCACCGCGAAGACCGGCGGCGCCGCGCCAGGCACCTTCCGGATGGTGTCGACCACGCTGGAGGGCGGGTTCCGCCTGCCGCTCGGTCGGGTGGAGCTCTCGCTGAGGGTCGGCGTCGGGCACATGTTCATGGACGGCTTCGCGAGCGCGTCGTCGTCGGGCTTCCCCGGCGTGTCGGCGGACGGCTGGACGGTCCGCGCCGGGCTCGGCGTCGACGTGCGCGTCTACCGCCGCTTCTTCGTCGGACTCGACGTCGACGCGGCGGTCGCCAACGTGCGGCGCGCGGGCATCTCGGGCGCCGACTGCGCGGGCGGCGACCCCTTCTGCGCCGAGCTCCAGCAGGACGGCGACGCGGTCGCGTTGATGGTCCACCCCCACCTGCAGCTCGGCGCCCACTTCTGAGGCCATCGATGAAGCTCCCCCGTCTGGTCGTGCCCTTCCTCCTCGTCGCGCTCGGCTGCGTCGAGGCCTACGTCGACGTGCCCGTCGGCCCGGTCACCGTCGCCGTGTCGCTCCCGGTGCAAGGCATCCCCGCGGCGCTGCTCGCGCCCGACGGGACGCTCCGCCGCGTGGCGTGCAGCGCCGCCAGCCCGTGTCCCCCGTCGGGCGCGGCGGAGGTCTCCGTGCGCTGCGCCGACGGCGTCTGCGCGCTCGGCCCCTTCACGCTCCGCGGGCACACCGCGGACATCGACCTCGCGACCTACTCGGCCTACCGCGACTACGCGAACGCCCTCGAGGACGTGACCATCCAGGCCGCGTCGATCCGGCTGACCGGGGCCGCCGTGGGCAACTCCGTCGGCCCGCTGGAGGTCTGGTGGACGAACGAGTCCGCCGCCGCGACGACCGTCGAGCGGCGCCTCGGCACCGCGCCGGTGACCTCGCTCGCGCTGCCCGAGGTCGCCGTCCCGGTGGCCGTCGACGCCGCCGGGGTGCGCGAGCTCGGCGCGCGGGTGATGGCAGGCAACACCCGCTTCCGCGTGCGGCTGGAGGGCCCGCTCGACGTCGGCTCCGGCGCGGTGCCCGCCCCGGAGGTGAGCCTCGCCATCACCTTCCTCGTGCACCTGCACGGCGAGCTCTGACCGGCGCTGCGTCGGCGAGCGGGCGTCACGGCGACGGAATACAGAACCTCGTAAACGCCACCCCGCGCCGCCCGCGCGGCCCGGTCTGCACCGCCGCCGTGAGGCGACGCCCGCTGCCGACCGCCACCACCCGCCCCGCCGACTCGGCGATGCGCGGCCCGTCGAAGGCCGGGCGCACGACGCCGTCGGGCTGGATGGTCGCGCCGCGCACGAGCCCGCCGCGCAGCCACAGCGCCGTGGCGCCGCCGTGCGTGGGCACCACCGACACGGCCGGCAGGTCGCCCACGAACTGCTCGATGACCTGGCGCGCGCGCAGCGAGCCGTCCGGGCCGAGCACCGCGGTGGCGACGACGGACTGCCCGTTGAGCTCCTCGCTCCACACCAGGACGACGCCCTCGGCGAGCGGGGCCGCGTCGTCGATGTTGGGCAGCAGCAGGTTGCGGGTGACCCGCGGGCCCGCGCTGTCGATGAGCCCGCCGGGGTCGAAGCGCACCACGTACACGTCCGAGCCGCGCTTGTAGACCGCCGCCGCGGCGTCGCCGCTGGGGCGCAGCACGACGTTCTCCGCCGAGGCGGGGATGAAGGCCGTCACGTCGATGGCCGCGGAGGCGAGCTCGCCGCTCGGGCGTACCCGAAACGCCCCGGGGGAGGCGACGACGGTGCCGCCGTCGAGCACCTCGACCACCCGCGCCGAGAGGCCGAGGGTGACCCCCGAGCTCAGGCCTGCCGCGATGGGGTCGCTGTAGTTGGGCAGGAGGGGCATCGCGCCGAGGGCGGCGCCGCTGGCGTCGACGGGCGTGGACATCACCCGGGTGGTGAAGTCGGCCTCTCCCGGGAGCCCGACGCTCTCGCGGTAGAGCACGAGGGCCCCTTCGCCCGCGCGGGTAAGCGTCGGGGTGGAGAGGTCGACGCGGGTGCCGGCGGTCGAGCGCACCACCGCAGGCTCGCGCTGCGGCGCGCCGTTGGGGTCGACCGCGAGGAGGGTGATCTGGTCGCGCCCGGGCACGGCGCCATCGACGCCCTCCACCCCGCGCAACGCGCCCTCCCGCCAGAGCGCGAGGAACCCTCCGCGGTAGGGCACCAGGCCCGCGATCTCGCCGTCGCTGTAGCCCGCGGTGGCCGTGGCGATGGGGCGCACCACGGCCTCGCCCTCGCACGCCGGCGGAGGGCCCGCGTCGTAGGGCGGCGGCCCCGCGTCCGCGCCGCCGTCGGGGACGGCGCCGTCCCCGGGGAGAACATCGGGCACGACGGGGACGTCGGCCGCGGCGTCGGCTCCGTTGACGCCTGGCGAGGTCTGGTCGCAGGCCATCAGGAGGGTCGCAGCGAAAATGGGAGCGAGTCGGTTTCCGGTCACGGTGCCCCCGATGCTACCTCAGCCGGCGCTTTCCCCGTCGACGCTGGCGCCCACCGACTCCAGGTATTGCGCGGCACCGGGGAGGGCGGTAACCACGGACCGCCCCTTCGCTACGGCCACCGCCGTCGTCGGCGCCTGAGACACCTCTACTACTCACCAACGGAGTCGAACCATGGCACGCGAACCGAAGAGCTTCGATCACCTCCTGGGCGGCAAGGCCAAGGGCCTCTCGGATGCCCAGCTGCAGGCGCACTTCACCCTGTACAAGGGCTACGTAACCAAGCTCAACGAGATCACCACGAAGCTCGCCGCGGCCGACCGCAGCACGCCCAACTACAGCTTCAACGAGTACTCCGAGCTGCGCCGCCGGGAGCCCGTCGCGTTCAACGGCACCGTGCTCCACGAGATGTACTTCGACGGCCTCGGCGACGGCTCCACGCAGCCGAGCGCGGGCACCAGGGAGTTCATCGCCAACGGCTTCGGCAGCTTCGACGCCTGGGTCGCCGACACCAAGGCCTGCCTCATGAGCGGCCACGGCTGGACCCTGCTCTGCTACGACTACGACTCGAAGAAGCTCATCAACAACCTCGTGCAGGGCGAGCACCACATCGGGCTCTTCGCCAACGTGCACGTGATGGCCGCCTTCGACGCCTGGGAGCACGCCTACTTCTTCGACTACCAGACCGGCAAGGCGAAGTACGTCGAGTCGATCCTCTCGGGGCTCAACTGGGACGTGCTCGCCGCCCGCTTCAAGCAGGTCGGCGCCGCCGTCTGAGCCCTACCGCCGCTCCCGCCCCGCGCTGACCTCCCGCGCGGAGATCCCCAGCCGCCGCAGCTTCTTCTGTAGCCCGAACCTCGACAGCCCGAGCGTCTTCGCCGCGTGCGTCTGGTTGCCGCCGTGCGACGTCAGCGCCTGCATCACCATGCTCCGCTCGACGTCCTCGACGGCGTTGCGCAGGTCGAGCCCGGTGTGGCCGCCCGCGACGGCGCGCCCGCTCGCGACCGCCTCGGTCGCCACCGTGAGGTGCTCCCCGCGGATGACGTCCTCCGCCATCACCGCCGCGCGGAGCACCTCGCTCTGGAGCTGCCGCACGTTGCCGGGCCACGGCGCCGCGCAGAGCGCCGCGAGCGCCGCGCGGTCGATGCTCACGTCGCGCCGGGCGCCCTGCCGAAGGAAGTGCGCCACGAGGTCGGGGATGTCCTCGCGCCGGTCGCGCAGCGCCGGCACCCGCACGACGATCACCGCGAGGCGGTAGTAGAGGTCCTCGCGGAAGGCGCCGCGGCTGACCATCTCCGGCAGGTCGCGGTGCGTGGCCGCCACCACGCGCACGTCCACCCGCCGCACGCGCTCGCCGCCCACGGGCCGCACCTCGCCCTCCTGGAGCACCCGCAGCAGCCGCGACTGCATGGCGGGCGACATCTCGCCGATCTCGTCGAGGAAGAGCGTGCCGCCGTCCGCCGCCTCGAAGAGCCCCACGCGCGTCCGGTCGGCGCCCGTGAAGGCCCCGCGCACGTGGCCGAAGAGGGTGCTCTCCAGCAGCGTCTCGGGGATGGCGCCGCAGTTCTCCGCCACGAAGGGGCGGTGCGCGCGCGGGCTGTTGTCGTGCAGGGCCCGCGCGACGAGCTCCTTGCCGGTGCCCGACTCGCCCTGGAGCAGCACGGGCATCGGCGTCGGCGCCACGCGGTCGAGCAGCGCGAGCATCCGCCCCATCGCCTCTCCGCGGCCGATGAGGGCGTCGTAGCGGCCGCGCGTGGCCGCCGGGTCCACCGCCCGGCGCGCGGTCTCCAGCTCCGCCCGCTGCCGGGCGACGGCGCGCTCGAGCTCGTCCGCGAGGCGCTCCGATCGCCGCAGCGAGCGCCGGAGCTCCGAGCGCGAGCGCGCGTTGTCGATGGCCACCGCGGCGGCGTCGGCGAAGGCCACCGCGAGCGCCTGCGCCCGCTCGTCGAAGGCGCCCGCGCGCAGCCGGTCGTCGACGTAGATGGTCCCCGCGACCTCGCCGCGCACCCGCAGCGGCACCGCGAGCACCGAGCGCAGCCGCAGCCCCAGCACGCTCTGCGTGGCGTCGAAGCGCTGGTCGGTGGCGGCGTCGACGGTCACCAGGGCCTCGCCCGTGCTCGCCACGCGCTCGGCGATGGAGCGCGACACCACGGCCTCGTCGCCGACGAGGTCGCGCGCCCCGAGGTTGCGCGCGTTGCGCACCTTCAGCGCCCCGTCGGGCTCGCGCAGCAGCAGGAAGCCCCGCGACGCCCCGGTCAGCTCGATGATCGCGTCCATCACCCGGTCGAGCATGGGCGGGAGCCTGGGCTCGGCGTTGATGCGCTGCACCACCGAGAGCATCCAGCGCCACCGCGCGTCGTCCGTCGCCGCCGCCGCCCCGACCTCGGGCGCGGGGGCCCTCGTCGCGGGCGAGTGCCGCCGACGGAAGCACTCCCCCAGCGCCTCCGGGAGCGTCGCGGCCAGCGCGTCCACCCGCCGACGCCGCCGCGCCCGCACCGACTCCGCGCGCGCCCGGTCGCCCACCACCTCCGCCGCGGCCTCGGTCCATTGCAGGAGCAGCAGCTCGTGCTCGGCGCTCGGGTCACCCTCGACCGCCCGTCGCGCCCGCTCCTCCGCGGTCTCCACCGCGCCGTGGCGCGGGTGCCCCTCGACCGCGAGCGCCAGCCGGGCGAGCGCCACCATCGCCCCGTCGTCCGCCCCCGGCGCACCCAGCGCCGCCGCGGCAGGGTCCAGCGCGCCCGCCGTGATCGCGCCGATCGCCCAGCGCGCCCGCAGCTCGTCCGCCAGCGCCGCCGCGCCCAGCGCGCGCACCGCCTCGGCCTCGTCGGGGCGCTGCGTCGCGCCGCCTGCCTCCGCCCGCAGCGCGTCGACCCAGCGCGCCGTCAGCGCGTCGCCCGCCTCCGTCGCGGCTTCGTGCGCCCGCAGCATCAGCGCCCGCGCCTCCTCGCCGGCACCGATCCAGAGCGAGAGCGACGCGAGGTTGGCGAGCGCCCGGCCCAGCGACGGACCGCTCCCCTCGACGGCGAAGAGGGACGCCGCGCGCCGCATCGCCTGGTGCGCCTCGCCCAGCGCGCCCGACTCCAGCGCCGCCGCCCCGAGGTTCATCAGGTAGGTCGCCGCGGCCCGCGCGTCGCCGTCCCGGCTCGCGGCCTCCCACGCCGCGCGGTACGCCGCCGCGGCCCCGACGAGGTCGCCCGAGCGCTGCGCAAGGAGCCCCCGCACGCCCGCCGCGCGCGGCTCCGTGTCCGCCCGGTCGCCGAGGCGCTCGGCCCACGCCGCGCACCGGGCAGCCGCCACCGCGCGGTCGTCGCGCGCGAGCGCCACCAGCGCCGCGACCTCCAGCGCCCGCAGCGCCACGAGCTCGTCGGCCCCCTCGGCCGTCGCGGCCGTCAGCACCGCGTCCACCTCTGCGCCGGACGGCAGCGCGCCGCGGTCCAGGGCCGCCCGCAGCCCGACCACCCGCGCGCCCGCGTCCGCGCCGTGGGCCGCCACCCACGCGTCCACCGCCTCACGCTCACCGGCCCGCAGCAGCACCTCGCCGTGCAACAGCACCGCGGCCGCGCTCGCGCCGTCCGCCGTGAGCGACCGCGCCTCGGCGTGGCGCCCCGCGCGACAGAGGAGCGTCGCCCTCGCCGCGGCGAGGGCCGCCGGCTCCAGGCACTCCCCCGCTTCTGCCAGCAGCGCGAGGCGCCGCTCGATCGGCGCGCCCGCATCCGCGATCGCCCGCCGCACCTCCCGCGCCGCGCTCGCGCGCTCGCCCAGCCACCCGAGCAGCCTCGCCGCTGCGCCCGCGCCGCTGGCATCGCCCGCCGCGAGGCGCTCGGCGAGGGAGGCGACCAGCGCCCGGTCCGCCTCGCCGGGTCCCGCGGTCGCGACGGACGCCTCGACGCCGCCACCGTGCAGCGCCACCAGGCCGCGCTCTCGCAGGCCCGCCAGCGCGGCGGGCAGCGCCGCCCCGAGGGCCCTGGTGAGCGCCTCGACCGGCACCGGGTCGACGGCCAGCGAGAGCGCGCGCAGCAGGGCCGCCGCGGTCGCGGTGAGCCCCTCCGGCCTCGCGGCGATCGTCGCGGGCGCGGCCTCCGTGGGCGCCAGGGCCGCGGTCGGGATGGCCGTCGGTCCCACCGCGCGCACCGCCTGGACGACCCGCCCCGACCAGGCCCCCGTCGACGCGCGCCAGCGCTCCACCACGGCCGCCGCGACCGGGGCGCGGTGCAGGTCGCTGAGCAGCGCCGCGAGCGCCTCGTCGCCAAGGGGAGCGCGGGTGAAGGCCTCGACGGATCCATCCGCCGGGGCGTGCGCGCAGGTCGCCAGCAGCGCCGTCGGGGCGTCGACGCCGAAGCGCCGCGAGCGCTCGAGCGCCCCGAGGGCCGCCGCCAGCGCGTCCGTCGGCGCGTCCAACATCACGAACACCGTCGGCCGGTCCCTCGGCGCCGGTGGACCGTCCTCCCGCGCGAGCACCTCGCCTCGCGCCGCGGCGGCCACCCGCGCACGGCGCAGCGCGTCCTCCAGCAGCCGCCGTCGGCCGGACCCTTCGGGGCCCGTGATCAGCACGCCCGGGCGCGCGCCGGACACCGCCGCGGCGATCGCGTCAGCCACCCTCGCGGCGTCCCCGGGGTCGCCCCGCCAGCGCGGCGCGGCCGCGACGGTGTCGTCATCGGTGGTCCACGCCCGCGCCTCGGAGACCTCCGGTAGCCATCGCGCGCCGTCCAGCGACCAGCGCCGCAGGAACGCCCCCGCGGACGACGGACGCTCGCTCGGGTCCGCGGCGACGGAGGCCGCGAGCACCGCCCGCAGCGGCCCCGGGATGCGCGCGAATACACTGGTCTGTAATTCCGGCGCCCGTCCCAGCGCCGCGAGCACCGCGCGCGCGTCCGTCGCATCGGCCACCAGCGGATGCCCGCCGCCCAGCGCCATCGCCAGCGAGACGCCGAGGGCGTAGAGGTCGCGCGCCGGGGTCGCCGCGCCGAGGAGCGCCTCCGGAGCGGCGAAGGCCAGGCTCCCGTGGAGACCGACGCTCCGCGCCCCCGCGGCGCTCGCGGTGCCGAGGTCGACGAGCACCGCGCGGTCGCCGAGCACGAGGATGTTCGCGGGCTTCACGTCCCCGTGCACGATCCCGACGCCGTGCAGGGCCTCGAGCGCGCTCGCGATGGCGGCGCCGGCGCGCACCAGGGTCGCCGTGTCGGTGACCGCGTCGAGGGTGACGCCCTCCACGAGGTCCATCACCACGAAGGAGCCGCCGCCGGGCAGGGCGCCGAGGTCGCGGGTGCGGGCGAGGTTGGGGTGGTCGAGCGACAGCAGCAGCCGCGCGTGCTCGGGAGAGATCGACCGGGCCTGCACCTTCACCGCGCAGGTCGAAGCCTCCGAGCGCAGGTCGATCGCCCGCCAGACCGAACCCTCGGCGCCGCCCCCGAGGCGCGCCACGAGCTTGTACCGGCCGACGATGAGACTCTCCGCACTGATGCCGTCCACGCTGATGGCTCCCTGCACGATGGGTTCCGTCAACAACCTATGGCGTTTGCGCGACTCGACCGTCAACCAGGTTGGCGGCGGGGGCCCCTCCGGCTGGTCGCTGCTGTGATCGCCCCGCGGGAGGCACTCCGGCAGCCCGATCGGGTATGGTCCACGGGTGCGCTGGGATCGCTGGGTACTTCCGCCGGCGGTGAGCGCTGCGGTCTTCGCGGTGCTGGCCGTCGCGCCGCCGCTCGGGACGCGCCCGACGTCGGTCCACCGGCTGGAGTCGCTGGGTGATCCGACGCCCGGGCGACCGTGGCTGCTCCGCGCGCTTCGCACCGGGGACGCTTCGCCATCCACCGGCCTGCGGGTCACATCGCCGGACGCGCGGGTGGAGTCCCTGGCGACGCTCGCGGGGCGGGGGGAGTGGCTCCGGGTGCAGGTGCCGGCGGACCGCACCGCCCTTCGGCTGCGGGTCGCCGACGTGACCGGCGTTCACCCCCTCCGCGTCCCGGTGGCAGCGGGCCCGTCCGCCGTCGTCGCGCCGCCCATCGACTCTCGCGCGCTGGTGCTCGAGGGCGTGCTGGTGCCCGAACTCGAGGGCGAGGTGATCGTCCGCCCCACCGATGGCCCGGTCGAGCTTCTCGGGGTGACCGAGCAGGTCGTGGTCGAGCCCGCCCGCGCTGCGCTCGACGCGTGCGGACTCGCCCTGTTTCGTGTGCGCGTCTCGGGCCTCGGCGCGCCCGTGTCGCTGGTCTCAGCGTCGCATCGGGACGAGCTCCGGCTGCCCCTCGTGGGGGGCGGCATCGCGGTGCGCGACGACGGCGACTCGGTGCTGCTCCGCGCCACCAGCCCGGGCGCGACGGCTCACCTCGTGGGAGGCGACCGCGCCGGCCCGACATGGTGGTCGGCGGTGACGCTGGGCGCAGAGGCCGACGAGGGGCGCGCGCGGGTCGCCGTCCCTCCAGCAACCCTCTGGGTCGAGGCCTCCCACAGCGCCGACCTCAGCGAGCCTGTCTCGCCCCTCCTGCGCCCCGCCTCGCCGCCGTGCCTCGCGACCCCTCTCGGTCAACGGATGGCGCGCGGTCGGCTCGCGCCTCCGGAGCTTCCGCCGGTGCGAGTCCGATGGGACGGCCCCGCCGAGGGCGCCCGACTCGTCGCGGCGCGGTCGCAGCGCATGACGGCGCTCTGCGTGCTCGGCGTCGCGGTGAGCGTCGCGCTGGAGGCCGCGCTGCTGCTCGGCGCGGGGCTGGGACGTGGGCCCGCTGCGCTGAAACCGTTCGCGGGCGACGGACGTACCCGACTCGGAGTCCTGGTCGCGGGCATCTCCACGCTCCTCCTGATGGGCGCGGCGATGGTGCTGGCGGTACAACTGCGCAGTCCCTAGGAATCCTGTAATCTCAGGTCCCTTGACGCTCCTCGCGAGCCTGGAGGTTTTTTCACCATGTCTTCACGCGTGCTCGTGGTCGAACCCGTCGAAGCGCTCCGCGTTCCCTTGATGCGGGCACTCCGCGCCCGCGGCGTCGGGGTCGACGCCTTCGGCAGCGCCCGAGAGGTGCTCGAAGCCCTGAAGGAGCCCGACCAGTGGAGCCGCGCACTCATCGAGCTCTCCCTGCCCGACAGCGACGGCGCCGCCCTCGCCGAGCGCCTCCGGGTGCACCTCCCCGAGCTCGACCTGTGCTTCGTCACGGGCGGCGCCGACGGAGAGCTCCTGTGCCGCGCCCAGGGTCTCGGAACGGTCCTGTGGAAGCCCCTCGGCCTCGGTCCGCTGTGTGAGCGCTTCATCTCCGACACCCGCCGCTCGGGCGTGGTGCGCCGCGTCGACGGGCCCGGACTCCCCATCGCGCGCCGCGGCTGAGCCTTCCTCCCATTCGCTCCCTGTAGCCCGACACTCCCGATCAGAGTCCGATCGCGCCGGCGGCCCCGAGCGCGTCGATGCGATCGTCGTCGAGGCCCGCCTCCCGGAGGATCACCCGGGTGTCGGCCCCGGCTGCCCGGGGCGGCGTGTGCGAGTGCGCGGCGCCGGGCCCGACCGGCGTGCGAAACGCCAGCATGGGTCCCCCGCCGAAGCCCTCGGCCTCGAAGAACACCCCGCGGTGCTGGTGCTGCGCGTCGCCGGGCAGCTCGTGGGGTTCGAGCACCGGCTCGATGCAGCAGTCGTGGCTGCGGGCGAAGTCCTCCCACGCCGCGCGCGTGCGGCCCGCGATCACCGCCGCGACCGTGGCCTTGAGCGCAGGCTGGTGGGCGCCGGGCACCAGCGCGTCGAGGGAGGGATCGAGCCCCACCGCGGTCGCGAAGGCCGTCCAGAACTTCGGCTCCAGCGCACCGAGCGCGACCGCGCCGCCGTCCGCGGTGAGGTAGGTCGAGTACGCGGCGATGCCGCCGTCGAGCACGCCGTCGCCCCGCGCCCGCGGTCGATCGCCGGCGAAGAGGGAGGCCAGGGCGAAGGTCGCGAGCGGCACGGCGCCCTCGGACATGGCGATGTCGGCCACGCAGCCGACGCCCGTGCGCGACCGCTCCTGGAGCGCCGCGAGGATCGCCACCACGGCCCAGAGCGCCCCGCCGGCCACGTCGGCCATCTGCGCGCCCGACACCGCGGGCGCCTGACCCGCGGGGCCGGTCACGCCCAGCACCCCGGCGCGGGCGAGGTAGTTGAGGTCGTGCCCGGCGCGCTTCGCGAGGGGGCCGTCCTGCCCGTAGCCCGTGATGGCGCAGACGATGAGCCCGGGGTGCAGCGCGCGGAGGGTCGAGTGACCGACACCGAGGCGATCGAGCACGCCGGGGCGGAAGCCCTCGATGAGCACGTCGTAGCGAGGGACGATCCGGCGGAGGGTGTCGGCGCCGTCGGGGTTCTTCAGGTCGATGACGAGGCTGCGCTTGTCGCGGTTGAGCGCCTGCCACGCCGCGCCCTGGCCGTCGACGCTCGGGGGCATGTGCCGGAGGTAGTCACCCGGCGACGGGTCTTCGAGCTTGTCGACCACCGCGCCGAGGTCGGCCAGCACCAGCGAGGCGAAGGGACCGGGGAGCAGGCGCGTGAGGTCGAGCACGCGGACGCCCTCCAGCGGACGCCGGTGACGGAGCGATTCAGACAGCATGGGGGACTCTACGCAGTGCGTGAGGGGAGAATGAGGGACAGGAGGCGAGAGCCGCCCGCGGTGTGCGGGCGGTCGCAGGGAGCTACTTCAGGAGGTTGAAGAGCTTGGTGAGGTTCATGGCGAGCATCTGGTTGCCCTTGACCTTGAGCTTGCCCGCGAAGAAGAGCTTCATGCCCGCGCTCGGGTCGGCGACCATGGTCTGGAAGTCCGCGTCGGCCACGTCGATGGTGACCGCCGCGTCGGTGGCCGTGCCCTCGACCGCGGTGGGGGGATTGGAGACCAGGTCGATGGTCCAGTTGCCCGCGCCGCCGATGTTGAGCTGGTACTTGCCGCCGATCTTGCGGGCCTCGTCGCCGCGCCGGGTGAGCGCGCCGGGAATCTCCTCGTTGAACAGCTTCTTCGTGTCGACCGTCATGACAGAGCCTCCGTGATCGGGCGCGTTCGATAACTGAACCGCCATTCAGCGCGTGGGGATATCACCCGCGCCGCGATGGTGTCAAAGCCCCCCGCAACCTGTGCTACGTCGGGCTCCGCATGAACGCGCGCCTCGTCTGCGGTTGCCTCGCCGTGGTGCTGTCGGGTTGTCCCCGCTCGCGCCCCCCTCCGGTCGACGCGGCGGTCGCGCGACCCGACGCCGAGCGTGTGCCCGCGGTGGCGGAGATCCCCCCGCCGGGCCCCTCGGCCGACGGGCAGGAGGTCGACGTCCCGCTGCGGTGGATCCATCTCCTGGCCGAGCCCGCCCCCACCGGCAGCACCCCCTACGCGGTGGTCGGCGCGACGGTGCCCTGCGGCTTCGTCCCGCGCTACACGGTGAGCGAGCGGGCCGAGCGGGAGATCCGCCTGCGGATGCGCGCCCAGCGCGGCGGGCCCGACGGGTCGGCCTGCGTGGCGGGCCGCGCGGTGGTGGAGCTCGTCTCGCTCTCGCTCCTCCGCCTCGGTGACTGGCGGGTGGTGGACGCGGTCGCCCACGGCGAGGGCGACGTCCCCGCGCCGACGCCCCGGGTGCTGCACGTGGTGGCCGACGACACCACCCTCGCGCCAGCCGCCGAGCGATGGACCCGACCGTGCAGCGCAACCGCCGACTGCGCCGCCGGTGGCGTCTGCGCGCGCGCCGCATCGGGCACGCTCTGCCTCCCGCCGATGGACCCATGGCTGCACCTCGGGCGTCCCTGCCCGGAGGGCACCCGCTCGGTGGCGGTCGCCCCCGTGGATGCCGCCGAGGGGGCACCCTGGCGCGCCTGCGTGGCGGCCTGCGACGGCGGCGGGCGGTGTCCGGGGGCGCTCCGCTGCGACCCGTCGGGAATCTGTCTGCCACCTTCGCGCGTTGACGGCGGAACCTCGGGCGCTCCGCGGGGTCCATCGATCCAAGGTCCGGGTGCAGCCGGGCGTTGATGCCTGGTAACTCGTGACGAGGTGAGCACATGGGCGACGCATCGAGGGTGGATCGCTGGAGCTTCTGGATCGACGACGCCGTCCGCGCGATGCAGCTCGCGGGTCTCACGGTCACGCACGAGCCCGCCGGGCCTGCCCAGCGGCAGGCGGTCATCGAGGCCGGGCGCGACGGCTGGACGGTGCGCTGCACCCTGCGCGACGAGCTCACGGCCGGCCCCTCGGTGGAGGTGCGGTGCCGCGCGGAGGGCGTCCCGGTCGAGCTCACGCTGCGCCCCGAGCTGGTGGGCGAGGGCTTCGACAAGCTCCTTGGCATGACCGTCGACCAGCTCGTCGGCGACCCCGACTTCGACCGGGTGTTCGTCGTCGCCTCGGCGCCCCGCTCGGTCGCCGCCTCGCTGCTCTCCGGCCCGGTGCGCGAGCAGCTCTCGGCGCTGCCCCGCAGCACCGAGGGTCCGACGCTCTCGCTCAAGAACGGGGAGATCGTGCTGCGCTGGCGGGCCGAGCCCGACGCCGAGCACATCGGGGTCGGCGTCGCGGTGATCTCCTCGATGCACGCGCTGCATCGGCAGATGGTCGAGGGCGACGGCGCCTTTGGCCTCGGCCCCTTCCGGCAGGGCGCCGCGGGCGACCGCGCGATCGACCCGTCGGCCCGCGCGACGGCGTGGCAGGGCTTCCTCCACGCGCGTCGGCGCACCGCCACGGTGCTCACGGCGGCGGCCATCGCGGGGGTCGGGTTCCTGGCGGCGGTGATCACCCACCACCCCTGAACGCCCCCCCGGGATCAGCGGCGGCCGAAGAGGGCCGGCAGCCCGTCAGCGAAGCTGAGCCCGCCGAGGGTGAACACCGAGAGGTAGATCCCCCCCACGATGAGGGCGTTGAGCAGGTGGTCCGGCCGACGCACCTCGACGGAGCGCACGCGCTCCAGGTCGACCCGCACGCCGCGGCCGGTCTCGAGGTCGGCGCCCTGCGCGAAGGGGCCCATCAGCGACGTCACCCGCAGCGAGCGCACGCCGTCGGGCGCCGTGAAGCGCACCTCCTGCGAGCGCAGCTCCACCGCCCCGGAGCGCGCGTCCGCGAGCGCGACCTGGCGCCACTGGGCGCAGCCCGCGGAGCCCGCGAGGATCAGCGCGACGAGCCCGATGCGCGCGCTCATCGGAGGCTCCACGCGAAGGTGAGCGCGGCGCCGCGCACCGCGGGCTCGCCCACCCCGACGCCGCCCGCGATGAGGCGCAGGGAGAGCGCCGCCTCCTCGCGCGCGCCGAAGCGGAAGCCCGTCTCGAGGGTGCCGCCGAGGTCGAGGAGGGTCGCGCTCACGGTGGCCGACTCGCGGCCGAGCGGGCGCACGCTGCGGTCTGCGGCGACGCACGAGGCGGAGGCCTCGCCGGAGGCGCTGCCGGCCCAGAGCCCCACGCGCATCGCGAGGCCCACGTAGAAGGGTGAGCGCAGCGAGAAGACCCGCGCCCGGACGCCGAAGGAGAGCCCCGCGTGGGCGCCCCAGCCGCTGAGGGGCTCGAAGGCGCGCGAGCCCGCGCAGGCCATCGGGGCCACCGCCTCGGAGAGCGCCCGCGGCACCGCCGTCATCACCTGCGGCCCCAGGAACTCCAGCCGCCCGTGGACCTCCAGCAGGTCGCTGACCGCGCGCCGGGTGTCGACGCCGAGCGCGAGCGTGAGCGCGGGCGACCACGCGACGACGCCGTCTCCGGTGCTGCGCCCAACGTCGGAGAGCACCGCCACGCCGCCCTCGATCGCCGGCCGCCAGCGCCTCCGGGGCGCGCGCACCGCCTCGTCGTCGCGGCGCCGTGCGGCGGGGGTCGGGGCCACCGCGGCGGCGGGCACGTCGACGAAGGTCTGCGCGGCGACCGTCTGGGCGAGGACGATCGTGAGCGCCAGGCTCATCGCCCCGGCAGCGGGAAGGGCAGCGGGAAGGGCAGCGGCGAGGCGCCGCCTCCCTGCGGGGCGCTGAGCACCGGCGGGCGGACGCCGGCGCGCCACTGCGACGACCAGAGCTGGATGACCGGCCGGCGGAGGGCCGCGGGCGGGTGCGAGCGCACGAAGAAGAGCAGCGGCGAGCTGCCGCGGAGGCCCTCGAGGCGCTCGAAGAAGTTCATGCTCATGACGGCGCCGTCTTCGGTCCAGCGGCCGGTGGTGCGGCGCGAGCCCGTGTCGAGGACGTTGACGGTGCCCCAGGTGTCGGCCTCGAGCTCGAGGGGCTGGTTGAAGAGCGGCGCGAGCGACGAGACCGCGCGCTCGAGGTCTTCGAAGTCGCCCTGCTGCGGCGTGGCGGCCGCCCCGTTGGCGCAGCCCGTGTGGCCCCGGTAGTGGTGGGCGAGCTCGTGCCCGAGGATGAACGCGATCTGGACGTCGTAGAGGTACCGCTGCCGCGCGAGCTTCTGGGGGTTCATCGCCATCGCCGGGGGCACCACGCCGTCCGGCAGGCCGCGCACCATCTGCTCCTGGGTGACGAGGCGAACGGTGCGGTCGGTGTAGTCCTGGAGGAGGTGGGTGCCCGCGATTTCATCGACGGCGCGCGCCTCGGCGGTCGCGGCGTGGAGCACCAGGATCGCCGCGGTGGCGACCATGAACGCGCGGCCTCCGCGGGTGCACCCGGCGGCGGCGTTCACCTCGGTGAGGGTGTTCATGAAGTTGAGCGGGATGTTCGCCACGCGGGCCCGGTGGTTGGGGTCGAGGTTCGCGGCGAGGGTGTGGATGAGGTACTGCGCCTCCTGCTCGAGGAAGGGCAGCGCGAAGGACCCGTCGGGCTCCAGCGCGCCCGGCGGGAGGGGCGCGGTCTCGGTCACGATGGCGCCCGGGGTGCCCGGGTTGGCCGGAGGGGTCGGGGCGGGCTGCGGCGTGCCGAAGTTGGGCAGCCCGGGGATCGTCGGGATGGCGATGGGGAGGCCGAAGGGCCCGGTCTGGGGGGTGGGCGCGGGCGCGGGCGCAGGCGCGGGGGTGAGCGTCGGCACGGCGGTGGGCGCCGGGGCGCTCGAGGACGTCTCCTCGCGACGGCGACACGACGCGAGCATCAACGCGAACACCAGGGCGGATCGGGTGAGGTGGGTCATTCGTTCCTTCGGAGGAGCTCGATGATCGCGTCATGGACCCGCGGACGCAACGCGCGAATCCCCACGGCGTCGCGCGACGGATGCACCCGGTTGGTGACCAGCGCCACCGCCACGTCGAGCGCTGGATCGCACCACAACGAGGTGCCCGTGAACCCCAGGTGCCCGAAGGCGCTCGCGCCGAAGTAGCGCCCCGCGGACGAGCCCGCGGGGCTCACGCCGTCCCACCCGAGACGGTGCGTACCCCCGGGCCTCGCCGCGGTCATCGCCGCGAGGCTGGCGCGAGAGAGCCATGTCCCCCCGTCGCGCAGGCCATCGAGGCACGCGCGGCCGAGCGCGGCGACCGCGACCGCCGTGCCGAAGACCCCGGCGTGCCCCGCGACGCCGCCGAGCGCGTAGGCGTTCTCGTCGTGCACCTCGCCCTGCACCACGCGGCCCCGCCACGGGCACCGCTCGGTCGGGGCGACGCCCGGGTCGCGCCAGCGCGCACCCACCCCCCGCGCGTGGAGCGCGTCGAGGCCCAGCGGGGTGATCACCTCCCGGCGCACGAGCGCGTCGATGCCTTCGCCCGCCCGCGCGGCGATGGCCTCGCCCGCGAGGATGTACCCCACGTCGCTGTAGACGGCCGCGCCGCCCGGGGAGGGGATCGAGGCGCCGAGGCGATCGATCACCCGCTGGCGCGCCGCGGCCGTCCCGCAGTCGGCGAGGTCGACGTCTTCGTACGCACCGATCCACGCCGGCAGCCCGGCGCGGTGGGAGAGCAGCGCGTCGAGGCGCAGCGCCGCCGTCGCCTCGCCGAAGCGCCCGGGCCAGAGGGCCCCGATGGGCTCGTCGAGGGAGAGCGCGCCCGCCGCGGCGAGGCGCACCGCCGCGAGCGCCGTGAGCGGCTTGGTGAGCGAGGCGAGGTCGTAGACGGTGTCGTCGCGCACCGGGCGCCCGGGCGCGCCGTCGAGGGTGCCGACCGCGAGATGCAGCACCGGCGCGCTGCGGAGCGAGAGCGCCAGCTGCGCTCCCGGCGTCGCACCTCCCGCGATGGCGTCGAGGAGCACCGGGCGCAGCGCGCGCTCGAAGTGGTCGGGGGTCGGGGCGTCACGCATCGCGGCGAAGGATACGGCGGCGTGCGCGGAAGGGGTGGCGCGGGAGGGGTGTTCGGGTATGTTGCGCCGCCCTTCATGACCATCCCCCAGGACGACGCCCTTCCCCGACGATGCCGCGACCTTGCCGCAGTGGGCGGCACGCTGCGCGCCAGCGAGGACGACTTCCGCGTCGACGAGATCGCGTCGTACGAGCCCTGCGGCGAGGGGGAGCACACCTACCTGCGCTTCGAGAAGCGGGGCATGACGACCCCGTACGCCATCTCGCAGATCGCGCGGGTGCTGAAGATCCAGGCGCGGGACGTCGGCTACGCGGGGATGAAAGACCGGCACGCGGTCACCACGCAGACGGTGAGCCTGCCGAGGGTCGACCCCGAGCGCGTGTCGGCCATGGAGATCGCCGGGCTGCGGGTGCTCTCCGTCGCGCGGCATCGCAACAAGCTCCGCACCGGGCACCTCAAGGGCAACCGCTTCGAGCTGCGCGTGCGCGACCTGCCCGACGGGGTCGCCCCGGCGCTCGCGCGGGCGCTCGACATCGCCGAGGTCATCGGCCGCGCGGGGGTGCCCAACTACTTCGGCGAGCAGCGCTTCGGGCGCGAGGGCGACAACGCCGCGCGGGCGCGGCAGTGGCTGTCCGGGGAGAGCGCCGGGCCGCGCGATCCGCACCAGCGGCGCTTCATGGTCTCGGCGCTGCAGTCCGAGCTGTTCAACGCGTGGCTGGGCGCGAGGGTGCGCGACGGCCTCCTCGACGCCCACGTCGACGGCGACCTCGCGGCGCGTGGGGCGTCGGGCCGGCCGTGGCTCATCACGGCCGAAGACGCGGCGCTCCTCTACCCCGCCCGCGAGGCGTCGCCGACGGGGCCGATGTTCGGCCGCTCGATGGATCGACCCACCGGCGAGGCCGCTGCGCGCGAGGAGGCCGTGCTCGTGGGCGCCTCCCTCGACCGGGCCTTCTTCGACCGCATCGGGCCGCTCGCCGAGGGCACCCGCCGCCCCGCGCGGGTCTTCGTCGAAGACCTCGCGGTCACCGTCGACGGCGACGCGCTGCTCTTCCGCTTCACGCTCGCCCCCGGCGCCTACGCGACGGTGGTGATGCGCGAGTTCGGGGTCTCGTCGCCCGCGGCGACTTCTGTTGAAACCGGGTCCACGGAGGAGCATCCCACCTTGCGACCCGAACCGACGCCTGCCGGTTAGCGCCGGGCGAAATACAGGTAACGCATGCACTCAGGTGGCTTCTCTCTCATTCGTCTCTTCACGTCCTTCGCGATGCTCGGCGCGGAGTGGGTGATGTGGGTCCTGGTGGCGCTGTCGGTGGCGTCGGTGGCGGTGATGCTGGAGCGCGCGCGGTACTACCGCTCGCTCGACGACGACCTGGAGAAGCTGAGCGACGAGGTGCGGGCGCTGCTTCGCAAGGGCGACATCTCCGGGGCGAAGGCGCGGCTGGAGAAGTCGTCGTCGCCGGCCTCGGTGGTGGCGCTGGCGGGCCTCGCGGAGTTCGACAGCGGGCTCAAGAGCGCCGAAGAGGCGATGGCGGGCGCGACGGTGCGGGTGAAGCTCAACCTCGAGCGCTACCTCGCCTTCCTCGGCACCGTCGGCAACAACGCCCCCTTCGTCGGCCTCTTCGGCACCGTCATCGGCATCATCCAGGCCTTCGACAAGCTG
>JAUSAZ010000083.1 GCA_030652255.1 Myxococcales bacterium | reverse complement strand
GACGGCCACGTGCGCGACGCGATGCAGGAGATGCTGGTCGATGGGGGCAGCATGACCCGCACGCTGCTCGGGGTGGCCGGTGTCGGGGCGTAGCGATCGTCCGGCGATGCGGGAGGGCGGGGTGGACGCGTGCACTTCACGCCGTCCGCCGATCGGTGGTCGTCGCGGCTGGCTCGTCGCCGCGCTGTGCGTCGGCGCGCTCCTCGTGCTCGCGCCGGGCCTCGCACCGGCCACCGTCGAGGAGCAGCGGGCCCGCCTGCCGCCCGCCCCCGTGGAGCGGTGCGTCGATGACGTGCAGGGCACGTGGCGCTCGCACGCCTACTACCCCCGCCACGGCCAGTGGAGCGTGTTCACCCTGCACATCCGACGCGCGGGCTCGGACCTCACGGGCGACATGGAGGTGCGATTCTGGGACGGTCCGCCCGACCGGGCCGCCCCCATCCCGTGCCGGCCTGGTCACGACGACTGGTCTCTCGACGAGCCCGCGCGCGGGACCATCGCCGGGATGCGCGTCGAGTTCGGCGGCAGCTCCTACACGGTGCGCGAGCGGGCGTGCGGCCCGGGCCCGCGCGGCTACATCCTCGACACCTTCATCGGGACGATCGACCCGGCGTTGCAGGAGTTCCAGTCGGTCAACCGATATCCGATGAACGGGCAGATGGTGGAGGACGTCAACGTCTTCCGGCGCATCGCCTGCCTCACGACCACGGGCACCTCGAGCAGCACCGGGCCGACGGTGGTTCCATCGATCGAGACGCGGCCGCCGACCTCGCCGATGCGGAGAGCGTCGGGCTGCAGCTGCCGGCGACCCGGGGCGTAGGGGCGACGCGCCGTCCGACGGGCTACGGCGCGCAGAGCCTCGATCCGATGAGCGCCGCAATGCCGCCCAGCGCCTCGGAGCAGTCGTTGCGGCAGATGGAGCTGATCGACCCGGTGGCGTGTTGGGCCGCGGCGGCGCGCGGGGATCGCCGCCATGGCGGCGGTGGGTGGCGGCGGGCGGTGCCATCGGAGCGTGACGCGCTGATCTTCCGGTGATTCCTGGCGGTGTGACGGCTGCCACGCCCGGCACGGGATCACCCCGGATACGAGCGCGGCAGGCCGTAGCGCTGGAGGGCCACGTCTGCCCCACCCTCGACAAGCGGGACGGGTTGGCGCGAAGACGGGATTCCCGATGCGGCCCCTCCTCGCGCTCCTCCTGCTCTGCGGCTGCGCCTCCTCGCAGCCTCCCGTCCGCCGCGCTCGACGCACCGCTCCGCCCCCGCCACGGCGCGCTGTCGGCGACGCCTTCGACCTCTCGCCCTCGGCGGCGATGGTGCGGCACTGTGTCACCGGCGACATCAGCGAGCGCGAGCGCGGCCTGCTCTGTTTCATGGCCGCGCGCGAGATCCGCCGCGACCGCATCGGGCGGCCCGGCGACCCTGCGCGGGCCGCGGAGCTCAACCGCATCGGCTGCGAGGCGGGCTCGCCGGACGCCTGCGCGACGCTCGCGGAGATGCTCGAAGCGGGCGAGGGCGTCGACCCCAACGCCGAGCGGGCCAGCGTGCTGCGCGAGCGCGCCGCGGAGCTCGAAGCGCGCCCGAGGCACGGCATCCTCGTCGCCACGCCGCCGCCGCCGCGGCCCGGCGCGCACCGCATCGACTGAAGAGTGTGTTGGAGGCCGCCAGGACGACCAGGGCGGCGGCGGGGGGCGGCGAGCGCGGAGCCTGCACCTGCCGTCGTTGGGCCTGCGGGGCGGCCCGGCCTCCGGTGCGCTAGAACGACGGGCCATGGACGCCGTGATGACCTCGCTGCTCGGCGAGCGACAAGCCTTCCTCGACTTCCTGGTGCGGCGCCTCGGCGACCGGTCCGCAGCCGAGGACATCCTCCAGGACGCCTTCGCCCGCGGCGTTCTACACCGCGACTCGTTGCGCGCGGACGAGTCGGCGCGCGCGTGGTTCTACCGCATCCTGCGCAACGCCGTGATCGACCACCGGCGGCGCAACGCCACCATGGGTCGCGCCCTCGACGCCCTCGCCTCGGACACCGACGAGGAGCCCGCCGCGCCGCCCCCTTCCCTCCAGGCGGTGGTGTGCCCGTGCGTGCGGCGCATCGCCGACGAGATCAAGCCCGAGTACGCCGCCGCGCTCCAGCGGGTGACCGTCGAAGGGCAGAGCGTGAAGGACTTCGCCGCCGCCGAGGGGATCACCGCCAATAACGCCGCGGTGCGGGTGTTCCGCGCGCGGGAGGCGCTGCGGGCCAGGGTTCAGGCGTGCTGCGGGGCGTGCGCCGACGCGGGCTGCACCGACTGCACCTGCGTCGTCGCGTAGGCAACACGCGACCCGCCGCTCGGATGCGGCGCGGCCGATCCAGACCTCCGCGGGCGTGCGGCGGTCTTCCACCGAGATCGCGTCCGCGTCGGGGAAGAGCACGGCGGACCTCGCGGCCCCTGAGCGTCCGCCCGCCCTCAGCTCGCCTAGTCAGGCCGGCGGCAGGTCGCGCGCCTCGCCGGGCTCGAAGCCGGCGTCGCGCACCGCCCCGCGCATGGCGTGCACCGCCGCGGCGGAGGGGTCGAAGGTGATCACGGCGCGGCGGCCGGCGAGGTCGACGGTCTGCGAGACGACGCCGGGAACGGCCCGGAGGGCCGCGTCGACGTGACGCACGCAGGCGCCGCAGGTCATGCCGCTGATGGGGAGTTCGATGGTCTGCTTCATGGGTTCACTCTCATCTCTGGAGCCGCGGGGAGGATCGTTCGCCGCGCTCCATCCGTGCAGACGCAGCGGCGGCGCCGACATTACGGTCCGCGCTCGGTGGCGGTGCACGGGCGGCGACCACCGCCGCGTCGGAGGCGCCCGCCCGCTGTGTGTCGAGACGACAGCCGCGCCTGCTGTAATGCTCGCCAGCCCTCACCGTCGGCACGTGTGAAGCCATGACCCACGTGATCCCACGCCTCCTCCTTCTGGTCGGTACGACCTCCTTCGCTCTCGGGTGCGGAGGCCGCGAAGTGCCCGCGCGCTTCGCCGAGCAGTCGGCCCTCTCCTCGGGCGCCCGCGACGCGCCGGTCGCGAACCCCACGGTGGCGTTGACCGGTGACCCGCCGCTTCCGGGCGAACCCACCGGGGCCTGGACGGGCCTCGCGGTCGACGGCGGCGCGCCCGCGGGCGGAGGACACCACCATGCGCACTGACCGGCTCCTCCCGGGCGCCCTTGCGCTGCTCCTGTCCCTCGCGGGATGCGCGACGACGTCCTTCTCGTCCGACCTGCGCCGCGTGCAGGCGCTATCGCGCGCGCCCATCCCGCTGCGCGTCGCGGACAACCCTCCCGAGGACCACGACCCGGCGGTGGTACAGGCGGTGCTGTCCCGCCCGCTCACCGCGGATGCCGCGGTCGGGGTCGCCTTCCGCAACAACCGCCACCTCCGCGCGTCGCTCCGCGACGTCGGCGTGGCCCGCGGGTGGCTCGCGCAGGCCGGCACGCTCCCCAACCCGGCGCTCGAGTTCGACGTGCGCTACCAGACCGACCGGGCGCAGCCGCTCCAGGGCGACGTGCGCCTGGAGTTCGGGCTGACGCGGGCGATCCTCACGGGCGCGAGGGCGGGCCTCGCGCGGGCCGAACTGGAGGCGACGCAGGCGCGCGTCGCGGGCACGGTCTTGGAGCTGGGCTTCGAGGTGCGCGCCGCTTTCTACGCGGTGCAGGCCTCCGAGGAGCGACTGGTCGCCGCGCAGCAGGCACTCGACGCCTTCGCGGCCTCGCGCGACGCGGCCCGCTCGCTCCACCAGGCGGGCAACCTCACCACCCTCGACCTCTCCGTCCAGGAGGCGGCCTACGAGACAGCGCGGGTGACCGTTGCGGAGATCGAGCTCGAGCGCCTCGACCGCCGCGAGCGCCTCCAGCGTCTTCTCGGACTCCACGGCGAGGCCACCGGGTGGACCGTCGCCGAGGGGCTGCCCGTGACCCCGGAGGCGCTCGCGCTCGACGCGATGACCGAGGCGCGGGCGCTCGAGGCGAGCCTCGACCTCGCCGCCCAGCGCGCCAACCTCGAAGCGCTCGCCCGGCGCGTGGGCTTGAGCCAGCGCGAGGGGTGGCTGCCCGACATCACCGTGGACGCGCACGCCGAGCAGGACGGCAACACCCTGGAGGTGGGCGGCGGGGCGCGCGTCACGCTGCCGATCTTCGACCAGCGGCGGGGCGCGACGGCCGCGTACGGGGCGCAGTTCGACGCGGCGCTGGAGCGCTACCACGCCAGCGCCGTGGACCTGCGCTCGGGCCTGCGCGACGCCCGCAACCGGCTGCGCTCGGCGCACGCCCGCGCGCGGCAGTACGACGGCGTGATCGTCCCGGCGCGCGAGCGCGTGCTGCGCGAGACGCTGCTCCAGTACAACGCGATGCAGGTCTCGGTCTTCCAGCTGCTCCAGGCCCGGCGCGAGCTGCTCGACGCCAC
>JAUSAZ010000080.1 GCA_030652255.1 Myxococcales bacterium | reverse complement strand
GTCGATGACCTCGCGCACGGTCGCGCAGAAGCTGTGTGACCTGGGCGTCGAGAAGACGCACTCGCGGCCCCACGTCTCGGACGACAACCCGTACTCGGAGGCGCAGTTCAAGACGTTGAAGTACCGCCCCGACTTCCCCGATCGGTTCGGGGCGCTGGAGGACGCGCGCGGCTTCTGCGGCCCGTTCTTCGACTGGTACAACCACGACCACCATCACGCCGGCCTCGCCCTGCTGACGCCCGCGGATGTCCATCACGGGCGCACCGGCGAGCGCATCGCGGCGCGCGACGTCGTGCTCGCGGCCGCCTACGCCGAGCACCCCGAGCGCTTCGTGCGCGGTCGGCCGCGGGCACCCCGCGCGCCCACCGCAGCGTGGATCAACCCTCCGAAGACGAGTTCCGCAGGGACGCAGGACGGGCCGCCGTCCTGCGCGCCCAAGGAACCCGCGGGGTGCGGGGGTGCGACCCCCGCGCAGGAGCAGACGCTTCAGTAATCTCCCACCCAAACTGTCTCACGTTCATTGACACGTTCCGAAGAGGCCGCCGCCAAGCTCCTTGAGCGCTTCGGTGCCGCGGAGCGCTTGCAGGAGCGACGTGAACTCCTCCGCTGCGTCGCTGAGGAGAGCTTTCGCGCGAGCCGCGCGCAGCGTGCGGTGTACGACGCGATCTCCGAGGCTGGCTCGCTCGACGCCACGCGCTTCGAGGCGGTGTGCGTCTCGACTGCGGTCGAGGGGAGTGATCTCTCCGTGGGAGTCCACCCCGTGCGACCGGTTCTCTGGGTCAAGGTAGCCGGCATCCAAGGGTTGCGCCGACTCGCGGGCCTTCCGTGAGATTCGCCGCCAGGAGACCGGGCTGGCACCGCTTCATGTGATCGCCCTGGCCTTTGCAACCGCCGCGACGCTGGCCCCATCGCCCGCACCCGAGATCGAGGTGAGCTCGCAGGGAATGCCGAGCGCGCGGCAGACGCGCCGGATGCGCGTGGTGGCGGAGTGGCTGTTCCACCGGGTGCGGATGACCACCCGGTCGATGCCACCGGCGCGGAGCGCCTGCTCGAGGCGAACGAGTTCGCCGCGGCCACGATCGCGCGGGCTGCCGTAGTAGCGCGTCTGGTGGTAGTCACCGGTCGGCGCGTGCCCGAGGCCGCCGACGACGGCCACCCTGAGCGGGCGGCTCACCACGCGTACCGCCCTCCGCGGCCTTCGAACTTGTCGATGGAGAATCCGACCTGGTCCAGCGCCGCGCGAACGCCAACGCCCAGGATCGGATCGCTCACCTGATGGCGCCCGCCGTGATTGCCATAGAATCGGCCACGCGGGTCGATCATCACGTAGGAGTCCTCCATGGCGTCGTTGTCCTCGGCGACCACCTCGATGCCCGAGGAGCCCAGCGAGGCGTGGCGCTCGACGAAGGCCACGAAGTGCTCCCGGGGAATGAGCAGGGGCTCCACGCGGCCATCGTTCTGGCCCTCGACGCGGAGCACCTGGAACACCTTCCACCGCTCGGGTCGAAGCTCGCGCAGGAGGTCACCCATCTCCTCGTCGCAGTTGAGCGCCGTGACGACGGTGTTGACCTTCAGTCGCACGCCCTCGTTGCGACAGCGCGAGGCCAGCACGCGCACCCTTGCCACGTGGTCGCCCCGACCTCGGCCGAGCGACCGCTGCACCCGCTCGACCGCCGAGTCGATCGATAGCGCCACCCAGTCGATCGACGACGCATGCCCGTCCAGGAGCGCGTCGAGGCGCGATCCGCTCGTGACCACGCTCGTGGTGAATCCCAGCGCCTTCGCGTGGTCCACCAGCGCCCCAAGGTGGGGGTGGAGCGTCGGTTCGCCGCCCGCGAACGTGAGTTTCTCACCGCCGGCCGCGCGCAGCCGATCGAGCAGGCGCCTGGCGTCGTCTGGGTCGAGCTGGCCCTCGACGTCGCGAAAGGTCGCGAAGCAGAATGTGCAGCGCGAGTCGCAAGGCTTGTAGAGATGGAAGTTGATCGAGATCGGGTTCATGAGGCCTCCGAGCGTCGTGACGCCATTGGGGCGCGACGCTCGGACGGATAGGCCCCGCTCAGTCGGCGTTTTCCCCGATTGCCTTCTCCGCGAGCACCAACGCGGCCACCGGTGTGCCGTCGTCCCGAACCGCGATGAGGACGATCACGCCGTCGCCAGCCTCCATCTCCCACCCGGGCGCGTCGAAGGGCTCCTCGCCCTGTTCAGTGAGGCGTCGGAGTTGCGTGTCGGCGGGCAGCTCCACGCGCACGGCGTCGCCGGGCGTGACCGCCAGTACGCGCGTCTCGCCCTGGTGGAGCGTGACGCTCGAGGCGGCGGAGGGGCCGAGTGAAGCCGTCAGGGGCGACGAGAGGTCGAGCGTGGCGCCCGGCCACGCGGGGCCGCGCGCGCGGCGCATCGCACGGCGCAGGACGAGCGCCGGGGTGGCGAGCCAACGGTGCGTCGCGAGAACGGCGGCGAAGGCGTCCATGCTACGACGGCGCTCCACGGCTTCGCGCCAGACGTCCCCGGCGCGGTGCGAGGCGAGGAGGTCGCCCCAGGCGTCGCGGTCATCGTCGGTGCCGAGCACCATCGCGTCGAGCATGACCCGGGTGGGTGGTGGTCGAGAGGTCATTCCGAGGCTCCCTTCAGCGAGCGGATCCGCGCTTCGAGATCGTCGTCCTCGATTTTGAAGCGGTGAAGGAGCGAGAGGCGCAGGCTGCTCTGCGACAGCGCGTTCACCAGCGGATCGACCTCCAGCCACGAGCGATCCGTCAGCGCGACGCAGCGCCGGATGAGCGTTGTCACGCCGTCGTGGCGCAGGGTGGTCATCTGCCTCGACGGCAGGCCGCCGAGCGCCGCGCGGACCGCGGCGCGCGGTGCCTCGTAGGGCGGCTCATCGTGGCAGCTGTCGAACCACGTCTGCACGCACGCCCGGTGCGACTCGTCGCCGTCTCGCCGCACCAGGCCCGCGAAGAGTGCGAGGTAGCGGAACAGTGCGTCTGCGATGTGGAACGAGCGCTCCTTCGAGGTGCGACCATGATCCGCGGTGAGAGCGGCGTTCCACTCATCTACCAGGTCGTCGTTCGCGAACCAGACGCGGCGCTGTCGGGCCGATCCGATGAGCCACCAACCGACGAGGGCAGCGCAGCAGGTGTCTCGCAGCGCGCTGACCCCGTCGATGATGCGCTCGCGCACGCGGCGCGCGTCGATGTCGCGCGTGGCGACGGTCTCCGGCGATTCGTCGGTGGACGGCGCCTCCCCTACGTCCGCGTCCCCATCCCTGCGGTGCGCGAGCGCGCGTCGATACCCCGCCGCGGTCTGGCGCTGCGAGAGCCAGAACGAGACCTCGGTGAACAGCCGCCACGAGCTCGACCCATCGTGCAATTGACCCGGGTCGATGTCGGCGATCTGGAAGCGCTCGACGCACCACTCGACTGCCTCGGCGACAGGGTCGTCGGTGCGGAATCTGAACGCCGCGAGGCCCACCTCCTTGTCGTCAAGGAACGTCTCGAACGCCTCTTCGAGCAGCGCGCGCATACGGTCGCCCTGCTCCCGGACGAGCCGCGCGCGGCCCTCGCGCGACCAGTCAGTGATGGGCTCGTGCGTCCTCGTCGGGTTCATCAGTTGCCCCACCAACGGAAGGCTCCGAGCTGCATCGTCGAGGTACAGACGCGCACGAGCGTATCGACGTCGTCGCCTACGCACGGAGCGTCGGCGTGCGGCGCAAAGGGTACCACCGCGCCGACGTCCAGGCCCGCCTCGCGCGCCTGGACGCGACGGCCCTCGTCGAGCCAGGCCAGCGCGGCCCTCGTCGAGTCGAAGCGCGGTGCCTCGTGACTCCACCGGGCCAACACCGCGGCGATCCCGCGCAGCGCGAGCCCGAGAGCCACGGGGCCGGGCACCTCGTGGTGCCGCACCACGATCCCGAACCGCTCACAGACCAGTGCCTTCACGAGATCGTGAACCGGCCACGCCAGGTCGAGCACGCCGCCTGCGCCCGCTGCGAGCGCGCTCCAGACGAGTTGTGGAAACACCTCCCGATCGCCCGTCGTCGTGGCGATCAGCGCGCCTGCATCGGCGGTGGCTGCCCAGTACTCCACGCGGCGGCAGCGCGGCAGCACCGTCCCCAGGAGGTTGCGTCTCGTGAGGGTGCGGCCGTCCGAGAGGGCCAGCCCCTCGGTGCTCGGGTTCATCGTGAAGGGCGTCCCGACGCCGTACCAGCGCACGGCCTCGACCTGAGCGGCGACCTCCGAGAGCAGCGCTGTCTCGACGATGGTCGATCCGCGCGAGGTATCCGACGGTTCGGCGGCGAGGGTTCCGGGGAAGTACGTGCGAAGGGACTCCACGGCGCAGGCGCCGAAGCGCGTCTCGCCCACCTCCCGCTCCTCGCCGAACGCGCAGAACACGCGCGACCCATCGCCAGAAGGCGCGCCGCTGCCGAAGCCCAGGAACGGCAGGTGGGTGACCGCCGCGAAGCGGTCGCGGAGAGCGACGCCGCCCGCCGTGAGCGCCCACCAGGGCAGGGCTCGCAAGGCACCAGGCGCGAAGACCGAGAGCATCTGCGGGCGGTCGTGGGGGAGGCCAGCGAAGCAGCGCCCCAGCAGACCATCGAGGAGTGTGCACAGGTGCGCGAGGGCGTCGGCCCGCGTCGCGTCCGTCCCGCGGTGGGGCGTGTGGTCGATCGAGTCGGGGGAGAGCAAGCCACGCAGGTCTTCGAGCACCTGCCAACCCAGCCTGTCCGAGGACGCGCTCGTTTGCATGAACGGCCCGCCATCGACCCCGCCCACCACGCTCAGCAGGAGCTCGCCGCCGGCGCCGATCGAAGCACCGAGTACGACGCGGCCCGCCGGGACCCCGCGAAGCCACGCTTCGAGGTCGTCGATACGTCGGGGCGGTGCAAGGTTCTGCAGGAAGGCCGTGAGCGCTCCGGCGGGTGCATCAGGGGAGCCGTCCACGAGGGTGGCCGCACCTGCTCGCACGCGGTTCCAGTTTTCGTGCATCGCGGCGTCGGCCGGGAGGAGGGCGCGCTCGATGAGGAAGGCGCCCGTGCGAGCCGCCGCCAGATTGTCCTGGTCTTCGGTCACGGTGGAGGCGACGTCCCATGCCGTGTGCACCATGGATGACCGGGCGCCCAGGTCGAGTAGTTCGGCCGCGGACTGGCGAAACCCATCGACGGACGACGGCCGCACGCTCGCGCTCGCCGCGTCGAATTCCGCCAGCCTGGCGAGGTCCTCGAGGCCCTGGAGCACGTGCTCGCGCGACCACGCCGCCGTGCCTGGCAGCTCGCCGCCCGCGTCCACCGGCAGCAGGTGCGCCTGGCGGTGCAGTGCGCCCACGCGGAGGTCGGCGCCGAGCTGCATCGAGGCGAGGTGGTGCAGCGCGAGGCGCGGCTCCGACGCGCCGCGAAACTTCGTCGTGAAGTAGGCCGACGCGACGCGCTGCCATGCGACCCCGGGTGTCCCCGTCGAGTCCCAGAAGTCGGTCAGATCGTCATCGACCGTGCCCCAGTGGATGCCTTCGAGGCGGTCGAGGGCCTCCGATGCCACGGTGCGCCCATCGACGCCGAGGTCAGGGTTCGCCTCGTCAGCCCGCGCATGCCACTCCGCACTCCGCGCGATCTCGCGGGCCGAGAGCACGTGTGGTGGTGGCGGAGGGCTGATCTGCCCAACGCGCAAGGCCAGCATCGAGCGGCTGCTGAGTAGTCGCTGCGCGACAAAATACGTGTCGCGTGTGCCTCCGGCCCCGATCGCCGTGTCGGCAAGGTCGATGCCTTCGCGAACAATCGCCTGAGGCACCTCGTCGCACGACAGCAACCACTCGACGGCGAGGGCCGCCGCGCGCAGCTTCGACCAGCGACCGACGCACGTCTCTACGGCGCCGCGCAGCGAGGGCCAGCGGCGAAGATCCTCATCGGCGGGTGCCGGGGTGCGCTGGTCGAGGCGATCGACCCACGCCCGAAGCAGGGGCGCCTCGGAGGCCGCCGCGCACCCGCCAAGCAGCGCCCGCGCGCGTTGCACCAGCACGCGGTCCGTCGAGAACAAGGGTCGCAGGCGCTCGGCGTCGAGCTCGCCGCGCGCGAGCTCCGTCCAGAGCCACGCGGCTTCGACCGTGAGCGCGCCGCGGTCGGCTGCGGCGAGCGAGGGTACTGCGAGTGCCTCGTGCACCCACGCCAGTGCACGCAGGAGGTTGTGGCGCATGCTCCCGAGTCCGCGCTCGGCGTAGGCCCGCGCGACCCTGGTGGCCTGCTCTGGCGTGGGGTGTTCATCGTGACCGAGCACGACGGCTGCGGCGAGGCGTTCACGGTGGAAGGCATCGACGTCCTGCCCGGGCTCGTGCGACTCGCTGAGCAAGGTCTCGACCCCGGCCCGCTCTTCCGCCGTCAACGGGCGGACGGCGTCGCTTGAACCCACCACTGGGTGTCGGCCCGCCACCCCGAGGAACCGAAACCCGGCCCATGCCGCTGGCGTCGAGAACTCCCGCAACAACATCGCCTGATCTGACTCCTTGATGAGGGCCTGCATTGCGCCCAGCGTGGCGTCGAGGTCGTCGCGCGAGGCGTCGGTCCCGAGCAGCCGCGCGATCGCGTCCGAGACGCGGTATTCGGGCGTGCTGGCGAGGATCCCGGGGAGCTTCGCGACGACTGTGTCGCGCCACCAGCGCTGCGCATCGGCGAGGGCCTGCGGCGGTGAGCGACCCGCCGCGAGCCCCTCCCGGTAGCGGCGCACGAGGTGGGCGGTGACGAGCGCCGGAACGCTCCAGAGCGAGCCGATGGTGCTGCGCACGCCGACGTGGTGGAAGGCCACGTCGATGCCGAAGGCCTCATCGACCATGGGCGTGAGCCAGTCGGTCGGGTGGTTGACGCCCGACTGGCAGGCCCAGAGCTCGACGCGCTCGCACCCCCACCATCGGGAATCGAGGTCATCGAGGGAGAAACTCCCGCCTGCCAGTGAGAGGGCAGCACCGTGCTGGGGGATGTGGAGGCCGTGGGTGTACAGGCTCACCACGTCAGCCCGCTCCGCTTCGCGGACCATCCGCTCACGCGTCGCGTCGGCGCCGAGGAGGGCTGTCTCGCCTCCGCGCAATGCCGAGAAGGCGACGTCGTGGAAGCGCGTGGCGTGCTCGTGGCAATGGATGCCGGGGGCGACCAGCACGGTGCCCGTGCGCTCGGCGGCGACGTGCTGCTGCGTGACCCGCGGGGCGAGGTTGGGTAGGTACGAGATCGCGTCAGCGCGGTCGAGGAGCGTGCGCCCCGGTCCGCCCGCGGCGGCCCAGGGGATCAGGGCCGCCAGCGTCGAGGGTAGGACGACCAGGTGTTCGATGGCGCGCTCCGGCAGTGCGTCGTTCACGTCGAGGGCGGGGAGCAGCACCGTGAGGATGTCCGTGACCGACTTGCCCACAGGCGCGATCCCGCGCTCGGACGCGGAGGCGTAGAGCGTCAGGAGCGCGCGGGTCTCATGTTCGGCGAGCGGGCGACGCAGGGTGCGCCCGGTGAGCGCGCCACCTTCCAGCCACACGCCGACAGCCAGGAGATCACGTCCGAGCGAGACGCGGAGGAGAACATCCCCGGGATGCTCGTCCAGGAGTCGATGCAGTCCCGCCGGTTCGAGCGCCGAGGACCCTTCGCGGGTCCGGTGGTCAGCTTCGGGGTCGCGTCGCGTGAGCACCTCGTTCGCGTGCAAGCTCTCGGCGCCGAGCTCGCCAGCCACCTCGCGCAGCACCGCCGACGCGGATGGCGCCGGACGCGCCAGGCGCAGGGCCTCGATGAATCGCCGCTGCACCCGGGCGGTTTCGGCCAACACCTCGGCACCGGGGAACTCCGACGCGGCGGTGGGGTCGTCCGCCGCCACGAGGTTGCGCTCGAGTGCCTGCCCGAATTCGTCGAGCACTGCGCGGAGCTCGGCGGGTTGCAGGTACGCGATCCGCGACGCGAGGTCGTCGAGCATCCGGGCACCCGCGGCCGTCGCGTCCCGGCGCTGTGCAAGCGCGAGAGAGATGGCGTCCCGGGGACTCCAGCCCTGCGCGTGGACGCTCTCAAAATATCGCAGTGCGGCCGACTCTTCGAGCGCGAGGAAGGCCTCGACCGGGCGGCCATCGTCGGCATGGAGTTCGGCCGCGAGGAGGGAGATTTCCTGGGCCTCGTGCGCGCCATGGTCTGCCATGTGGTCGGCGATCGTTGCCGCGCGGCGCCGCATCGCGTTCGTGAGCGCGAGGCGCAGCGCGCGCCGGGCGATCTCGGCGTCCCCGGAGTCTCGGAGCGTGCGGAGGTAGACGCGGCGCTGGTCGGGCTCGAGGTCCCAGAGGGTGACGGCACGCAGATGAGTCCGCGCTTCGTCGCCCCGGTACGGACCGTCGCGGAGCAGGGCCATCGCCGCGTGAAGGTGGGCCTCGGCCACCATCGGGGCGTCACCGTCGTGGATCACGCGATCGAGCCCACGCAACGCCGATGCGAGATCGCTCCGGCGGCCGCGCTGCAACTGCATCCGCGCGAGCCCCAGGTGGAGCATGGGTTCAAGAGGACGCATCGGCCGACGCACGAGGAAGCCCAGCTGGTCGGGATCCCGTCGGGCCGCGGCGAGGTGGTCGAGGGCGCGTCGAAAGCTTCGCTCCGCGTCATCCCAGCGTCCCCGTTGCATCAGGAGGTTGCCGTGGTTGTGCCGGTATCCCGCGGCATCGACGAGCCCGACCAGGCCAAGTGACTCGGTGATGCTGCACGCGCGCCCGAGGTGCCGTTCGGCCTCGTCGAGCAGTGCCCGCTCGTCACTCGAGCGATGCGCCGCGAGGGTCCGCGCGGTCCTCCCCAGCGCGTCGTGGGTGAGGGCGAGCCGTAGTGGCGTGCGCTGACGCAGGGGCGACCGGAGCGTGCGCTCGAACAAGGCACGCGCCAGCAGGTGGTTCTCCTCGTGAACGCCGATGGTCAGGCGGGAGTACGACTCACCGAGATCGTACCAGCACGCGGCCGCGGCGGCGCCGTCGTCATCCTCCGCGAACAGCGCTGCCGCTTCGAGGTAGAGCACGTGCGCGGCCTGATCGTGGCCCCGGGCCGACTCGACCTCGGCCCGTTCGCGGAGCGTCTTGCTGCGCACCCCCACGGGCGTGCTGTCGATCGCGTCGTCGTACGCGCGCTGGGCCTCGAGCGCCTCCCGCGAGAGCCTGACGTCGGATGGACGATCGTAGGGCGATCGCGGCTTGGAACCGTGGGGGCGTCGATCTCGTCGTGCCATGAGACAGGTCTCCTTCGAGTCGCCGGTGAGGCGACCTCCACTGCCATAGTCACGCGAGCAAAGACTTTTCCCGCGATCCGATCGCTCGTGTCGGACGCCGAGAAGCGCTTGGACCTGACACCCGCCGAGCTGTGTGTTATTATGCCCGCCAGGCAATCGCGGAAGCCGACAAGTAGCTGGCAACCCCGTGGGATGCCGCCGCCCACGCCGCCCAACATTCTCGAGAGGCTGGATCGCCTCCTTGTCCCCACGCGCTTGGCGACCCCACCGGGGCGCTCGGATGTCAACCTTCCCCGCGCCGGCTTTGCTCGCGAGCCCCTGCGTGCCACCGGCGGAACAAGTGGAGGGGAGCCCCCCTCCAACATCTGCTCGACGTCAACAACATCGGGTCTTCCTCACTCTCGATGACGACCGACAAGCACCCCACCTCCGGTCGCTGTCGATAGTTTCGAGGTGCCCGTGGTCGCGCCGTCGTTGCTCTCACCTGCTGAGGTGACGATGCCCCCCGGCACTCATGCTGCCGCGGCCAGCATGCGCTGACGGAGCAGAGGCAGGCCGGCGGGCCCGTACTTCTGTCGCTTGAGTACCTTGAGCTTGTTGACTTGGCCCTCGGTCTGGCCGTTGCTCCACGGCTCTCGGATCGCCGCCTCGATGGAGGCCTGATCGCGCCGCAACCCCGCCGCGAAGTCGCGGAAGGAGGTCAGTCCGCTCTGCGTCGCTTCCTCCAACCACGGCCCCAACTCCCTCGCGTCTCCAACTCGGAGGACGACCCCGAACCCGACGGCGAGCTGCCGGGCGATACGGATCGGCGCACATGCCTCGGTGAGGCGCGCGACGTACCGCCGCTGGCCCTCGCTCAGTCGCTCGGCAGGCAGCGTCAGCCACCAGCGCACCTACCGCGGCGAGGGCGCGCGCGGGGCCGCGGACGCTGTCGCACGCAGCACGGCAGCGCACCAGCCCGTGGCGCGCCACCACTCGACGTGGCGCTGATAGTTCGCAGCGAGCCGCGGAAGCGCAGTGAGGTTCCCGACCTCACGCCACAGCACCAGCGCATCCTCACAGCCCTCCTGTCAGCGGGCGCGCAGGTGGGCGTCGAAGCGCGTCAGGCTGCCGACCTTCGTGCGACGGAGCGCCCGGGTCGGTCGGCCAGCGACCGCGTGCAGGCGCTGTGGATGCGCGACGCCTCTCGGCGGCAGAGGGGACAGGCGGCCGTGCGACGAGGGCACTGCAACGCGACGTGGATGACTCCGAATTCGGCGACGCGTAGGCCCTCGATCCGAACGTCCGCGTCGGGCGCGAAGAACATGGCCGCCGAGGGGGACGCGGATGCGTTGAGCGTCGGGGGCTCCTTCCTGCGGAACTGGGCCCTCCAAATTTGGGTCGTGAAACCGCCCGCGCAACGGACGTCATCGAGAGTGAGGAAGACCCGACGTAGTTATCGCTCAGCATAGCGTCCGTACGTGCCACGAAGGGGCAAGCGGACGTGCAGAGTCCGGCGGAGTTGACGCACGTGTCCGCTCTATCGTACGTCTGGTCGCGTAGTCTCGGTCGCGGGTGGTGTTGCACCCTCTTTACATCGAACTGTGAGGCCGGAGGGGCCACAATGCCGTTTCCATTCATCGCGGTCGCCATCGCGGCAGCAGTCTTCGGCGGCGGGGGCGGGGCTGCTATTTACGTGTTCTGGGAGGATGTCAAGGCATTCTTCAGCAAGCGGACCCTTGTGATTCTCGGTCAGCGGCGCACAGGCAAGACGACGCTGATCACCCGCCTCGTCGAGAAGAAGATACTGGACCAGTACACCGCAACTGGCGCTCCTGTTCCGCGAGCCGGGGTACGCATCGAGACGGTGGACCAGAAGGTCGTCCGGACGAAGCAAATCGCAGACGTCGGTGGCGGCGCTGACGATCGAGATGTCGTCTGGCGGGAGCAGTACGAGCGTGCAGCACAAGCAGGCAGTGCCGGCCTGGTCATCTACGTCGTGAATCTGAAGCACGTCATCGAGGGCCAGCAGGGACACATCGATCGCGCCTGCTCGGACGCGGAGAGAATCGGGACGTGGCAGACAGAAGCGGGCAAAATGAACGCGCCGCACATCATCCTCGTGGGTAGTCACGCGGATCAACTACCAGGGTGGCCGGACCCAAGCGCGGAGCAACTCGATGCCTTCCGGAGAACGACCGTGTACGACGGCTTCCACGGCCTGAAGGGATTTCGCGGGGCCGTGATCGGGCAACTGAACGAGGAGGGCGGCATCGAGAGTGTCTTGCGGGAGGTACTGCGCCACATGAAGGACCTGTGACTCCATGACAATCGAGACGAAGTTCCAGGCATTGGATAATACGTCGGATGACTGCTTCCGCTCAAACGGGGCACCTGTAACCGCCTCGGCTGAGCGGCAGCGCATCGCAGGGCGACTGGGCCGTACAGCGCTCCGCGGTCGCGAGTTGGTGCGGATCGGGGACGTAAGGATCGTCCATGGCGACACCGACCGCCTCGTCGAGGTCCCGACGGGAAGCACCGATGAGGCCAGTCGGCGAACGGTTATCGCGATGGTAGCCGAGCATGACGTCGACCCCGTGGTCTTTAGAGAGGAGTATCTTTCGGTCTGTCGCGAGTTGGGCCTCACTCCTGACTTGCGGGCTCTTGATAATCTCACTCCTGCGTGGCCCGCGCCACCCGCAACGGGCTTGGAGCGCTTTCGCGACCCAAAAGTTTTGAGCACCTTCGTGGTGCTCTTGGTCGGGCTCGCGATCTTCTACGTCCTTGGAAATCGTCACCAGAGATGACAGGCGACAAGCGTCACCCCGAGAGAGAACCCGACGATGACGAGTGAAATCCTACCGTTGGATCCGAACCGTCGTCGCGCCCTCGTGGTGGTCAGCCCACCCGTCTGGCGGAGGCTCGACGACGAGCCCGAAGCCCGCGCTCTCCGTCGGAGCACCGAAATCGCGGTGGTGCCCGACGCCCACTCCAGTCGCTCCTTTGGCTTGGCCGTCCCGGGTGGCGTCCTCCTTCCCGGACGGGTCTATCTCCAGAGCCCTTTCCGATCCGACAGATACGTCGAAGCTGGTGACGCGGAAAACACCTTCGCGATGGAGCGACAGCGGCTGTACGTTGGACTCTGCCAACTTCTGGGCGCACGAAAGGTTGAGGTTCTGCGCGTCGAGCGAGTCAAGTCATCGCATGACCAGACCGTCGCGGTGAAGGGGGCGTATCGCGGCGTTGGCGTGACGGCGAGCGCGGCGTCTGGAGTCGAACAAGACCTCCAGCGACAGCTGATGGACCAAGCCCTTTTCGCGGGCGGACTGCCCAACCTAGGCGAGGCCGTTAGGTTTCTGGAAGCAAACGGTTTGGCAAGCGATCCCGACTTCGGCCAACTTCTCGAACTCCGTGAGTCCCCCAATCCACTGACGTCTCTTGAGCGGGATTACAGTGTGACGACAAGCAGTCGCTCCATCCTGAAACTGGCGGCGGGCTTGAAGATCCCCGCTCTGTTCGGGGTGGATGTCAGCTATCAGTCTTCTTTGCGCGAGCAGACGAGCGTACGAGTCCGTTCGCGGATCGTGTTCGGCGGATAGACGACCCCGCACATAGGTCGTAGGGATCAAGCCGCGCGAGGTGGGACACGTGGCCCAGCGATTCTGGGAATACGCGCTGCCAACGGCGGGCCAGCGAGTGACGCGCACGCCCAACCGGATCATTGTCCGGGGCGAGGTCAGTTCGGCGAATCATTACTGCGAAGCGACATCACCGACCGCAGACCATCGGTGCCTCACCAAACTGTGGCGTGGCACCTGTGAAGCTTCCTCAGCAACTGGAGATACTCTGACCATGGTGAAGCCGAGCGACAGTATTCAGGGCAGCGGCGTCCCCCTGTTCGTGCAGCTCGACGCGTCATTCATCCGCGCGAGGGCGAGCGAGGCCCAGGGCTGTTCGAGGGCCTTGATCTGGTTGCGGGGGGCCGTGCCAGCCAGCGCCTGGACCCCAATCGCGCGCGCGGGAGACGTGATTAGGCACCTGGACCGCGAGAGCGCCATCGGCGGCGAGTTTGTGCTTCTTGCCGGTCCCGCACTCTTCGCGACCCTCGATCACCGGATCTTCGACACGCCCCTTGGAATGCGCGCCGAGCTTGCCGACGACTGGGCCGCGCCAGTGATGGCCCTGCGCGAGGGACTCCTTGCTCGTTGGACCGTCGTGACACCCGACGACGAGTCAGCGGTACTACTGAACGAGCGCTTGCGCACGGTTCTACCGACCCAGTGGTCGGCGCTGGTGGAGGTGCTCAGTGTCGCTGCGGCCCTCCCGACGCTGACACGCCGGCTCGGGAGGGCGCAACGGGTCTGCGCGTTCCTGTCACCGTGGGATTCCGACTGTTCGGAGTCAGTGGTTGACATCCTTGAGACGGGGTCGGTCTCTTCGACGCAGTGGCTCGCCGTGCCGACTCCGCCGGGCCGCGATGTCGTCCCCTATCGCCGCAGGCTAGACCGCATCCCTCGAGGGACGCCTCTCTATCATGGGACGGATCTCGGCGGGCTTCAGACGCTGCGTCCGGGTCCAAGTGGGACGGTCTTCGCGTCCCCTTCGCCCGCGTTCGCCGCGGGCTTCGGCCTTCGTCTCGACTCGGCGGAGGGATGGGTTCACGGGGTCGAAATGCTGACGACCGCGTGGCCGTGCGTGTACCTTGTCGTTCCCGAGGGGCTGGAGGGTCACCTCGATGTTCCGGCTTACCTGTACTCACTCGACACGCGGACCGCGGATTTCCATCCCGATGGCAGCGTGGACGGCTACGAATTTTCGTGGACCGAACCTGTTCCAGTGAAAAGCTGCCAGCCTTACGACTCGGTCGCGGCGATGTTGCGCTGGTTCGATGTCGAGGTGGTTTGCCGCTCGACCCCTCCGGTGCAGGAGGACCGCGAACTCGCCGAAGCCTTGACGCGCCACCGTGTGGACGTCGAGACCGCCTTCGAGATGGAACTGGCCGACCTGGTTCGTGTCCGAGCTCTCAGAGGCCATCTCTATGCTTGGTTGGTGTCCTGCAAGGGGTACCGACCGAGCCAATTCCGCCCGGAATACAGGTCGGCTTGGTTCCGCCTGCTTTCCCGATGGATCCTACCGGCGGTGTGTCCGCTCTCCTCGGTCGTAGAACAGGGGTACCACAGCCTCGAGCATCTCCACTTTGTTGGCCGGATGGCGGGTCTCCTGGCACTCGAGTTGGACGAAGATCCAATGCCGGCGATGCTCGCGGGTGTGCTTCACGATTTGGCCCGCGAGGACGATGCGCCTGGACTCGATCATGCGGAGGCTGCGGCGCGTCTTGTGGAACCAGCGGTCCGGCGAGACTTCGCAACATGGATCTCTCCCAGCAGCATCCCGGTGATCGAGCGCGCGATTCGCGAACATCCCAGGGGACGCAAGGCGAACAACTACGTCGAAGCAGCACTATGGGATGCTGATCGGCTTCGGTTGGCATGGGAGCGGGGGTACCGGGCACGCTTTTTCAATACGCCGGTCGGCGCGGAGCTTGCTCGGCGCGGTGAGGCCTTCGCCGAGTCCCGGTATGCTCGTCTTGCCCTCCATCCATCTTCGTCCTCTCGATGGCTTGCCTGATTGCTACCGCCGAGAATTCGGCCCCACCTTACAGGAAAGATTCCGATCGACGCGATGGCTGGCACGTGCCCCGATCGCCCCGGCAGTGCCCAATTTTCTTGCCCTGTTGGTGCCCCGGAGAGATTTTGTTGCTGAGCACATCCACACCATGTTACATGCGGGGGCGCACGAAGGCGGGAACTACATCCGGCGCAGCAAGGGGCTACACAATGTCGAAGTCTGACGACGATTTTCTCGATGGCGACGGCGAGGTGTCTCTGGCCGATCTAGAGGGCAGCTTGAACCCTGTGTTGGAGAGGGTGAAAGATCGACTCCTGGGACAACAGACATCGGACCCGATGAAGGCTTCGCACAGTTCGCACTCCTCTTCGTCCGGGCGTGGGCACACTTCCTACGTGAGCGGACGCTTCGAGGACATCGTTCCTGAAGGCAAGTAGTCCTGGCTCGGCGAGGTTCTAGCGCCCCTTCGAACACGCTATGGATTGCATCCAATCCCCCGCTGAGGGCATTCGCCGCGGGCGGCTCGTAGGGGGACTTCTCCCCTTCGGCATCGCTCCCGCGCTAGGCGCTGCGTGGCGCCGCCATCGTCAACTCGCAGTGGTCGAGGTTGCAGCCTTAGCCCGCGCCCTGCCGTCTCTCGGAGCCGCGCGACCGGACATCACAGCGTTCTTGGACGGATACGCGGAACTCGCGAGGCTGCCAGCCTCCGTCGTCGCACAGGTGATGGGCAAGCCACATGGATTCGCGTGGCTGCGGCGGTGCTTTGAGTGCGCCGACGTCCTCGCCGGTCGTTGCCAGCCTTCGAGCGTTGCGCACCACTGGCTGCCCGGCCAGGACCTGACCACGTTCACTCACGAAGTACTGGGGCGAACGGGGGTGTTCGCCGTGGCGGCCGGACTGCTTTCCAGCACCCTCGTCGAACTCCGCTCCCCGGTACCGATCCTGCGCCCTATGACCCTCCCTGGAACGGGTCTGCATCTCCGCCCGGTGGAGCCAGGTGCGGCGCTCCTTGGGTGCGATGCTGCACCCAGGGTGCGGGGATGCCGGGTCGTCCGGCTGGCCGACGTACCCGCCGGTGACCACACGGTGATCGTCGACCCCTTCGACGCGTGGCTGACCTTGGAAGCGGGGGCAACCAACATCATTGCCGCTCGCGATGACGCCGCTCTCGGTCGCTTCCGGACGTTGCTCGGGGAGGCACTCGCACTTTTCGCATCACATCTTCCTTCCGTGCTCGACGAGATCACCCTCACCTATGACAGTGTCGCGCCGACGACCTTCGGAGGCCCCTCCGGATTCCCCAGCGGGACCACGTCATCGTCCGTCGGCTACTCGGTATTCGCCGTCCCCCCGTCGGCCTCCGTGCTTTGCGAGATGCTCGTTCACGAGGTGTCGCACAGTCATCTCTTTGTGGTGCAAGACATCGACCCGCTTCTCGATCCCAGACACCACGGATCGGGCTGGATGCCCGAGGCGCTCTACTCGCCGTGGCGTGACGATCCGCGACCGCTCAATGGACTTCTCCACGCGGCCTTCGTCTTCGCGCGCGTCGCGCGCTTCTGGATGCGTATCTACGCATGTGGAATCGACGCGGATCGCGAGCTCGCGCAGCGGCGCCTCGCTGCGCTCCGACTGCAGCTCGGGGTCGTCTCCGAGACACTCGGCCGCCAAGCCCACTGGACCGAAGCAGGCCACGGTTTCTACTTGCTCCTCCGCGGGGAGATTGCTGCCATCCGCGCGGAGACGGCGTCGTTCGGTCTCGACGGCGCAGTTCCCTGCTATGCGGAGGATGCCTCCACGGGACTCGCTGTGGGCTCGGCCCGCGACCGCCAAAGGTCCCATTTCGCGGCATGGCGTCGCCGGAACCTCGAACTCGATCCGGGTGCGGCAGGCGACGTGGCCCACTCGCTTGAGGTCCCCTAATGCGCCACGTCCCGGTCACCATGTTGGTGGTGAAGGTTGCCGCCCGCTGTAACCTCGACTGCACTTACTGCTACGAGTACCAGATGGGGGATACGTCGTGGCGCGACCGTCCTCGCGTCCTGTCCCTCGAACTCGCAGCAATCGTCGGCCGCCGCATCCGCGCGCATTGCGAGTCGTGGGGCCGTACGCGCTTCTCTGTGAGCCTCCACGGCGGCGAACCGTTGCTGGCGGGCATCGATCACATCGAAGGCGTCATCGCCGCGCTCCGGCGCCACGCGGGCCCCGACGTCGTCCTCGACGTGGGGATGCAGACGAATGCCGTGCTCCTGACCGATGACGTCGCGCGGCGTCTTGAGGCGGCTAGGTGCTCAGTGGGCGTCTCACTCGATGGTGCAGCTCCGGTGAACGACCGGCGGCGCCTTGACCATGCCGGTCGCGGAAGTACCCGCCCGGCATTGCGGGGTCTCGAGTCGCTCAAGCGCTCTGGGCCACGCGCCTTTTCGGGAATCCTGGCCGTGATCGACGTCGAGGCGGACCCCCTCGCAACCTTCGAATTTCTCGCCGGGCTTGCGCCCCCTTCGCTGGACCTCCTCCTCCCACACGGGACGTGGAACCGCCCGCCGCCAGGCAGAGAGCGTCACGATGGTACCCCTTACGCCGACTGGCTCATCCCGATCTTTGACGCTTGGTTCGGCGGCCGCCACCAGGGCGTCGCGATCCGGACGTTCGAGGAGATCCTCGAGCACCTGCTGGGGGGGACTGGGTCCCTTGAGACGCTAGGACTTGAGCCAGTCACTCTCCTCGCGGTCGGGACCGACGGCGCTATCGAAGGCGTCGATACGCTGAAGGCGGCGTTCCCTGGCGCCCACGAACTCGGGCTCAACGTCGAGACGCACTCGCTCGACGATGCTCTCGAACACCGGATGGTACAGGCGCGTCAGTGCGGCCTGTCGGCCTTGCCGGAGACCTGCGTCCGTTGTCCGGTCGTCGGCACCTGCGGCGGCGGCTATTTCCCGCATCGCTACCGGGAAGGCACGGGGTTTCAGAACCCATCGGTGTACTGCGCGGACCTCTTCAAACTGATCCGGCACATCGAGTGCGCCCTGGCAGCGCACGTTCGTCCCGAGTCGCGAGCGGCGAAGGAGCCCGCATGAACCGCACTTCCGACCGCGGCGACGTGCTGCGCGCGTTGCGCGCGTTCCTACCCTCCATCGTGTGCCGCGAGGTCCTGGCGTCACGCGAGGGGCTCAAGGTGGCCCGTACGGGTCTGCGGCTCCAGGCCGCCCGTCGGCTAGCACGCCTCGGCGTGGAGCACGGCTTCTCGGTCGTCATCGGTAGCGAGAGCTTCTTTCCGCGCCGGGATCGCGGGAAGGGTGGGTGGTGCAACGGCCTCCACGAAATGGGGCGGGGGCCTGGCTATCGGAACGTGTACGTGGCGGCCTCGGCGTTGCTCGCGCACCAGGCGCTCGAGGCGGAGCGCTGCGGTGACGAGATGGCGTTCGGCACCGTGCTCGCCGTGCCCCCGTGCTGTAGGGACTTCTACGACCGTAATCAGGACGCCGCCGCCCGTGTGCAGAACGACTTCGTGCCCATGACAACCGCAGTGCCCGTCGCGCGTCCCTCGGCGTTGCTCAACCTCGGCGCACAGTATTTCGACGCGTCGCTGGTGAGCCACTTCCCGTGCTCCCTCGCGTGCGAACCCTCGATCAGCCTTGCGCGTGCGAACGCACGGCTCGTCGCCTCCTACGACCGCACCTGGCTGCGCGACATGCTCGCGCGCATGAACCGCGCAACCCTGTATACCGAGTACGAAGGCGTGTTCTTGCTCGCGCAACGGCGTACCCACGCTGTCGGTGACGTCGTGTACACGCCCGATTCTACCCTCGGCACAGCCCGCGGGCGCTTCGAGCGAGCCCTCGCATGCGGCAGTCGGATCCGCATTTCCGGCGAGGAGCGGGTGGAGGTGCTCCGGGGTGACGTGACGGTCGCCACGTTGCGCGCGAAGAACCTGCGGCTCTTCGCTCCAGTCGAGTCGACGGTGGCGGAGGCGATCGCGTGAGCGCGGCGGACACCATCCGCCGGCTTGTGTCGGCAGTCCCCACGTTTGAAGCGCGCCATGCCTTCGAGCTCGCCGGGATGCTGGTGGGGGTGAAGGACGTCGTCCGCATCGTCGTCGACCGCGCGGAGCGCGACACCGCCGTCGCCCTTCTCGCCGAACTCGGCGTCTCGGTCGTCCCGTCGCACTTCGCGCTCGCGACGAACCGCGCGACCTCACTCGGCGACCGATTCATGGTGCACGTCGACGCCGACGATCCACGCGCCGAGTCCTTCGTGCTGCTCGTGGCCCGCGAGGCAGGCGTGGCCCGCCGCGCAAGCGCGGTCGAGTCTGGTGGCGACAACGAAGCGCTGGGGAGCCTCTACGGCTATCCCCCGTGCTGCGTCGAGGGATACCGCTGCATCGCCGACGGGGAGGACTGGGTCTCGCGCCTCCTCGCGGATCACCGGCTCCGTGAGCCTTCACCTCTCCCGAGCTTCCTGGCCAATCGCATCGGATCGTTGTTCGAAGGAGCCGGTTTCCTCCCCGACTACTTCCCGTGCTCGCTCCACTGCGAGGGGGCCGTGCGCCTCGCGTCGGGGCTCCGTGGGGCGGCCCTCGCGTGCGACCTCGCGGACCTAGTCGCGCACGCCGATGCCGTGCTTCGGCGACCGATCGTCGTCTGGGGCGGGCTGCTTATCCAACCCCTCGACGCGCGATCCGAAGGCGAGATGATACGCTTCGACGGCGCTGGCGCTCTACGCTTCGACTGGTGTCCGGAGCGCCCCTTCGCGGGGACGTTTCTCGACCAGGTCGGCGCGGTGAAGGCCGGGGACCGCGGCGTAACACTGCTCGACCGACGCGGCACCGTACTCGCGGGAGGCTTCGATGCGACGGCGCAGATCGTGGCGTTCCGGGAGTAGCGCCCATGGAGACCTGGCTCAGCGTCGACTGCGACTTCTTCTTCGACTCGCCCGCCGACACCGTAGTCGCGCCCAGCAAGCGAATCGCCATCCCGCTGGACGACCTCTGTGCGCGGCTTCCCGCGGTGCCGGAAGGGGGCACGCTCTTGGGCCTCGACCACCACGAGTTGCTCGAGGTCTGGGACCGCGAAGGCGTACGCGGTGTCCGGTGCGTCCATGTGGACGCCCACCACGACCTCTTCCCTGACTACAACCGCGCCTGGGAACTGCCGCTCGGTGCGCGTGGCGACCGCGTCGGCGTCGGCGACTACCTCTTCCATGCGCTCCGCGAGGGCGTCGTCGACCACCTCACGTGGGTTTGTCCTCCCTGCCTCGATCCGGCCGCGGCGTCTCGGGAGGTCGAGGCAAGTCTCGGCAGCCACCTCTCGCGCCTCGTGGAGGTCATCCCGTTCGCGCGCTGGTCCTGGACAGGGGACGCGATCTCCCGGTGCTTCCTGTCGCTTTCACCAGAGTGGACGCCCGCCGCACACCTTGAGGCATTCACGGTACTGGCTCGCAGCTTGGGCGCGCCGTCATACGCGATTGAGCGTTGGAGTCGGGGAGCCCGGTCCCGTTACGGGGCCCTCGCTCAAGGGGCGTCGCCCTTGTCACTGCGGTTCTGCTTTCCAGCACCGGCGACGGGAGTGTGGGGGTGACGGCGCGCCTGCACACGCATCGTCCCCTTTGGGACGGCCGCACGACCGCGCCCCTCGGGCTGGGTACCTACCTCGCCCCCTCGACCGATGTCGGCGACGCGGCGCTCAGAGGGGCACTCGAGGCCGGCCTCATGGCTGGCATCACCCTGTTGGACACCTCGGTGAACTACCGCGACCAGCGGTCGGAACGCGTCGTGGGAGCCGTCCTACGTGGCATGGATCCCGACCAGCGCGCGGCGATCACGGTGTGCACCAAGGTCGGCTTCGTGCCGTGGGAGGTAGTCCCGCCCGATGACGATGAGGCGTACTACCACGCAACCGTGATCGACGCGGGTCTTGCCCGCAGGAACGAACTCGCCCCCGGCGGGCACTGCATCGCGCCGCGCTATGTGGCGTGGTCCGTGGACCGTAGCCTCACGAACCTCGGTGTCGATCGACTCGACCTCGTGTACGTCCACAACCCGGAGGCGCAGCGAGGACTCGTTGACGAGGAGACTACCTACGCACGGCTCCGCGTGGCTTTCGAGGTACTTGAGGGATACGTTGCTGCGGGACGCGTCGGTGTGTACGGCGTCGCGACGTGGAACGCCCTGCGGACCCATCTCGGCGGGCCCGAGCATCTGTCGCTGGAGCGAATCTTCGGCGCAGCAAGGGAAGCCGGGGGAGAAGCTCACCACTTCCGCGTGGTACAGGCTCCGTGCAACCTTCTGGCGCCGGAGTTGATCACCGCTCGCACCCAGTCGCTCTCCGGGACGGTCCCGGTCTCGGCACTCGCGGCGGCGCATGCCCTTGGGCTCCGTGTGATCACCAGCGCGCCGTTGGCAGGCGGTGAACTCCGCCACCGCGCACGCGCCGCGCTCGACTTCGCGCGAAGCCTGCCAGGCATCGCCTGCGTGCTCGTGGGCGCCCGCACGGCAGGGCAGGTTTCGCTCCCCGCGGCTCTTCTCGGAGAGCCGCCACTCCGAGCGCCGGCGCTTCGGGCCCTTCTCGAACAACTCGCTACACCCTGACCTAGGACTCCCCCATGCAGTTCGAACGTACGCACGATGCAGGAAGCGCGTGGGCGCGCGCGGGGGGCGCCACGCCCGCGTTCAAGGCACTGTTGCGCATCGGGACCAATCGCGATGTTGCAAGGCTCGCCGCGCTCGTGCCGAAAGCACGCGAGGTCGCTGAAGCTGTCAGCGTCGCATCCGGTGTGGCACAGGCATACGTGATTCTCCGGGAGCTTCCGCCCGGCATCGTGTCCCGCCTCGTGCGCCACCCCTCCACGGCCTACTGGGTCGCCACGACCACCCATCTGTTGCGCGTGCACGTGGGTCGCGAGGTCCCGTCGCGCACCCTGGCATTCGAGGGACCGGCCGAATGGCAGCTCGCGCAACATCTCGCGGACCTCCACCGCATCGCCGTGGCAGGCCGAGTCATCGCGCTCGACACCTTCGCCACGACGCTCACCCCCGTGCATGACGGCGCCTTCGTGCTGCCCACCACCGGAGTGGTCGTCGGGGGCGTGGTTCCTGGCGTACCGTTGCACATCGAGGCCCACGCCGTTGATCGCTCGCGCATCGCGCTGCACTTTGCGCAGGGCTCACGCACGCTTTCCATCACCACGGACCAACCTTGGGCGCTCCGCGACGTGGCGCAGCACGAAGTTAGTCACGCACACGAGATGAGGCTGCTACCGACGCCCCGAGTGCGCGGCACCGGGGCAGGATTCGAGATCGACCGCTGGGACCCGTATCTCGCAAATGCGTGGGTGCGCCACGAGGTGTTCCCGGGCGGCGTACCAGGGGTTCTCGACACCGAGACCAACCTTTCTCGGTGGGCTTCGACGCTGCGTGGCACGATGGACCTCCTGGCCGGGTGCTGGCCCGAAATGGAGGTGGAGATCTCATCGATGGTGGGATCTGTGGTTCCGGTGGCCGCGCCCGACGATACGCGGAGTCTCTCGGTTACGGCCCAGGATTTCCCGGGGGCCCTCCTCTGCTCCCTCGATCCCGTGCCGATGATGGGGGAGGTACTTGTGCACGAGTACCGTCACAACCTCCTGAATTCGCTCACCGCCGTGGAACCTGTCTTCCGCGACGACTCGCCAACGGACGAGCGCTTCTACTCGCCGTGGCGCGACGACCCCCGATCGCTGAACGGCCTTCTCCACGCCATGTTTACGTTCTCGGCAGTGGTGGACTTCCATCGGCGCTACCTCGAGCGAGGTCAGCCGACCCCGCGCAATCAGCGTGCTGCCAAGCGACGCGCGAAGGCGCACGCGATGCGCTTGTCTCTCGCGATGCGGCAGTTTGAGGCCGCGCGACTCACGCCTTTCGGCGAAGGGCTCGTCGCAGGACTCGCTGAGGTCATCGCGGACCACTCGACCTTCGCGGAAACGCTCGTTGGGCCCGAAGTCGAGGACATGGCCGACGCAGTCCGTGTCCACGCGGCGAGGGCCGGCGTCCCACTGGACATTCTCAGATGATGGCTCGTTTCGCGGATCCCTGCTAGTCTCCTCGGGCTGGCGTGTATCGCGGCCTCATAGCTCACGCGGGGTTCCGGCATTCGTCGCTTTCTTCGTCACCGCGTCACTGCCTGGATCCTCTCTGCTGCTAACTTCTCCGCACCCGATCGATCAAGCAGTCCGACCACTCGTCGCGCTTCGATCAAATTGTCCGGCAGGCATGGATCGAACTTCGATGTAGGCCCGCTGAGCGCCCCCGCAGCCTCGGCCTCCACCTGTTCACCCCAATGCTCTCCCCGCAGCAACGTCGCCCAAGCGCTCAGCGCTGCCACCGGCACCGCGCTCGTTGTCCGCAACGACAGGTTCCCTACGGCCCACTCGGCGCCGCCTACCATCCGTAGTGCGGTTGCTAGGGTCCGATTGATCGTGGCGCCTGCGAACGTGTGCCACGTCGCTCCGTCCTCGTGCCCCTCCATCGTCGTCGTTCCGTCCTCGAGCAGGCCATCGTACCCTTCGCGCAGTTCGTCGAAAGTTGCCTTGGCAGTTCGCGTCAGTTCGGCGGTGACACCATCGTCCATCAACGTCCGCTTCATCTCCTGACACAGCTCCCAGGACAGCCCCAACGGCGTCCCTTGCCAGTTCGGAACTCGCCCCACCGCAGCCGGACGCACATCGCAGACGCCCTTCGCCCAGTCGGTGTGCTCGACGCTCCAGGCACGCCCACCGAGCCGGAAACAGGGAGGCCCTTGCGCGGTTCCGAGCCCGCGCAGAAAGGCCGCTTGCACCGTCCCGACCTCTGCACCCCGATGAACGACGCGGAGTACCGAAGGAGCTGAGAACACCGCATAAAGTTCAAAGAAGTGCTTCGCGCCGAACACGCGTTCTCCCTTCTCCCCCAAAGACAGCAGTCCATCCCCCTCGTGCAGTATCTTCCGCTCCACCATGGTCTCGACTATGCGGGCGATGGCGTCGTCCTGGATGTCGGCAAAGCCCGTCGCCCCATCGAACCACCCCCGCAGGCGGTGACGGGATACACCGCCCTCCTGCAGCGTTAGCGCGAGGATCTGGTGAGCAAGCACATGGTGCGACGCCCGCAATGGCCGCACGTCCTCGACCCAGCCCCGCGCCGCAAGTCGGGTCAGCGCCGCAGCCTGCACCACCGCCTCGGGTGACACGCACAGGAAAGTGTAGTTTGAGCGGGTTCCCGACCGACGGCCTGTGCGACCCATGCGCTGCAGCATGGCCGACACCGTCGAGGGCGCGTCGATCTGGACGACGTGATCCAGGTCGCCAACATCGATGCCGAGCTCCATCGTCGCGGTGCAGACGATGGCGGTGTTCTTCCCATGGGTAAACTGGGCTTCCGCCAGCGCGCGGTCCGACCGGCTCACGGCGCTGTGGTGGACGAAGACCTCGGTGCCGCGGCCTGCCATCGCCGCAGCGACCCGCTCCGCCTGGCTCCGGCTCTCGACGAACACGAGGCTCTTCTTGAAGCGCCCGATCCGCGCGGCGCTCTCCGCTGCCATGTCGATGTCAGCCACGTGGTCGATGCACACATCACGCTTCGCTGTCTCACGCGGGGGATCCACCAGACGGAACGGACGCCCGCTCGAACCCTGGATCCACTGCCCGATAACCTCGGGGTTGCCTACCGTTGCCGAGAGTCCGATGCGCTGAACGTCGCGTCCACAGAACCTTGTCAGTCGTTCCAGGAGGCTCACCAGATGCGCTCCGCGCTCGTCCCCCGCGAATGCGTGTACCTCGTCCACGATCACCGCCGAGAGGCCCGCGAAGAGGCGGCGTGTGTCGGTCTTCTCGGAGATCAGCATGACCTCGATGGACTCAGGCGTGGTCAGCAGGATGTGAGCGGGATCGCGCCGCGTACGATTCTTCGCCGACGCCGAGACGTCGCCGTGCCACTTGAATGCATCCAGCCCGACCATCCTGGCGTAGGCGGTGATGCGGGGTTCCTGGTTGTTGAGCAGCGCGCGGATCGGGCAGACGTACAGCGCCGCAATCGGTCGCGCGCCTTCCGTGAGGATCCGCGACAGCACCGGGAAGATGCTCGCCTCGGTCTTCCCGCCGGCAGTCGGGGCGAGCACGACCGTGTTATCACCATCGAGAATCGCGTCGATGGCAAGTTCCTGCACGGGCCGGAGGTTGCGCCAGCCCAGGTCGTGCACGATGGCGTGACGGAGCTGCGGGTGCAGCCGGTGAAACGAGCTCATCGCATTCAGCCGTCGAGGCGCCGGGCCTTGGGCGGCACAGCCGGTGGATCCTCCTCCGACGTGACATGCCCATGTCGCGCGGCCAGCTCCTCGGGGCGCAGCGCGGCGTCATCGATGGCGAGCTTGTAGTGTTGTCGCGGGTCGAACTCCGGGAACTGATCCACCCGATCAAGCACGTCCACCAGCTCGCGCAGGAAGATCCTCGGGCAGACGTCCACGTGCCCGCCGAAGCCCTCGGCTACCTGATCGACCAGCGCCGACAGGAAGAGGTCATCGATCGATCGGCGCACCCTCGCGGGGTCCCTCGCGGGGAAGAGCTCGCGGACGCTCTCGCCGACCGCAATCAGTCGCGCGCGGTCGAAGGGAAGGAGGCGCACTTGAGGAGCGCGCAGATTGTCGAATCGACTGTCGTCATCGAAGCGGGTGATGACCCGCTGGTAGAGGGGCGCCAGGGACTTCACTCCCTTGTAGCCTTCGAAGAAGTCGGGTGTTCCCGTGACCACCAGGTAGAGGCCGGGGAGATGGTTCTCGACCAACATGTCCACCAGTTGCCGGAGCGCGTTGAGTGCCTTCTCGCGAGTGGGCCCCGGCATCCGTTGGATCGTTTCGACCTCGTCGAGAACGACGACCAGGCCTCGGTGGCCCGACTGGCGGAGCAGCACGAGCAACCCGCGCAGGAAGGTCAGAGCGGCCTGTCCGTCGATGGCGCCCTTCACCCCCGCCCTGGCCATCACGTTGCGGTTCACGTTGGGCTGACCGCCCAGCCACGCCAGGAGGCCTTGCGAGGTGGCAAAGTCACCCTCCTGCATCGCCTGATGATATGCCCGCAGCACGGCGGCGAACGCAGGGTTCTGACGCGACAGGTCGGCGAGCTTGTCCTCCAGGCGCTCTTCTACGGCGGCCGCGAAGGCAGGGTCGTCCTCGGACAGTCCGTGGACGCGTGTGACTTCCTCCCCAATCTCGAAGAGCCAGCCATCGACCACAGACTTGAACGCTCCAGCACCCTCGGCATCGGTCGTCAGACGCTCAATCATCCGTCGATACACGGTCTCCAGGTGTTGTAGCGGGGTGTCGTTGACCGAGATCTGCACCTCGGTCGTCGCGAAGCGGCGTTCGCGTGCGCGGGCGCAGAGCAGACGCGTTGCGAAGGTCTTGCCGGTGCCGTACCCACCGCGGATCCACTTCGCCAGACCGCGACCACCGGCCAGGCTCACGAAATCGAGCTCCTCGGCGACTGCGGCCATCAGCGGGTCGAGGCCCGTGGCGAAGTGTTCCAGGCCCCGCGCGGGAACCGCGCCGGTGCGGAGGGCCGCGATGATTGCCCGCGACTCGTCGTGACTCAGATCCATGACGACGGCTCCCGTGGTGGGGAAACGAGGCTCCTGCCGCGCATCATGGAGAACCTCCCGCGAGCGACGGGCCGACCCAACGGAACTGCTCCTCGCCGTCAGGCAACGTCTCTACCTGGAAGAGGTCGAGGTTCATCGGCCGCAGAGTGCGGCGGAGGCGGGTCATGAATCCACTGATCCGGCCGAGGGGCTTGGCCAGCGCCTTCGCGAGGTCGCGCGCGCGCAGGGTGCCGTTCCGCGCGAGGAGCCAGAGGGCCAACTGCTCCGTCGGATCAAGCGTGGCGATGACCGCATCTGGGAGTCCCATCGGGCGCAGATCGATTGACCTGGGTGACGCGGCACCGGCGACGGTGAAGAGCTCAGGCTGAGGAGCCGTAGCACTCACTGGCCTGGTCGTCGGCTTCGGCTTCCGTGGGGACGTGGGCACGGTCGGTGTCGCGGCCGGGGCGTCGGTCCGTGTGGCGCCGAACCACCATGTTGGCTCGTCGGCAGTGAGGCCCCCCTCCTCGATCCATGCCATCGGCACGACCATCTCTTCGAGCGAGCAGCCGCCGTGGAAACCCACCTGAGGCGATCCCTGGTGGGAGCCCATCTTCCATGCGAAGGCCCAGCGGCCCGGGCGTCCACCGAGACCCTGTAGATCGAGCTCGATCCATCCCTCCGGCGGATCTTCGCCTGCCGCGAGTTCCTTGAAGCGAGGGGTAGCACCGGCCCCCACCCGAAGGTCTCGTCCCCACCAGGGGCTGTGGCCGTGATCCGCTACCAACAGCACCTTCCGGCCCGCGCCAAGGGCCTCCCGTAGGCTCGGGACGAACCCTCCGATGCTCGCCGCCTCGACCCGAACCATCGCACCCGTGTTCGCGGAGCCGATCTGATCGTCGATCGCGTTGAAGACGACGGACACGATCTCGATCGCCGGATCACGAAGCGCCGCTCGCAGAGCTACCCCCCCGTCAGCCAGTTCCGCCTTCAGGAAGAGCTTTCGCGTCCGATCACCGAGCGCGGGATTCTGACGGAAGCGCGCCGGGTCCGACACCCGCTCCTCGGTGTCTCGCCAGAGCGTCTCGGCGGCCCATGGGTCCTTGGGAACCTCGCCCAGGAAGATCGCGCCGCGCGCATGGCTGGTGATCGTCGGAAGCGGAGCCAGGGCCGGCTCCCCAGCCGCACGATCAGCGCGATTGAACTTCAGGCCGAGCGTGGGACGGTCCAGTCTCGCGAGCTCATCGAGGAGGTCGAGAAACACGGGGTAACTGCACCCGTCCATCACAACTACGAAGAGACCTCCGGTTGACGCGGGCAGCGCGAGATCGCGCCAGAGCCGGTGGAGCGGGATCACCCCGTGCGCGTGAAGGGCGCGCTGGTATCCGCCAGCCAGGAGTTGTGCGAACGCGAGGTTCAGGGCGTCACGTCGGGCTCGATAGCGCGTGAGGAGGCGCTCCGCCGGGTGCTGAAAGGTCACGGTGGCTGCCAGCGCACGCCGGAGCCTGGCGGCAGTGAGGTCCGCGAAGGCTCCGTCGCGGAGGTAGCGCTGCACATGAGCTTCGACCGTCTCCGCGACCTCGTCAGGTGTCGCAAGGAAGCGGCTCAGTCTCGCCATCTCGCGGAGCACCCAGAGGTCGGTCTGCCGAGCTGACGCCGCACGATGCCTTCTCAAGGGATCGAGATCGACGTCCGGCAGCGCCTCCCCCGCGTCGAGGCGCTGGGCGAACTCGTCGCACGCGTTATCCAGTCCCAGCGGAAGCACCGTGCTCTTCGCCAGAGCCGTCTTGTCGAGGACCCGGCGCCCCCGCTCCTCGGCCTTCAAGAGCCACGGACTGGCTTCGGCACCGAGGGCAACGATGGTCTCCTCGGCGAGGCGGCTGAAGCTCTCTCGCAGTGGGCGCTCCGCCAGGTTGATCTTGGGGTGGTTGCGCGTCCAGAGCAGGTCACCCCACACCACGTCGCCGGGCTTTTCGGACAGGTTCAGCAGCAGTCCGCAGGTGACGATCTCCTGCAGCCTCGCGGGCGCTTCAAGTGCCCAGGCTAGCAGGCGTCCCTCGTGGCCGTGGAGCACCGGCAACATGCGCTTCAGGAGAGCCAGAAGCGCGGGCTCGAACGTGGGGGGAGACTGCAACCACAACGCCAGGAGCCGGGCGGGGGGCTCCGATCGCACCCGACGATCCACGCAGGCATCGATCACGAGCTCGTCGAGCAGCCGCCGGTCGATGACCGTGGGTAGCGTCCGCTCCGCAATCAGGCCCTTCAGCTCGTGGACGTGGGCCAGCGCGAGGCTCAGCAGTTCGGGGTCGTCGTTGCCGCTCAGTCGCACGCCGAGCACCGTGCCAAGGACGTCGATCGGGTCGAGGGCCTGCACCCTGGCACCCTGGGCGCGTCGAACGATGTCCGGCGGAAGCCGACGGGCGAGATCCTCCGGCACCAGGGCGATGAAGGGCGCACCGTTCGACTTCCAGAGTAGCCGTCGGATCTCCAGCTCGGTGCGCGGTCGATGAATCAGGTAGTTCGCGCTCCGCGTGTGGATCTCCGAGGGTATCTCGTCCAGCCCTTCGCCCTCCAGCGCGAGCACGTACCCGCGCTCGAGCGGGCCACCGGCCAGATCGACCAGTTTCTTCAACAGCAGCACCGCGTCCGAGCGCATGCCCTCAACCCTTCTTGCGGACGACCACGCTCACCTCGGCGAGGCCAATTCCGGTCGCGCGCAGTTGCTCCCGCAGCATCCGCCAGGCGTCGCCAAGCGCGTCACCGTCCGTGAGGTCGATCGCTCCCAGCGAAATGGTGACCGGGGTTGACCCCCGATCCCCGGTATCGACGAGGGCGGTCGAGGTCTCCGGCGGCGCCTTCACCGTCACCGGGGCCTGACCCGGGATGACCACTGGCTGACGCAGTGCCTCGTTGACGAAGACGTGCGCTTCGTCGTTCCAACGCCGGATGAGATCGACCGTGAGCGGACGCTCCTGCTCACCGTCAGCGAGGTAGCCGCGAAGCGTCTCGAGCCGCGCCTTCGCGTCGGCGCCCCATTGCTGGTTCGCGCCGAGGTTGCCGACCATCACGACCAGTCGATCTTCAAGCGCATTCACGGCACTCTCGACCGCCGCAAGGCGGCGCACCACCACGCGGGCAGTGTCGCCCGTGGTCTCCGGCCACTGCTGAAGGAGTGAGCGAAGCATGGCGCACGAGTCCGTTCCACTTTCGGCCACCGGTGCAAACCGCGCGATCGCGCTGGCCAGCTCGGACTTCCGGTGCGTGCTCGCATCGCTCTCACGAGCCAGGCGCGCGTGCAGCCCCTGGAGGCGCTCGCGGAGCAGCCGCCCTGCCTCTCGCACCTTCCCCGCGAAGCGATCCTGCTCGAGCAAGGTGCGGTGTGCCGCGGGCTTCTCGAGGCCGAACAGATCTGGGCCCAGCTCGCGCAACCGACTCCACTCGGCGGGGTCCACGAGCGATGCCCGCTGCAGCACCAGCGACGTCTTCGCCTTCCGTTCGATGCGCACCTCGACGGGCTCGCCGGTGATCTCCTGCAACACCCGGTACCCGCACGCGCGCGCCACGAACACAAGGAACAGCGACCGTACCTCCGGGTCGAGCCCGTAGCTGCTCTCCAGGAACTCGTCGATCGGCGCCCACTTCACGGTCGCCTCCTGCGTGCGATCGAGGACGGCTTTCAGGTAGCGGCTGTCGCGGCGGAGCGTTCCGCGCACCTGTCCCACCGTCACGATCTCCAGCGGCATCCCGAGGCCCCGGAGCACCTTCCCACCGGCGTCGTCGAAGGCTGCGGTGTCGCCCGCCTCAGCGGCATCGACCATCCAATCGCAGAGCGTCACGAGGTCATCGACCCTGGGCTCCATCCCGAACTCGGGGTGCTGTGGAAACTGCCGGTCCAGCAAGCCCTTCGCGAAGGCGTCGAGGTTCTTCTCGAGCTCCGCCTCGGCCACCTTCGTGACGACGTCGCTCGCCAGGGGGACGACCTCTCCCTCGTCCTTGTAGACCTCCCGCAGGATATCCCGGAGTCGGGCCTCCATGTTCTGGGCGACGTTGCGAGCTTGCTCGACGACGGCGGTCCGGTCCTGGCCGTGAAGGTTGCGGAGGACCTCCTCCTCGGCGGCGGCGCTCGTGAGGAAGTCGGCTGCAGCGAGCTCGGTCAGAATGTCGAGTTCCTTCGGCGAGAGGTGCCGCGGCAACCAGCAGACCGTGAGCATCGATCCGAGCTGCTTGCGGGCGTCCCGCGCGCGCTGCCGGTCTTCCTCGACGGTGTGCCCGGGCTCATCCCAGGGATAGTCGATCACGAGGCGGAATCGCTCGCCGTCCCGCGGCTTGAACTCCTGCGGCTTCATCACCCGGACGTTGCGGATCACCAGTGAGCCCTTGCGCGTGGTGCCCCGCCACTTCACCCGCAGCTCGCCCTCGTTGGCTTGTCCCGCACCGAACTCCGCCCGGCCCTCCAGCTTCAGCGCTCGCTTGATGCCCGCGTAGAACACCTTGAAGCGGTGATCGACGCCGCCCCCCACCTTCGCCCGGGCGCGCTCCATCAGCTCGCCGAAGTTCACGCCCTGCACCACGACCGACACCACGGCCGCGCGCCCGGTCCCGCTGACCTGAAGGGCACGGACGATCCGCGAGAGCTCGACGAGATCCTGGTTCACTCTCGCGATGCGACCCTTGTCCGTCTCTCCCACGACCTCGACATCATTGAGCTGCACCAGGCGCTCCAGGGTCATCCCCGAACCACCCTTGAGACGGTGAGAGATCTCTGCGAGCAGGGCGGTCTTCACGATCTGGTCGAGCGTGCGTCGTCGGCGCACGTCGAACCCTGACTCCGCGCCGTCCCGCTCCATCTGGTCGAGCGCGGGGCGGAACCGTTGCCAGTAGAGCGCATGGACGGCCCGCAGATCCTCGACGCGCTTGCTTCCCTCGACACCTGCCTCCGGGAAGATCGCCTCGAAAGCCGCACCTACCGGCAAGAACTGCCCGAGCGGCAGCGACGGGTAGTGCACAACGAGGAGCTCGTACAAGAGGCGCAGCGCCGTTCGCTCACGCTGCATCAACGACGAGATGTCGATCAAGGTCTCGATCAGCGCCGGGTGGAAGGGATAGACGTCGCGCAGGTACTCCACGTCCGCGTTCTGGAGCAGCGTCGGGAGGAGCTTGTGGTGCTGGATGGCGAGCGCATCCACGACGCGCTGTACCTCCTCGGGGAGCCGGCGGCGCAACACGCGCTCCTTGCAGATGTGGCGCAGCTCCACGTCCTGCAGTGTCGTCGTCTCGAAGCGCTTGGAGTGATGGTCGAGGTGCTGGTGGAGTTGATCCTCGCCCACCATGTCCGGGAAGAACTCCTTGAGGTTCCTCTGGCGGGCCACGAAGACGAAGAGCGGCAGCGCGCGTCGGCCGTCGTTGTGGTCAACGATGACGTTGAGCTGGTTGATCGCCCGCTTGAACTGCTCGCCGCTCTTCTCGCTCAGCCACAGCAGGAACTCATCCACCAGCAGCACCACGGCGCCGTAGCCCTGTGCCTTCGCGTGGGCCGCCAGCCTCTGCAGTCCCTCCGCCCAGTTGGGGTCGATGCCTGCATTCGCTGCGTCACGGCCCTTCCACTCCAACCAGGCGCGCGCGAAGTCCTCACGTTCCTGGAGGGATCCCGCGACGAGCGCCTCGAAGTCCTCCTTCGAGCCGATGATCCCAGCCTCCGCAGCCTGGAGCCAGAACTGGTCGCCGTAGCGTGCGGCCTCACGGCGCGCCTCCTCGATGATCCCGAACACGTCCAGAAACTCGAAGGGCTTCCCACCCTGGAGGGCCACCGTCCGATTGAAGCTATCGTAGACCGTGCGATCGAAGCCCGTCTCCGTTCGCGCCGCCGTGAGCATGTGCTGACGTACCACCAGGAACCGCGCCTCGCGGATCCACGCCCGGTGCCGGTCGGCGAGCACGCGCATCAGCGGGTCGCTCTTCCCCCAGGCAATAGGAGAATCCTCCAGCAGCATTCCCAGGAAGCTCAGGAAGTGGCTCTTGCCGCTGCCGAAGCTGCCGTGAATGAAGCGCCCCAGGTCCTCGCCGCGCTCCCAGGCGTTGCGCATCCCGTCGAAGATCATCGGGAGCCACTGCCGCACCGCAGGCGTGAGCACGTAGTCGTCTACGAGTTGGCGCTGCTGGGCCTCGTCACTGCGCAGATCGAGGCGTACGACGAACCCGAGCGCGGTGACGGCGTCGGGCGTCGGAAGGTCAAAGGCGTCTCGGATGGTGAGGGTCATTGCGGTGGTCCTACCGGTGGCTGCGAGGGATTCACGCGCTCTTCGTGGTCGGAGGCGACGGCGCCCACCGGCTCATCGCGAACTCGATCATGCGGGCCGTCGTCGCCTCAATGTCGGCCTTCCGCCAGCCGTGCTGGCCGATCTGAAACCCCAGCGCGCGGCTCCGGGGGAGCGTCGTCAGGCCTTGGTAAACGTCCCTGGCCTTCACGCTGGGCGACTTGTTCTGCGCTCGCGCGTTGTCGCGCCCTTCGAGCAGGCAGAGGTTGCCCAGGCGATCGATGGCGCTCGCGTAGTCGGCCTCGTCGGAGAAGCCGTCGGTGGGCAACTGCACCGTCAACGATTGCGGCCAGATGTGGTCCAACTGCACGATCCGGTAGAGATCAGCGTCGCCGTCGTCGAAGGTATCGTCGGCGGCCTTCTCGAAGGCCCACAGCAGGTAGGCCACGAAGGGGTTCTGCACACTGAACCGCAGCTCCCCGAGCGCTGCCAGGAAGCTGGAAGGAGGCGAGTGATAGGCACAGTTTCCATTGACCATTGCTCGGAGGTCGGCGCCGGACGCTCCTCCGATGACGTGAGGGAAGATCTCGTAGATCCCCGCACGGTTCCTCTTGCCGAGCACCTTGTAGACCCTGATGTCGAGCCGCTCGATCGCGTCCAGCATCGCGTCGTCGAGGAGATTCCGCGTCTCCAATCCCACCAGCACAGGGTACAGGATCGCATCGACGCCGAGGAACACCAGCATCTTACGCAGGCGGAGGTCGGTCGCGACGCGGTCCACAAGCCGTTGCATCGCGCTGGTGAAGCTCGAGAGCTGATCGAGCAGGTCCGCCAGGAATGCTCTCAGCCTCGCGGGCTCGGCCTTGAGACCCGCGCAAGAGTCCTTGATGAAGGCGTTGAAGATCGACTCCGCCGTGTAGTTGTAGTCGTAGCCCGATGGGAGGCCATGCTTCCGCACGGCCCACGCGCCGACGCAGTGATAGAACCACTGCAGGACGACGTTCTCGTCGAACTTCCCACTGCTGAGATACGCGATGCCCCGGGCGGTCCCCCGGTCCTTGACGACGTCATAGGCGGAGTAGAGCGCACCGAAAACGTCGTTGATGTCCGCGCGGTGGTCGCCGGCCAGGTAGCGCTGCGAGTTGAACATCAACGCGCTCTTGGTCTTCTCCAGCACGGAGAGCGGCCTGCCGCGGTCGTTGAGGCTCTCGAAGGCACGAATTGCGAGCGCCTCGTCCGCGACCACGAACTCCAGCACGAAGGTGCGGGTGAGTAGGAAGGTCGCTAGCGTTGAGGGGTCGCCGTGCGCCCGGATCTGGTCCGAGAAGTAGTCCACGGCGCTCTGCAGACGCCGATTGCTGCGGAGCACCTCCACGTCGGGGGGCAGCGCTCCGCCCGCCAGCAGTCGCTCCAATGTCTCGATGTTCCGCTGGCCCGGGGTCAGCCGGAGCACGCCGCCCGAGCGCAGGTACCTCGCGTGCAACATCGGACGTCCGCAGCGCGCCAATGCCAGCAGGAACAGGCTGATCGTCGTGAGGCGTTGCTGGCCATCGACCACCTCGTGCAGGGTGAAATGCTCGTCGTCGTCCTCAGACCGCACCCGCGCGCCGGTCGCTTTCAGCGTGATGGTGCCCCAATAGTGCTCCGTGCCTGAGGCGATACCCTCGACCAGGTCGGTCCACAGATCCTCCCAGTTCTGCTTCTCCCAGGCGTAGCTCCGCTGGTATTCGGGCACAGCGAAGGCCTTCGTCGCGAATAGCTCCTGGATGGTCTTGGCTTGTGCGTTGGGTCGTACGTCCATAGTGCCCCCCTCCAATTACGTTTCAGTTTGCAACAACTCGGAGCCCAGCCGCGCTTCGCGGATCGAACATGACCGGCCGGCCCATGTCGAGCCCCAACGCCGCCGTGGGGTCGTCCAACTGCCGCAGCCCCTCGGGCAGTGGATCTCGCTGCCCGTCCCGCCAGACCATCCGGTCGATGAGCTCCAGCGCCGTAGCGTAGTGACCCTCCGCGGTCACCGCGGACGCTATGCTCCCCCGCGCCATGGCCTTCCCCACCGGTCGCGGCGCGTTGAGGACGAAGTATGTCCGGTGGTCGATCAGTCCTCGCACCTCGGGCACACGCCGCTCTGGCGGGAGCATCAGGTGCCACCTCGGTCGGCAGGATCCAACGGCGTCGAAAATGCGTACGGTCACCGCCCGGTCCTACTCCTTCCCCCGACGCCGCCCTCGTCCAATCCACCCCGCCCGGTGGGCGCGTCGCCGATGAACTTCGGGGCGCTGCGGATGAAGGCCATCAGACGTCTGTCTCTTCCTTCGGTCCCCGCGGTGCATTGGATTCCTTCGGGTTTTTCGGGTTTTTCGGGTTTTTCGGGGTTTTCGGGGTTTTCGGGGTCTTCCCCCCGCCCGGCGGGTGCGTCGCCGCCCACTGCGTCAGCATGGCCTCCGTCACCCCCTCGCGCCCCACCGCCGCCTGCACGATCGCCCGGAACTCCTCCGCCGCTTCGGCCGATTCCCACCGCACCCACGGCAGCAGGAACCACACCCCGTGCAGCACCCCGATCCGGTCCTCCATCGGGACGCCGTCGTTCTCCAACTGCTCATCGAAGTCCACCAGCGTTCGCGCCCGCGTCCGGTGCGTCCAGCCCGCCCAGCCGTAGCGCGTCGGCCCTGGGCCGGGGACCTCCGTGAAGGCGATGAAGCGCTCCTTGGGCACATCGAGCTTCCCCCGCTGTGACCAGTACTCCGAGCGCAGGTACTCCCCGCTCGCGTACTTCGGCGGAACCGCCGGCGTCACCGGCTTTCCCTCGTCCTCCATGTGCTGCTGCGCCCACGTCTCCTCCCAGGCCGCCCGCTTGATCAGCCCGTCCGGCTTGAACACATGGTGCTTGTTGTTCGGAACGCTCTCCGCCTGCACCCGCTCGCCGATCAGCGCCTCCACGTCGTAGTCACTGCGCCCCGCGAGCACCTCGCACACCGCCCGGACGTCGGCCTCCCCACCCAGCGCCAGGGCCACCTGGGCGATCGTCCACGGTGCCGGTATGGCCCTCACATGGTCCTCGATGCGGTCGGCGAGCCACTCGGTCAGGGCCACCTGCTCCTCCTTCGCGTAGTCCGGCTGGTACCAGCGACGCTTGTAGGTGGGATGCTCCAGCAGGCCGAGTTCGCGCGAGGATTCCGTGCGGGCGAGGCGGTCCTCGACGATGCGTTGCTCTGCAGGGCCGAGGGCGTCCAGGGTGATGTGGGGGTCCCAGTTGTGGCGGGTGAACCAGGCGGTCGGGGCCTCGTCGGGCTCCTCGCCGCGAGCGAGCACCGCGAGATTCTCAGCGTCGCGACGGGCGAGTGCGATCTCAAAGGGTCGGAGGCCGGGACGCAGCGGCGGGACGGCGTCGGGAGCGCGGGTCTCGACAGTGGGGTCGAGGGCGTAGAGCCTGTAGCAGTACCAATCCAGCTCCTCCTGGAGGGCAACCATCGAGAGGAGCGAGCGAAGGTCACGGGTACGGCGCGCGTCGAGCGCGGCGCGGAGGGCCGCGGCGCCGGAGGCGGCGTGGGTGTCGTTTATCGAACGAACGGAGTCGGCAACGCGCGAGCGGGCGAGCGTATCGAGATGGCGCGCGAAGGTCTCAAGGGTGGTATCAGTTAGAGATGCGATCGGGAATGACTTCAATTTCGAGCCGCCGAACTGAAAAAATCTCTCCCATGCCTCAGCTTTCAAGCCCTCGTTAACCCCTTGAGAGCCCTTGTTTTGGCTGACCTGCTTCATCCAGAAGCATGCGATGGATCCGTTGAGTTGCGCCAAGAGAACGAAGTGCAGCGCATCAGAAGCATGATGGGGCAGAAAGATCGCGGGGGCAGACTCCTTGAACAACTGAAAAGAGGTGCAGAGCGCAAAATCTGGACTGGTTCCGATTTTCGTAGTCGCGATGGCCCTCTGGCGAACCCGCCTTTGATAGTATTCGAGATGTCTCCACCAGTCCTCGACATCCCTAAGCAATGTATCGAATACTTTTCTGGCTTGAAGCGTGGCGCGATAGCGCCAGAGGTAATTTTGATGTAGAGATGCCCGGCTGGGGAGGTCCACGCCGCGAAACGACGAATACGGATAGAGAATCAAGTCAGACCCAGACGCAGACCATGACTCGATGTGCTTGCCAATAATGATCGGGATGGTGAAATCGAATCCCGCCAGGCGGATCGATGTCCGGCGATCGACAAACCATATTTCATCTTCTCCAGCGCTGTTGGTTCGTCCAATATCGGGCTCAGCATCCAAGAGGCGTCCGGGGAGACCCTCGATCTGATGCTGGAGCGCGACGGCCGCCGAACCACCGAAACTCCACTCGTGAGTAGATAGCGCAGCGCGACTCAGAAACATGGATGAAATGTGCTCATCCTCGAAGCAGTCCGCGCCGCGAGAACTCAATATTCCTCTCCAGTTCGGACCGTTTGCTGGATCAGCGTCGCCTGGGTCGCCACGACGCGACATAGTGACCAAGACATTAGCGCTTACTGGGGCTCTGGCGCGTGCGATTAGGATAATAGTCGGAGTGCCGTGCTCCGGGATGACAATGCCTGAAGTATCCACCACATGCTGCAGGTCGTGACGCGCCAAGACCTGCTCTACGAACGACTTTCCGAAGTCACAGCGAGTGAAGGCCTCTGCGGTGATTGCTCCCATCGTCGCCCCAGGAACCCCAAGCTGAAGCATGCGTTCAACGAAGACCGTGCCGAGCGTATACTGACGTTCCGCCGAGGCATACCGTCGCCCCTTCCCCACCTTCTGCCGGTGGTACTCCTTCTGCCGCGGATCCTTCTCGCTGATGTACGGCGGATTCCCGACCACTGCATGAAACCCTTGCTTCAGCAGCGGTCGCAGCTCCATTCGCACCTCTGGCCGGGTGAGCATCGCCCGGGGCTTCTCGATGCCGGTTCCCCCCATAGGGAGGCCCAGTTGGGTCCACTCCTCCCGCTCGACCTGCTCGAGGGCATCGGTCCAATAGACCTGTGGGTGGAACGCCGACGCCTCGGCGAGGTCGTTCTCCCCACAGAGTTCGAGCGCGGTCATGACTAGTCGTGCTCGCGCGAGGGCGCAGGCGTAGTCGTTGAGGTCGAGTCCGACGACCCGCCGAAGCACGTCGAGCACGACCTCCCGCGCGCCGCGCTCCGGGAATTTCTCTCGCATCCCAGCGACGAGTCGCTTGAATCCGGCGAGGAGGAAGTGACCCGATCCGCAGGCCGGATCGATGAGCCGGACGGTCTCGACGCCCCACTCGGCGATGGCGGGGGTGAGGGTCTCGTCGAGGATGAAGTCGAGGATGAAGTCGGGCGTCTGTCGGAGGGCGAATCGATCCTTCACAACCGGATCGAGGTCCTGATAGAGGTCGCCCATGAGCCGACCGTCGAAGTGGGCGTCGGTGAAGGCCCAGCGGAGCGCGCCTGTGTCGGGATCGCGCTCGCGCCAGAAGTCGAGCAGCTCGCGGGAGAGCGCGTCGGAGGGGAGGGCGACCTCGGCGGGCTGCGGGGCGAAGAGCTCAGGGAGGCCAGCGTCGGCGGAGGCGAGGTCGCGGTACACCCATCGGAGGTAGGAGGTCTGCCCGAGGTTGGGTGCAAGGCGCTCGAAGAGGTGCTGCGACTCGGCATCGACGATGCGGAGGGGGCGGAGCAGGCCGCGGTCCTCGAGCACCCGGACATAGACGGAGCGGAGCACCCAGAGAACGGCGGCGCGTCGCGAGAGGAGGTCGGTCCAGACGGCGAAGTCGTCGCCGACACGCTCATCGGCGTGGAGTGCGCGGGCGCGGTCGCTGGCCGGACCGGGCGCCAGGATCTGGACGCGGAGGTCGGCGGCGATGCGCTGCGAGAGCGCGGAGAGGGCGGGGGTGAGTTGGGTGAGGGATGGGACCATTGGGTTTGGCTGGCTCAGGTCGTTGGAGCGGGTGCGAAGCCGAGGACGATGGTCACACCGGGGTAGTAGTCGTTGTTCGGCTTCAGGATGTTCGCCCCCTTCGGCGGAAAGTAGTCAACGACGATTCCGTGGGGGGCGACCTTCGTAAGCTCGGCGCGTGGGGAGGAGCGCCATGCGCTGATCCTCGCAGGGAAGTCGCCGGGCCTCGGCGAGTTCGGGATGCCGAAGACGATGCCCCCGCAGAACTCGTGGGTGTCCTGATAGTCCCTCGCCTCCGCCACGGCGGTAGTCAGCTCGTACGCAACGTCTGCGACGGCCGTCCGGGAATCGAGGGGGAGAAAGACCACCTTCGCCTCGAGGAGGTACGAGGTGCCTCCGATGCGGGCCCAGAGGTCGGCGCGGCCCCGGGGGAGGCCGCGATCTGCGGTCCGAGGCGCGTGGAACTCCTGAACGGCGACCATCCGCACGCGCCAGACGGCCGCCGACAGGAAGGACACGTTGGCGATCTCGTGATTCCAGTACGCCGGATCGCCGGTGACGTCGGTGTACTCATCGACGATCGTCCGCCACTCCTTGAACACCTCCACCCAGGCGCTCCGGCGCTCATCGGCGAAGTCGGCACCGTCCGTGCACCAGGAGAGGATGCGAAGGACTCCGTCTGGACTCGCGTGGAGCGTTTCGAACTCGTCGGTGGGCATCGCGTGCGTCGGCCTCAGGCTGCTCCGGGCGGTTGGACGTCGATCTCGAATCCGTCGGGTCCAGCCCTGCCCTTGGCGCGATATCCCATGTGGATCGGATAGAACATGGTCGCCCTGAGGGTGGCGATTGAAGCAGGTGGGACGATCAGTCCGGCCGCTTCGGGCGTGATTCCGACCAGAGTCGGGAAGAGGGTCTCGAGGCTGCTGCCCCGAGCGTCACTGACCTGGATGACGAAGGGCACCCCTTCGTCGATCGCCTGCATGGTCTTCGAGCGAGAAGCATCGGCATCGAACCGGATTATTCTCATGGGAGTACTCTTCTTCAAGCTACTCGCACGCAGAGGTCGGCGGCATTGCATCGCGAGAGGCGGTGAGGGGAGACGACATCTGCGACTTCCTGGGATGTTAGGTGACTCGGTCAAACGCCATGACGATGGTCGTTCCCGGATAATATCGCGGCCTTGCGGCACCCGATGTGATCGTTGCAAGCTTTCGCCTGGGGTAGTAATCGACAATCAATCCGTGAGATGCGGTGTCAGTGATCGAGGATCGGTCCGCATTGCGCCATTTCGTCACGTCCTCCTGGATCTTGCGGGACCTGGTGGTGTGGGCGGTAGCGAAGACTATTCCTCCTACGAATTGTCGATCTTCGCTGTAGCGCCCGGCCTGCCCGATCGCCCAGCCGATGTTCTTGTTTAAGATACTCAGGCCGGCGTTCGACTGGATGCTATTCCATCGTTGCTTCGCCTCGAGTAGATAGCTGGCCTCCCCAACTGAGATCCAGATGTCCGCGCGGCCTCGGGCCCTGCCGCCGTGCGTGTTCCGATCGACGCTATACTCGTGAATGGCGATGTGCTCTGCTCGGATGATCGCGGCGCCGAGCATTGACAGATTGGAGGCTTCGGTGTGCCACCAGCAGTGGTCGTCAGTGATGCGGTGATAGTGATCGACGATCTCCCGCCAGTGCTTGAAGACTGGAATCCAGGCCTCTCGACGCTCCCTGCGGAACACGACCTTGTTCGTTGACCAGTACGAGAGGGTGAGGTCATCGCCGAGACTTGCGAGCGGTTCGATGGTTGCCATAGGTCTACCCTCCAGTTGATCGGTCTGTTTCAGACCCTCAGGTCACCGACCCGACCCAGTTCTCCATCCACCGGCAGGACGGTCCCATCCACATGGAACAGCGGCTGCTTCTCGTTGAACAGCGGCTGCCGCTGGAAGATCACGCCAGGCACGACCACCACCCAGAATCCGCGCGCCCCTGTCTGCGTCTCGTCGTACAGGCGCCGGATCATGTGGGCCGCATCACACAGCCCGAGAATTCCCATGTCGCCCAGCACGGTGCACGTCCCTGGTCGTCCGTGCTCCGCAAGGAGCGCCTCGAATAGTCCCTCGGCCGCGCGGGTGAGCCGTGAGCGCTGTGCCTTGAATCGCTCGGCACGCTCGTACACCGCGAACTCTGGCTCCATCCCCGCAAGGAGCCCGTGCTCGAAGCTGACGAACCTTGCGTCCTCCCCGAGCGCCTGGGCGACGCTTCGTGCCACCTCCGCGTGCCGCTCCGGGGGCGCGACGATCATGCGGAAGCCACGGGACTTCCGGGCGGCGCGGAGCAGACCCACCACGATCTCGTCCGGCGACCGATGCGCGATGCGGAACTCCGCGGGCAGCGTGTCCCGCTCGTGCGCTACGCGCTCCACCGAGCGGCTCGGCGGGTCGATGACCTCGTCGCCCTCCAGCCGGCAGTCGTTGATCTTCTCTGCAAACAGTCGCGCGAGCTCATTGGGGGGAATTCGTGCGAAGCTTGGCTTGCCCTCGTCATCGACGAAGGTTTCCTCGGCACGTCGCCAGAGTTCCTCGACCGCTAGCGGCTTCCGCACGAAGCGGGTCACGTACCAGACCACTTGTTCGGGATCGATCGGGTGCTGATACAGCATGCCCTCGCCGGTCTGCCGGACGCAGTCGGTGACCCGCTGCGCGAGGGCGATGGGATCGAAGTCCTGGTAGTCGGGGAACACCACCCGGATCGAGCGCCGGACGGCCTCGGCGTCCTGCGGCGGTTGCTCCGGGTAGTGCCATCGGGACGCGTCGAGCACCGTACGCAGGAACCCTTCGATCAGCGGTCCCGTGAAGTGCGGTCGAAGCACGAGATCCTCTGCGAGCCCCGGCTGCGGCGCGTTGGGGTTCGCGATCGGACGCTTCAAGGCGACGAAGCGCGCCCCTGCGAGTTCGACCAGGAGACGAAGCAGCGCTCCGAGCTCGGACTCCTCGGAGGCTGGCAGCACATCCCGCAGCGCGACGACCGCCTCGGACTCCAACAGGATGCCGCCGCGGGTGTCGAGGGTCCTGTCGATCACCTGGAGCAGGTCGTCAAGCCAGGGATCGGTTCGGAGCTTGATGAGGGCCTTGCCGAACTGTCGGCTGATCTCTGTCTGTCCGAGCCCCAGCGCACGCTCGGTCTCCGGGCGGGTGTGCACCTTCAGGTCGATGCCCAGCAGGTGTGCGACGATCTCGGGTTGGCGACCCTCCAACATCCCGCTCAGCTTTGCCCAGAGTTCGCGGAAGGATGCGGGTCGGGTGTCGTCGCTCCGACGCGTCTCGAAGGTCTGCAGCGCCTCGGCGACGGTGATCACCTTCTGGGCCCCGACGCCCGCGAGCTCCGTCAGCTCCTCACGGGTCGCCTGCGCGACCGCGCCGACCTTCAGGAATCCGCTGCGCAGCAGGGTGTCCAGCAGCGCCGATGGAAGTCCGAGTGAGTGCGTAGGATTCTCGTCGCCAACCAGAGTCGGCCAGAGCGCCACCCGCACGGTCGTCGTCGCACCACCGACCCCGCCCTTCTTCACCGCGTCGAGCACCGCGAGAATCTCCCGGCGCTTCTTCTTTCCGATCCCCGGGAGTGCGCGGATCTTCGATTCTCCAGCGGCCACGAGCTCGCCCTGGGTGACGATCCCTACCCGGCGCAGCAGGGCGACGGTGGATCCGGGCATTGACGTGGTGCCCAGCGGGAGGGCGGCGCCAAATCGCGCGATGCCGTCGGATTCGGGCGCGATGCCAGCCTCGCTGCGTTGCCCGAGCGCCTCGAGGAAGGCGTGGCGCATGGCGAGCGCGGAGGGGTGACGTGCTTCACGGCGGGGTGAGAGCGCGCGGCGGAAGAACGTGATGAGGCCCGCCGGCTCGACGTCGTCGAGGTCGGCCTCGCGCTCTGGCTCGGGGGCATGGCCATCGAAGGCGTGGCGCCCGGTGAAGAGTTCGAAGAGGCAGAGCGCGGCGGCGTAGCGGTCGGCGGCGTGGTCCCACGCGAGCACCGTCGGATCGCGGTAGAGGGCGGTGCCGACGGTCGAATCTGGAGCGTGCTGGACGAGCGAAAAGTCGATGAGGGTCAGGCCCTCGTCGCCAACGATGAGGTTGTCGGGCTTGATGTCCTTGTGGGTGAGGTTCTTCTCTTCGAGGTACCCGAGCGCCCCGAAGAGGTCCTCTGCGTAGCGACGGAGGGTGAGTGCGCCGGGCTCGCCCGCGGTGAGGAGCCAGCGCGAGAGGGTGCTGCCTTGCACGCGCTCCATCACCATGGTGAGCCGGTCGGGGACGACCTTGGATAGGTCCACGACCTTCACGATGTTGGGGTGATCGACGGTACGGAGCGTCTTGTACTCCCCGCGCAGGGCCTCCTCCGCCGCATCGTCAGCGCGCGAAACCTTGAGGGCGCGCACCGTCCCGCTGACCAGGTGGGTAGCCGCGTAGACGGTGGCGAGGCCGCCTTCTCCCAGGCGATCCTGGACCTCGTAGTCCACGCCGAGACGCGTTCCTGCCGGGATGTTCTCCGGGTCGATCCGGTCGGTGCGGGCCGCCGAAGCGACCGACCCGACCTGGACGGCGTCGCGCACCGCCGCGATGGCCTCGTCGAGGGTCGGGTAGCGATCGGCCGCCCGCAGCGAGAGCATCCGATGCACGGCGTCGTCGAGCGACTGCGGGACGAAGGGATTGATCTCTCGCAGCCGCGCGACGGAGCCACGTCGCTGACGTAACGCCTGGGTTGAGTCGAAGAGCGGACGGCCGGCGAGGATCCAACCCAGGAGGAGTCCGAGTCCGAACTGATCCGAGGCCGGTTCTGCGCTGGAGAAGCTGTCCACGACCTCCGGCGCTGCCCACCGTAGGCGCTCGTCTGTCAGCGTGCTGACGGCGAGGGTCTGGCTGGAGTGCAGCTGCTTGGCGAGGGCGAAGCCACCGACGCGGAGGTCGGGATCGCCGGCGCGATCCTGCACGAACACGATCTCCGGCCGGAGCATGCGATGGACGACGCCCTGTCGGTGGGCGTGCACGATGGCGCTGGCGATGTGCTGCCAGAGTTCGACGCGGGCGAGGAGACCTACGCGCCCGGTGAGCTTGTCCTTGTGCCGCTCGACCCACGACCCGAGCGTGATGCCCACGAAGTGATGGAACGGCAGGCAGAAGCCCGCTTCGTCGGCGAAGGGCGGATCTGCCTGCTGCACGTACGGGTGTGACGACACCCGGGCGAGCACCTGCGCCTCCCAGCGGTAGCGCACTTCGGAGCGGGCGCGTTCTTCGTCCGAGGCTCCGGCAACGACGTTGTACACGCGGAGCACGCGACGCTCGCGGGTGAGCTCGTGGACCGCGAGGTGCTCGACGTACCGATCGGTACGATCGATGGCGGTCTCGAGCCGATACTCGCGGATCTTTCGCTGCGGCGGTCTCCGTCCACGCTCGCTCTGGAAGACGCGGGTCAGCGCCGCGAGCACATGGGGTTCCACGGTGCCGGTGACGCGTCGCCCGTTGCGCTGCTGGACGCTGTCAGGGTTCTGGAGTTCGGCGCAGATGCCGTTGCGAAGAAACACGCGACCGATGGCGGCGGTGCCGAGCGGAGAAAAGCTGGTCGCGTGCGAGAGGAACACCAGCCCCTCCACCCAGACCTGCGCGGCGTTGAAGTCGTCCCGGCGGAGGGCGTCCTTCAGCTTCTGCGCCGTCAGGCGGTTGAGGCGTAGCGGGCTGCGGATCGGCCCGTCGTCGAGATACCAGTCGTTCTCGTTGCCCTCGACGTGACCACGGTAGCTCTTGATCTCGACGATGTAGACGGCGTGCGGCGCGGCGACGACCGCGTCGAGTTCGTGGATGGTTCCGTTGCGATCGGTGAGCCAGGCGTTGGTCCAGATGGTGTACGAGCCCGGCAGATTTCCGACGAGGTGAAGGATCGCGATGCGCTCGGCATCGTGGGCCGGATCTCCCAGCGGGATGTGCTTCGCGGCCATCCGATCACACCATGACGACGCGGACGTTGGGGTTCGCCTGGAAGAGTTCGGCCAAGCGCTCGCGCGTCCAGGTTCCGCCCTTCTCGGGGTCGAGGGCGAACACGAAGTCGTAGGGCGCTGCCCCCGTCGCGCGAACCTTGTCCAGCGTCGGATCGAGCAGGGCAGGTGCCTGGCCGGGGATGCGGCTCTCGACGGCGACGAGGCCTGCGAGGAGAAGCTCTTCGGGTGAGCCACAGGCGATGGTGAAGACGTCCTGGAGGAAGATGTCGTCCTGCGTCTGCGCGATGTGGAACGCGATCTGACCGCCAGTTCCGGGGATTTCGAGCGCGCGGTGGTGGGGCTTGAGCCGCGGGAGGTCGGAGCGGTTGAGCCGCGTGGGGAGTCCGAGAAGCTTCGCCTGCGCGGTCATGTACTCCGCGGGCGCGGCGTCGAGGGCGAGCGTGGGGAGTGCCTCGAGCCAGCGCGCGACGAGGGCTGGTGGCAGGCCGCTTACAGCATCGGTCTGTCCGAGGATGGCCGACGGGTCGAAGGGAACGGGCTGCGCGACAGCGGCGTCCTCGAGGAGGAGGTCGAGCAGGGCCACGTCGTTGAGGCGGCCACGGAAGCGGTTCCATGTGGCGCGGCCGGGTTCGAGGAGGCGGAGCGGACGGCGACCGGAGCGTTCCTCGCGGGCGAGCGCGTGGGTGAGCGCGGCGACGCAGGTGGCACCACGGCGAACGCCGGGCGAGAGGTCATCGAGCGGAAGGGTCAGCATGAACGCGGCCCTGGCGTGGCGATGGGGCCCGACTCACAGCGCACCCTGAACTGGACCAACCCTAGCATCCGACACCTCGTGCGGCAGGAGACTGAAGATGGTCCGGCGCGTCAAGACGGATCGCGGTCGTCACCTTCCGGCTGCGACCGGACGGTCACCGTGAGAGCATCGCGCACCAGGCGGGCGAACGAGCGCCCCGCCGCAGACACGGGAGGGCGGTGGCAGTGGCGCACAACATCGATTCCATGGCGTACATCGGCGACGAGCCCTGGCACGGGCTCGGGAACGCGGTCCATGCAGGCGCGTCGGCCGACGAGATGATCAAGCAGGCCGGCCTCGACTGGACGGTGGACAAGACGCCGATCGGCCGTGCCCAGCCAGGGCAGGTCGGGTCGCGGTTCATGCTCACCCGCAAGGCACGGGACGCGTCGGAACAGGATGTTCCGTTCGGGGTCGTGAGCCAGAAGTACCAGCCGCTGCAAAACCTGGAGGCGTTCCGCTTCTTCGACCCGTTCATCAAGCGCGGCGTGGCGAGCTTCGAGACCGCGGGCGCGCTGGGATCGGGGGAGCGTGTCTGGGTCCTCGCCCGCATGCCCGGCCAGATCGAGATCGTTCCGGGCGACGAGGTCTCGCGATACCTCCTCCTGTCGAACACCCACGACGGTCGGGGCTCGGTGACGATCAAGTTCACGCCGATCCGCGTGGTCTGCCAGAACACGTTGGTGCTCGCAATGAAGGACGGCGAGAAGGCGTTCAGTGTCCGGCACTCACGGACTTCGATGACCCTTCGGCTCGACGAGGTCTCCTCGATGATCGGTCTCTTCCAGGCGGTGTTCGACGACGCGGCGCGGGCCTTCCAACGGATGGTGAAGACCCCGATGGACAGCAAGCGCCTCGACGCCTACCTCGAAACCGTGCTCCCACGGACCCCCGAGCAACGCGCGAAGGGAATTCCCGAGCGATGGGCGCGAATCCAGGAGGCGTTCGAGGAGGGGCGACCGACGGGCCATGTCGCCGGCACGGCCAACACGCTGTGGGCTGCCTACAATGCGATCACCTACGAGGAGGACTACCGGAAATCGCGTACCCCGGTGCCGGATGACTCGCGGCTCAACCGCGTGTGGTTCGGCGAAGGGGCGGATCGGAAGCTGGTGGCGCTCCAGAAGGGCATGGAGCTCGCGGCGGCGTGGCGGTGATCGCGGGTCATGGATCGCCGATGGATTCGGGCAGGTGCGGTGGCGAGGCGGACGACGGTCGCGGGGGTTCTGCGACGGGCGCTGTCGATGGCGAGGGGACACCGCCCGGCCCGGGTGGCGGTGGACAACCACCGGGGGCGGGTGAACGTACGCGAACTGCTCCGGGGGACCGGGATTGACGGTGACCTGCCAGCTCGTGTTGCTAACTGGTCTGTCAGCGATCTTGCCATCGGTCTTGCTAGCTGGCGACTGGCAGATGGCGAGATGTCACATCAGCTAGCAGATCGAAATTGCCCTTTGATTTTCGATAAATTGTGAGCACTGGTGGCACCAGCTGGCAACTGGCGAGTTATCCCGCCAGCTGGCGAGAAGCGCTGGCGAGATCGGGGCGATCGGGTTGGTTGCCGGCGTGCGTGCCCCCGCGGGGGTCTTCGTCGGGCGCCGAGGGTGGGTGCGGTCGGGGGCCTTGTCGCCGTGCTTGGAGGTGGACATCAACCGAACTACGCGGTGCGGGGTGCTCGGTCCCGGGCGGAGATCGATGTTCCGCCGCACGGAGTTCTATCCCTCAAAGAATTCTCGTGTCCGCTTCTCGAGGTCCTCCGCGATCAATCGGAACGACCGCGACGCTTCCGCCTGCTGAATTGGATCGTCGCTGCAGTAGAGCACGAACAGCTCCACGGTTCGCAGCACGAACTCAGGTGACTCCAGTGCTTCCATCAGGGGCGAGGACAGCAGAACGTGCCGCTGCGCCGCCTGGGGCAGGTCAACGCAGGGCAGGCGCACCACCTCGCCCACGCGCTCCCAGAGATCGAGGGCATCGATGGTCTCACGCGTGTCTGCGGGCTTCCGGTCCCACCACACGAGCGCGTCGTCGGCCTCAAGGTACTCGTGCTTCCCGTGACACGCGGAGTTCCGCATGTGGTTCAGCCAGGGCGGCAGGATGCCAGGGTATTGGCTGATTCGACAATGCTTCTGGATGTTGGATCGGAGCGAGCCGAACTCGCGCTCGTTCTCCGAGAGTTCCGGAAGGCCGTTGCCTGCCGCAAGCTCAAGAAGGGCGAAGACGAAAAGTAGCGTCTTCGACAGGACCCTTTCGCAGCGGGCGAGGATATCGAGCAGTGCGTCCACGCGTTCTTCGCCGGACAGCTCGAGCGCGCAGCTGTGCTGCCCCGCGAGCTTCACTGCCTCGTAGTACGAAGCACGGTCGTCCTGTGCGGCCGCTGCCGGGCTGGCGTGGGCCGCGAGCGTGTACGCGCACCTCCTGTTCATCGCCGCTGCGTCCTGGAATAGGCGGCGAAGGTCGAGCTCCGCGGCGCTCGGCGCGACCGTCGGCTCGCCGAGGTTCGCCCTCATCGACGCCCAGGACTCCGGCGTCATTGTTCTCTTCATCCATCGATGCGCGGCTCCGGCCGTTGCGCGCCCCATTCGGCGGCCTACCGGTCGCGGTACCGTCGCGGCCAGGTCCAACGCCCGGCCGAACAGGATGCCGGCGCGCCCCATCTGATGCCGAACGACGCGGTTGTTCCTCAGCACGGTGGGGTAGTGGGCCTTCCAGGCCAGGATGGTGCCCGCGAGCGGAAGGCGAAGCAGATGACGGGCGAGGTCCGAGCGAAGTGACATGATGCTCCTTGGGGAAATTTTTGAAGTTCTTGGTGCCCCGCCGACACTGGCCAGTACGGGAGCCTCGCGAGTGGCATTCATCCTCGCCCACAGGCCCACCGCACCGGTGGTGGCTGGGGACCGAGCATGTCGCCGCTCTCGGAGACAAGCGGTAGGTGCCCCGAATGGAGCAGAAGGTGTGCCACGCGCCTTGCGCGTCAATTCGGCGCACTCGTCCCAGCCGTCTTATTCTAGGAGATAGGGTCCTGATCCTTGGGGATCATCTGGGTGCTGCTGAACGGCAGGGTTGCAGTGCCGAGCAGGCGCCCGGCGGGAGCTGATGCATCTGACCCGATGCGGTGGCGATGGCGAAGCGCGGGTATTGCGACGGTCCCGGATGGTCCCGGATGGTCCCGGTGAAGGACGATCTGACACCGAGGCCGCGGAGGCACGGCGTGTCGAGGTCGGAGCGCCCGTGCAACACGCGGCGGTCGCAGTCGCGACGCGAACGCTGCGTGGCGCTGGTAGGTGCGCGACCTGCTCCGGGTTCCGGGGTGGTGAGCGTGACCTACCTGCGATCTTGCTAGCCGACTCGCCAGCGATCTTGCTGGCGGTACTGCTGGATGGCGACTGGCAACTGGCGAGAACCTGGCGAATCGCACCTGGGCTGGCGAGATCGAAATTGTCGCGCGATTTCGACGCAAGATGGTCATTGGCGGCATCCGCTGGTGAGCTATCTCGCCACCTGCCAGCTGGCGACATGTGCTGGCGACATCGTAGCAGACCGTCAGCTCGCAACCGGGCTGAGGCGGGGGCGGATCGCGAGGCTGACCTCAGGGTTGGCAGGTTCCGCAGGACTCTCGTCGATCGACGGGCGGTGGTTGCGCACGCCGTTGCCAGTTTCGAGCGCACCTCCCAGCGACGCGCAGAGCGCGCTAGCGACCGTCGATCGCCTGGGCGTTGGTGAGGGTGCGGCTGGGTTGCTGCTGCCGGCGTCGCGCCGCTTCTGCAGCGAGATCCCGGTCCCAGAGCGTGAAGTGCCGGTCGCCCTGGGCCGTGAGTGTGACGGCCTCGCAGCTCTTCCGACAGCAAGGCGAGGTTTCGGTCGTCACTACGCCGGGCACGTAGCGGTAGCGCTGGACACCCAGGTACGGCTGGTTCGCGATACCGGTGGCAAGGGCGACGAACTGCAACACCTCCAAGGACGCGAGGTTGGCGCTGAACGGGAACACGTTCTCGTTGCGCTTGAAGCGGTGGTCGGACGGAAGCCCCGCCAGGTAGGTCGGGTCGTCGAGGTGCCCGTCTCGCTCGGCCGAGACATCACCGGGGTCGAACGCGCCGAGGCATTGAAGGCAGGGCCGCGTCGGCGCGACTGTCTGTAGCTGCCAGTCAACGCCAACGAAACGGCCGTCACGGAAGCGCACCTCGATCCCGCCATCCACCACCGGGATCAGGTGTGCGTAAGCGAGGTGGTTGAGGATGCTCCGCGCGCGGGGCCGATCGACGCAGCTGAAGAGCACGTCGCAGTCGAGCGCGGCGAGGTAGCCCTCCTCTTCCGCCACGCTGAACGCCGACCGTCGCACCTCGATCGACGCCGCGGTGGAGGCTGCCTCCACCTGGCGTGCCATCACATCAATCTTGAGCGCGCCAATGTCACTGCGGGTGACGCCAAGGAGCCGATCGAGGTTGTGCGGCTGCACCTCGTCGAAGTCGATCAGTGTCAGATGGGAGAGGCCCATCCGCGCGAGCGTCTCGGCGACGATGCTCCCGACACTGCCGAGCCCGACGATGCCCACGCGCAGGCGTGCGAGATCGGCGTGCCGATCGGCACCCCACACCGTTACCGTGCGCCGGAACATCTCGCGGAACGCGGGAGCCGGCGCGAGGTGATCTGCGAAGTGGGCTCGGAGTCGCCTGCCGACGACCCTCACCGAGCGCGCCCATGCACGGTCGTAGAGTCGCGGACCCTGACGGTCCCACGTGCGTGCACTCCAGACGCCGTTGGAGCCGACCGTCATCCCGACGAGGGGGAGGCCGGTCATCGCCGCACACGCGCCCGCGATCTTCTTCTCCGCAACGACGTCGTCCGAGCTCATGTCCTGCCACCCCGGGCCGGGGTGGCTGTGCAGGAAGGCGACGCCACACCCCCGCTTCGCGGCGACCGCGACGATGCGCTCGAAGTAGGCGGGATTGAAATGCACGTTGCCGTGCACCTCGCGCTCGCCCGCGCGCGGGAGCACCACCGTGTGCAGGAGTGCTGTGTCGCGCGTGGCACCCGCCGAGGGGGTCCACAGTGCGAACGCGAGGTCTTCCTGGCCGTCCGGGCGGAGGAGGTGGTCGCAGAGTTCCGCGTCCACGTCTTCGGCCATGGCCACGCCGAATTCGCGCTCACGCGTCATGGAAGATCCTGTTCACCTGAGCCAGGAGCTCGCGGGTGGTGCGCTCTCCTGTCCAGCCGAAGTTGTGGCTCCAGTAGCGCCACTCGGCGCCAAGAGGGCTGGCGATCACGTTGTGGTGCCCAGCGACGCTCCCGTCGGGGAGGAGCTGTGGCGCTGTGCTGACATGGATCGCCGCGCCGACGCCCTGCGGGAAGTTGGGGGGCGCCGGCAGCGCGAGGTCGATCGCGCGCCCCGCGAAACGTCCGAGCTTGATCTCGAACCCGCGCAGCACGGCGAAGGGGGTGCCATCGGAGGCGGTCACAGCCTCCACCTTGTTGAAGCCGAGGGCCTTGAGGTCCCCAATCATTCGGGTGATCCCAAACTCCATCACGACACCGTCGTCGGCGTGTTGTGGAAGACGACGAAGCGCTCGCACTGCCGGAGGGTGAGCCCCTCGTTGAGGTCTGGGTGCTTCACCTGCTCATCCCCGCGCAGTTCGACCAACGTGGTGAGGTTGGGGTCCACCTTCGCGTAGTCCGAGAGAACCTCGCGCACCGAGAGGGTCGGCGTCGGAGCGTGGCACTCCTCCTGGTCCACGGTGAAGGTCACGCCGGGGCGGGTGACGAAGCGCTCGATGCCCGCAGCGGTCAGGTCCACCTTCTGGTCGGGACAGATCGTGCGCGCCGGCTTTCCGCGCGTGATCTGCTCGATCGCGTACGCCTCGGAGGGCTTGTTGGCGAGGTCGGCGATGCCGCGTCCGGTGATGGAGAGTGCGTTGACGCGGTACCTCTCGTCGTCGATGCGTAGGACGTAGGTGCGCGCTCGCGGCGGCTTCTCGCCGCGGGCAGCGTACAGCTCGAGGTCGGCCTCTTCGGCGAGGTCGTGGTCGGGGGACGAGTCGTTCGGGTTGTTGGTCATCGGGTGTCTCCGGGATGGAAGGAGCCACGGCCCGACACGGTCGGCGTTGCTCCATCGCGGTCCCAGCGAATCTGGACCTCGCCGACGAAGGTGCACTCACGCGGGAGTAACGTCGGAACACCAGCGCGGCGGATCGCGCGTTACAGCGCGTTACTCGTTACGCGGCCCGCCTAGAATCTGGAACGGGACGCCAATCTCCCACCCACGGATTCCGCGCTTGCGCGCGACGAAGAGTGATGCGCGACGGGACGGTGGGAAGATCGTTGATGCGCGCTTCATGCTCGCGTCGATCGCCTTCAAGAGTCGGTTCCTCGCCATAGATGCAGCCTGCGGCGTCGCCTCGGAGTTCCGCGTGATGCTGGCTGCGATCTGTTGAGCGGTCTTGGGCTTGCCCTTCTTCTGCAGCGCCAACGCAAGCGCGAAGAAGAAGCCACCGTCACCTGGCTCTTCGATGACCACGCCGTCGATCCGCAGCTCCTCCCGCTCGCGATGGAGGAGGAGGACCATGCCTGGCTCCGCCTCCGCCCAGGGGTCGTCACCGTGGAGTCCGAGCGCCGCCAGGATGCGGGGCCAGAACGTATTGAACGGCGGGCACCAGATCGTGCACTCGACGGATGGGACGTCGCTGAACGGGCGTCGGCCAGCCGGGACAAGTAGCACCGGCCGACTGCCGTCCCGGCAGCGGTCTCGTAGGGCATCCCTTGCCACGGACTCCTCGGGCGGTTCCCGGACACCTACGAAAACCCGCACCTGCTGCTCGATCCCGCCGGAGTCAGCGACACCTCGGGTGCCCAGATCGTAGAAGCCCTTCACCGAGAGTTCCTGCGGTCTCGACGCGAGGGCGAGATCGCGCGCAATGAGGTCCGCGAGGACGGCTACCTCGACCACGCTTCCAGCGCCTACCTCGATCGGCAGAAGTTCGGGGGTCGCCGTCTCGTCCTCGCTCACCGCCGCGAGCGCGGCGCCATCTGGTAGATCGACGGGGACGAGCTCCTGGTGGAGCCCGCTCGCTGGATCACGCGCAGCCGTGCGGTCGGCGGAGCGAAGAAGCCCGCACTCGCCGAGGCGGTCGATGCTCGCCCCGAGTGCCTCGACCACATCATCGTCGTCGTGAACGCCCCGGGTCACGGCCCACAGGTCCAACGCACGCCTCGGTGCGTTCCGTACGCCGACGTTGCGAAGGTAGCGATCGACCAGTCCGCGGAAGCGTTCCGGTTGCACTTCCAGACGATTGGGGGGACGGATCACGACCCGCGCGCGGCGGCGTCCCGCGCCCCAGAAATGTACGTCGAGCGAGACTTGGGTGAGGCTGCCTGCGGTACGCCATGGATGTGCGTCGAGCATCGCGAAGCAGCCGTCGCCGTCGAAGTAGGCGCGGTTGCTGTCGTCCTGCCGCCAGGCGACGTCGTGAGGCACCACCACGGAGATCTCGTGGCCCATGTTGTGGTTGAGGAGGCGCTCCGCGCCGTCGCGCCTCACCGCCTCCAGCGACCAGAGATTCTCGCCCGCGAAGAACTCCGGGTCTCCGAAGAGGGCCTGCCCCGCGAGCTGTCGGTACGTTGCTACGAGGCTTCGCGACCTGGAGCACACGGTGAGCCGTCCGTCACGCGGGTCGTACTGGATGACGTCGCAGACGACGAATCGCAACCGCTGGATTTCGCGCCCGCGCTTCGTGGCGAGGAGATGCTCCTGTTCCCTGCCGGCGTAGACGAGAACGTGGGTGACCACGCGACCCTCGTCGTACGCGAGGAACTCGAGGATCGGACCAAGGTTGCGTTCGTTGAGGGCCCTCTCGACCTCGGGCCGAAAGCGTTCGAGGACCTTCGCTCGGTTCGGGTACGGGCGCGCCTCGGCGCCAGCGAATTCGCGTCGGCTCTTTGGGGGGGCGGAACGCTTGTGTCGGGAGACCTGCGCGAGCCGGAGGACCACCGCCAGACGCTGGTTTCCACGGTGGCGGCACCAAAGCCGGAGCACAAACGTGAGCGGGTTGGTTGTCACGCCCAGCGACGCCATCGTGACTCCGCGCGACGCGGCGACCGCAAGCAGTTCGTCAACGCCGTCTGGAGTGCCGAGGTCCAGAGCACACTGTAGGGCATCGAGCAGCAGGTCCGGCAGGGCCGCGCCGCTGAACGCCGCTACGATGGACTCGTGGGACAGATCCCCCTTGGCGAGCCCATCCGGCCAGCCTGTCTCGTCGAAGAGCGAGCTCCACTCGTCGATCGGCGCCAGCTCGATCCGGGCAAGGTCGAGAAACTCGATCGGCGCCGGTTGCGCGGGGACCGCCGGAGTCGTGGAAGGAAGAGCGCGTCTTGTGCCTGAACGCATGTCAGCCATAGGGGCGACCCTGCCCGAAAGTTGACGGGGCGCAAAGAAACCGCCGTCTCGTGCTGGGGTCTGCCGCTATGGGCGGGAGCTGACAGCCCCTTGGCGCCTCGAGGAGATCCTCGCCGCCTACCCAAGCCTCGACCGTGCCAACGTCGAGGCGGCCCTCGCCTACGAGGCCGCCATTCGGAGGAAGACCGGCTCACCCGTGCGGTTCGTCCTCGACGAGAGCATGAGCGTCGCCGTCGTGGCGGTGCTCGCAAAGGGCGGGCGCGAGGTGCTCCACGTCCGCGACCACCTCGCGCTCGGCGCCCCGGAGGCCGAAGTTGCGGACATTGCCGACAGCCCACGGTGATTGAGCCGACCGCACCCGCTCGCTGGGGAGGATCGTCGAGATGTCCAACGGTAGGGCGTTGGGCCGACCCACAGCTGGGCCGACCCAGATCACCCAGTCGGACCCATCTCGCGACCAGCTCGGGCGGGTCGCACGCCCGGTCGTTCGGGGTCCGCCGCCAGCGGCCTCGCCGCCCGGACCTGGGCACCAGCTGGGCAACGCCCTACTTCTCCCGCGCGTTAACCCGCGCTTTCCCCACGGAAAACAGCGTCCCCCGGTCCCCTTGCCCCGGGGAATCATAATCCCAAGGTCGTTGGTTCAATTCCGACCGCCGGTACCCAGAAAGCCCTTCCCCGGAAGGGCTTTCGCAATTCAGGGGTGCGTGCGCCGGACGCGCCAAAAGCGCCCCCGGCGCCCCCTGGCGGGGAAGATACGGGGAACTGGTTTCGGCCGGATTCAGCGAGCGCAGCAGGCGATCGCGGAGGGCTTCCCCGCTGAGGTGGCCGTAGATGCGGTGGAGCATCGTGGTGTCGGCGTGGCCGAGGGCCCGGGCGGTGTCGTCCCAGGAGACGCCCTCGGCGAGGTGCCACGCGGCGAAGGTGTGGCGAAGCGCGTGGAGGGAGAAGGGCTCGATCTTGAGGTCGCGGGCGACGTCCTGGAGGTCGCGCCAGTTCATGGGCCAGGGGCGGAGGAGCTTGCCCTCGGTGCCGAGGCCCCACTCGAAGGCCTGCTCGACGAGCTCTCGGCAGACGGGCAGCACGAGCGGGACCTCGCGGTCTCGGCGGGCGTTCTTGGTCCCGCGGATGCGGACGAGGCCGCGGGGGAGGTCGAGGTCGATGCGCTCGGCCTGCTGGAGGGCCGAGAGCTCGGCGCCGGCACCGACCGCGAGGGCGACCCAGCCGGCGCGATCGACGGTGAGCTCGCCGATCACCCGCTGCACCTCGACGAGCGTGAGGAACCGCCCGCGCGGCTGGTAGTTGGCCGAGAAGCGCTCGGGCATCACGTCCTCCTCCCGGCCGAACCAGCGCCTCGCGCGCCGCGCGGTCGCGAGCGCGCCCTTGAGGGCGTGCAGCTCCTTGAAGATGGTGTGGTCGGAGACCCCGTCCTCCCGGCGCGTGGCGATGTACTGGTCGGTGGTGGCGGAGGTGACGTTGACGAGGAGGAAGTCCCCGCCGAGCACGTCGAGCACCACGCCGAGCTTGCGCTTGTAGAAGGCGACGGTGTCGCTCGCGAGCTTGCCCGCGCGCTCCTCGGCGAGGTGGCGGGCGTGCTCCAGGTCTACGGCCTCTTGGATCGTGCTCGCCGCTGCCGCGCGACGGGCAGCACCCTCGGGGTCGGCGCGGTCGCGCTCCCACTGCCGCTGCCAGACTTCGGCCGCCTTGCGGTCGGTGCAGCCGGTCGCGATCTCGGTGTCGCAGCCGCCAGAGCGGTCGCGGAGGTACCAGTAGGGGCCTTTTCGTCGGAGGGTTGCCACGTTGCGAGCCTTTCCAGGTAGCGGAGCCAGTGGTCTGCGCGGATCAAGCCGTTCGCCCCGCCGGCCCTGCTGATGTGATCGTAGATCCACCGCAGGCTTCGGCCAGGCACTTGGGCGCGGATGTCCCGCGCGGTGAGGAACCGAGGCAGTTCGACGAGCACGTCTGCCGTTGCGGTCACGGCGTCAGCCAGCGGCTCATCGGCCCGACCGTTCCGCCCGCCGGAGCGGACGCGGCCTGAGGTCGTCGTGACCGCTGCGGGGGTGGTGCTCGCTTTGCTCGGTCGGGTCATGCCCGGCAGCGGAGCAGAGGCCCGGACCGTCGGCCAGCGACTCCTGACAGTGCCGGAGAGTCACCGAGGCGCGTGGTCGGTCGGGGCAGGCTGCCGATCCGCGGCGCGCTTCTTCCTCTTGTCGATGTAGTTGAAGGCGTTGGACGCCTGCTTCGTGGGCATGCCGCACGCGCGAAGTGCTGCCATCGCGATGCGCTCTGCGTCACGGTCCTCCATCTGGCTCAGCGTCGTGGCGAGCGCGCAGGCGACGCGCTCACGCTCTGGAGGGGTCTTCGGGTAGAGGGCCGGGAACAGATCCGCGACCTCCCACGCCAGAGTCTCGGCCTTGGTGAGGTATCGATCGAACTCCTCCTCGGTGGGACCTTCTCGCCGAAGTGGAGGGAGCTCGCGCATTGTGGTGTCGGCGCAATCGAGGAGTCTCTGCGCGGCGGCGGGCGGCCGTCCCGAACGCATGTTCCGAAGGTCTCCGGCGCCCCGCGGAACACTGCCCGGGCGGCGTTGAAGCATGTAGTTGTGCGCGAAGTTGTGGAAATGGGAGACCGCCTCCGGATCGTCGCGGAGGGCGAAGGCGAGCGCCTCCAGCACCCTCGCGATCACGAGGGCTTCCGGTTTACCGTCGCGAGCGTCCCACTCGTGACGCCTTGCGAGGGCGATCAGCGAAACCGGGGGGGGCAGGACACCGGCGCTCGACATCCGCTCCACCAGCCGATCGCGGAACTGATCAAGATAAGCGTCGTCGATCAGCAGGCCGGGGGATGGATCCACCTGCCAGCTGCCGTCGGGCTGGCGGATCTCGATGCGCGTCCACAAGGGGGACAGGTTGCCCTCCGTGCTCATGACGAGGCGCGAATCCGCGGTGAGCCGCAGTGTCTCGGAGAAGGCAGCGTCGTTCGGCGCCGGGACATCCAGCGGCGGGGCGGCACCCATCGACGACAACTTCGCGTTCAAGCGGAGGCGCCGTCTGGATCCCGAGGGTGAGGTCGTCGGAGGTTGAGAGTCACGCGAGGGTTTCGTCATGGACCCTCTTCCTGACCGACGAATCTCAGGGTGCCAACTTGATGCGCACGGTGCCGCCCCTGCCGGAGATCAGCGGCGCCGGCCGCGCCGGTGTCATCC
>JAUSAZ010000059.1 GCA_030652255.1 Myxococcales bacterium | reverse complement strand
GGCGGCATGGGGCAGCACTCGTACATCGACATGGGCGGGATGTTCACCGTCCTCAAGGTGCGCGACGACGTGAGCACCGCGGACCCCGCGGGCTGGTACCAGGCGCCCGCCGGGACCGTACCCGCGGCGGCGGATGAGGCGAGGCTGCGGGCCGACGGCATCGACGTCACCCGCACCTGGCGGCGGGGCTGAGCGGGCACGCTCAGGGGACGACGCGCACGACCCCGACCTCGGCGCCCAGCGACGGCGAGAGCGCCTCCGCGCCGCGCAGCGCATCGAGGCCGCTGCGCGCTTCGGGCAAGAGGCCCTCGAAGGTGCGGTCGGGCAGCGCGAGCACCAGCGCCGCCACCGCCTCGGCCGCGGGCGTGTCGCTCGCGCCGTGACGCCCGGCGAGCGCGGCGGAGACGGCGGCGCAGAGGGCCGTGGCGCGGACCGCGTCGAGCAGGGCGTCGGCCTGGGTGCGGTGCTCGGGGGCGAGGCCCTCGAGGGTGGAGGGAGGGGAGGCGAGACGCAGGGCTCCACGTGCAGGGTGGCCATCATCCCGTTGTCGACGTGTTCGAGGATGTTGCAGTGGCACATCCAGTGGCCGGGGCGCGCCGGGGCGGAACGCGATACGCACGCGCTCCTTCCCCCGGAGCTGGATCGTGTCCTCCCACGGCCGCTCCGCCTCGCGACGCGCCCCCCTCGCGCAGTTCATCGTGACCCACTGCTTCCTCATGGTCGTCTGGACGCCGGACGTGGACTCGGCCTTCCGCATCTTCTCGGCGCTCAACAACCGCGGCCTCTACCTCTCACACGTGGACATCCTGAAGGCCGGGATCGTCGGCGCGGTACCCGAGGCGCAGCGCGCAAGGGAGGCATACCGACGGCGTCTCTCGTCGGTGTGTGGAGCCCACACCGTCGCCCGCAGTCGCCAGCGCACTCAATGGACGAAGTGATCTCGTGAGTTCTCGATCGTCGCAGATCTCCGTGAGTCGCGTCGGCGTCGTGAGCGTTGACGACCCCGCACCCCCCTCCACTGTTTACGAGCACCGAGACGGTCCCACCCGTTGTGTTCTCACCGTTCGCTCTGTGTACGCCGCGGCTGTCCAACGCTCACCTTGTTGTCGTGGCACCGGCTGGTTGCCATGTCGGCGAGATCGGGAGACGTTCACCGTGGAGGTGATCTCACATGGAGACGACGAAGTACGACGTGGTGATCGTCGGTGGCGGCGCTGCCGGTCTGAGCGCAGCCCTGGTGCTGGGTCGCGCCCGACGCCGGGTCCTGGTGGTCGATGCGGGAGCTCCCCGCAACGCCCCCGCTGCCCATATGCAGGGGTTCCTGTCCCGCGACGGGATGCCGCCCAGAGAACTGCTGGCAGTCGGCCGAGCCGAGGTCGCCCGCTACGGCGTCGAGATCCTCGACGGCACGGTCGTGTGCATCGAAGTGCTCGTCGTCGACGACCCGGAGGGTGCCGGCGGGATCGAGCATCGCGTCGTCCTGTCGGGCGGCGTGGAGCTGACCGCTCGGCGGGTGCTCGTGACGACTGGCGTGAGCGACGAGATCCCTGAGGTGTCGGGCGTCCGCGAGCGGTGGGGACGCGACCTGCTGCACTGCCCGTACTGCCACGGGTGGGAGGTTCGCGACGAACCACTCGGCGTCCTCGGCTCCATCCCCGGCTCGGTGCAGCACGCGCTGCTCGTCCGCCAGTGGTCCGCCGACGTCGTCTTCTTCGCCCATGCCTACGACACCACCGCGGCGGAGCGCGAGCAGCTCGAGGCGCGCGGGATACGGATCGTGACCGGCGAGGTCACGCGCCTCGTCGTCGAGTCCGATCGCCTCACGGGCGTGGAGCTCGCCGACGGTCGAGTCGTCGAACGGACCGCGGTGTTCGTCCGGCCGGGCATCCACCCGCACCCCGACGGGCTCCTCGCCGGTCTCGGCTGCGAGATGGATCAGACCGGGTTCGTGAAGGTCGACGCCACCGGCAGGACCACGAGCCCCGGCGTGTGGGCGGCTGGCAACGTCGCCGACCCCCGGGCCCAGGTGATCACCGCCGCAGGCGCGGGCTCCGCCGCCGCGATCGCCATCAACGCCGACCTGGTCCAAGCCGAGGTCGATCGAGCCCTCCGCTCATCCGCGCCCGACGTGGCCTGACCCACCGCTCCGGTCGTCGGGGCACCTTCCTACAATGCCTGTTCGCCACCATCCGACTGAAGGTGTCACACGCCGAGGCCCGGCCCCGCGGGCTCAGCGCACTACGTCGAAGTGCGCCATCATCCCGGCGGCGTGATGTTCCAGGATGTGGCAGTGGTACATCCACCCCCCGGGCCGGTCGTCTGGCATCCAGGCGATGCGGACGCTGCCGAACGCCGACACGTTCACGGTGTCTTCCCAAGAGAGAAACTCGGGTGCCTTACCGTTCAATTCGAGCACCTGGAAGAAGAAGCCATGCAGGTGGAAGGGATGGTGAACCGGCGAGCGGTTGACCACGTCCCAGACCTGTAGCTCCCCGACTCGGACCGGCTCGGCGTGGTGATGCTGCTCGTGGTCGATGTTGAACTCGACGCCGTGCTTCAATCCCAGGCCGAACCCGAGGCGCACCTCGCGATTCGGGGTGACGGGCCCCGTCACCAGCGGCTCGATCTCCCGCAGCCGGTCCGGGAGTCGTGCCCTGGAAGGCGCGGCGGCTCCCACCTGAACCGTGGCGAACAACTCCGGCTTCCTGTGAGATTTGAACGATCCCCTGTTGAAGGGCAGGGTCTCGATGCGAAGCGTCTCGCCCGCGGCGAAGGGGCCGACGGCGATCTCGGCGCGATCGGCGGGAGGCAGCAGCACCCTGGTGGCGGCGACCGGCGCGGAGATCAAGCCGCCGTCAGTGCCGATGATCTTGAAAGGCCGACCGCCGACCGAGAAGAGCACATACCGCGCGCTGGCGGCGTTCACGATGCGCCAGCGCTCGACCTGCCCCGCAGCCATCCGGATTTCGGGTTCCTGTCTGCCGTTCACGAGGCGGGTGCTTCCCTCGCGGCCGTCATGGGACTCGATCCACCAGCCGGGGGGCTTGATCTGGCCGTTCTTGTCCAGTTCGACGTCGTCCAGCACCAGGGTGCGATCGGCGTCGAACACCGGCTCGTCGGGCGCGCGTACGATGAGCGCGCCGTAGAGCCCGCGCTCCATCTGCACCGTCTCGTTGAAGTGCGAGTGGTACCAGAAGGTGCCTGCGTCCGGCAGACGGAACCGGTAGATGAAGGTCTCGCCTGGACCTACGGGCCGTTGGACCATCTCCGTCCCGTCCATGGCCGCCGGAATCCGGAGGCCGTGCCAGTGCACCACGGTCGGTTCGGGAAGGCGGTTGGTGAGGCGGATCTCGAGCACGTCTCCCACCGTGGCTTCGAGGGTGGGACCCGGGACCGATCCATTGAAGCCCCAGGCGCGCGTGGTAACCCCCGGCACGAACTCCCAGTCGAACTCGCAAGCCTCGATCTCGACGGCCACGACCCGGTGTCCCGGGTCGGGCTGCGCTGCGGCGTAGGCCGCGGCGTACGCGGCGGCGCTCTCCTCTTTGTTGGAGGAGGCGGCATCGGTCTGATGGTGATGGTCGGTCATGATTGCCCCTCTCTACTGAATCGCATTTCGCCGCCGCCATCAAGACCCCACATGGACGGGGCTGATGACCGATGTTGAACGCCCGAGGAAGGTGCGAGTTTGTGGATCCTCAGCGCGCCTCCAGGCCACAGGTACCCGAAGACGGACTTCCATTCCCACCCCTCCCACGCGGTCGTGATCTGGTCGTCAATCGCGCGATCGAGCTCGACTTCCACCGGTCGAATACGCCGGTACCTGGGTGGCGACATACGCGGCCAATATGACGTCCACGACCAGGCAGAAGACCGCGTACCAGCCAGGGACCACCAGGTGGGTCACATGGTGCGAGGCGTCCCACAGCAGGCCGTGTCCGGCGATGCCGGCGACGAGAAACCACGGCGAGCCGATGAGTCCGACCACCGCCATCGCGCCGAACACCAGGATCGCGGTCCCTTCCATGGCGAGCACATTGCCGCTCGCGCCGTTACGCAATGCGGTGAGTGTGTAGATGAAGGGCATGCCGCCGAGGAACAACGCGAGCAGCAGCTTCTCGATGCGGACGTCGCGTCTGGCGCGCAGCCGCAGGACCGCGAGCGCGATGGTGAGCGCGGAAGAGCTGACGGTCGCGAGGTAGATCGGCTCGACGATCCGTCCGAACGGTGACACCGGGACGATCGCCAGGGTGAACACCAGCTGCGCTGCGAGCCCGAGGAAGGCGATGCGCTCCGGCGTCGACAGCGGTACGCGCGTCATCGACGACCTCCGGACACCGGCGAAGGCGAATGGAGATGAGACGGTTCATCCGAAGGCCGCACGTCGAAGCGGCCCATCATCTGAGTCGTGTGACCAGCCTGCGCGTAGTGACACTCGTTCCGGGTCTCGGTTCGATTGTCCATGACAGCTCTCGCGGGTTTGAGGGCGCGCTCCATCACGCTTCGATTGGTAAGACGCAGAACTCCCGAGTGGATAAGGCATCCGGTGGCCCTGGTCGTCAAGCGGTCTCTGCGCGCCCCCGACGGTCGCGCTGTTGTGTACCCACCGTGCGGTCTGTGTGCGCCCTGCCAATGCGACGCTCGCGTTCGCGGCCGTGGCTCAGGGAGCATGAGAAATCGCGATCTTCCCCGCGACCTTTCCCGCCACCAAGTGGCGCATCGCGTCCGGCACCTGCGCCAGCGTCCACGTGCTGTCGATGGCCGGTGAGAACTTCCCCGCCTCGGCGAGCTCACGCAGCACCTCGAGGTCTGCCGCGTTCTCGTTCGGGGGCTTCATCACGAAGCGCTGCTTGCTGAAGAGCGAGCGGAACATCGCGCCGAGCTGGCGATCCATCCCGCCGGTCAGCGCGTCGCCCCCTTCGCCCCCAACGAGGACGATCGTCCCGGTCGCCGTGAGCACCTGGCGCAGCCGCGCGAGCGGAGAATTGCCCCCGATGTCGAGAATGAGATCGAACTGCTCGGGCCCGCTCGCGAAATCCTCCTTCGTGTAGTCGATCACGCGCGACGCGCCAAGCGAGCGGACGAACTCGAGCTTGGCCGTGCCGCAGACGCCGGTCACCTCGGCGCCGAAGGCCTTCGCGAGCTGCACCGCGTAGCTGCCCACGCCACCCGACGCGCCGATGACGAGCACGCGCTGACCGGCCTTCACCCTCCCCGCGTCGCGCAGCGCCTGGAGCGCCGCCAGCCCTGAGACGCCGGTGACCGCCGCCTGCGCGAAGCTGAAGTTCGAGGGCTTGCGAGCGAGCTTGTCCTCGCGGGCGCGAGCGTAGTCCGCGAACGAACCCTTGCTGATGCCGAACACCTCGTCGCCCAGCTTGAAGCGCGTCACGCCGGCGCCGAGCTCCACGACCGTGCCTGCGACGTCGAGGCCGGGCACCGGGTTCTTCGGGCCGCGGAAGCCGAGCACGAGCCGCATCACGTACGGCTGGCCGACCATAAGGTGCCAGGTACCGCGATCCATTCCCGCCGCGCTCACGCGAATGAGCACCTCTCCCTTTCCGGCCGCCGGCCGCGCGCGCGTGCCGAGCTGGAGCATGTCGGCCGTGCCATACGTCGTCTGCAGGATCGCCTGCATCGTCTGAGACTGCATCATCGGTTGGGTCAGTGCGTTCATGGGATTCCCTCTTTTGACTTTCGTTGAAGGTTTGATGGCGACAAATAACCTGGGCTCTCTCGCAGTTCATGTGGAGTGGGTTGCCCGCCGACCACCGCGACGCATCGTGTTTCTCCGAGCACCCCCTCGCAACGGGCTGACCCAAGGGGCGCCGACGGAGGTCCTCTGGAGCCCCACCTTCTCGCGGAGATCCTCGCGCTCTTCCCGATGTTCCACCGCGATCCGGTCGTGCAGAATGTCATCGTCGCGACGAAGGGCATCGACCTCTACGCGTGTGTCGCAGGTCGTCACGCCTGCTGCCCTTCCTGCGAGACGCGCAGTGACCGCGTTCGAGGAGGACGACGTGGGCCGCGCTGTCCACCAGTCGCTGGGAGACGTCAGCGTGCGGGTCGGGTGTCATCGGCCGGAGCCTCCTCCAGGAGTTCCGCATGTCGGCGCGGTGGCTGCGGTCGCGGTCGCGGCCGCGAGGAAGCCGCTGAAGATGACGACGAAGCCGCCGATCTCGGCCGCGATCAGCGAGACCATGAACGTGAGCATCACCCGGTTGCCGATGGTCTTCGTGCCGAGCCGGTGCGGACGCTTGAGCTGATTGTCCGTGTCCCGCAACGCGCCGTGCACCGCGTAGCCGAGCACCGCCGCCGCGAAGTAGGAGACGAGCACCACCGCGGCGACGAGGTTGACCGCGTCGCTCCAGGCGCTCACTCGGCAGAGCTGCGCCAGCAGCGCGCAGGCGAAGGAGTAGAGGAGCGCGGCGCGGTGAGCGATGTCGACATACGGTGGCGCTTGCGCGTCCTCGCTGCGAGCGATGCACACGTACTTCCATGCGCCGAAGACGAGCCCGAGGAAGAAGAACGACCCTGCGCTGGCCAGGCAGAACGTGGACGCGGTCATGGCGAATGGAACCTCAGAGTGAGTTCGAGAGGACTCGACCTGTAGTCGGCCGCGCCGTCGAACACTTGAACGAAGGGGCTACGAAAGGCGGAGCGAGGCGGCGGCGATGCCGAACATGCGCCGGAAGGTCCGGCTCAGGTGCGCGGAGTCCGAGAAGCCCGCGGCGTGTGCCGCCTCCGTCAGCGACACGCCACCAGCGAAGAGCTCGACCGCGCGAACGAGTCGCAGCCAGAGGAGGTAGGTGCGAAACGGCATCCCCGTCTGCTGGACGAACAGATGGCGTGCCCTCCCCGGCGACAGACCGATCAACGCGGCGACGTCGCCCAGGCTCACCGCCTGGTCGTCGAGGCGAGCCGCCGCCCACGCGATGATCTTCTGGACTCGCGGATCGGGGGTTCTCGCATCGACGCATCCCCCGGCGAGCTGCGCGATCAGTCCCCGGCCCAGCGTCCGCAGGTCCTCGTCGCTCTGCTGCGGATCCTCGAAGGCCGCCCGCAGCCTCGCGGGGAAGTCGCCCAGCCGGTGCGCCGAAATCGGTGCGATGGGGCCACCCTCCGAGAACAACCCGCGCGCGATCTGCCGCCCCGCCCGACCGTCGGAGGCCACGAACAGGTGAGCGACCAGCCCGTCCGCCTCGAAGGCGTGCGTCGTGTCTGGAGCGATCGCGACCGCCACGCCGCTGACGCTCCCGGCCTCGCCGTCGAACTCGACGCGCCCGCGGAGCGCGAGGGTCACCTGGATGACGTGGTGGGAATGGAAGTCCGTCTTCGGGTACCTGTGGCCCGGAGGCGCGCTGAAGATCCACAGGCTCCCGCCCTCCCAGAACAAGATCCGTCCGTGCGCCTGCGCCCGCATGCCGCCAACGCTACCCCAATGCCGACCTCCGATGGATCGCGGTGGTCTCGACGCCGAGGTCGACGCGAACGGGTGGCGGTGCGGGCCGTTCTGGAGCGTCTCCCCGTCAGCGCACGCCCTCGAAGCGGCCCATCATTCCCGTCTCGTGGTGCTCGAGGATGTGGCGGTGGTACGTCCACTCGCCGGGGCGCTCGTCGGCGCGGAAGGCGATCGTCAGGCGGCGCCTCGCGACCACGTTGACCGTGTCCTCCCACGATCGGGGGGTGACCGGCGCGCCGTCGATGGCCACGACCTGGAAGAAGAAGCCGGGCAGGTGGAAGGGGTGATCGAGACCGGTCTCGTTCACGATCTCCCAGAGCTGAAGGTCACCTACCCTGACCGGCGCGTCGCGGTTGTGGGGCTCGCCGTTGATCAACCAGTCGTGTCCGTGGAACGTCATCCTCGCCCCGGAGGGGGACCGTTCGCGTCGGCGTCACGGGGCCGGGCGGCACGAGCGGGGGCACGGGGGCGCGCGTCGCCACGGCGGAGGCCTGCGTGGGCTGGCGCCGGGTCACGCGCAGGGTGCCCCACGCGGACCGTGTCGCCCGCTTCATCGGCGACCGCGAGTAGGGCAACGACTCGATCGCGATCGCTGCGCCCTCGTCCGCGAAGGGCCCGACCGCGAGCTCCACGCGATCGCCAGCGAGCTCTCCAGCGGGCGCGAGGGAGCTCTCGGTGTCCGCCACTCACGAGCGCGTTTCGCATACAGCGGAGTTTCGTCGCCTCGCACGCACCGATGCCAGAGGGAGTGGGGCGTTGGTTGCCCTTCTATGGAAGGAGATGTCAAGACGCACTCCGACCAGCCACCCGGCCAGATCGTTCTGGCATCGGGCGTCCGTCTTCAGTCCCGGCACGCGGGTCCAGGTGATCGCTCCCCGGATCGGACTGTCGCACTCGAAGCGGCCGGCGACAGCTCGCGGCATTCGGTCGTTCTCGACTCGGTCGTGGATCGCCACTCTCTGGACCTCAAAGCCGTCTTGTTCTCTCGCATAAGCGGGAACCATCCCATCCACCCCGGTTGTGGCGGCTCCGCCCGCTCAGCGCCCGATGCCCAGGACCTCGCGCCGGTGACTTCCCTCGGCCGCGGCATCCAACATGAATCTGGCCAGCCCTCGGAAGTGCATCGCCTTCGAGCCCTCTGGCAGTGCTCCTGCCGTCACCCGGTAGGCGTCGCTGTCTCCCGCTGTCATCCAGGTCGGCCGCAGCAGCGTCCACTCGAGGTCGCTGACCTGGTAGGCCTCCTCCATCGCTTTGAGGTCCGCCATGTGGTGCCGAGCCGGGAAGCTGAGCATGCGCACGAAGAGGCTCTGCCCCGGGAAGAGCCCCGCCGAGCTGAAGGCCAGCAGGCGCTTGACCCCGGCCTGTTGCATGGCTTGCACGATGTTCGCGGCGTGGCCGGCCATGGTCCAGCTGCGCTTGGAGGGGGCGCTGAGGGTCTCGCCCATGCTCGGCGCGAGGGCTGAGAAGACGGCATCGTGGCCAACCATGGCCCGGGCCATGGCGGGCACGTCCGAGGGGCTGCCTTGGATCACCGTGAGGCCGGGGCGGTCTTTGGGCAGCTTCTGAGGCGAGCGGACGAAAGCGGTGACGTGGTGGCCGTTCTGGAGGGCAAGGTCCAGCAACTGGGTGCCGGTCTTGCCGGTGGCGCCGAGGACGAAGTAACGCATGCGAGTGTCTCCTGGTTGGGTGTAGCGAGGAGTGGCCACCGTACGACCGCCCCCGGTGTTGCCGATTGAACGAAAGGGCTACCTCGCATTCGTGCGACAGGGTCGGGGCGAGGGCCCGACGCGCATCAGGTCGAATCGTGAGCTGGCAGAGCGGCCGCCTCTGACCTCCTGACAGCGTCGATGTCGTCGATGCAATCCCGGACCTCCCTCCCGCAGGACGACGGTGGGCAGGCGCGGCCCTCCGCCCGCCGCCCGCGGTCGCCGTCCGGCGAAGCGACGACCTCGCGCTCGCGGCAGCTCCGGGGTCGTGGCCGCTCGCTCGCCCGTCGCCGCCCCGCGCACCTCGGCGCTCGCGCCGTCGGTTTCACCAACGTTGGTGAAACTCCCCCTCACACCGGCTCGTCGTCCCCGTCGCGCTCGTCGCCCGTCACGGGCCCGTCGCGCTCCTCGGCCTCGCCGTCGAAGGCGACGCGCCCGCGCAGCGCGACGGTCACCTGGATCACGTGGTGGGAGTGGAGGTCCGTCTTCGGGTACGTCTGGCCGGGCGGCGCGCGGAGGATCCACAAGCTCGCGACCTCCCAGAACAGGATCCGTCCGTGCGCCTGCGCCCGCATGCCGCCGACGCTACCGCAGGCCGATCGCGGGGAGGGTCGCGGCGGGAGGTCGGCGCTGGCCTCAGGGCCGGGGCGCGGGCAATAGCCGCAGGATGGCCTGCGTGACCGCCTCGGACTCCTCGATCTGGAGGTAGTGGCCCGCGCCGTTGAACACGACCTGCTCGCCATTCGCAGCTTCCCGCGCGAGCGACCCATGCATGGACGTCCAGAGCGCTTCGAACGCGGCGGAGCCGCCGTTGTGCGAGGTCGCGGTGAGCACGCGCACGGGGTACGCCCCGAACCCGCCCGCGGCGTGGATCTCGCCGGACGACATCGCGAAGGCCTGGAACTCGTCTCGCTCCACCTGGGGCAGCGAAGAGACGGCGGACGCGGGGATGCTGCAGCCGCCGATCCTGGCGGTCTCGCAGGCGGCGGTGAAGTCCCGATGGCGCGAGTCGACGAGCACGAGCCCGACGACCTCCTCGGGGTGGGACTTCGCGAACAGCTCCATGTACGTGCCGCCGAAGGAGTGGCCTACGAGCAGGTACGGGGGCGCGACGCCCCGGGCCGCGAGCAAGGCCTTGAGGTCCGCGACGATGGTGGCCGCGTCGCGAGGGGACGGGGTGGCGTCGCTGTCGCCGTAGCCGGGGCGGGAGTACGCGAAGACCCGCGTGCGGAGGGCGACCTCGCTCGCGACGTCGTCCCAGGGCTCCCAGTCGTCGCCAAGGCCGGACTCGAAGACGACGGTGACCTCCCCGGAGCCGGCCTCGACGAGCTCGACGGAGCGGCCGGCGACCCGGTCGACGGTCGGGGTGAGGCGCGTACAACAGGCCATCAATGCGGCGAGGGCCAGCAGCGCGAAGGCGCGTACCGTGAAGCGGAACGAGCGAGGCGAACGGCGAATCGATGAAGTGGTCATGGGAACTCCCTGTGCGGTCGAGGAGTCCAGACCGTAGGTGCGCCGCCCCGCCGGACACTTGAACCAATGGGCTACGAAACGCAGCCTCGATGCTGGTGGCCGTCGCCATGAGTCTCAGCCGCGTCTCCGTGATCGCCAACGCGCCCCACCTGCGACGCGTGCGCCTGTGATGTCGGCGCGCCTGTAAGACGCCGAGGGACCGTGCGTCTGCCAGGGTGCGAGCCGAGACGACGCGGCCCGCAGGAGCGAAGAAGCCATGAACCACAACGAGACCCTGCTCGACGTCCGCGGCATGAACTGCGGGTCGTGCGTCCGTCACATCGCCAAGGCCCTCGACGCGCTCGATGGCGTCGAGGAGGTCCATCCCTCGCTGCCCGACAAGACCGTCCGCGTCCGGCACAACCCGGCGCGGGTGAGCGCCGACCAGCTCGCCAGCGCGCTGACCGCGAAGGGCTACCCCGCCGCCGCGCGCGCCGCGTGAATCGACCCCCTCCCGAGGACCACGACCCGGCGGTGCTACAGGCGGTGCTGTCCCGCCCGCTCACCGCGGATGCCGCGGTCGGGGTCGCCTTCCGCAACAACCGCCACCTCCGCGCGTCGCTCCGCGACGTCGGCGGGGCCCGCGTGACGCTGCCGATCTTCGACCAGCGCCGTGGCGCGACGGCCGCGTACGGGGCGTAGTTCGACGCGGCGCTGGAGCGCTACCACGCCAGCGCCGTGGACCTGCGCTCGGGCCCGCGCGACGCCCGCAACCGGCTGCGCTCGGCGCACGCCCGCGCGCGGCAGTACGACGGCGTGATCGTCCCGGCGCGCGAGCGCGTGCTGCGCGAGACGCTGCTCCAGTACACCGCGATGCAGGTCTCGGTCTTCCAGCTGCTCCAGGCCCGGCGCGAGCTGCTCGACGCCACTCTCCGCCGCGCGGAGGTGCGTCGGGAGTTCTGGACCGCCACCGCGGGCACCGACGCCCTCTTCGCGGGCCGCCGGGTCGGCACCGCAGAGCCCATGTCCGCCGACGCACCCATGGGCGCGACCGGCGCGTCTTCAGGAGGTCACTGATCCCATGAACCGACGATCGTTTCTCCAGGCGGGCGGCGCGGCGACGACCCACGAAGCGCACGGCGCGCCTGTGGCGCCGGTGCCGGCCGCAGCACCGACCACGCCCGCGACCTCCTCGAGCTGGTCGAGGGCGACCGGCTGCGGATGTACGTCACCATCCGTCTGCCCGAGCCGACGACGGTGCACTGGCACGGCATCGTGCTGCCCAACGGGATGGACGGCGTGAGCGGGCTCACCCAGCGCCCCATCCCCCCGGGGGAGACGTGGATGTACGAGTTCACGCTCCGGCACCCGGGCACCTTCATGTACCACTCGCACTTCGACGAGATGACCCAGATCGCGCT